>NZ_CP025704.1:1905154-2540206 GCF_002872415.1 Bacteriovorax stolpii | reverse complement strand
TTGAACTCGGTTTTTTTGGAGATGAGTACCTGCCACAAATTTCAATCAGGACACTTTCAAATATCTCTCGTCCTGAGAAAGTGGATGTCAAGCTTCCGCTGACGATTTTAAACACTTCAGCAATCAGGGGCATTCCTGCTCGTTATATTTCGATCGGAGCAAGACTCTCACGCTCGATCTTAAGCCTGTGTCAGGAAGATCAACTTTTAAAATCACTGAACACTGATGTGCTGGTTGAAAAAGGTGGGGCAAGTTTTGAACATAAAGCCTACGCTCAGGTAAAAAACTCACCATACCGTTATAAAGAATACCTTGGAGCGATCTGGAGAGAGAGTACATCATCTAAGCTGGCCGAAAACGAGCAAGGGATTTTAACTGGAAGTCTTTTCTTTCAGGACTTAGAAAAAAAGTCGTTGATTGGCGCTTATATCGCAAAATCAAAACTAACTAAAGAACAGTGGCTGAGAGAGTATTTTAAGTTTGTCATTATTCCTCTTTATCACCTGCAAGTGAAATACGGACTGGGTCTGGTGTCACATGGGCAGAATATTATTCTAAAAATGAGTAACTACGCTCCGATTGGGATCATCCTAAAAGACTTCCAGGGCGACTTAAGACTTTCAAACGACTCAATCCTAAACACTCGCGCTGATTTTAAAGACCTGGCGGCCAAGCTGGATAAAATGCCAAAAGAGTACCTGATCCACGACCTTTTAACAGGGCATTTGGTGACAGTGCTGCGTTTTGTGTCTGAAGTAATGGAAGAAAGCGACGGTTTTTTAGAAATTAACTTCTACCAGATTCTGGCAGAGGTTATAGAAAATTATATTAACGAATACTCGGTTCCAAAAGAGTTGAGTTTTTTAAATGAAAAGATTCACCGAGTCCTGGTGAACAAAGTGCGCTTTAAGATCGGTTACGGGGACTCAAGTGAAAGACCTAAACCAATGGTGGGAGTTGATTTACTAAATCCACTTTACCTGGGTTTAAAACACAAAGAGGAAATCAATGGATAAGCAATTAGACCTGGCCGGTGTAGGAATCGGACCGTTCAATTTAAGTCTTGCCGCTATTTTAGATAAAACAGCACTAGATTATAAATTCTTTGATCAGAAATCTTCATTTGACTGGCATTCAGAAATCCTTTTTTCAGACTCTGATATGCAAACATCTTACTTAAAAGACCTGGTGACTCCTGTAGACCCGACAAGCCGTTATTCATTTCTCAATTACCTGGTAGAAAATGGGCTGTTTCATGTGTTTATGAATACGGGAAGAAGCAATGTAACCAGAAAAGAATTTGAACAATACTGCCAATGGACTTCGACAAAACTGGAAAAGAGACTGCAGTTTGATTCTCCCATTACGGCCGTAGACTACGATGGAAAGAGTTTTGTCCTGCAAGCAAAAAACGTAACGTATAAGGCCAAAAATATCTGCATTGGGACAGGGCTGACTCCAAGAGTTCCTGAATGCACGATTGAGCATCTATCAAAAACCTTCTTCCACGCTAAATCACCAGAGCTTAAAAACTTAAACCTTGAAGGAAAGGATGTTTTAGTGATCGGTGGAGGGCAGACGGGTGTTGAGATCTTTAGAAATGCACTAAATAATAAATGGTCCCGCCCAAAAAGTATTAAACTTGTGACAGGGAGAATGGGGCTTCTTCCTTTAGATGAATCGCCATTTACAAACGAGTATTTTTCACCGGCCTACGTCGAAAACTTCTTCGATGTTTCTCTCAATACAAAAGAAGGAATCGTGAAGGCACAAAAATATGCCAGCGATGGAAACACTCCTCATTACCTGGAAGGGTTATACCAGGAGCTTTACCAGCGTCGTTTCGTCCAAGGCGATAACCTGGATTTCGAAATTTGTCCGAGCAGACGTCTTTCAAAAGTCGAAAACATGAATGGCCGCTACCGCATGGTTATGGAAAACCATTTCACCAATGGGATGGATGAGTTCCAGGCCGACATCGTGATCCTGTGTACTGGTTTTGATGTATCGGTTCCAAAAATGATTGAGCCGATGAGAACTAAAATCATGTTTGATGAAAACGGACGTTTTCAATTAAACAAAGATTTCACTGTTAAATGGGAAGGACCAAAAGAAAATAAAATTTTTGCTCTAAATTTCAGCCGTCACATGCACGGGATTTCTGAGCCACAGACCAGTCTAATGGCCTGGAGATCGGCAGTCGTGACAAATACAATTTTAAATGAAAATTTTTACCAGATTAACAATCAGGTGAGAAATTTTATGAACTATAGATAATTTGAAAAGGACCTTATGAAATCAATTCTCGCGCTCTCTCTTCTTTCAACTTCTCTTTATGCCCAGACGTCAATGGAGCTGGATTCGATTGTGATCCGTGGAACGAAAGAACAAAAAAAGTACAACGAAACAACTTCTAGTATTTCGGTTATTAAAAATGACGACTTTAAGGCCGGAACTATTGATAACTCAATCAACTCACTCAATGGTGTCTCAAATGTTCAGATTAATAAAAATGGTGAGTCTTACAGCATCCGTGGAATTAACAACACAGGAGTAACAGGAGTTCAAAAAGATAACTTAGCTTCTACGATCATCGACGATGTTTTCCAGTCAGACCTGGCCATCCGCGCAGGTGTCTTTGATCTTTGGGACTTGGATGGAATAGAAATCCACAGAGGTGGACAGGCCACAACTCAAGGGATCAACTCTCTGGCCGGAACGATCCTGGTTAACCATAAAGAGCCTTCCTTTTTCAGAGAAGGAAAGCTGCGTTTAGGTTATGGAAGTTTTGATAGAAAAGAAGTAGCAGTGATGACTAACAATGAAATCATCCCAGGCATTTTAACTTCGAGAATCACTTATAACAAAGATGCGTCTGACGGATACATTAAAAATGTGACGACTAAAAATGATAAATGGGGAAGAAAAAACAAAGATGCGGCCAGAGCAAGCTTTCTGTATCAAATCAGCGACAACGACAAGTTGATCTTTGATTTGAAGATGTTTAGAAATTCAACAGGTGGAACCTACGTTCAAGGCACAGATCCATTCAAACACGAAGTTTTGGAGGACATTGACTATAAAAATAAGGCCCATAATGCCCAAGGCTCTATTCGTTATTACAAAAAAGTGAATGAGGATTTCTCAAATACACTCATCGTGGCCTTTTCCAAGTCGAAACAAGAAGTCTCTTCGGATGCCGACGGGACTAAAAACAACCTCGCAGGACTCAGAACAGAAGATTACAAAGACCAAATGATGACTCTTGAAAATCTACTGCAATATAAGTCAGGAAAGATTAGCAATACACTTGGGTTTAACCTGCATAATTACAAATTAAATGACTACCATCACTTCAATGTAATGTTCCCACTTGGAGGTACAAATTACGCATTAATTGATGCTATCCAGGCGCAGAAGAACTTAAAGACAGTTTACAGTTTGTTTGACTCTTTCACTTATGACTTTACAGAGGAGCACTCGCTAAATCTTGGGCTTCGTTTAGAGTATGTAGTTAATGAATACAAAACATTCTTATACGGAGTAAGAAATGGAAACTACGGTGGGTCCAATACGACAATCGACAACTATGTCGCAGGAATTATCGGAGACCATGGAGATGAAAATAAGAAGCTAATGGCGTTGCCAAAACTTGGTTATGTCTATCATTTGAATGCCAATAACGATTTTGGTCTTTCATACTCTCAAGCTTACAGAAACGGGGGAGTGAGTGTTAACCGCAGGCGCGGGACGGCCAGCAACTACGACCCTGAACTCACTCACAACTACGAGCTGTCGCAAAAATACAATGATAAGACTTTTAACATTTCAACAAATATCTTTTACACGAACTGGAAAAAGCAACAGGTTCAAGTTCGTGTCGTTCAAAATGACCCCTATGACTCTTCTATCAAAAATGCCTCTTCATCAGAGCTATACGGGGCCGAGGTTCAGGGGGGCGTAAAGATCCTTTCTCGTCACCATTTAGGAGCGAGCGTAGGTTACGTGGCAACGAAGTTTTTAAACTTCAAATCAGGCAGTACGAATTATGCAGGTAAAGAGTTCCCGAATGCTCCAAAATACACCGGACTTATTTCATGGAAGTCAGAAGTCACTGACAACCTGAGTGTTGGTGTGATAGGACGTTTGTTAGGACAAAGCTGGGCCAATGCTGAAAATACAAAAAGAGCACCAAACCAGTATTACATTGACCTGAACGCTGAATATGTTTTCTCATCTTACGGGATTGAAGTTTATACAAAAAATCTGTTCGATAAGGACTATTTAATTTATGATGGGACTCCAACATCGACGGCCTTTCCTGGGACATACCACCAGGTAAGCACTCCGAGAGAGTTGGGTGTAAGACTAACTTACAACTGGTAATGAATATGAAAGTTTTCGCCGCTACAGACATTCGCGCTTTCACCGCTTCAATCGCTGTTCATGGACTAGTGGTTTTAGTGGCGTCGGCCGCTTTGTATAGAGGTTCAGTGCAAACGCTGGAGCTTACTGGTGGACGCGGTAATGGGAAAACAATCTCTTTAGATGGAATCAATTTCAGCAGACGTGCCTCAGGCGCGCCTGCTGCTGCAAAAAGCCCTGTGAAAGAAGCTTTAGCAACTTCATCTTTTACCAAAACAGTAACTCCAACAGAAAAAGCAATAACGACTGATTCAGTATCAGCAGTCGCTTCAGCTCATTCATCAGCAGGAACAGGGGGCAATGGAGCAGCAACGGGCCCTGGCGCAAGTGGGTTGGGATTTGGAACTGGTGCAGGGGACTTTGATGGTGGAGTGCTTTTCTCTCAAATCAAAAGACACTTTGAAACCAGACTAGGGGCTACTTTAGTCATTAAGGAAGATCAGCTGATTAAAATTAAAATCACTCTGGAAAGCGACGGTACTGTTACGGCAGCAGACCTTATCCAGGGAAAACTCGATATGAGCACTTTGAGAAAAATTTTAAGTGTCGCTAAAAACATTCCGCTTAAAAATCTTTGGAAAAGTTCAACTCCGATTCCTTCGGAGTTAATTATTCCGTTATTTCTGACATCTAATTCTTAAAAATCATTTTTTTTGGGCACATTTGTATTCATTTTTGAACATATTCGTGTTCAAAATTTCTATAACGAACGAGATTGTGTCCATATGCTAAAAGGCATTTTTTTTATGCGATAATAAACTATATTTGCCTGGGGTTTATTATGCTTATAAAGAATTTAAAACAACTTCTGGAAGAAAATAATTTATCTATTGCAGAGCTTGCTCGCGAGACTCAAGTTCCCAAGTCCACTCTCAATACATGGCTTAAAGGGCGTAGTCCTAACTTAGAACAACTAGAAAGAGTCGCTAATTATTTCAATACAACCATTGATTATCTGGCCTTTGGCAAGACCTCGAAGCCCGCTTTACCTACATTGATTTACCGTGCAGATATAGGTCCGGGCCAATATGAAATTGTTGTCAGAAAAATTTCGGATTAAAATGAAGAAAATTTTAGTTGTTGATGACAGTTGGTTAGTAAGGGAGAATCTAAAAGATTTTTTGCATGAGTTTTTTATTCTGGAAGTTCAGATGGCCTCTTCAGCTTCTGAAGGAATAAAAAGATTAAAAGACCAATGTTTTGATCTGGTTCTATGTGATTATGACATGCCAGAGGAGAAAGGGGATAAACTTCTTTTGTACTTAAGAGAAAATAAGCATCAAGTACCTTTCATCTTTTTTACTGGGAACTCAGAGCTTAGCATTGAACTTCAATTTCCTTTAATTGAGACAGTAACAGGGAAGGATTTTTCTAAACTCATGGCCGCCATAAGAAAGGCGGCCGTTTTTCAAGTGAGAGAAACTATTTTTTAGCTTCTTTTTTAGTATGATCTTTCGGGTCAGTTGATGTCGAAAGCTTTTTGATCTTTCCTTTTTGCAGGAGATCTCTCTCCACAATCCCTTTTGTTGTTGGAACCATGTGAGTTGAAAAAGGAGTCTTCTCTCCGAGCACTTGCGCCTGGACAGTGATGGCAATGCGAACAGAGTCACCGATCAATACTCCGCCATTGTCCATCGATTTGTTCCAGACGATGCCATAAGTTTTTCTATCCACTTCACCTGAAAGAGTGAAGAAGTAGTTGTCCTTTCCCCATGGGTCTTTTAATTTCCCTTTATAGACACCTTCAAGAATCAAAGGACGCTTGATCCCTCTCATTGTTAAATAACCGCCAATCACTAGCTTTTTACCTGTCTCAAGCTTAATCGGTCCCGGACTCTCAAAAGTGATTTCTGGATAATTCGCCGTAAAGAAGAACTCGTGACCTCTTAAGTGAAAGTCTCTTTTCCCGTCATTGGTGTCGACACTTTCAGCATTCACCGTGATTCTGATATTAGATAAGTCATTTTCAGCACTGTTGAGTGTGAAGTAGCCCTGGTAGTCTTTAAACTGGCCTTCAACTTTCGTCATCAACATGTAGTCGACATCAAAAGCAATTTTAGAGTGCTCTTTGATCAATTCAAAATCTTTGGCAAAAGATGAGACTGACCCGAGCATGAGTAAGCACATAAATAGTCGTTTCATTGAACCCTCCTCTGGGTGTTTTTATTATACCAAAAGGGGGAGTCAGGCTCTATGGACTCAAGGTTTAAAAAATAGCACAAAACGCCCCATTTGTGGTACTATCTCCTGGGAGACAACTATGAAAAAGAAGCACGATCACCACCATCATCTGGACACCCTTCATCCAATGGACTCCTTTGGAGTCGTCTCGGGTTTAACCAAACAGGTGAGAGTCACTCGCCTGGAAAACCGATTGATTCCAGCAGTGCCTTTTCCACACAAGCACAATTTTTTTCACCTGGTGGTCATTACGAAAGGATCGGGGTGGCACGAGATTGATTTCGAGCGTCATGATGTGAAAAAAGGTTCAATCTTTTTTATGCTTCCGGCGCAAGTTCATTCATGGGCCATGAGTAAAGACACTTGTGGGGTCGTTATCGAGTTTGAAGGGCTTTCGATGTTCTCAGGTGATGAGGCCTACAATATTTTCTCCGATGCACTTATGCCTTCAGTGAATTACTTTGAAGTCGCTGGGACAACCCGTGAAGAGATTTTCACTCACGCACAGAAAATGCTGACAGAGTACGAAGAAGAGAAAAAAGATTTTGAGATTCTTCTAAGACTTCATCTTGCAACTTTGCTGCTCTTGTTTTCGCGTATCATTCAGGATCAGCCTAAAAAAATTTCCAGGGTTTCAAAATTTCGTGAGGACTTCACCAATCTCGTGGAGAAATTTTATAAAAAACATCACGGTGTCGAATTCTATGCAAAAACACTGGGGATAACACCCAAGGCGCTCACGGCGAAAGTGAATCGTATAATTGGAAAGAGTGTACGAGACCTGATTCAAGAGCGCTGCATTTTAGAGAGTAAAAGGCTTTTAGCTTATTCCGATTTATCGGTGAGTGAGATTGCGATTGAATTAGGTTTTGATGACCCCAATTACTTCACGCGCTTTTTCACCTCGAAGACCAAGCAAAATCCAGGTAAATTCAGGCAGAAAGTGAGACAAGTTTGTTAGCTTTTTACTTGGGCATTAGCATTGCACCTACCATAAAGACCGGGAGGAATTTATGGAAAGTTTTTGGAGCGAAGTTAGTGGAAAAATGAAAGATGCTTTTGATAAAGTTGAGGATAAGAGTAAAAAAGACCTAAATCTTATCAAAAGTATACCGGCGATGTTATCTTTTTTAAGTGACTTAGACGATGATGAAGTGTTGATGTGGCTTGATCAGGCACGCAAAATCAAAAAACGCCGAACGCCCAAATTTCCCCCTATCAATGGGGATTTTTACGACACTCGAGAATACCTCAATGCCGACGAAAAGCTAGTGCTTGATAGTGTGCGAAGATTCATGATCGAAGAGATTGAACCGATCGCCACTGAGTATTGGATGAAAGGGGAGTTTCCTTTTCAGATTATCGAAAAAATGAAGAGACTCAATATCATGGGGCTCACATATAATAAAAATCTTGGAGGCCAGGAGCGCAGCAATCTGTTGGAAGGAATGGTTGGTGAGGAAATTGCGCGCATTGATGTCTCGATATGTACTTTTTTTGGAGTGCATGCGGGACTGGCGATGAATTCAGTTTATCACTGCGGTTCACCGGAGCAGATTGAAGAGTTTATTCCACCGATGATTGCCATGGAAAAAATCGGGGCCTTTGGTTTAACTGAGCCGGAGGTCGGATCAGCTGCTTCTATGGGGCTGACGACAACGTGTAAACGCGAAGGAGACACCTGGACGATTAATGGTGAAAAGAAGTGGATTGGGAATGCTACGTTTGCTGATATTATTATCATCTGGGCCAAAGATGAAGACGATCATCAAGTAAAAGGTTTTATCGTCGATCGCAACACCAATGGATTAGAAACAGAAAAGATTGAAGATAAAATGTCTCTAAGGATCGTACAAAATGCGATCATCAGAATGAAGAACGTCAAAGTGAGCGAAGAGCGCAGGCTTCAGAGGGCCAATAGTTTTAAAGACACAGCACGAGTGCTCAAGATGACCCGAGCAGGTGTTGCCTGGCAAGCCGTTGGCTGTGCTCGTGGGGCCTATGAGCATACACTTGATTACACCATGAAGAGGCGTCAATTTGACCGGCCGATTGCCGGCTTTCAGATGACCCAGGACCTTCTGTCACAAATGCTCTCCCAGCTAACAGCAATGCAATGTATGGTGGCAAGACTTAGTTCATTGCAGGATCAGGGTAGTATGTCGGATGAACAAGCTTCGCTGGCCAAAGTTTTTTGCACTGTCGGATGCCGAACGATTACTAGTATGTCCCGTGAACTTATGGGGGCCAATGGGATTTTAATCTCTAATAAGGTCGCGCGTTTTTTAGGAGATGCTGAAGCGCTTTATTCCTACGAAGGGACAAAACAAATTAATTCATTGGTGGTGGGCAGAGCGATTACAGGTCTTAGCGCGTTTGTTTAACATTTGCGTTTTCGGCCTTAAAGATGGCCAGGTATTTTTTTTCCAACTCTTTTACCTCTGCCGGCCTAATCTCGGCGAATTTCTTTTTCAGAAAAGCGTTGATCTCTGGCCTATTCCAGGGAGATTTAAGTGAAATCGGAGCGTATAGGCCAGTGACAATGATACTCTTGGGAAGAATGACAAATTTACCTTCCCAGCCCATTTTCGTCATCGTAGAGAGCCCTGAATTAGTGCCGGCAATAAGGTAACGAGCGCGGTCCTTGTCGACAAAGCGAAAGCATTGTTCAGTTGTAGGCAGTCTGGTGATATTGCGGTTGGTTTTATCAAATTCATCAAACTTCGTTCCAAAACTATCATTGATGATCGCGACGCCTGGGTACTTCAGCAGGTCTTCAAAAGTTTCAAACTTAAACTCTTTGCCTTTTTTTACAAAAACTACAGTTTCATCCTGCATAAAAGCTTCGGCAGAGTAGTTGTATAAAGCGAGGCGGTCTTCTGTTTTATAAGGAGGTAAAAGCATATCGATACGTCCGGCCTTCACTTCTTCCTGTGCACGTCCCCATGTCTCAACATTGATGAATTCAACTTTTACATTGATCTCTTTGAAAATTTTTTCGATCAATTCAACAGAAATGCCTTTGAGTTTTTTCTCACCACGCTTGGCCCAGATGACTGGTGGATAATCAGGATGGCCAGTGACCTTGATGACTCGTTCATTAGGCAATGACGCTTTTTTTAAATCGATTTCAGCGTATACGCTAAGGGAGATAAATAGAGAGCTTAAGATTAAAAGCTTTTTCATTGCGAATCATTATGACCTGATGAGAGGTCAAAATCTATTGTTTAGTGAACGTCCAATGAAAAATTGATGTTGTCTTTAAGTTTACTTTTTAAGTTCAAAAGAAGAGCAGTAGCTGCGCACGAAATGTTCGATGTCTTCCCACATTGTATCATCACCCATGTGAATCAGGATGCGTCCGACAACGACACCAAAGATGTAATCCTCAAGTGTGTCCAGGATTTGCTGAGGCTGGATAGTATTGATCATCTTTTTATTGTTGATCAAAGTTAGGACTCTTTCTTCAAATTCAGGATGGCGTTCGAAGATCTCCAGGTTTTCCTGAAAGCGTTTTAAAAATTTTGAGTCTGTTAAAAACTGTAGAAGGATCACTCGGAAAATAACCAAATCTTCTGTGAAGTGATTGATACGGTGGCGGACAAAAAGCAAACACTCATCAGTGATGGATTCTTGTACTGGATAGGCCAGGTGAGTGTAGCGTTTTTCTGTCGCTTTTCTCTCGACCATTCTCACTAACAGCTCATATTTCCCACCGAAATAGCGAGTGATCAGCGCCACATTCACATCTGCTTTTTTGGCAATCATGCGGGTTGTGGCCCCCTTAAAACCGTGCTTGGCAATGATCTGTTCAGCCGCAGAAAGCAGGCGCTCTTCTGTCGCTAAACGATCTTTGTTTTTAGGTTTTGTCGATTTTGATGCCATATAAATTGAGCCTAACACCTTATTTTTTTAAAGGATAGATAAAAATTATGGTTGTTACCAAAAAGTAATCACTTGATTACATCAAGGTTTTCAAGCATACTTGGGCAGTAAACAAAGTAATCGTTTGATTACATCACAAAAAGGACACACACATGCTTAAAACAATCGCCATTGTTGGGACGGTTGCGATGAGTTCTAGTGCTTTCGCGCTCAGTCTCTCTGAATACCTTGCCCAAGTCGAAGGTCAAAGCTTACGTTACAAACAATCCGAGGAAAAGGCCTTGGGATCGAGACTTGTGTCTCGAGAAGCTGATCTTTTAACTTCACCAAACTTCTTCTTGGAAGCGAGAAAAAGTTTCGACACTTCTTTAGGAACACCTCCGATGTCGATGTATGACAGATACGACAACGACGTGTACCGCGCAGGAATTTCACAGCAGTTTAGTTTTGGTCTTGAGACTAAATTCTCTTATGCTGTAACAAAAAATGCTTATGAAGGATCAACTTTTAATCCAGATAAGTATTGGGACGCTTCTCCAAGTGTTGAATTAACTATGCCTTTATGGGCCAATGGTTTTGGAAGCGGGATTAAGGCCCAGGAAGAATTAACCAGACAACAAAACAAAGCTGATGAATACGCAAATCTTGCGCTTTCACAGAATTTATTAATTGAAGCGGAAGTTGCTTACTGGCAACTGGCCGCAGCTCAAGAGAGAGTAAAGATTCAAGAGCAGGCACTCTCGGCAGGAAATAGTATTCTTAGTTATGTACAAAAACAAAAGCAAAAAAACTTGGGAGAAAGTGCTGACGTTCTACAAGCAAATGCCTTAGTTGAAGCTTATAAACTTCAACTGCAGCAAGCGGTGAACGAGAGACTTCGTCTTTCAAGAACTTTTAATAAGTACCTAAACACGAATGCGGACGCGCCGGTGCCAGGTCTTGATTCACTTAATTATAATTATCTTGAAACATTAAAGATCCCTGATCAAAGACCAGGCGATAGACTGGATGTGAAAGCAAGTCGTGCTCAGGCAGCACTAGCGAAAGCTTCAAGCGATCTTATCCTGGAGCGAAACAAGCCGACATTAAATTTAGTGGGTGGTTACACTCTTCAAGGACGTGGAATAGAGACATCGAAAGCTTTTGAGAACTCAGCAAAAACAAACCACGACAGAGGTTATGTTGGAGTGATGTTCCAGCTTCCATTAAACTTCAAAGCTGTGGCCGATGCAAAAGCTGGGGCGCAGAGATTAAAGGACTCAGCTGACATTAATGAGCAGAACCTTCTTTATACACAAGAGCAGGACTGGATTGATTTAAAACAAAGTCTTTCTGAATCAAAAGAAACATTAAAGCTTTCTCGCACTATGGAGTCAGCACAAAAAGCAAAACTAGAAAATGAAAGATCGAGATTGAGACAAGGTCGCACGACAACTTATCAAGTTCTTCTTTTCGAACAAGACTACACACAAGCGCAAGCTTCTCGCGTACAAGCAGCGACACAAATTATTGCACTTGAGTCTCAACTGAAATTATACCAAGGGGAGAAGTAATATGAGTTTAGCTAACGTATCCATCAAAAGACCCATATTCATCACCTGTGTGATTATCGGTATTCTGGTTGGGGGGATCGCTGCCTTCAAATCAATGTCGGTAGATTTATTCCCGGACGTATCAATTCCGGTTGTTACGGTTCAAACTGTTTATCAGGGAGCGGGACCTCAAGAGATTGAAACACTGGTTTCAAAACCGCTTGAAGATGAGATTGCTTCAATCTCTGGTATTAAACGTCTTAAATCAAGAAACCTTGAAGGGGTTTCTATCCTTATTATCGAATTTAACGACGATAAAGATTCAAAAGTTGCTGAGCAGGAAGTTCGCGATAAAGTAAACATCGCTAAAGCTGATCTTCCTGATGAAGTAGAAGACCCGATCATTAAAAAATTCGACCCGGCCGATACTCCAATTGTTTACCTTTCACTTACAGCGGAAGGTTTAGGTGATGGTGAACTTTTCGACTTAGCTGATAGAACCATTAAGCCTCGCCTTGAGCAGGTAGATAACGTTGGTGCGGTTGAAATTATCGGTGGTAGAAAAAGAGAAATCCACGTTCTCCTAGATAGAAATAAACTTAAATCAAGAGAGATCTCAGTTTCTCAGGTTGCTTCTCAAGTTGGAGCAATGGGAGAAAACATCCCGGCAGGTAAAGTTTCTCGCGGAGAAAAAGAACTTGTATTTAGAGGTGTAGGGGAATTTTCAAACGTTCCGGAAGTGGCCGATACACTAGTTAACCTTTATGGTAACGAAGTTCCAACTCGCGTTGCTGATTTAGGTATTGTTAAAGATACACTTGAAGATGAGACATCTCGTTCTTACTTAGGTGACAAGAGAGTACTAACTCTGCAAGTTTACCGTCAGGCGGGATCAAACACACTTAAGGTAGCTCAAGAGATTAAGAAAAAGGCAGAAGCGATCAACGCAGAATTTAAAAATGCGAAGAACGCACCAAAACTTGATATCATTGTCGACTCATCTATTAAGATTGAAGACAACGTTAATGACGTTTATGAAACCATCATCATTGGTATCATCCTGACAGTTATCACCGTATTCTTCTTCTTAGGATCAGTGAGATCGACGCTTATTACAGCACTTTCTCTACCCGTTTCACTTATTGGTGCTTTCGTTCTTATTGGTGCAGCAGGATTTACAATTAACATCGTAACTCTTCTTGCCCTGACTCTGGCGGTAGGTCTTTTAATTGACGATGCCATCGTAGTTATCGAGAACGTGTATCGTTTCATGGAAAAAGGTTACGACTCTAAAGAAGCTGCTCAAAAGGCGACAGCTGAAATCCAGATGGCCGTTATTGCGATCACTCTGGTTGTTATGGCGGTATTCGTACCAGTTGCCATGATGTCAGGGACCATCGGTCAGTTCCTTAAATCTTTCGGTTTAACGGTAGCTTTCTCTATGGCGATTTCACTTTTTGTTGCTCTTACAATCATCCCGATGCTCGCTGCTTATTTCGGGGGAGAGCACCACGATATTAAACACATTCCTGCAAACCCTGGTGTTTATGACAAAACTCTTGGCCGAATGGTCAGAGGATTTGACCGTTTCCAGACATGGTTAGAAAACATTTACGAAAAGTTCGTAACATTCACCCTGAAGTCGCCACTGGCCACAATTGGTGTAACGTTATTTGTTTTCTTATTCTCTTTCTATGTCGCAGGATTCCTTCCAGGGGAATTCGTTCCTGATGATGACTCTGGTGAATTGAACATCACGCTTGAGCTAGCTCCAGGGACAAATATTGATGAGACAGCAAGAGTGGCAAAAGAAATTAAAGATATTGTTCAAAAGAACGACATCGTAGACTTCGTTCTTTATACTGCCGGTAACGAAAACGGAGAGGTTAACAAAGCGACTTACGTCGTAAAACTGAAACACGACAGACATGGAATCAAAACAGAAGATTTCAGAAATACTCTTCGTGAGCAGTTGGTTGCTTATAGAGAAGTTGCCAACCCGATTGTTAAGAAATTCGATACATCGGGATTAGGGCGTCAACCAGTTATTCTAAACATCACTTCTCCAAACGCACAGGCGTTGGAGAGAAGTGCGATGAAAGTTTTCGATGCCATGAAAAAAGACCCGCGCCTAGTTGACGTTGACTCTAACTACCGCACAGGTAAACCAGAGCTTCAGGTAAAAGTTAAACCAGGTAAAGCAAAAGAATACGGTATCAACACTAAAACTCTCGGGGCTGAACTAAGAGCTCAGGTCGAAGGGGCGACTCCGGCAGTCTTCCGTGAAAATGGTCAAGAGTACGATGTTCGTGTTCGTCTTTTAGATGATCAGCGTGACTTAAAGAAACTTTATAACCAGGTTTATGTTCCAAACATCAACCACCGCTTAGTTAAACTCTCTGATATCGCTAACGGAGTTGAGACAACAGGTCCGGCGTCGATTGAAAGGATGAACCGCGGACGTTTCATTGAGCTTTCTTCCGGGTTAAAACCAGGTATTGGTCTAAACCAGGTTATGGCCGAATATATTGAAAGAATGACAAAGGGTGATTTAAAGCTTGAGGACGGTGTAAACCTGAACCTTGGTGGTGACGCCGAAGATATGGCAAAACTTATGACATCGACTATGGTGGCAGTTGGTTTTGGTATCCTGGTCATTTATTTGATTCTTTCTTCTCTGTATGAATCGTTCATCACTCCGATTACGATCATGCTTTCTCTTCCACTTGCCATCAGTGGGGCATTCTTTGGTCTGTTCTTAACTGGCAAGTCGATTAACCTGTTTGCTATTTTTGGATTCTTTATGTTGATCGGGGTTGCCGGCAAAAACGGGATTCTAATGGTCGACTTTGCGAAGGTGCTAATGGAAGAAGGGCGCGATAGATTCTCAGCGATCATCGAAGCCGGAAAGACCAGACTTCGTCCGATCCTTATGACATCGTTTGCTCTAATTGCTGGTACTCTTCCGATTGCTTACGGTCTAAACCCGGCATCGAGAACGAGAACATCAATGGGGGTGGCTATCGTAGCAGGGGTTGCTCTTTCAACAATCTTGACTCTCGTCGTACTGCCTTCGATCTTTGTTTATATCGATAGATTCAGAGTATGGGCCAATAAGCTTGGTACAAAAATGACAACGAATAAAGAAAAGAATGAACACGCTCCTAAGCATGAAGTAGCTGTTGAGACTAAGGGTGAAATAAACACAGACAACATGGTGACAAAATAACCATGAACGCAATAATGAAAAAAACAAAAGAAAATGGACGCGATCGTTTGATCGCGTCTGCTCTTAAGCTTTTTTCGGAAAAAAGTTTTCATGCTGTGTCTGTCCGCGAAATCTGTGATGATGCCCATGCTAACCCCAGCTTGATTTCTTTTCACTTTGGTGGAAAGGATTCTCTCCTGGAAGTGATTTTTGAAGAAGAGCTCTTGAGTTCAAGTTTTCAGGACATGGTGAATATCCTGACGACTCCTACATCTATCATTGATATGGAAGTAAAGCTGAGTTTGTATCTGCAGTCTTATGTTAACTTCTATCTTGAGAATAAAGAAGTCGTAAGCATTTATCTGGAAGAGCTGGAAAAAGGTCATGACCTTGCCAGAAGAATTCTTTCACAAACCTATGGAAAAATTTGGGACCGTCTACATCTTTTTATCCAAGAGGCCCAGTCCCAAAATTTTATTAAACCCGACTGGGATTCGAAAATTGTCTGTTTTCAAATCATCAGCCCATTCTTTTGTCTAATCAGGAGCAGAAGCACTAATCTACGCCGTGCTGAGTGCACACTGGATGACGGAGAATTCACCAAAAAACTAATCAAGCAAATCGTTTGTTCCATTAAGGAGTAAAATATGAAAGGGGATATCTACCAATTCGAATTAAATAACCAGGACCATGAGAAGTTTTCTCTCGAAGAATACCGAGGAAAAACTTTTATGATCGTTAACGTCACCAGCGATTGCACGATGACTTATCAGGATAAGAAGCTGGAGAAGCTCTATCAAAAATATAAAGACCAAGGTCTGCATATCCTGGCGATTCCAAGTTCAAACTTCAACACAGTGAGTGGTCAAAACTTAAAACATTACAGTTTTCCCGTGGCCGAAGAAGTTTCAGTGCGCGGAAAAAACCAACACCCATTATACGATTACCTAACTCATGAAGCGCCGGAAGCGGTAGAGCAGTTCTATAGCATCGCTAAGAAAGCTTTCATTGCACAAAAAATGGATGAGGGCATGGTTACAGACGTGTTATGGAATTACGAAAAGTTTCTCATTGGTAAAGATGGTGAAATTATTCAGCGTTTTTCTTCGGAGATTGAGCCGGATGACTCGCGCATTGCCCGTGCAATCGAAGGCCAGATTCTCTTTTAATTGTGTGTCATAATTCCTTAGTTGCTTCTTCTCGGAGCTTTGTTTAAGGTTACAAGAGTGAAATCTCTAACCAAGGACAAGGCATGATTGATTTATATTATTGGACCACTCCAAACGGTCACAAGATCACTATTTTCCTGGAAGAAGCAGGCCTTCCTTACAAACTTCATCCCGTCAATATTATGAAGAACGAGCAGTTCAATCCTGAGTTCTTAAAGATTGCTCCCAATAACCGCATTCCGGCCATTGTAGACAATAGTCCTGAAGATGGAAAAGGACCGATGTCACTTTTTGAATCAGGAGCGATTCTTTGGTACTTAGCGGAGAAAATTAAAAAGTTTGTTCCTCACGACAACCGCGCGAAGGCCGAAGTCTCAGAGTGGCTTTTTTGGCAAATGGCGGGGCTTGGGCCAATGGCCGGGCAAAACCATCACTTCAATATGTACGCGCCTGAAAAGATCCCTTATGCAATGGAGAGATACACGAAAGAGACGGCCCGTCTGTATGGTGTTCTTAATAAAAATTTAGAAGGGAAAGATTGGGTTGCGGCCGGGCAGTACACGATTGCTGACATGGCGATTTATCCATGGATTGTTCCTCATGAAAATCAAAAACAAAATTTAAACGATTTTCCTCACCTGAAAAAATGGTTTGAGAAAATGAAGGATAGAGAAGCGGTAAAAAAGGCCTACGAGATCGCTAAAGGGATTAAGTAATGAGAGTTGAGATCAGTCAAAAATTTATCACTCTCAATGATGGAATGAAAATTCCGACCATTGGATTTGGAACCTGGCGAGTGAGCGATGCGGATGCTCCTAAGATCCTAGACGAAGCCTTCGGGGCAGGTTACCGCTTGATCGATACCGCCAGCATGTATGGCAACGAAGTAGGGATTGGAAAGGCGATTAAAGAAAGCTCACTTTCACGCGAAGAAATCTTTCTTACGACTAAAGTCTGGAACTCAGAGCACGGCTACGATGCCACATTAAGAGCGATGGATAAAAGTCTTAGCAATTTAAAAATGTCTTATGTTGATCTTTATCTGATTCACTGGCCGGGAGTGAATTCAGAAAAATACATTCCAACATGGAAAGCTTTAATCAGGCTTCGAAAAGAAGGAATTGCCCGTTCTATTGGTGTTTCGAATTTTACCATTGATCATGTGGAAAGACTCATTAATGAAACTGGTGTTGTACCAGCTATTAATCAACTGGAACTTCATCCATACTTCCAACAAAAAGAATTGCGCGCTTTTCACGACAAGCATAAAATTGTGACTGAGGCCTGGAGTCCTCTGGCCCGTGGAAACCTCTTTGATGATGAAGTGATTGTCGCCTTAACGAAAAAGCACAATAAAACTCCAGCTCAGATTGTCCTTCGCTGGCATTATGAAAATGGAATCATTGCGATTCCCAAGTCTGGAAATCCTACGCGCATGCTGGAGAATCTGGATATCTTTGATTTTCATTTTGATAAAGAAGACCTGGCACAAATGGATACACTGGATAATGTTAACGGCAGGACAGGGGCCAATCCGCTGACTGCAGATTTTTAGGATAAAATGGAAAATCAAATTCAAATTGTAATCGAGTCCCGCGCAAAAGATTTGGCAGGAATGCCCATTACCAGAGTTCTTCCCTGGGTAAAAAAGCGCATGGTAGGTCCTTTTATTTTTCTGGATCACATGGGGCCGGTGCATTTTGACAAAGACCATAAACTAACAGTGAATGCCCACCCACATATCGGGCTTTCAACTCTGACTTACCTTTTTAAAGGGCGAATTCACCACAAAGACTCTATCGGATCAAGTGTGGTCATCGTTCCCGGTGAAGTCAATTGGATGACAGCTGGAAAGGGGATTTCTCACTCGGAAAAAACTCCAGTCGATGATATCGGTCACGAAAGTGATATTCACGGCCTGCAGTTTTGGGTGGCCCTTCCAGATGAACTCGAAGATATGGAGCCTTCATTTACCAACCACAAAAGTCACGAGATCCCAAAAATTAAAAAAGATGGGGCAGAGGTTTGTGTCGTAGTAGGAGAGTTTCACGGACAAAAGTCTCCGGTAAAGGCCTTTAGCCCGATGATCTTTTTAAACATCGAAGCTACAGAAGACTACACTTTTGAATATTCGGCCCCAGAGTTTGAAGTCGCTTTCTACTTAATTGAAGGAGAAGTGGACCTGGGAGAAAGAAAGTTTTCTAATCATGAAATGATCGTGCTGGAGCCTGGTTCTAATATCCGCGCTCATATTAAAAAAGGCTCGCATTGTGTACTCGTGGGAGGAGAGTCTTTTCCTCATCCGAAATATATCTGGTGGAACTTTGTTTCAAGCTCTAAAGAAAAAATGAACACGGCCAGAGACAACTGGAACTCGGGGAACTTCCCTCAAGTGCCAGGTGAGACAGAAAAGATCATGGCCCCAACTGATAAAATTCTTTAGTCGACCTAGTCCTCGCGCGGCGGATGTTTTAGGCACCACTCAATAAAGCTTTGAGTTTTGGGAGAAACAAAACGCTGTGGAGGATAGACAAAACTCACCGTCACAAAGGCCTTCCAGGTCCATTTAGGAAGAATCTTAACGAGCTTTTTATTTTTTTCTTCCTGCACACAAAGATAATCAGGAATCAGACCTATTCCCATACTTTCTAAAGTAAAACTTTTAGCCGTTTGCATATCATCAACGGTGATAACTCCTTCAGGATAAACTTCGACATTGTCTTTGCCGTTAGTTAAAAGCAGAGGATTAAAAGCAGAGGAGAATTTTACAAAAGGGAATTTTTTTAGCTCTTTGGGATTTGTCGGCATTCCATATTTTTTTATAAAAGGGGCAGTGGCCCAGAGACTTCCTTTGAGGTCAGTGAATTTTCTGGCAATAAGACTTGAGTCTTTAAGTTGCCCGAGCCTAAAAGCGAGATCAACTCCTTCAGCGACTAAATCGACAACACGATTGGTGAGAATGAGTTCAATATTCATTTTAGGATGAGCGGCAAGATAAGACTTCACATAATAGGGAAGAAAAGAGTGCCCGATATCCGGGACTGTGGTGATGCGAAGAGTGCCTGTTAGCTCAACTTTAACATTGGCCAGTTCATTTTCTCCGGCCTCAATTTCTTCCAGCGCTTTTAGGCAACGCTGGTAATAGGCCGAGCCGGCCTCAGTGACACTGAGTTTTCTCGTCGTCCGATGAATGAGAGTTGTCCCAAGTCTTCTTTCCAAGGCCTGGATTTTTCCGCTTACGGTAGTGGTAGGCATTCCCATCAATTTGGCCGCTCCACTAAAGCTGCCAGCTTGAACGACTTTTACAAAAATTTCAATTCCATCTAAACTCATAAAAATGATTGTACGGTTATCCGTATAATTATTCCAGATAATACTGACTAATCAGTATTCTTTTTTAAGCCTATCATGATCTTAGGAAATTAACCTAAGGAGTGTATATGTCTAAGAAATTACTTGTTACCGGCGCTTCAGGAAAACTAGGACAATTGGTTTTGGAGAACCTGATTAAGCGTGGAGAAAAAAATATCATTGCTACTAGCCGTAAAATTGAGAAGCTTGCTGCTTTTGCCACCAAAGGCGTCGACGTGCGAAGTGCAGACTTTGAGAAAACAGAAACGCTGGACGCTGCTTTTAAAGGAGCTGAGAGACTTCTTATTATCAGTACCGATGCTATCGGTTCGCGTGTTGAGCAACATAAAAATGCCATTGCCGCAGCTAAAAAAGCAGGTGTTCGTCATATTGTTTATACATCATGGCCTAAGGCCGATACTTCGGTGGCCTTTGTTTCAAAAGAACACATTGAAACAGAAAAGCTGATTAAAGAAAGTGGTCTGACTTATACGATTTTAAGAAACTATCCTTATGCTCAAAACATTTTCTATGCTATTCCACAGGCCCTTGAAATGGGAACACTTTATGGAACAGCAGGCAAAGGGGGAGTGGCCTACGTGACAAGAGAAGATTGTGCCGAGGCTGCAGCAGGCGCCTTAATTCAAAAAAATGAAAAAAATGAAATTTACGACATTAGTGGAAAAGACGTGATCGATTACGAAGAGCTGGTGAAGCTTGTCAGTGAAGTGAGTGGAAAACCACTTAAGTATGTCGATATCCCAGAAGCGGATTTAAAGGCAGCGCTTTTAAAATCAGGACTCCCGGAAATTTGGGCCGATGTATTTGTTACATTTGATCTGTCATATAAAAATGGTGACACAAAAACTGCAACTGATGCAGTCCTGAAACTTTCAGGTCATGAACCCAAAGGGTTTAAGGAATTCTTAATTGAGAATAAAGCGGCCCTTTTTAGTGCCCAAGCTCATTAAAAAACACTACACTTTATCTATGAAAATTTTAACTATTCAAATCGGTAAAGTAAAAAAAGTTGAGCATAGAGGAAGGCCCGTGGAAACGGGCTTTTTTAAAGAGCAAGTCAAAGGACCTTTGAAGCTTTTATCGCTTAAATTAGAGGGTGATGAGCAGGCCGATCTCAAAGTTCACGGCGGCCTAGATAAAGCGCTTTATGCCTATCCTTATGATTCCTACATTGAATGGAAGAAATTTCGCCCGGAACACACCTATGAACCAGGGGCCTTTGGTGAAAACCTGTGCATGGAAACTTTAGATGAGAAAAGTATTTATATCGGAAGCATTTACCGATTAGGTGAAGCAGAAGTTCAGGTCACACAACCGCGCTTTCCTTGTTTTAAATTAGGGATAAAGTTTAACGACCCTTCAATGATCAAAAGTTTTATGAGCTTTGGTCGCCCCGGAGTTTACTTCCGGGTGCTCAAAGAAGGGATGATCAAAGAAGGTGACACGTTAGAGTTGTTAGAGCAGGATCAGATTCGTTTTTCAATCACTGAGTTTATTGAATTGTACTTCAGCGATAAAAAAGACATCGAGCGGGTGAAAGAAATTTTGACCATCCCATCCTTAAACCACGAGTGGCGTGCTCAATTTGAACGCATGATTTAAACGTTTTCGATGGCCTCAACCAGATAGGTAAAGTCGATAGGCTTAGTCACGTGATCAAAAAAACCGGCGTTTTTTGTTTTTAGTCTGTCTTCGGGCATCGCATGTGCCGTCAGGGCGATTACTGGAGTTTCCACTTCCATCGATCGCAGTTTCTCGATGACCTGAAAGCCATTCATCATTGGCATTTCGATATCCATAAGAATGACGTCATAATGTTTTTCTTTAATTTTATAAAGGGCTTCATTTCCATCTGAGGCCACATCAGCATCGCCGCCGTATGAACTTAAAAAGAGCTTAATGATTTCCAGGTTGTCGATAGAGTCATCGACAATCAGGATTGATTTGGATTTAAGCGACCTGTCGGTTTTCTGAACCTGTTTAGGTTTGTTGGAGGTTCTAAGACTAGGGTAATCAGTAAAGCTGATTCCAAAAGTGCTTCCAAGTGTAAATTCTGAATGAACAAGTTCCACGTCGCCTCCTAAGGCTTCGGCAATTTTTCGCGAAAGAATAAGGCCTAAACCTGTACCAGTACGCGCTCTGCTTTGGCATTTATCCGCCTGGACATAAGGCTGGAAAATGCGTGAAGCTTCTTCTTCATTCATTCCCATACCAGTGTCTTGAATTAATATTTTTAATTGATTTTTTTGTTGTCCTTTTTCCACTTTAATCGTGATGCCACCTTCATCAGTGAACTTCACGGCATTTCCAACCAGGTTGATAAGCACCTGCTGAAGTCTACCTGGATCGCTGGTGACATTGTCGATGAAAAGGTGATTGGGTTCATAAGTGAGGAAGATATCTTTTTTTAAGCACTCGGCATGAAAGAGCTCAATGACTTCTGCAATCAAAAGATCCAGATCAAATGTCCTCATCTGGATATCGATTCTTCCGGCCTCAACTTTAGAGAGGTCGAGGATATCGTTAATTAAATGGTGAAGGTTTTTTCCATTTTTTAATATGATATCCAGGTATCTTTGACGGTCGTCTTCTGAGACGTCATCTTTTTGTAAAAACTCAGCAAACCCCAGGATTGCTCCAAGAGGAGTCCTGATTTCATGACTGATGTCTGCGATAAATTGAGTTTTTAGTTTGAGGGCCTTAAGGGCCATGCTTTGTGATTGTTTTAGAGCTTCTTCGCGATCTTTCTTTTTAGTCAGGTCTCGGGTGATCACTGAGAAGCCGATGTGGGCACCTTGAGAGTCGTCGAGCCTGCTGATGACAAAGTTGGCCCAAAAGGATGTTCCATTTTTTCTTACCCTCCAGCCTTCTTCTTCGATTCGTCCAAAACTAAAGGCCTGTTTTAAATCGTGCTCTGGATGATTTTTTTCGATATCATCCATCGTGTAAAAGCGGGCGATATGGGTTTTTATAGCTTCACTGTGCTTGAGTCCCATCAATCTCTCAGCTCCGCTGTTAGAAGAAAGGATAATTCCTTTGGTGTCGAGAATATAGACGGCGTGATCGACCATTGAATCAATAGTCAATTTCGACATCTTGTATGAATTGGTTAATTCTCCATTAAATTGCATTCTCGTGTGCACCTTTAAAGTCGATCAAGTTTTTTTGCGTATAAAGATTTCTCACACAACCATATGTTTTCAAACTCAATATTGTATTAAGAAGATTCAAGACGTTTTCAAGTGTTCCACAGGGGACATGAGGTCTAAAGGTAAGCAAAAAGATACTTGATGATATCTTAATATTGAATGACCAATTCGCGGTTATCGCAGAAGATTTTTTTGTGATTATTTGTGAATGAGGATTCTGTTAGGATAAGAAAACTATCATTAGCCTTACAAAGCATTTAATAAATTTTACTTTAAGCTGGTTTTCAAGAGGGATTTTCCGTATTCGCGCCAGAGAATATGTGTGAGATAGGCCTTGGAAGATGACCATTCTTCTTCCTGGGCCAGACCCGATTCAATGGCACGGGCGATGATCAGGTCTTTTTTTGGATAGGCGTTAGTGTCTCCCATACATCTCATAGCGATCATTTCTACTGTCCATGGACCGATGCCCTTGATTGCGAGCAGTTTTTTTCTGGTCTCTTCGAGATCAGAGGTTTTTGAGATCACTATTTCTGTACTTTCCACCAGGCGAGAGAGTTCTCTAATGGCATTGGCCTTATGGCGAGTCATCCCTAATTCTTCAAGCCTTGCCTCTTTTAAAAGAGCAGGAGTCGGGAAGAGGTAGACATCTTTGGGGTCTGCTTTTTTAGAAATTTTTTTCCCGTATTTTAAAACCAGCTCCTTCATTTTTGCTTTGGCCTGGACCGTAGAGACTAGTTGGCCCAGTATAATAGAGACTGCGGTTTCATAATTATCAAAGGCCCCAGGAATCCTGATTCCATTGGCGTTCAGAGCTTTGCTTTTTGGCAGATCGTTGGGATTGTGTTCAATATCAAAGAGCGATTTTAAGCTGCTTATTAAAGAGCGCACCATGATCAAAGGGATATTGGTCAATTCCAGCTTGAGCTTTGATTGACGGGCCTCATAACTCACTTTAAGTGTCCCATAACCTTTGCCATGGGGGATATAGCGTAGGAAATAATCCGGGTGAACTTCTTCCAGCCCATAGGTTTCGTGTCGTCCTAAAAAGGCCATAAGAGAGGTCCAGTCATACGGGGCCCTGATTGCAAGGTGTAGGATGATTTGGTCTTTAGGTATTTTTTCCGCATGCTCTTTTCTTAAATCACTTGGTGCCAGAGAGTAGAATTCTTTAAAGGCTTCATTAAAGCGACGGACAGATTTAAAACCAGCGGCAAGAGCAATCTCTGCGAGTGGGCTTTGAGTCTCCATGACTAATAAGCGGGCAAAGTGTAATTTTTTTGTAGTTATAATTTCAATCGGAGAAGCTCCCAAGTGTTCTTCAAAAAGTCTTCTAAGGTGTCGGTCGCTCATTCCCAACTTTTCAGCGAGAGTTTGTACACTAAGTTCTTCATCTGAAGACGCAGTGATGGCCTCGTCAATTAAGCGCAAAGCTCTTCCCACGCTAACAGTCGTTCCTTCCAGAAGTTTACTTCCTGGAGCAAGATCGGGATGACAGCGCTTGCACGGCCTGTAGCCCGCCTTTTCTGCCTCTGAAGCACTTTTAAAGATCACAATGTTTTCTGGTTTTGGCCTTGCTGGACAGACAGGACGGCAATAAATGTGAGTTGTTTTCACTCCGAAGTAAAATCGTCCATCGTAACGAGGGTCACGGCGCTGGATGATTTTCTTATAGTCTTTTTGAGATAAGTCCGTCATGTGCTTTATTATATTATGGACACACAAATGTTACTAGCGGTTTTCGGACGCAAGCACGATCTGGTATCTGCTAAGTAACTGCAAAAAAAGAAAAAAAATAATTCACTTACCCTTGCACTGAAAAAAAACAACTCCATCTTATGGTCATGGAAGTTAAAACCTATATTAAAGAAAACTGGCTGACGAAAAATCCAAAGAGAGACGGTCTTAATCCAACTCTTCTTTTAATGTCACTATTGCTGGCAACCAGCTTCATTTACATCAACGACTTCTTCAATGCCCCTCTTTGGATGTCGGCCACGGGTGAGCAAGTTTTCACAAAACATGAGTGGTGGCGTGCCTGGACTACACTTTTCGCGCACGCTGATCTCTCACACATTTTAGGAAATCTTTTTTTATTTTTTCCGTTCTCATATTTTTTGATCGCGTATTTTGGTTTTTCTTTTTTTCCATTTTTTGGTTTTTTTGCCGGAGGTCTTGTTAACCTCGTTGTCCTTTCAACTATGCCCGCCCATGTCTCTTTGGTTGGTGTTTCGGGTGTGGTGAACTGGATGGGGGGAGCATGGCTTGCTCTTTCATGGTTAGTTGACAGGCGAGAATCAAAAGGAAGAAGAGTGCTCAAAGTGATTGCTGTCACTATTGTTCTTTTTGTACCCGATAGTTTCAAACCAGAGGTGAGTTATCTTAGCCACTTCTTAGGATATTTCGCTGGTATCTTCAGCGCGATGCTTTTTTATTTTATTAATAGAAAGAGTATTCTGGCAGAAGAGGTCGTGGAGGAAATTCCGGAAGAAGACGGCCACATCTGGGGTGATGAATATATGCTTTTTGATGAGCCTCGCTTGGAAGAGTGGGGCCATCATCAAGGAGAGAGTCCAAAAGAAGCTCTGGATAACAAAAAAGGCGAGATCATCGTTTATAAGTATGAAGAGCTCACACCTGCTAGAGATCCGAAGATTTTAAAGTCCCAGTATCATTAAAAGGAATAGTGAAAGGTCCTATTTCTGCACTTCCTTGAATCTTGTAAGGCATGCCTTCTTTTTTGATAAAGAGCACGGCCGAATCTAAAATATCTTTATAGGCCAGCTTCAGAGGAAGAGAGACCAGGGTTTTTGTTTTGGATTTGACCAAAACTTTTTTTGTATAAGTTCCGGTGGTGATAGTTTTTGAATTGATATCCAGAGTATATTTTAAATTTTTGACATCAAAATCGATATTGTTTGGATTTTCTACTTCCAGGACTACGTCCAGGTCTAGGTTAAGAAAAGAAAGGTTTGTAATCCTTACGTCTTGAAGCTCAACTTTGGGTGGCTCAACAATCTTCTTTAAGCTGGAACAGCCAAAAAACGTTATCACCATAGGCAGAATGAAAAATAGGGTCTTTAGTCTCATAAAATCCTCAAGATATATTCTCTGACATCCGTAGGCAAATCAAGGATTTTTCGTGCTTACCTATTCCAACATAAATTTATTCTAAAGATTTATTTCTACTCTTTATAAAGATGAAAAATGATAGTTCAATAGTACCAATATGCCTATGTGAATAGTTTTTTTTATTGATGCGAGCCAGGAGTTCTTGGGCAATGAATACTATGCAATCAGATTATTTAATGGATGTGATTTTGAAATTATCGCGCACTAGAAGTGTGCAAGCAATTATTGAGATCATTAGGCATGCAGGCAGAAAACTTACCGCCGCAGATGGCGCTACATTTATTCTAAAAGATGTTGATAAGTGTTATTACGTTGATGAAGATGCCATTGGTCCTTTATGGAAGGGAAAACGTTTTCCTATAGAAGATTGTATCAGTGGTTGGGCCATGCTCAATAAGAGCCACACGGTGATTAAGGATATTTATAAAGATCCACGCATTCCTATTAATACCTACAGCCCGACATTTGTTAAAAGCTTGGTGATGGTTCCTATTAATGTGGACAGTCCTATCGGAGCTATTGGGAATTACTGGGCGGCAGAGCACGAAGCGAGTGAAGAGGAAGTCGATTTGTTAAAATTCCTGGCCGAAGTCACAGCGATTGCTATTCAGAATGTGGAAATTCTCGATCAATTAGAGAATTCCTTAAGTGCTTCTCACGAACAAAAACGCGAAAACGATGAATACATGAGTATTGTCGCCAACGAACTCAAGTCCTCTAAAAATTATCGCCTGGCCATCTCTAACGAAATAGACCGTTTAAGTTCGCTTATCAATGGTCAGATTAACGAACTTAAACAGAATGAAGGGCAGTTAAAGAAAATCATTTACGAAATCTCACTCAAACAGCTCAATGAGATGGATGGTCTTTTAAGGGACTTTTTACAAGTTAAAAGATTGTAAAAGCACAGCTTAAATTTCTCTCTCTTCTGAGCTCTTGTTCCAGCTCAAAATCCATTTGTTCTTTAAAACTGTAAAACTTGCAGTTGCCGTCTAGTAATTTTTTCAAGAATTGTTCTAGCATAGATCTCCTCCTGTTAAAGGCATCATCGCCCTTTTTAGGACTTTTCTCAATACTCTTGAGTAAAGTATTACAATGTGATACTTTTAGCCTAAGCGTGGAAGTCTTTTACAAAGGAGAGTGCCAGTGTCTCAGATTGATCAGTTCCTCAATGCTCTTAAGCGAGCGCTGAAGGCCAAAAATATTATTTATAAAGATCTTGCTCAGTCTCTTGATCTCAGTGAGTCCAGTGTAAAACGCATTCTTGCTGATAAATCTATTAGCCTTGAGAGGATTGAAGAAATTTGCCGTGCTTGTGATTTAAGTTTCGCTGAGATTTGCAAGAACGCTAATTTTGAAGAGGAGATTTCAGGGCACACACTTTCAAAAGAACATGAAAAAGTATTGGCAGAAAATCCGAGACTTCTACATTATTTCATTATGCTCAATGATGGGATGACTCCACAGAAGATAGAAAGAGAATTTGATATTTCGGCGAACGAATCTAAAAAACATTTACTTCTTCTGGATAAAATCAATCTCATTGAACTTCACCCGCGCGATCGAGTGAAGTTAAAAAATAAAGCGGGGACTTTGCGTTTTCGCCGTGATGGTGCCGTGGGGAGAACTCTGTTCTTGCAGACGAAAAATAATTTTCTTAATTATGATTTTAATGAAGAAGGTGATTACATTCGTTTCTCTACCAATTCTTTCGGGCCGGTTTCTTTAGCTAAGTTTAAGAAGAAATTCGATAAGCTTGTCGCTGAGATCCAGGAAGAGTCGCGCGTTGTAGAAAAAGATGACAATGAGGCCCACGATATTGGGATACTCCTGGCGATGAGACCATGGAAATACCCTCTTGAGGCGATTAAAAAGAAATAAAATCTTGCACGGCATGCAGACGAAGCAATTAATCCGCGGTCGTTTGATTACCTTATTTTATCTTTTTGCATTTGTAGAAAATGATTCTGTGATAACATTTTTCATTATTAGCAATAATGATGGAATCAGTGCTCTTTGAAAGAAATTAGTCGGTTATTAAAAAAATCCCAATACAAAAGAATCATTTTCCTCTTTTGTTTTGTCTCAGCTCTTTTGCTCATTGGAGTGGCCGTCGAACTCGGCCTTTCGTATTTTTATGAAATCAAAAGGGCCCGCTCTGATGCAGACAATTTAAATCAGGCCTTTCAGACTCAGATTGAAAGTACTTTTAAAAAAGTTGATATGGTACTCTTAAACACGATTGAGTTGTTGAAGAGTCGCAATTCAATTGAAGACTGGAAGACAGAAGATTTATCAAAAATCCTGATCGAAAAAAAACGTTTCATTCCTGAAGCTCAAAATGTTTTTGTTGTCGGAAAGGATGGGCGTGATAGAGTTCGCTTTAAAATTAACAGCAAATTCAATCTAGGGGACCGGGATTATTTCTACAAGCAATTTTCCAGTGTTGAAAATAAGCTTGTTTTCTCTAAACCACTAGTAAGCCGTGAGACTGGCCGCTTAGTTATTATATTAAGCCGCAAGATCCTGGATAAAAACAATCAGTTTGCTGGAATCGTGGCCGCAGGTGTGCCTCTAATTTATTTCAGCAAGTTTTATTCTGAACTTAACTTACTTCCTGATTCGGCCATTACTATCAATGGCATCGACAATCTTCTTTATTCTCGTTATCCATGGGTCGAAAAGTTTATAGGTTTTCCTCTGCAAAATCAGGATATGATCCGTGAATTGTTTTATCATAATAAGCGCGCTGTTTTTGCTGAGAGAAAATCGCGCATTGATGGAGTGACTCGCATCACCAGTGCAAGACGTGTCGGTGATTATGATTTTTTTGTTATAACGGCCCTCTCAAAAAGCCAGTACATGGCGGGATGGTACACGAAGTGCGCAATCTACATCATCAGCTTTATTGTTCTTTTCGTTTTCGCTTTAAATTTTTTAATCCGCTCGCTTAAGGCCTTAAATGACCTGGAAGAGCAAAGAAAAGTGGCCGTGCAAAACGCCAAACTTACTTCGTTGGGAGAGATGGCCGGAGGGATTGCCCATGAGATTAACAATCCGTTGGCGATTATTTCTGGTCGAGTGAATTTGATGATAAAGAGTATCGATTCAAATCAATATGACCCTGAAGCATTTAAAACATCTTTGGATAAGATTGGACAAACGACAGAGCGAATCGCCAAGATTGTTAAAAGTCTTAAGGCCTTTTCTCGCACTAATGAGCAAGACCCTTTTGTTCCGACTCAGGTCAAGGATGTGATCGAGCATACGATTGAAATTTGCCGAGAGAAATTCAGGACCAGTCCGGTCTCGTTAAAAATCGATTCGATCCCAGATGTGCAGATCAATTGCCGCGAGTCCCAGATCGTTCAGGTGGTTTTAAATCTTTTAAGTAATGCTTTTGATGCCGTTGAGAAACTGGACGAGAAATGGATTGAAGTGAAATTTGAAATGATTGGCTCTGAAAAAATTTTGATAAAAGTCATCGACAGCGGAATGGGAATTCCAGACAGCGTTGCCAACAATATCATGCAGCCGTTTTTTACCACGAAGGAGGTAGGGAAGGGAACGGGCCTTGGGCTTTCGATCTCTAAGGGGATTATCGAAGATCATAACGGGAAGATCTACCTTGATAAGGAAGTTTCTAATACGTGTTTTGTCATTGAGATGGCGATCTACCAATCAATAGGCTTATAGTCTTTTAAGAACTGCCCACACCAGTGTTTCCCTGAATTAATCCCGTCAATAAACGGGTCACAAATTCTCGCGGCCCCATCAACGATGTCTAAAGGCGGCTGGAAGTCGTGAACCTTTTGTTTGTACTCAGAGATTTGTGCCGGGTCTTCATCAGTCACCCAACCAGTATCAACAGCATTCATGAAAATACCGTCTTTAGCAAAGTCAGACGCTGACGTATGAGTCATCATATTAAGAGCGGCCTTCGCCATATTTGTATGCGGGTGGCGGTCTTCTTTTTTGAAACGATAGAACTTTCCTTCCATCGCTGTGACGTTAACAATATGTTTTTTACCAGTGTAATCGCGTCTCATCATGTGCACCAGGCGGTTACAAAGGATGAAAGGCGCAACAGCGTTTACTAATTGAACTTCCAGCATTTCTGGAGTTTGGATTTCTCCTAAGCGAAGTCTCCAGCTATTTGTTGTACGAAGATCAACTTGCTGAAGATCAGCATCCAGCTTTCCTTCCGGGAATACTTCTTCGGCCACAAGTGAGTTATCAAAGCTGTAAGGAACTTGAGAGAGTTCTGCCGAAGCTCTGATTCCAACTCCCGGACCTTCTCCGTGCCAGGTAACCGGCAGAGCATGTTCACTTGAAGGAGCACTTCCGTAAGTCAGTTGGTTAAGTTCCGTTTTAAAGTCCTGGTGGTTCTTTAAAAGCCTTTGAGCTTCTGGATTGATATCGTGGAAGTTCAATTGCTCTTGCTCCATTAAATGGGCGTAAAACCCCGGAGGGCGTCTTACTGTTTGAGCAGCGTTATTGATTAAGATATCCAGGCGTGGGAATTTTTGTTCGATGTAACTTGCAAAAATTTCCACAGAAGGCGAGTGGCGAAGATCCAGACCGTGAATGTGCAGCCTGTCTTTCCAGTCGTTGTAATCTTTTTCTTTGGCGTATCTCATTGCTGAATCAACGGGAAAGCGAGTCGTAGCAATAACTGTTGCTCCAGATCTAAGCATCATGAGAACGGCATGGTAACCAATTTTTAAACGCGATCCCGTGATGAGCGCAACTTGCCCTGTCAGGTCTGTAGTCTGGAAACGCTTGTGGTAGTTGAAGTCTCCACACTCCTTGCACATAGTATCGTAGAAGAAGTGAAGTTTAGTGAATTCAACCTTACACACGTAACAGTTTCTTGGGCTATCTAGTTCTGGTGCTTCTTCGTAGGCCTTGTTGCTGTCTAGTAAAAGCTGTTCAGGGGCCACGAAGACAGAGTTCTCGCGCGCACTTCTGATTCCTGTCATGGCACGCTTAAGTCTATTTTGTTCGACTAATTGTTTTTGCTTAAAGATTTTTACGTCTTTATTTCTTTTGGCGATTTCTTTTTTATCTGGTTTAGAGATTGCTCCGCATGCTTTGAATAAAGCAATTCTTTGCTCGTGACTAAGCTCTGTCAGGATTTCTGAATTGTTTGCCACATGTTCAAGTAACGAAATGCTCTCAATAACATCGCTTAAATTAAAATTTTTCATAGGGGAGAGTGTTATCACGCCCCTACCAAATAATCAATTGCGTCTTAAGGAATCGCTTTAATAAAATCGCAAACTTCCGCTATGACTTTGGGATCTTTTAGGATGCGGCGGTGGCCGAGCCCCTCTGTGATAAGGATTTTTGAGCCTTTCCATTGCTGGTGGATGCTTTCTCCGGCGGCAATGGCGACAGCATTATCGTCTTTATCGTGGACGACTAAACAGGGAAGATTCAGAGTGTTTCCGATCTCTCCGGTGATGAGTTCACTTGGTTTTAGGCCCGCAACTTTTGTAACGAGAGCAAAAAAATGCTCGAGGCCTTTGTCATTTAATCCAAAACTTTTTCCAAAGAATGTAACGACTCTTTCATAAAAGTTTGGCGTCCCGACAAGCACCATGCCTTTAACTTTAAATCCTCTCTTGGCCGCAAGGACTGAGCATCCTCCACCAAAAGAGTGAGCGATCACCGCGTGAGCTCCTTCGGGAGCTAATTCTTTTTGGGCATCAATAATAAACTTTGCGTAGTGGCCAGGGTTGGTCATTTTGTTAGGGCCATCGGGAGAAATTCCGTGCCCAGGTCCGTCGAGAGCGACAACTCTGAAACCCAGCTCAACCAGGCGGGGAGAGAAGGCCCCGATTTGAGTTCCTCTGCCATTCCATCCGTGGATGAGCATGACCAGAGGAGCAGTGGGATTGCCCCATTCAAAGGCAGCAATCCCATTTGAGAGAAGATATTTTTTAGAAGTCCCATACACCGCCATTTCCGACTCCGGGCGAGGGATTCTCGTGGGAGTGGCAAACATTTTAAGCGCAATCTTAGCGGCCAGAGCGGGAGCAAAGCTACTTAAGAAGGCGATGAGTTTTGGTAGGTGTTTTTTCATAATAACTTCTTATGGTCTGACTTATGGTCTCTCTATGATCGCCGCGACTCCCATACCACCAGCAGTACAGATTGAAATTAAGCCGCGTCCACTTCCTTTTTGTGCAAGTGCTTTAGCTAGTGAAGCGATGATTCTTCCACCTGTTGCCGCAAAAGGGTGACCTAGGGCTAAACTTCCGCCATTAACGTTAAGCTTATTTCTATCGATTGATCCCATTGGTTGATCCAGTCCCATTTTTTTACAGTACTCAGGAGACTCCCAAGCTTTTAGTGTACACAGAACTTGTCCGGCAAAGGCTTCATGGATTTCGTAAAAATCAAAATCCTGAAGTTTTAAATTATTTCTTTCTAATAGTCTTTTAACAGCAAATGTTGGTGCCATTAAAAGCCCTTCACCTTTAACGAAGTCTACTGCCGAGTACTCAGCATCAACAAAGTAGGCAAGGATAGGAAGCTTGTGTTTGTCGGCGAAATCTTCACTTCCAAGTAGAACAGCAGAAGCTCCGTCTGTTAGAGCTGTCGAGTTCCCAGCAGTCAGTGTTCCTTTTCCTGTGAAATCAAAAGCAGGTTTTAGTTTTGCTAGTTTTTCAATCGTCGTATCAGGTCTTAGTATTGAATCTTTTTTTAATCCTTTAAACTCAAATAATAAATCCTGGTGAAAGCCAGCTTCATAAGCGCGGGCCGCTTTTTGGTGAGACTCGTACGCAAGCTTGTCTTGTTCTGCTTGAGAGATTTTCCACTCCTGAACCATAAGCTCAGTATGCTGACCCATTGATAAACCTGTTTGTGGCTCCTTAACGGCCGGGAAAATAGGCAGAAGAAGTTTTGGGTTAATTTGCGAGATGATTTTAAATTTCTCAGGAATCGTTTTTGCTTTTTGCAGCTCCATCATGAGCCATGAGAATTTATGTGAGAACACGCCCTGAATGTCACTGTTAGTGTCTGTTCCACCAGCGATTCCGGCCTCAATTTGTCCTGAAGCAATTTTAAGAGCGATTTGCGCTGCTGTTTCCAACCCTGTTCCACATGCACGTTGAACATCATATCCCGGAGTGTGAGGGTGAAGGCCCGATTTTAAAACCGCTTCTCTGGTCATGTTCCAGTCTTCAGCGTTTTTCATAACAGCACCAGTAGCAACGTCACCAAGCTGCACGCCTTCTAGTTTTGTTTTTTTGACCAGGTCTTTGAGTGTGGCCGTGATGAGTTCTAGGTTCGTTGTTCTCGAGTAGTGCGAGAAAGACTTTGTAAAAGGAGTTCTTGATCCTGCGATGATAGCGACGGGTCTCATTGTTGTGGTTTTCATACTTTATCTTCCTTAAATGATTAGACTTTGACTTTTTACCTACCGGTAGGTAGAATACACCTTATGAATGCTAAAAGCAACAATACAAAGACCGAGGCCCTGAATTTAGCTAAAGAATACCTGCAAACACTGGGGTTTAACGGCTTTAGCTTTCAGACCATTGCCGACTCTCTTGGGATCAAGAAAGCGAGCCTTCATTATTACTTCTCTTCTAAAGAAGACATGGGAATAGCTTTATTGGAAGACTACGAAGAGGGGCACAAAACCTGGGCAAAAAAAGTGCAGGAGCTTCCTTCAAAAGTAAAACTGGAGAAGATGGTTAAAGGATTTTGTTCACTCTCTGCTAAACACAATATGATTTGTCCGGTAGGATCTTTTACTTCTGATTTTTATTCTGTTTCGCCGAAGATGAAAAAGAAACTTCAGCAATTTCATTTCTTAATCCGCGATTGGCTGGTAGAAACGATTGAGCAGGGAAAAAAAGAAGGAACAATTAAAAAGACAATAGATAGCACACTGGCCGCAGATTTATTTCTCACGACTCTTCAAGGCGGCGTTCAAGTCGCGCGCATTAGAGGGGAGCAGGAGAGTTTAAAGAAAATGCTCGAGGCCCTTTTGGATCAATTACATGGCAAATAACACCAATCCACTTCACGGAAAAACATTAGAGGCGATCGTTACAGAACTAGTAGAGTTCTACGGCTTCGAAGAATTGTCTCAGCTAATTGATATCAATTGTTTTAAGAGCAACCCGAGCGTGAAATCTAGCCTGACCTTCCTTAGGAAAACTCCTTGGGCAAGAACGAAAGTGGAAAATCTTTATGTCGCTTACTTACGCGAAAAAAGCCCTTCAAACTCACCGTAGCCAGACTCTTTTAATTTTTCTTTAGGGATAAATTTCATCGCAGCTGAATTCATACAGTAGCGAAGTCCTGTAGGGGCCGGGCCATCATCGAAGACGTGACCTAAGTGAGAGTTGGCGTGTTTACTTCTGACTTCGGTGCGTGCACCAAGAAATAAGCTATTTTCTTTTTTTTCAATGAGATTTTCTTTGACTAGCGGACGAGAAAAACTCGGCCAGCCTGTTCCTGAATCAAATTTATCCAGTGAACTAAAAAGCGGCTCTCCTGAAACTATGTCGACGTAGATGCCTTCTTTTTTACTATCGTGAAACTCATTTTTAAAAGGGCGCTCGGTCCCTTCTTCTTGTGTGACTTCATATTGAATGGGAGTGAGTTTCTTTTTTAGTTCTGCTTTTATAGGCATCTTAAAAGAAGAAGAGTCCCAGGCAAAAAGTGAATGTGAAAAAAGAAATGAACAAAGAATGATTGTTTTCATATTCATGATCATCTTCCAGGAAGAGGTTTAAGGCAACTTAAGCTTTATTTGTCTGGTCTTTGTCTTATCAGGGGTCTTATCGCGCAGAGTTCAGTTTCCATTCTTCAAAACTGGAAGTCTTGATTTTTTCTACTGCGGTTTTGATCATTTCGTTATCCGAAACAGTTTGCCCCATAAAGATACATTGATGGTAGATGTCAGCAGAGCTCTTTTTGTTGATGAAACTTCTAAAGTACTGCATGCGATTCATTCCCAGGTGAGTGAAGCCTTGAGAAGTGATTTCAAAAGCACAGTAAGATGACATGGCAAAAGGAAGATAAACTCCGACTCCGGTGATGGCCAGTTCGCTGACGCGGCAGTGAGAATGCAGGCTCATACGGCTATAGGCAGAGTACTTGTTAAAGAAAATTTTCCCAGCGCTATCTTCCATATGATTGGCGAGCATTTTTTCATCGAGCTTCTGCACCATGGATTCAAGTAGTTTACTTTCAATTCCACGAGGCACGTGCATCGCAAACTCAAAATCTTTTTTGTATTTTTCCAGATCGGTCTTCCCTTCATTGTCGTACGTTACGCAGTAACAGAAATGACTTTGCAGGAATTTTTTCAATGGTTCAAACTTAGAGCGATTGGCCTCAATCATCTGTCGGTCAATGAGGATGAGGTGAGGAAGCTGATAGTTGAGTTCATCTAGAAAATTATCCAGGTTGGCAAACCCACGCGCACAGTAGCGCTGGTCGAGTTTAATCATCCCTTTAATTGCTTCACGGTTGTTGACGTTTTGCTCGTAATAAACAACTTTGACCGGTTTATATTTTGAAATTTCCTGATTGCTTTCTATAAAAGCGAGCAGCTTCTTTTTATCAGCATTTGATTTTTTCGATTCAATCTTACAAAGGTACCCGTTAGCGTATTGATAATAGCGACCAATGGTGTTTTTATCGATGATCGTCAACTTGACATCTTTAATGTCCAATTCATCAAAGAGAGGATTTCTCATCTCAATCGTTTGCCCGGGATTTAAGTCCAGGTTGACTTCAATATAACACTGGGCCGCTGAAAGCCATCCGATGCGTCCGAACGTGGAGAATTCTCCATCAGCTAAAAATTCAACTGGTTTATATTCGATCACCTGAGGATCGGGTGTTTTTAAATTTAAAAACCATTTGATTAAGTTTCTAAAAAATTTAGGTGAAGGAGTGTAGCCGCGTCCGCGGTAAAGAATCTGACCTGCACCGGCGATGATTAATGATTTTTTAAACTCAAGAGAAGTATCGGCCGTCACTACGATGAACATCGTGTTTCTGGCAAAAACATGGTTTCTGATTTTTCCAATGAATTTTTCGGGTTGAATAGAGGAGTCGTCTCCGTTTAAAACAACAATGGCCGGAAGCTCTTGAAGAATGAACTGTTCACCAGCAGACGTTGTTTTTAAGTGCTTTAAGGGAAGCTCATCCTGTAAAAGAGCATTGCTCACAAACCAGAACAGCTCAGCACCTTGGTCGATTACCGCGATACTCATACCTAAATTTTAACAGTGAACCAAACCCAGGTCAAACTGCCTATAAATAGAGGGGCTTAATCGTGGTCCTCTTCCTCTCGAAAAAGGCTTAAAACCGGGGTTGCCAGTGTCAGTCTCTTGCGTTTGATAGACTCCAGGACATTGCTCACCACCAGGTCTCCCACGCGGTATTTGCGTCCGTAGTCAGTTACTGAATAAAAGACTTTCATCGACACCCACGATTCTGTCACTTCCAACACTAAAACGCGAGGCTCTGGGTCTTCAAGGATTTCAGGTACAGCTTTGATACCTTCCAAAATGGCCGCTTTTGCTTTTAAGATATCCACATCAAAGCGGAAGCGGAAGGCCTGTGAAAAACGGGCCGGTTTATTTCTGTCAGAAAAAATGAGCAACTGACTTTGAGCAATGGTCTTGTTTGGAATCACAATCAGCTCGTCACCAAAACCTAAAAGAGAGGTTGCTCTCCAGGTGATCTCCTGAATTTGTCCAACCCACTTGTCATCAGAGTTATGGACTTCAACCCAGTCTCCGAGTTGGAAAGGTCTTTCAATTTGCAAGGCCACACCGGAAAACAAGTTTCCTAATGTATCCTGAAGAGCAAGACCGAGAACGATAGTGAAGATGGCAGAAGTCGCAAGAACTGTGGCCAGGTTAAAACCAAAAACATCAGCAGCAATCCAGCTCACGACAAAGGTAGAAAAAAGTAGAGTGAAGAGATTGGCGATGAGCCTTGGAACCCCTTGACTCATATTGGCCAGGAAGAGGTAGAGGTAAACATAGATTTGAGCGCAGCGGATAAGCACCGTAACTAAAATGAGGAAAGAAACTAAACCTATGTAGTTGGCGACTTTAACAGTGAAGTAATCTGTCCATGTGGCCTGGATCAGCCCCCAGTGCAAGAGTGCAAGCACAATGGCCAACACCAGGTAGAGGCCGGTTTTCATAAAACGTCTTCTCAGTGTCGTATGTCTTTTTTCGGAAATGCGTTTTAAGAAAAGCTTATAAAAAATCCATCCAAACAAAAGAGCGACAACTAAAACAACAAATGATTCATGCTGAATGAAGTATTCAATTTTCTCAATGGGAAGCCTGACCTGATCCATGGACGATCCTCTTATGATTTAAAAATGCTTAAATTGTATTTTTTGACTAAATCTTTAATCGCGTTGACTGAGCGAACAGAATGCCCGTGCTGATCAATAAGTGGAGAGTAAGCAGCAATTCCCATTTTTCCAGGAACCACGGCCAGGATACATCCACTCACACCACTTTTGGCCGGAAGCCCGACTGTGTAGGCCCATTCACCTGCTGTATCATACATCCCACAGGTAAACATCAGGCTTAACATATCACTGACGTATTCTTCTTTGATCACTTGCTTTTGGCTTTTAGGCTGAACTCCGTTATTAGCAAGAGTCGCCGCCATTGTCGCCAAATCAACTGTATTAATTAAAACCGAACACTGTTTGAAATAAAGATCTAATGACTCTTCGATGTCATCACCAATGACATCAAAGTGGCGAAGCAGGTGAGCGATAGAGCGGTTGCGGTGAGCAGTTTTTTTCTCTGACTGAAAAACGGCTTCATCCACACTTACTGGGTGATTGACATAATCGCCAAAGAGATTGAGCACGCGCTCTAATCTTTTGATTTTATCTTTATCCTGAATATAACTACTGATGGCAATCGCCCCAGAGTTAATCATCGGATTGTATGGCCTATGAGTGTTTTTTTCCAGTTCGACGATGGAGTTAAAGGCTTCACCACTTGGCTCAACTCCTACGCGGGCCCTGATGAACTCTCTGCCGTGCTCTTCTAAGGCCATGCCATAGACAAAAGGTTTTGAGGCCGATTGTAGAGTGAAGTTTTGTTCAATGTCTCCGGCAGAATAAACATCACCATCAACTGTGACGACAGCAATTCCGAAATAATCAGGATTCACTTTGGCCAGTTCAGGTATATAGCTGGCCTGAGCGCCTTTTTTGTCAGAGGAGTATTTTTGGATTAATTCTTCTAAAAAAACGTTCATGTATTCCATAGAAAAACTATAACCTTAAGTAGATCCTCCCGTCATCTCAATACTCTTAACTTAACCAATTCTTTTCAATCCACATATACAGTCGCATCCCAATAAGCATGGCCGCGACAAAAATAAAAAATTCCCCATGGCCACTAACAAGCGACACCAGTCCTGGTCCTGGACAAATTCCGGCCCATCCCCAGCCGAGTCCAAAAACGGTAGCACCAAGAATAAGTCGGGAGTCGATGTCTTTTTTTGTCGGCAGACTAAAAGCTTCGCTCCATAAAGGTTTAGGTCGTTTGGTAATCAGGCGATAGGCAATGGAAAAAACCAAAATAGCTCCGACCATAACCCCAATCAGACTTGGATTCCAGTTGCCAAAAGGATCTAAGAAACCTTGGACGATATCCGGACGAGTCATACCTGAAACCCCAAGACCTAAGGCAAAGAGAGCGCCGGCCAGGAAAGCTGCAAGATAGGCCTTCATTAGAAACCTCCATGAATAATTTTAGAGAGGAAAAATCCCAGGACTCCAAAAGCAATAAAGGTACAAGTTGCGATAATAGAGCGCGGACTAAAGCGGGAGATCCCGCAGACTCCGTGACCGGAAGTACAGCCACTGCCCATCGTTGTCCCTACACCGACGAGAAGACCCGCTAAGGCGTAGTCCCAATATTTCAGAGAAGTCGAAAACGATAATGAAGAGGGCAAGAACTCTCTGACTAAAAAGGCGCCAGTGAAGAGCCCTAAGAGAAAGATGATTCTCCATTTTTTCTCTTTTAAAGAAGAAGGGGAAATGAGGTTGCCCACGATTCCGCTTACACCCATTATCCGGCCATTGGTCAGTAAGAGCATGGCCGCGGCCAGCCCAATCATCATTCCACCTATTAATGCCAACATAAGACCTCCTTTGACAATATAACGATATTATAATATAATAATATTGTCAAGGCAGGAGAACATCATGATTTTAACACTTATTGGTTTATTGACGGGGTTGGTTCTAGGTCTGACTGGGGCAGGCGGGGCATTGATTGCCATTCCTCTTTTTTTAACCGGACTTCATGTCTCTTTAAATGAAGCCACTTTCCTTTCTTTAATCGTTGTCATGATTGCTTCAGGGATTAATTACCTTGGAGGCCATATCGGGGGCGGACAAAAGGCCGATAATAAAATAGTGTCAGGACTTTTTGCGAGCAGTTTTTTAGGGACGGCAATGGCCCTACAAATTAAACCTTATGTCGGGGACTTGGTTACGGCTTCTTTACTGGGGCTTATCAGTCTTTATGGACTCTGGAGTGTATGGAAGAAGAAAAGTTCTGCAAAACCAGGTGTTGAAGTTAAAACGTTTTGGCCGGTTATTTTTTCAGGTATCGTTTTTGGGGCCTTGACGACGCTTACAGGACTTGGGGGAGGAGTGTTGATCATTCCTCTTTTGATCAACTTTTTTCACCTGAGCTATGAAGAGGCCCTCCCTAGCAGCTTGCTTCTCATTTTCCTGATCTCTCTTTCTTCGTTTGTAATGCAGTTGTTAAAAAAAGGAAGTGGAGGAGTCAGAGGAATAGATATTTTTTTTCTTTTTATCGGCACAGTGCTCGCGTCTTTAGTTGTCAAAAAAATAATGGGTAAAATACCAGCTAAATGGAGTGAATTAGGCCGAAGAGTTGTCTTTACCCTAGTCGTTCTGTATTCTTTTATGGCCATAGGACAAAAGGTTTTAATATGAAAAAAAACGTCGATTTAAAACAAAAGAGTGTGGAGGTGGCAGACATACTCAAGGCGCTTTCTCATCCACAAAGACTGTTGATTCTTTGTCTTTTAATGGATGGGGAAAAAAGTGTGGGAGAGATTATGCAAAAGAGTGATTTATCTCAGTCTCAGACTTCGCAATTTCTTATCCGTCTGCAAAAAGAAGGTCTCCTTATGTCGCGTAAAGAGGGAAACTTTTCAATGTACAGCATTTCTGATAAAAAAATACAAAAGCTAATTTTGTCTTTGAATAAAATATTTTGCTCTTAACCTAATGAGGGATTATGAACGTTCAGCACTTTTTTGATAAAGACACATTTACTCTTACTTATATCGTCTATGATCATAACACCAAAGATGCAGTGATTATTGACCCTGTTTTAGATTATGACCCGGCCTCTGGTGCGATTGAAAATAACAGTCTGAAATTGATCCTGGATTTTATTAGAGAGCACAAACTTAATCCTCATTATTGTCTTGAGACTCACGCTCACGCAGATCATTTGTCGAGCTCACAAGAGCTTAAAGATTACTTTCCTCATATTAAAATTGCGATAAGTGAAAACATTCAAAAAGTGCAGAAGTCTTTTAAGGATGTCTTTCATTTTGGAGATGATTTTAAAACCAATGGTTCACAGTTTGATAAGTTAATTAAAAATCATGAAGAGTTCTCTGCAGGATCAATTAAAATTCACGCTATTCCTACTCCTGGTCACACGCCAGCATGTATGAGTTTTCATATTAATAATATGGTTTTTACTGGTGACGCTCTTTTTATTGAAGATTCGGGAACTGGAAGATGCGATTTCCCTGATGGAAGTGCACAGGATTTATATACCTCAGTTCATGAAAATCTTTATTCTCTGCCAGACGATACAATTGTGTTTGTAGGTCATGATTATCAGCCAAACGGTAGAGACCTTCGTTTTGAGACAACTATTGGCCAGTCAAAAATGCACAATACTCAATTGAGAAAAGAAACATCAAGAGAAGAGTATGTAACTTTCCGCGAGGCCCGCGATAAAACTCTAAAGGCCCCACGTCTTCTTTTTGCCAGCATTCAAGTTAATATCAATGCAGGTGTTCTACCCACAGAACTGAAGATGCCGCTTTTTAATAAGATGAAAAAAATCTAGAAATCTAATCCCATGGCAAGGCCCGCGCCTTTAGGTACTGGAACCAGTGTCAGCCAGTAGGGATTCCCTTTTTGTAGGTTGTAGTATACACCCCACGCAAAAGAAGCTCCGATAGTCATACCGGCGGTGATATCGTGAAGGTAGTGAAAGTCATCGTTGGCGCGACTGATAGCGATGAAGGCCGCTGCCCCGTGGGCAACTCCTCCCCAGAACCAACCATGTTGAAGGGCCACAACTGAGGCAAAAGCAAAAGATGCAGAAGAGTGACCTGAAGGAAAGGAATGGTGGTCATCCGGATAACCGGGCCGCTTTTCACTGATGGTGTATTTTAGAGCAGTCGTCAGTGCGACAGTATAAGTTGTTGCTCTTAACATATGTTCAGCGCGCTCTAGGGCCTTGGGGTCATCGTGAAATTTTCCCTGCCAAAGATAGTATGAACTGTAGCCTAGGTTTAAAAGCCCGTATCCGACATAATCACCGATAAAGCCTAGTTTACCCAAAGGCTTTGCCTCGCGAAAGCTTTCTCTTTTTCTATAGGTGATGTCTTTTCTCGTAATGTACATCATCCCAGTGGTAATCGTTCCCCCAAGAAGAATCCATTTTGCCGGAGTGGTTAGTGGACTGATTAAATCGCTACCCACATCTTTCAAATAAGATTTGTCTTCAAATTGAAGTGTTCTTTCTTCTTCAGCGAAGGCAACTTGGTACATAAGTAAAATAGGAATAAGCCATTTTAGAAAAACCATGAAACCCCCAGCTTACTGTATTGAGTTTCAATTTCAAACTCGGTGGCATCATTGGTTGATTCAGTAATGACGTTGAAGTTGGAGCCTTTTCTCACATGCTCAAGAGTCATGAAAGAGCGCTCTGATAAAAAATATCCAAGAGCAAACTTTCCACCAACAATAAATCCTTTGTCAGTGAGTCTGGTGTAAGAGGCACTATGTGAATTGTAATCGGTTGTAAGGTAAAAAAGAGCATTGCCTTCAACAAACCATTTTCCCAGCAGCCATTGGGTCCCTAAAAGTGTTCCGAATTGCGAATAGGCATTAACTGTTTCTTTTTCTCCATTTTGTTTCCAGGTTTTTTCTCTGCCGATGATATCGGCATGGATATCACCATAGAAGCGCCAGTCTTCGTGGCGGTGAGAGTACAGAAAACCTAAAGAGAGATCTTTACCGGAGTAAGTGTTGTTGGATTCTTTTCCTTTTAATGGAGAACCTTTCACTTTTATTCTTAAGGCCAGTTTGTTTTTATCACTGTCAGCTTTGAAGTGTTCTTCGTAATAAAGTTCAAAAGCATGAAATCCTTGATAAGAAACTCTGCTGTCTGGGATGTTTAATGTCGGTGCATAGTTTTTTGAAAGTCTTCCGTTAGAAATAAAAGAAAGTGAGCCGCCGATGAGTCTGCCGTTAGACAGGCCGTAAGCATTTTCAATTTTATAATACCAGTGTTCATATTCAAAAAGGTCCTGAACGGTACTGGCCTTTTCATATTCATGCTCTTCCATAAAGTAGCGTGTTTCAGCATGAAGTTTAATCTCACCCGGTTTTAAAAGATAAAACGGGTGAGAGATATCGGTATCGATTTCTTTTGCAAAGAGAGTGAATGGAACAATTAAAAGTAAGAGGTACTTTATAATTACATTCCTGAGTAACAGCGAGACTGAGAGATGCTGTAGTCTGTTTCATTGACCATGTACAGGCAGCTGTCATAATCGAAGTGCTCTTGAACGCGAACGTGAGGAATAACTTCTCCTTCGCGAGTGATGATTCTGCTTGGTTGAGCTTCGATATCCAGCACTCTTGGATTAGAACAAAAAACTTCCAGAGTTTTATTTTGGTTTGATGCAACAGCAGCGATCGCTTTCATGTAGCGAGGGTAGCTTTCGTATTTAGAGCAAAGGTTTCCAGCGAAAGCTGAAGTTGATAGAACAGTTAAAGCAAGTAGTGTGATGTGTTTCATAGCAGGTCCTTGAGAAAAAGTTTGGGCCATGAAACAATATTTTTTTGTAAGTGTAAAGAATTATTTTTTGATGGGATTCAAGCAATGGAAAATCACTTTATACGCTTCTTGTCTCTCGCGCGCAGTCAGATAAGGGCTGACAGTTTTCCAGATATTTGTTTTGTCTTGAAGAGGTAATTTACAAACGCCTACGCCGCTATTGATGTAACAGCCCGGATGATAAGAAAGAGTGAACTCTGTGATGTGATCACAGGTTTTTTTGCGCTCTTTTAAATTACCTGACGTCGGACAGTTTCCTTTGACTTCACATTCATCGACTAATCCTTTTTGCAGACACACCATCACTGTGTAAATCCATTCAACTCCGGCCTTCGTAAATTTTTTATCTTCGATGTTTTTAACGTAAGCGCTGCAAGTTGGGTGAGCAAGCTCTGTAAAGTAATTCACTCCGACACTGTCGCATTGGTATTTGTTTTCCATGCACTTGTAGAAGCCACAAGTGGTGTAAGGAAAGCACATTTCTTTTTTAGGAAGATTGAGAACCTGGTATTCACCATTTTGCAGAGACAAGCATGACTCAGGATTGTCACCGCATTCACCGAATTTTTGTTCTAAGCTTTGCAGATAAGTTGTTTTGAGTTCGCGCTCAAGAACGCCTTTGATCTCAATCCCAGGAATTCCTGCGAATAAAAGTGTAGGGAAGAGTGCAGTAAGGAGAAGAAGAACAAATAAATATCTGGCCATCCATGGTCCTGGGTCTGGGTTTATTCGTGATAAACCTTAATATCGTTTTTCTTTTTATCTAAAGAAACTTCAACCGTGATGTTCTTTAGTGTTTCAGCTGATTCAATTTTATAAATCCCGCGGGCCACCTTTTTAAAATCCAGTTTTTGCCCTTTTGGTGACTTAAGTGCCACCAGGTCGGCCTTTTCAAAATCTTTGTAGGGACCGTTGTGTTCTAATTTATGGTCGTAAATATACAGCAGGTTTTTTTCCAGCATAAAGCAGACTTTTTCTTCTTTGTAGCTTGATGGGCAGTGGGCAAAGGCCTGTGCCGATGTAAGAATCAGTGCCAGTAGGGCAACTGAGAGGCGCATTTTTTGAGTTTTCATAGGTCTAGCGTATCTATTGCGCCATGCGTTTTGCAATATAAGTTTCATTTAAAAAGGTTAGTCTTTTTGCTGTCTTTTGAGTACACTCCGGCCCATGAAAAAACTGTGGTCTTTCGCCCTTATTCTTTCACTCTTTTCAGGCCCTTCGATGGCGGCCAATGTCGTCCCTGAGAACGATCTGCATATTCCTCCACTGCGTGTGAAGGACTTTGAAAGTGTGACTGAGCATGACTTTAATACAGTGACGAGACTTCTCCATAAAATTTATGCACCAGTGGTTTTAGAAAAGTCTGGCCTTCAACTTGTCATGAATGCGACTTGGAACGATGACACTGTAAACGCTTATGCCACTCGCGAAGTCGACACGTGGACTGTTCACGTGGCCGGTGGGATTGCCCGCGCCAAAGGAATGACTAAAGACTCTCTGGCCTTAGTTGTTTGCCACGAACTTGGTCACCATTTAGGTGGAGCACCGAGAACTTTCCTTTATGATGGATGGCCTTCAGCTGAAGGACAGGCCGATTACTGGGCGTCTTCAAAATGCCTAAAGAACTATTATGCTGAATTAAAAAATGAAGATGTTTCAATCAACGAAAACGTTCCTGAGAAAGTCATCAAGGATTGCAACTTCGTTTATAAAAACCTGGGCGAGCTAAAGATTTGTATCCGCACTATGCTGGCAAGTTTAAGCTTCGCACATTTCTTAAATCATCTTCCAGATGCCAAAACGCCTGTAAGTATCGACGCCGCAGACGACCGCATCGTGAAGGGCACGAACACAAATAATTACCCAAGACCTCAATGCCGCTTTGATACTCTTTATCAAGGGGCCTTATGTACTGTTGGATCTAATGTTGCAACTTCAGAGACTGATGCTAAAATTGGTCATTGTAATGATACCAACAGACCTGGAGCACGCCCTCGCTGTTGGTATAAACCGTAACCAACAGGAATCTTCATGGAATTCATTCACGCCATCATCGACTTCATTCTACACATTGAAGTCCACCTGGATTATTTGATCCAAACGTATCATGCCTGGACTTACTTAATTCTCTTTATGATTATTTTCTGTGAAACCGGTGTCGTCGTTCTTCCTTTTCTTCCGGGAGATTCACTGCTTTTTGCGATCGGTGCTTTTGCCGCCCGTGGGTCATTTGATTTCTGGACGATCTCGCTGTCACTTCTGGCCGCGGCGATTATTGGAGACAGTGTGAACTACACCATTGGAAAGTATATCGGCCCGAAAGTTTTCTATAAAGACGACTCAAAATTTTTTAACAAGGCCCACTTGCTTAAGGCCCAGGCCTTTTATGAGAAGTATGGGGCAAAAACAATTATTATCGCGCGTTTTATTCCTATCGTCCGCACCTTTGCTCCTTTTGTGGCAGGGATCGGGGAAATGACTTATAAGAAGTTTATGACTTACAATGTGGTGGGAGCAGTTTTATGGGTGTTCTCATTTATCCCATTGGGATACTTCTTCGGGAACCTTCCATTCGTCAGAGAGAACTTCAAGATCGTGATGATTGCAATTATTGTGATTTCGGTTCTTCCGGCCGTGATTGAATTTATCAGAGAAAAAAGAAAACAGTAGAAATAAAAAAGGCCCGCATTTTGCGGGCCTTTTTGTTTTAACTTATATTACTGAAGAGATCCTTCGATAGAGCTGAAGTCAGTAGCTTCTTCTTCATCGATAATGTTGAAGTTCTTAACATTTTCGTTGTTGTCGTAAGCGTGGAAACCTTCTACCTGGTAACCAAATGTTTTTGGACCACTCATTTCATCCATTAGAGACTTTACCATCGCGTTTTGAACTTGTTTTGCGCTTGTGATGTCTGTCGTCTGGTTGAAGATACCAAAGAAGCTGTATCCCTTTTGCGTGTTCATCGCCCCAGCAAGAGTCGATGTGTGCATTAACGTACCAGTCTTCGCTACGAAAGTGTTTTTTAGGTCACTTGAGTTTAGACGGTTAGCAAATGTACCGGCGTCACTTCCTGGAACTGCAACCACGTCTTCAATTTCTTTTCCTTGTCTTTCAGATGACTCTTTTAGAGCTTCAATTAGCTCGGCCATGACTGCACAAGTTGCGTAGTTGTCGTATCTTTTTCCGTTAATAACTGTTGGAAGACCATTTCCATTCCACAGTTTTAACTTATCAGTTGTGATACTGAACTTATCTGCAACCCATTTCTCAAACTTAGCTGCTCCACCAAGATCAAGGAAGATGGTGTGAGAAGAGTAGTTGTTCGACTTAACGTTTGTTTCTTTAAGGTATTTATAAAGAGCTGGAGAAGTTAGAGTTAAAACTTTAACATCTTCCGGAACATTGTTGATGTCTTCTACCAGAGGGTTTTTCTCTGAGAACTCAACAGCGTCTGCGCTCATATCAACAGATTTTAAGAAACGGTCTTTTTTAGCTAGAGAAGCTAGACGATCGTATTCTGCTCTAAACACTTTTGACCAAGAGTCTGTGTTGAAATAAAGCTTAATGTTCTTCCCGTTAGAGTCTCTTGTAATAAGAGGGTATGGGTCCGTGTGAACCTGAGCGTTCGGGAAGATTTGAATCGTTTTATCGTAAGTGATTTTATCAAAGTGCTTGTACCCTAGAGTGTTTAACTGAGAGATAAGGAAAAGCATTTTTTCGTTGCTCATGAAAGGATCGAAAGACCCTTGAATGTGCAGGTTATTTCCTTTGATATAAAGTTTTGTATCGTAACGGTAGTTTGGACCTTTTTCTTCAACCGCCCAAAGAGTTGTAATTAATTTTGTAACTGAAGCTAAACGTACCTTTGTGTCTACGTTTGAGCCTTGAAGTTTTCCGTTTTCATCTGTGTAACAATACGACTGCTCTTTTGCGTCTAGTTTGTACTTGGCCAAAAGCTGAGCGAAGTCTTTATCAGTGGCTTCACTGGCCATAACTGATGATGCCGACATAGCTAAAAGCGCCACGCTTGTTAGTTTTTTAGATAATTTCATATAGTAGCCCCTCATGATGAATGTGTGGATTCCCCAAAAAATATGTATGAGGGGTATAGCCTCGATGACCATTCGTTTCAACCAAGCTTGTAAATTCTATAGGTTCGCATACTTACTGGGGTTTAGAGGTGAGCCGGGGCCAGAATGTCACCGTTTTTTATGAATTAACACAGGACTTTTATTTAAAACCTTACATCTTTACCAGGAATTTGCCCAATCACCCAAGGCGCGATAAGTTCAAGGTATTGAATTTTTTACCACTCAGGAGAATTCCACATGAAAACATTATTACCATTAGTCGCGGCTGCGCTTTTATTTGCTGGCTGTGAAAAGATCGAAGGACAACTTAACGTTAACAAAGACGTAAAAATTAAAACAACAAAAGGTGTTTTAAGAACGCTAAGAGTTGGGACATACTCTGCAGACATTAAAGCTAACACTAAAAAGAAAATCACTCTTCGTTTAAACAACGACAGCGATGAAAAATATGAGTTCAACATTCCAGATGGATCAATCCCGTCAAACGGATCATTTGCTTACAACTCAAATACAGTTGGACAGCCAGTTGACCTAAAAGGAACTGTTGCAACAACTGTAACTGATTCTGAAAGAAGACAAACAACTGAATCTTGCCAATACCAAGAGCCAGTTCAAGTTTGTTACCCTGTACCAAACGGTGGTGTTAACTGTTCAATCCAGTACCAAACAAGATTTGGAACAAGATGGATCCAGTACTACGACAGAAAAACAGACAAAGATGTCTCTCTTACGATCTCAGCTGCTAACACAAATGATGAAGCAGCAACTTTCCAAGGGGACGTAACTTGGGTTGAAAGAATCGTATTAAGCTCTACTCAGTGTAGATAGTTTTAATAAAAGAAAAGGCCTCGAAAGAGGCCTTTTTTATTTGTGCTTTGTTATTGCTTCCAGATGGGACCGGGTGAGACAGCGTAGCGCACTCTCTTGGCCACAATGTCATCCAGTATATGTTCTTGTTCAAGATATGAACCAAGCTCTTCCAAAAGTTCTTCTTTATTACTCGTCAGTAGGATCCCGCTCAGGTAGTGAGTGTACTCCTCATCATCCTGAATTGAAGTAATGACCAGATTGTAAGGGGCGAGCTGGCCTTTTTTAATCTCGATCATTGTCTGATTGGGAAGTCGATTAAATTTATCACCCATGAGAAGAGAGACGTCGGTGTAGTTCTCTTGCTCGAGTGAAATCAAAAAGCGGATGTTTTTATATTCGGTTTCAAAATTCATGTTAAAATCAGTTTAACACGAAATTGATTCGAGAAGGAGCTTAAAAGTGTCGGAATTGACCTATTGGAGAAAATGCGGAAGTTGCAAGAAAGAAATCGGCTTTAATACCATTTACCAGGCCTGCAACGTCAGCACTTGCCGCAAGCTGGTTTTTTGCTCAGTAGACTGCTGGAACCTACATAATCCGGTGATGAATCACAAGAGTTCGTGGGCAGAAGAAAACCGCTCCCCAAGAAAAGAAGACTATAATCCAGCAAGTGATGATTCAGCTCCAAGAAGAGTGATCGTTTCAAATAAACCGGCAACTGCAAGTGGAGCAGAAGTAGTTGGGGCCGCTAACGAAGAAGATATTCTCATTGTCGCTTCCAAGCTTAAACAATATATTAAAGACAAGTACGACATGAACACGTCTGCCAATGTGATGGAAGCTCTCTCAAGTATCGTGAGAAGGCACACGGACCGTGCGGTCCAAAAGGCGCGCATGGAAGGCAGAAAGACGGTGATGGACCGTGATTTCGAATAAGGATTTTAGGTAATGCAGCTCCTTTACCCACTTGAGTTTAGAAACTCACTGGAAGTTAAATTAGACAGCGCTCACTTGGGTGGAGAACACCATGATGAGTGGTGTGATATTTATAAATTAGATGATCTCTCACAACTTGATCAGCTTAATCTTCTGATCTCGCTTGGAGACTTCTTTAAGTTCATGCCGGTGCTTTCTTCAACTCCTAAAGGGCACATTAAAAAAGACATCCTTAAACATGAAATCAAAGACAGTGTGACTTTTTTTGGTGGAAGCTTTTTTCCTTTTCATCCGGGGCACATGGCCTGTTTAGAGCTTTGTCCGGAAGAAAACATCGTGATCGTGCCTGATTGCAATCCCCACAAAGAACTCAAAGAAAAGATGAATCCTTACGATGATTTCATGCACCTATGCCTGACTTTAAAAGACACGCCATACTCTGTTTACCCTGGATTTTTCGGGCGTAATAAACCAAATCCGACATCAAACTGGCTGCCTAAAGTTAAGATCGCACAAAAGAATTTCCTGATGGGGGACGACTCCTTTATGAACATTCTCAAGTGGCATGAACCAGAAGTATTACTCAATGCTTTGACTAAAATTTATGTGGCCCCAAGAGATTTTGAGACAAACGACTACGGACCTCAGATTGAAAAAGTGAAGGCCATAAATCCAAAACTGGAAATTATTATTCTTCCAGATCATCCGTATAGAAGTCTTTCTTCAAGCAAGATCCGCGCAAGACAAGATTAAATCTTTTCACCTTTATGGAATTTAATAACGACTTCGCAAAACTCTTTTGGGTGAGTTTTGTGAATGTTATGCCAAGACTTTGGGATTTCATACATCTGTGCACGTGGGATGTGAGTCTTAATGTGCTCAATACAAGTCGGAGTAAGAGCAGAGCCAACTGCCGGATCTGCATTGATAAAAAGCACCGGGAAGATTGTCTGTGTTAAAGCAGAGGTGAGATCAGAGTAATTTCCCTGGTAACCATAAAGAACAGAAACGTGAGGCCAGAATTTAAGCTCATACTTGCCGTCTCTTTCCACTACTTTTGTTTTCATCAAATCAGCGGCGTACGAGTAAAGGGGAGAGATGATTGTGAAGATATCGTCTTTGTTGTCAAAGAGAAGACTTTCAACTTCTGCTTTTTTGGCGATTTCAGTTTTTTCCTGATCGTGCTCTGGAGAGCGAGGCTGCCTTTGATGAATCCCCATATCTTCAATGATCATTTTTTCAACCATCTCAGGATAGAGTTTTCCAAACATCAGTGAAGTTCTGCCACCCATTGAGTGACCAAGGAGAGTGATTTTTTTAATTCCTAAATGATCTAGAAGCCCTTTTAAGTCGCGTGCCATGGCATCAGCGGTATAGTCGTGGCCTTCTGGTTTTGAAGCTCCGTGCCCGCGCTGATCAACTAATAAGACAGAAAAATGCTCAGAGAGTGTAGGGATCAGAGGGATAAATGTATCCAGTGAACTCAGTAGCCCATGAAGCATCACCAGCACTGGCTTGCCGTTATTTAGAAAGCGGTAGTTGAGCATAATGTCCTCTAGAAAAAGGTCTTTAATAGACCCCAGCAGTTTAATGGTTTCACCGGGATTTGGGTACTAAGTTTCAGCACAAAACCTGTGCCTTTTTTGTACTCCTCTTTTTCCTGGGCATTAAAGAAGGCCATGCCAACGACTTTACCTTTTTGCACTTCATAAACCCCGTGGTCAGTCAGGAAAAACTCAGTTTTACCTTTAACTTTGGCCATGCTGATCCATTCTTCATTTTCCTGTTTCTTCAGGATGAACTCTTTTAAATTAGCTGATTCAGCAAGTGGTTTCTTAGGCATCTCTTCGGGCATTCTGGTTTCATTGATCACCAGTTCTTCAATCACTTTATAGTCGTTCATGTTGGGAACAGTTTTTAAATTCAGTCCCAGGTAAGAGTTGATCTGCTTGATAAAAGCAGTATCAATCATCGCCTTAAGCTGTGCCATTTTCTTTTGTGTCATCGTTTCATCGTACATGGCCACTTGAGAAAGCATCATATCGAAGACCTGTCTCTTATAGAAGAAAACGTAACTGCTGATGTAGTTAGAGCGTCCACCGCGGAGTTTATATTTTTTTACGTTTGTGTTTTCCATGTAAACATCAACCGGGCCATTATTTTTGGCCATCGTAAAGACATCCGGCCAGACGCCACCGAAGTCGCGCACAACCCATTTACCAGTTGGTTTTAAATCCATCGTTGTTTCAAAACATAAGTTTTGTGAGTGAGGCTCAAAATTCATTCCCGATTTTAGAGAAAGATTTTCAAACATCTTCATATAGCTCTTAATCATGTACTCTTCAAAGAAGGTGAATGAATCCATTCCACTGGCCTTGATAACATCCATGATTAATGGTTTTGGTTTTTTATTCGGGCTCATTAACGCAGAAAAAGAAAGCCATTTGGTCTTTGAGTTCACTACTTCATCCGGGATTTCACGGATGAGCTGGCCTCCTAGTTTTTCAGGAGCACCTGGGAGCTCTTTGCCCATAACTAGACCAGCACTTTCCGGGAAAACTTTTACATTCATCTCATTGAGTTTTTCTAAACCAATGCGGTCGAACACCTTTTGGTTGGCCACTGAGCGCTCAACTTCATTTTCACTTACCAGACGGTCGATACTTCCAATAACGTTTTTATCAAGACTTACTTTGGCGATAAAAGGTTTGTTTTTTAAATCACTGTGATCCCACACAACAAGCGAGCGGTAACTCGATGTCGGTGAAGCTGTAAATTCAGTTTCATCCTGAGAAACATATTTATAAGTTCCTCTCATAAATTCATAGTGAGCTTCTGATTCCGGGTGAACAAAAAGTTTAAAATATTTTTTTCCATCAACCATCATCATCAGCTGTTTTGAAACACGTTTATCCAGAGAGTCCGCTTGAAGAAACTTTGCATCTTCGGCCGGAACTAAATAGTAGGGAAGTGGAAACTTCGGATTGTTTTCAGGAATGTATTCGGGAGCAATATTTGAAGCGAAGGCATTGGCCCCCCACAAATCTTTGTTATGCAGATTCTGCTCTTCGTTTAAAAGTTCCAATACGCCCTTAGCAATTGGTTCTTTTCCATCAAACTTCGAAAGATGTTCACTGGCGATTGATCTTTGTGAGTGTGTATTCCACGAAGGAGTTGAGCATCCAGCAATCAAAAGTGTGATAAGAACAAGAAGTGACGTCAGTTGTTTCATAACCATCCCTAAAGTTAAACAAATCCTTCGGGCTTTTCGGAAGAATAGGGCATCGGTATGAGAATTTTAGTATCTGACTGAATGGGTTGGGATACGCCCTGTTGCCAGGTTTAAGGAAAGGCAAAAAAAAAGCCTCCGTTTCCGGAGGCTTTTTTGTATTTCATGGAATAAAACCAATAAAAACTATGGTTTAACTTTCCAGTAGAATTCCGTTACTAACTGACCAGCGTATTCGAATGGAATGTCGCTTGGAAGTGGAAGGTCAACAACCTTCGCAGTTTTCGCGTCTACTGAGTAACAAGCTGGAACAGACGGAAGTCTTGGAGTTGCCTGAGCTTGTGTGAAGTTAAGAGAAGCGTATCCTCTGTCTGTAAGAGTGATAACGTCACCTTTTTTAATTGTGTATCCTGGAACGTTGATCTTCTTTCCGTTAACTACAACGTGTCCGTGAGAAACCATTTGGTTTGCTGCAAGCATTGACGGTGCCCAGTTAAGTCTGAAGATTACGTTTGAAAGACGGCTTTCAAGAGTGATTAGAAGTGAATCCATCCACGCACGAGATTTGTCTTTTTTAGCTTTCTTTACGTAGTTAACTAATTGACCTTCTCTTAGTCCGTAGTGGTATCTAAGTTTTTGTTTTTCTTTTTGACGAACAGCGAAGTCAGAGATTTTCTTTCTCTTGTTTCCGTGTTGACCTGGACCATAAGGTCTTCTTTCTAAAGCGCCTGCTTTTCCAAGTCCTGGAAGTTCAATTCCTAGTGATCTTTGGATTTTGAAACGGCTTTTTCCTGTAGTACTTCTTGCCATGAACTGCCCCTAAATAATTAGCTTTTTAACAACTTCAACAATTAGTTCGTTGTGATTTTAATAAAATTACGTCCGTAAGTAATACAGGTTCCTTTAAGTCATGTCAATTTTAAAAACGCAACTACTTTACAAACTCGAGGTAAAGCTCAAGGAGCTTCAGAGTTAATGCACCTGGTTTTCCATTTCCAATCAGGTGTGACTCGATCTTGGTAACTGGCACGACGTTTCGCGTTGTGCTGGTAATAAAGCATTCATCTGCACTCAAGAAGTCGTCTTTAGTTAAACTTTTTTCCACTAGAGGGAGGGGGAGCATTTGACGCTTTGCCATTTCCAATAGGGCCTTGCGGGTTAACCCGTCCAGGACTCCGTCGGCCAGCGGCGGAGTAAAGAGAATATTGTTTTTAATGACCCAGGCATTACTTGTAGTGCCCTCGGTGACATGGCCATGTGTATTGATCATAAAGGAGTCGTAAGCTCCTCGTGATGTCGCCTCGCGGTTGGCGAGGATGTTTTCTTGATAATTTCCGGTTTTTGGTAGTGAGCCTGAGGCCTCAATCTTTTTTTGGAAAAAGATCATGCTGACTCCGTCAGTAATCCACCAAGCGGGGTTTGGCTTAATTTCTTTAGTGAAGACTACTAGGTTGTTAGGGCCTGAGAGTGCGGGGTCTAGCCCGAGATCGCTGTTAGTTCCGCGGGTCAGAACAATCCTGATTGTAGCGTCTTTAAAAGGTGCAGCCTCGATGGTTTTTAAGACTTCGCTCAGAATAACTTCTTTGGAGTAAGTGGGTTCCAGTGAGATTTTTTCAGCTGATAAAAACAGGCGGTCGATGTGTTGGTCAATTCTAAAGGGCCTTTTATTAAAAGTGCGAGTGGCCTCGTAGACTGAGTCGCCGTAGAGAAAGCCTCGGTCAAAGACGGAGATCTTGGCTTCAGGGCCTTTTAAAAGAGTGCCGTTAATGTTGACTAAAAAATCTTCCATGAGAGAGAACCTATAGAATTTATTGGAAGAAATCAAAGCATTTTTTCGACTACTTCGTTGACGATGCACTTCTAATAAGGGGATAATTTTTCAATGAGAAAACACATCCTTTCATCACTTCTTTTGATTTGGTCGGCCCAGCTTTTTGCCGGAGCTGCAACCACAATCAGGTTAAATACAAATAATGAACTAGTTGTGACCGGCCAAACGACTGGATCAGCATTTGTCATCAATTCAGCTGAGCCAAGCGGTGACGGGACTGCAGAAGCCTCTCCGGCAAAAGTTTATGTGCCGATGGATGGACCTTTGGCAGGTGCAGCTGATGAAGCCAAGTATTTTATCGATAAAAATGCTGGAACACTTTTTGATGTGACCAGCACTAGTCAAAAGATCAATTTTCCTCTCTATGTAAATGCTTTAACAGTAACAAATCCTTTTTATATTTACGTTGCACTTAAAGACAACTCTAACAATTATAAGATCGTCACTTTTTCTTCTAGCACTTATAACGGAACGACAAACCTGGATGTTACATTCCCGGTTTCGGTTAAAGAATTTTGTGATCAATCAGGAGTCGATTGCTCTTCTTTTACTTCAACCTCTGGAACTGAAAAAACGTTCACAGCTTACTTTTTCTTAAACGATACTGTTCCGACGTCTCTGCCAGTGGGGACGACTATTACGCCTTCAGCAGCAGGTTATAATAACGGTATTTATTTTCAACTCAATATGAGCAATAAGGTCTATACAAAAAATCAGGTGACTCTGGATATTACTAAAACCAGACCAGGGGATAAGAGACTTATTCTTGAGTACAGTGGAAGTGCGGGGATCACAAACCCTAAAGCGGTTCGTGTTATTAGTTTTGGAAGCACTAACCCTGGATCAGCGATTGATGATGAGCCTATTGTGACGGCCTTGAATGCTGGTGGGAGTTTAACTTCTACGGAGTATCCTTATTCAACCTCAGGTCAATTGACTGTCACTAATCTGGAAAACGGAGTAGAGACCTTTCTCTCTGTGGTGATGGTGAATCTTTATAACATCGCAACAGTAGTGTCTCCTGCGGGCAGTGAGACTCCGCTTGAGATTCAGGAACTACTTAAAAAAGAAGGCTGCTTCTTACTAACAGCAGGGTTCGGAGAAGACCATTACGTAATTTCTTACTTTAGACATTTCAGAGATGCGGTTCTCGCGAAGTCTTATTTAGGGAAGGCCTTCATAAGCTTTTATTATGATACGGCCCCTAAGTACGCCTTACTAATCTATAAGCATGAGACATTACGCGCCATGATCAGAGGAATGGCCTACACGCTTTATTTTATTTTTAATAATATAAGCCTGATCTTACTTTCTTCGCTTTTTGCAACACTTTTATTTTATTTATACAAAAAACGAGAAAAAATTAAGATTTGACGCGCTCTTTTCGACTATAATAGTTTAATGGTCGATAGAAAGAACTTAATGGTCCTCATCGTTGATGATGAACCAGATATTTTAGAATTAATGGAAGAAGAGTTTCGCTACTGTGGCTACCAAACGGTAACTGCTGTATGTGGAAACGATGCCATTAAAATCCTTGATGCTCAACACGTTGATATTGTCGTTTCTGATTATAAAATGCCTAACGGTAACGGGATGGCCGTGCTTTCGCACGTCAATAAGATGAACAACAAACCTGTTTTCTTTTTCGTTTCAGGACAAGCAGATGTATCGACAGAAGATGCAGTGAGAGCAGGAGCGAAGAAGTTTTTTTCGAAGCCGTTTGACCTGGATGAATTGATCAAAGAAATAGAACAAGATTTAATTGAAGCCTAAAAAAAAGGCCCTCTTTCGAGGGCCTTTTTATTTTTAGTTAACTTTTAAGATGTCTTCTAGTTCACCATTTTGCATAAGCTCAGTGATGATATCGTTTCCGCCAACCAGTTGCCCTTTAACGTAAAGTTGTGGGTAAGTCGGCCAGTTAGAGAATTGCTTTACGCCTTCTCTGATATCCATGTCTGAAAGAATGTTAAATGTCTTGTATCCTACATGGTAGTGATTAAGAATTCTGATAACGTTAGCAGAGAATCCACACTGTGGCATATCCGGTGTCCCTTTCATGAAAAGGAAAATCGGGCTTGCTGAAATAAGGTTTTTAATACGTGTGTTGATGTCTAAACTTTTGTCTGTTTCTTCGATCGCCAGACCTTGGACAACTTCAAATGGGTTACTCATATATATCTCCTAAGATTGATTATAGCTTAATGCCGCGTTTTTCAGCTGTGGCATAATCCATTGTCTTTAATTGAACGGCGTGAATGTCCGCCTTTAAACTTTCTTTTAATAAGTCCATGACCATCTGGTGCTGTTGAATCAGCATCTTCCCTTTGAAAGAGTCACTGATAATCACGATGTCTAAATGGTCAGCTGTTCCTGTCATGTCGAGAACTTCAACGTGAGCGTCAGGAAGACCAGTTTTGATAATACTTTTTACGTTTTCAAATGCCATAAATTCCTACTTTGGTGCCACTGCAAAAAAGCTAGTGATAAGAGTTAAAGTTCTAAGAGCGAAGGCCGTCCAGCCAAAAAGGCGGTGGCGTCCTCTGATTTGGTTTTCGCCTGCGAGAAGTTTTCTTCCAGTGATAACTAGTAAAATATAGAACACAACTGAAAGAACGGCAAAACTCACGTGAATGTTTAAGAGCATAGGATTTACGATCGCTTTAGACGCCTTTTCCACGGCCCCGCGAGAAAGTTCAATTTGCAGAATTAAAATAACATCCCAAATCAGGACAGCTGTCATTGTAGGAACGTGAATTTTCCTGTTCTTTCTTTTTAGGATACCAAAAACCATCATCGAATAAATAAGAATTGATTGGATTTGAAATACAACTGCACTGCTCATGAATGTTCCTTAGTGATTGAGTGCCCACAATAATGGATTTAGTACGTTTCTTCAAATATTTCATGGCGCGTAAATGAATTACTTTTCGTTTGGAACGTATTAAAGTTAGGAAAATTAGTGCTAATGAGCACATCAATCAGGACATTAATGGAAAACGACACATCCCATAGACTTGGAAAGTGGGCCGTAATTGACGTTGAAACGTCGGGCGCGGACCCTAGTTACGATCAGGTTATCGACCTGGGCTTTCTGGAATTTGAAGGCACTAAACTCGTGAGAAAATTCTCCAGTCTGGTTCAGTTTCCAGGGGAGCTGTCGTCTTTTATCCAAAAACTTACTGGTATCACCGATAAGATGCTTTCTAAGGCCCCGACCTGGAGAGAGGTTGAAAAAGACCTGCAGGAATTATACGGGCGCAAGTTGATTGCTCACAATGCCGACTTTGAACAAGGCTTTTTAAAAAGATCATTTGATAAAATTGACGATGGCAGCACCCGCGAAGAGTACTGTGACACGCTTTTATTCCTGGGCCTTTTATTTCCTGAATACTCTTCACTTAAATTAGAACATTTTATCCAGGACTGGAAAATTGCGGAGACAGAGACTCACCGTGGTTTCGAAGATTCATTGGATTTATTAAAAGTTGTTTTAATTGCGACGAAACTGACTCGTTTAGATAAAGCGCTTTATCAGTTTTTAAAGCTGCAAATTTTAGAGAAAAAAATCTTAGCGGACGAATTCTGGTTAATGCAGTTTTTACACTTAAGTGATGATGAGCTTCATGAGATTTCTCGCCAGATCGATTTTGATTTGGATGCGCATACGCAGATTGCAAAAGAGAAGATCTGGGCAAGACGTTTTCCGGAAATTGCCAAACCAAAACCTGTGACAAAAAATTTCCCGCTGGAATTTAGCGGGGCCAATATCAAAGGGATTTTTAACGACGAAGAGAAAATCAAGGCACTTTTTCCTCTGTATAAAAAGCGCCAGGCGCAGATCGACCTTGCTTTAAAGGCAGGGCAATCGCTAAAAAACAACATTCATAGCTTGATTCAAGCGCCAACCGGAACCGGGAAGACCTTTGGTTACCTTATTCCTTCTGTTTTATTTTCAATGGAAGAAAAGAAGCCGGTTCTGGTCGCTACTGGAACTAAAACACTTCAGCACCAGGCTTTCGATAAAGACGTGCCTCAGGTGAGAGAGTTTTTAGGGCTTTCTGAAGACGAAGTGAAAATTAAACTTTTGGTGGGATCAAATAACCATTTGTGTGAGTCGCTTTTCCGTCAGGAAGAGAGTGAAAATACGCTTCTTGGTTATTCTCAGGACTTCAATGATGCGTTTACCTCGCTTTATTTTGAAACTGTGTTTTTCCACAACGCCCGTTCGCGTTCACATGAGAAACTTCTAAGGGATGATCTTCCTTACGTCTTAAAGAGAAAAATTGAGCCACTAATGAAGCGCGAGCGCGAAATCGCCGTAGACTTTAGAAGTTGTTCTGGAAACAACTGTCCGTTTAAAAATAACTGCAGTTATATCACCGGACTTCGCGAGGCCCGCGAGGCCAACATTATTATCGGAAACCACTCGCTCATGTTCTCATGGCCAAAAGGGATGCCACGACCTATGCACATTGTGGTGGACGAGGCCCATAAAATTGAAGAAGAGGCGACAAAGGCCTTCTCGCTCGAGATTGACCAGAAGAGCTTTGAAATTTTTGTCGGTAATCTTCAGCACCTTCAAGGGGTAGGGTCACTTTTTTATCTTCTTGCTCAAAATGAAACTGAGCCGGGAGAGTCGAGTGACGTGATTAAAAACCTGCGTGAAGAAACATTAAAAGCTCACCAGATGCTGATGGATCACTTGGCTCCATTGGGTGAGAAAGTCTCGCTCTATTTTAAGCGTATGCCTAAATACACTGAGCTCTTTTGGAATGAGCTTCCAATGATCAATCGCGAGACTCACAAGGAGTCGATCGCTCAAGGAATTTTAAACTCGCTGGAGAGTGTGCATTTTATTCTGCAAACATACTTAGCGCATTTCCTGCCATACAGCGGGCGCTTTGATGTTAAAAACTTAAAGAGTGAAAACGAAATTATCGCCTTTACTCGTTTTGAGTCTTTCTTCTCGCAGCTTTCCGATTATGTTTTAACTTTTGATAGTCTTTTAAAAGATACGCCGAACTACTGCCGTTCGATGAAGTACATAGAGTCTGATGGCTATTTATTCTCATCTTCCCCAATTGATGTGGGAAGAATCGTGAGTGATAACCTACTAAAGACTTCGGCCTCAGTCATTTTCACATCGGCCACTCTGGCCAATGGAACAGGGGATACAGGGGCCCGTGGGATTGAATGGGCGACAGGATACTCTTACCTTGAACCTGAAAGACGTTTTAAGGCCGGAACGTATCTGCCATTTACTTTTGATTATAAGAAAAACACTAAAGTCTTTTTATGCGATGATGGGCCGTCTTTATATCAGGCGAACTTTGTCGAACATCACTTGAAACATATTAAACCGCTGATCCAAAAATTAGGTGGACGAACGTTGCTGTTGTTTTCAGCGAAGTCGCGCTTTGAAGTGGCCCGCGAAATCCTTTTAAAGGAGTTTGAAGGGCAGATACCGCTCTTTATTCAGGGAATGGGAACTAGTGTCGTTGAAGACTTTAAGCGCTCGGGCTCAGGGATTCTTCTGGGGATGGAATCGTTTGGAGAAGGGATCGACATTCCTGGAGATGCCCTGCAATTCATCTTCATCGATAAAGTTCCTGATTTGCGCATGGATTTAGTTATTAATGAAAGGCGCGATTTTTATGAAGCAAATTTAGGAAATGAATTCACTGACTATTACCTCGCTCACCGCACGCGCTCGCTTCACCAAAAACTGGGAAGACTTCTTCGTACAGAACAGGATTTTGGAGGAGTGATTATTGTCGATAACCGCGTGAAGACATGGAAAGGAAAAACCATGGAGAAGCTGGTTAAATTGATGGAGCCTTATTCGCTGGAAAGGGCGACGATGGCGGAGGCGACAAAAGAGATTGAAGAGTTTATTTTAGGTAAAGGATCAGAGACGCAATTGTAGCTCGAACTACTCTTTCTCAGTCAGATCGTTTAAGTACTTAATCTGAATTTTCGTTCCATCTTCTGTTCGAACTAAATAGGGAATCCCACCGTGCTGACTTAAAAAGATCTTCACGTGCTGAGGTTCCTTCACGTTCTTAAAATCAGTTCCTTCGTCGTACATACGGTACTGAGTGGCCTGGACATTTTGTCCGTCGATGTTCATTTTTTCAGTCGTCAGGTTAGCGCGCTCAAGGATCACGTTCTTAAAAACCGGCGCTTCTTTATATTCCCATTGATTAAAACCCACCAAAATGTTGAATGAGTTTTTCCCGCTGGCATCGAATTTTTTTGAACGCATAAAGAGCATTGAACTGGCCGCTGTCGGCGTGGCAATGTGGTATTTGGGGGCCGTGGCGATCTCGGCGCTGTGGTCTTCGTGCTTTGAACTGGAGAATTTATAGGCCAAATGGTTGCGTTTCGAGTTGTATTCGAAGGTTTCCCGCGACGTTTCTTTCCCCATAACTTTCTCGATCAAAACGTAGGTTGGGATGTATTCTTTGTTGACGATATACTCAACGTGAATGTTTAAAATCTCACCAGTTGTGACCTTTACAACGGCCTCTGAAATGTAGTGGTAACTCTGGTCTTTTTTATCGCGGTAGACGTCGAAACTTTCTTCTGCATAAATGTTTTCGTTGCGATAAAAATTAAAAGCGCCTCGATAAATTTTATCTTCTTTTTTATATGTGCGTGACGTCCAGGTTTGCATGAATTCATTATATCTTGAATTTGATAATCTTAAAGGCAAAAGATATACTGCACTCACACACTCAAGTTTAATTAAGGAGCCTTTCATGATCACTTATGAAACCTATAAGATCCTGCATATCTTTACATTACTAATGGTTCTAGGAACTGTTGGTGCAATCCTGGCCGAAGGGAAGTGGATTGCGAAAAAATCATTCAAGATCACAGTCGGTCTTTTAACTTTCCTGGTTTTTGTCGCGGGAATGGGGTTGATTGCCAGACTTGGCTTCAGGCATGGAGAGCCATTTCCCCAGTGGATTTGGGTTAAAATGGCAGCTTGGGCAGTCTTTAGCTTTTCAGTCATCATGCTCTTTAGAGTAAAACAAGGCAGAGCGCTTTTTGCAGTCCTAGGCGGCCTTGCGGTTTTAACTGCTGTGTATGCGGCCGTGACGAAGTTGGCCTAAATGTCAAAAGAGTCGAAAAAAGATCAGGACAAATTAGGAGCTAAAGGATTTTCCAAAGAGTATTGGGACGTCAATTATGCTGAACCGGAAGAGATGGATAATATCGTCAACGCTAAAGAACACGCTGAATATATGAAAGCGATTTTTGGCCTTGAGTATGTCGACATCAGCAGCGTTGTGGATTTAGGTTTTGGTTTGGGGATTCTTTTTAAAGAAGTTCTTAAGACATTTAAACCGTATCGTGCTTATGGGATTGAACCATCAAAACACGCCTTTGATGTCACCTCTAAAAAGAAATTAAGTCCGACTGAATCGACCAAACTTACACTCGAGAATATCGATCTGGTAACGTGGGCGAAGAAAGATTTAAAGAAAGATAAAACCTACGATCTTGGTCTTTGTACATCAGTGTTTCAGTATTTATCAGACGAGGAAATTGAATTTATTTTGCCAATCATGGCAAAAAGAATTCGCTATCTTTATTTTTCAGTTCCGACTAATCTAGAACTCAAAAGACAGGTAGCAGATTTAGAGTTTAAAGATGAGTATGCCATTCATCGCACGAGGGAGAAATACCTCAAGATGATTCGTCCTCATTTCACTTTTATTTCCAGCCGTCTTTTAGAAAGCAAAGTGCATTTCGATGATGAAAGCACTTATTTTACAGATTTATTATTTAGGTTTTAATTAGGGGTTATGACTATGCAAGCTTGTCCGTGCGGATCATCTGAAAACTACAACAACTGTTGCGAACCATTCATTAAGGGAGCTAAAAAGGCCCCTACGGCCGAAAAGCTGATGAGATCACGCTATTCAGCATTTGCAGTTGGGGAACTAGACCATGTGGAGAGAACTCACCATGCTTCAACACGTAAAGAACTGGACATGGAAGGAGTGAAGTCTTGGGCCCTAAACTCTGAGTGGTTAGGTTTAGAGATTCTTGGAACTGAGGCCGGAAAAGAGAAGGATTCAACAGGAAAAGTTGAGTTTAAATGCCGTTTTGTTTTCAATGGAGCTACGCAAACCCACCATGAACTAAGCACTTTTGAAAAAGTGGATGGAGAGTGGTTCTTTGTCGATGGTGTAATGAGAAATAACACTGTGAGAAGAGACGCACCTAAGGTTGGGCGCAATGATCCTTGTCCATGTGGCTCAGGGAAAAAGGCAAAAAAGTGCTGCCACCAATAGGCCCAAGAAGATAACCGAGACAAATCTTCCGCCTATGAAATAAAGCTTAAAATTTTGGTATCTTAGAGCTATATTAGGGGTACCAATTTTTAACTGAGTAAAACGTCTCACGTTTTACTTTTCATAGGCTTCTATCATGTCAAAAATTTTCGACTTTTCACATCTCTCGAGTTCAGACATCTCTTTCATCGATTCGCTGTACGACACTTACAGAACTAATCCTGAATCTGTCGATGAATCATGGCAGAGATTTTTTCAAGGTTTCGAATTTCAAGGCGCAGGCTTTGGAACTTCTGGAACATCTGGTGAAGGTATTAGCGATCAAAAACTTCGCGCGGAATTTAATGTCTTTAGATTGATTCAATCTTTTAGAACAAGAGGACACCTTCTTGCAGACACGAACCCGATTCGTCCAAGAAGAGATAGAAAAGCAAGAATCTCACTTGAAGAATACGGATTATCAGACGCCGATAGAAAAACAGTATTTCAGTGTGGAGAATTCCTGGGAATCGGTCCGGCAACACTTGATCAGATCCTTGATCACATGAAAGAAATTTACTGTGGGAAAATTGGTTTCCAGTACATGCACTCTAACAACACTGATGTTAGACGTTTCATGAGAGAGAAAATTGAATCTACAGCAAAAAAAATCAATCTTCCTGTTGAAAAGAAAAAAAGAATTTTAGAAAAACTCAATGAAGCAAACGTTTTTGAAAACTTTCTTCAGACAAAATACATTGGTCAGAAAAGATTTTCACTTGAAGGTGGAGAAGCTACGATTCCAGCTCTTGATGCTATCATCAACAAGTCTGCTGAACTTGGAGCGCAGGAATTTGTTATCGGTATGGCCCACAGAGGCCGTCTGAACGTTCTGGCAAATATCGTAGGAAAAACTTACGAATACATCTTCACTGAATTCGAAGGCGGATCAGAAGAAGAAAAATCTGGACAGGCCGGAGACGTAAAATACCACAAAGGTTTCACTTCAATTAAGAAAGCGACAAACGGAAAAGAAGTTTTTGTAAAACTTTTACCAAACCCCTCGCATCTTGAAACTGTAGATCCAATTGTTGTTGGATATTGCCGCGCTCTTCAAGACAATCACTACAACGGTGACATGAACAAAGTTATTCCAATCCAGATCCACGGAGACGCCGCGGTGGCAGGACAGGGGATTGTTTATGAAACAGTTCAGATGAGTAAACTTAAAGCTTACAACGTCGGTGGATCAATCCATTTAGTCATCAACAACCAAATCGGATTTACGACAGATATTGAAGACGCTCGTTCTTCTCAATACTGTGTTTCAATCGCCAAGACGATTGAAGTGCCAATCATTCAGGTTAACGGAGATGATCCGGAAGCAGTAGTGTATGCAATTGAGCTAGCAGTAGAATTCAGACAAAAATTCAACGAAGATATTTTCGTTGATATCGTTTGTTACAGAAAATACGGACACAACGAGGGGGATGAGCCAAGATACACTCAACCGCACTTGTATGGTCTGATCACAAAACACAAAAACCCAAGAGAGCTTTATATCGATTATCTTCTTTCAAAAGGAGAGATTGAAGCGAAGCTCGCAACGGAAATGATGGAAGCTTATAAGCAACTTCTTTCTGACCGCTTCAATAACGTTCGCCAGAACGAAATCCCGAAAAAAGGCAAAGGCCCGCACAAAGATTGGGAAGGTCTTGAGTTCGCTGGCCCTGATGCTTTTGATGAGTCGCCTGCAACAGGTGTAAAGCGCGAAGCACTTGATAAAGTTATGAAGGCCCTTCTGCACGTTCCACAAGGAATGGAGCTGATGAAGAAAACTCAAAAGATCCTTGATGACAGAAAAGAGTTTTACGAAGGTGATAAACTTGACTGGTCACTAGGGGAGCTTCTTGCTTATGGAACACTTGCTGATGAAGGACACCCACTTCGTTTTACAGGTGAAGACGTTATCCGCGGGACATTCTCTCACCGTCAGGCAAAGATTTTCGACGACAGAACAAATGAGTCTTACTGTGGATTAGAGAATATCTCTCCATCTCAAGGAAAGATTTCAATCTATAACTCACTTCTTTCTGAGTACGCTGTACTTGGATTTGAATACGGATACGCTTGGGGGAACCCTAAAGCGCTTACGATCTGGGAAGCCCAGTTCGGGGACTTCGTTAACGGCGCTCAAATCATGATCGATCAGTACATTTCATCTGCTGAAGCAAAATGGCAGAGAATGAACGGTCTGGTGATGTTACTTCCGCACGGACACGAAGGAGCAGGGCCTGAGCACTCTTCAGCTCGTCCGGAAAGATTCCTTCAGTTAGCAGCTGACGACAACATGGTTGTGGCCAACTGTACAACTCCGGCCAACATGTTCCACCTGCTTCGCCGTCAGGTGAAGTGGACATTCAGAAAGCCAACAATTGTTATGACTCCAAAGTCTCTTCTTCGCGACCCACGTGCCTCATCGACTCGCGATGAATTAGTAAATGGAAAATTCCAGGAAGTCATCGACGATCCAAACACGGGTAAAAAAGTCTCGAGAGTGATCCTTTGTACTGGGAAAATTTATTACGATCTGTATGAGAAGAAGATTGCCGATAAACGCGATGATGTTGCTATCGTTCGCGTTGAGCAGCTTTACCCACTTCCAGAAAAGAAGCTGGCAAAAATTCTTGAAAAGTACAAAGGTGCTGAACCGGTATGGGTACAAGAGGAACCAAAGAACCAAGGTTACTGGACATTCCTTCTTCGTTACGACCAATTCAGAAACCTAAGACTAATCAGCAGAAAGTCTCTGGCAAGTCCGGCAACTGGATTCTCAAACGTACATAAAAAAGAACAAGCAGATATTATTGCAAATGCATTTTCAAAATAAGGACTAGAATCATGAGCGTTGAATTAAAAATCCCTGTAATCGGTGAATCTGTAACGGAAGTTACACTTTCATCATGGCTTAAAAAAGACGGCGACTATGTTGCTGAAGGTGAAGCAGTTTGTGAAATCGAATCTGATAAAGCTTCGATGGAACTTCCAGCACCAAGTGCTGGTGTTCTTAAGATCATGGCAGAGGCCGGAAGCGAATTAAAAATTGGTGCAAAGATCGGTGAACTAGATACATCGGCAGCAAAACCAGCAGCAGGCGCGGCAAAAGCAGAAGCTCCAAAGGCCGAAGCAGCACCAGCTCCAGCTCAGGCGGCAGTCTCGAGTGGAAAAGAGGTCAACGTGCCAAGCCCGGCAGCGAGAAAAATCCTTGATGAAAAAGGAGTGAACTCAACTGACGTTAAGGGTTCTGGAAAAGACGGACGCATTACTAAGGAAGACGCGATGAACGCTCAAGCTTCAGCTCCAAAAGCAGAAGCAAAACCAGCAGCGGCAGCGGCACCAAGAGCTGCAGCGGCCCCTGGTTCAAGAGGAGTTCGTCCAGAGAAGATGACTCGTCTAAGAAAGACAATTGCAGCAAAACTTGTTGAAGCAAAAAATACAACAGCAATGCTAACAACATTCAACGAAGTTGATATGTCGGCGTTAATGGAACTGAGAAAGAAATACAAAGAGCAATTCACAAAGAAGCACGGAGTAGGTCTTGGTTTCATGTCACTGTTTACAAAAGCAGTCACTGTTGCCCTTAAAGACTGGCCGGCAGTTAATGCTCAAATCAACGGCGATGAAATCATCTTCCATGACTACGCTGACGTTGGTATCGCTGTCTCGACACCAAAAGGACTAGTGGTTCCAGTGGTGAGAAATGCTGAGAGCTTATCTCTAGCTGAAATTGAAAAAGAAATCCTAGCTCTTGCGACAAAAGCTCGCGACGGGAAAATCACGATTGAAGAAATGCAAGGTGGAACATTCTCTATCACTAACGGTGGAGTGTTCGGGTCGATGCTTTCAACTCCAATCCTGAACATCCCGCAATCAGCGATTCTGGGAATGCACAATATTATCGAAAGACCGGTAGCTGTTAACGGACAAGTTGTGATCCGTCCGATGATGTACCTGGCACTTTCTTACGACCACAGAATTATCGATGGCCGTGAGTCAGTAAGCTTCCTGAAGCAAGTAAAAGAGCTTCTTGAAGACCCTTCGAGACTTCTACTTGATGTTTAAATAATAAAGGCCGGGTATATCCCGGCCTTTTGTTGTGGAGAATGAGTATGAGCGAAACAACGGACAAAAAAGACTTTCCTTACTTGCATGGATTTTCACCAGTAGAGCAGGATCGACTAAGGCGCCAGGCCCGCTTTGCTGAACATACGGTTTACCAAAATGTGAATTTCTCTGCTCAAAAAAAGATTTTAGAAGTGGGCTGTGGAGTAGGGGCCCAGACTGAGATTTTACTTCGCCGCTTTCCCGACATTCATGTGACGGGGATTGATTTAAACGATAAGCAGTTAAGTGCTGCTAAAAAATCTCTGGCCGAACACTCATACGCTAAAGGGCGCTATGACCTTCACCAGATGAATGCCGAAAAATTAGCTTTTAACTCAGCTGACTTTGACGGCGCATTTTTATGTTTTGTTTTAGAGCATGTTCCGGACCCAAGACGAGTGCTTTCTGAAATCAGAAGAGTGCTGGCCCCAGGAGCTGTTTTATACGCGACGGAAGTTTTAAACTCGTCGTTTTTCTTAGATCCGTATTCTCCTAATGTGTGGAAGTACTGGATGGCCTTCAATGATTACCAGTATGACCAAAAAGGTGATCCATTTATGGGGGCAAAACTTGGGAACCTGCTGATGCAGATCGGTTTTAGAAATATTGAGACCGAAGTGAAGACCTGGTTTTTAGACAATCGTCATCCGCAAAAGAGAAAGGAGATGATTGAGTTCTGGAGTGACTTACTTCTTTCGGCCAGTGATCAGCTCTTGGCCGCAGGTTATGTGACAGCAGAAGTGGTGGAGGGAATGAAAAAAGAGATGAGTGTCGTGGCAAGTGACCCGAACGCTGTATTTTTCTTTTCGTTTATCCAGGCCAAAGCAAAGAATATTTAAGTGTCGAAAACGTAGATAGGAGATATTTTTAGATGAAAGAGTTTGATGTAGTAGTTATTGGTTCCGGCCCAGGTGGATACATCTGTGCTATCCGTTGCGCTCAACTAGGGATGAAAGTGGCGATTGTTGAAAAATACAAAACACTTGGTGGAACTTGTTTAAACGTAGGGTGTATCCCTTCGAAAGCATGGCTTGATTCTTCGGAAAAATACCATGAATTGACTCACTCATTTAAAAAACACGGGATCGAAGCAACTGGTGTAAAGCTAGACTTCGGTGTTATGAGAGACAGAGTTAAAAAAGTTGTTTCTGATGTGTGTGGTGGTGTTCAATTCCTAATGAAGAAAAACAAAATTGAAGTCTTCACTGGACACGGATCATTTGTTGACGCCAATACAATTGCAGTTAAAGGCGAAAAAGAAACGGTTCAAATTTCTGGAAAGAAAATCGTTATCGCAACTGGATCAAAACCTTCAACACTTCCAGGTGTCACAATCGATAAAGAAAGAATCATCACTTCAACTGAAGCACTGGTTCTTAACGAGCTTCCAAAGAAACTTATTGTTATCGGTGGTGGGGTTATCGGTCTGGAGCTTTCTTCTGTTTATAGAAGACTAGGATCAGAAGTGACAGTTATCGAGTATGCTGATTCAATCATCGCAACAATGGATGCAGGTCTTGGAAAAGAGCTGACAAAAGTTCTTAAACGCGATGGAATTGAATTCCTTCTTGGCCACGGTGTAACGGAAGTTAAATCAACAGGTAAAAAAGTCACTGTTAAAGCAAAAAATAAAACTTCAAATGAAGTTGTGACCCTTGAAGGGGACTACTGCCTGGTGGCCGTAGGAAGACGACCATACACCGAAGGCCTTGCTCTGGATAAAGCTGGTGTAAAAATGGATGATAGAGGACGTGTTGAAACGAACTCTCACCTGCAGACAAATGTTCCTCACATCTACGCGATCGGAGATGTCGTAAAGGGAGCAATGCTTGCTCACAAAGCTGAAGAAGAAGGTGTTATGGTTGCGGAGTATATGGCAGGTCAAAAACCACATATCGACTACAACCTGATTCCTGGGGTTGTGTATACATGGCCGGAAGTGGCCGCTGTTGGGAAAACAGAAGAGCAACTAAAAGCTGAAGGACGTGAGTACAAGTCAGGGTCATTCACCACAAAAGCTTCAGGACGTGCCCGTGCTTCTGAAGAGTCAGATGGGTTTGTTAAAGTCCTTGCTGATAAAAAGACAGACGAGATTCTTGGCGTTCATATGATTGGACCTCGTTGTGCAGATATGATTGCTGAAGCTGTTTTAGCAATGGAATACAGAGCATCTGCTGAAGATGTTGCGCGCACAAGCCATGCGCACCCAACGTATACTGAGTCACTAAAAGAAGCCTGCTTAGCAGCAACTGACAAACGTTCACTTAACTCTTAGACAAATGATAGCTCCATCATAAAAATGGTGGAGCTTTTCTTCTAAAATTCCTATCATTACTTGTCCTAACTCAATCATTAAAGAAGGAGATTTCTATGATTAAGACTTTATTGTTATCTTTATTAATTTCTGGCGGAGCTTACGCAAAAGTGAAAACTGAAAGAGTTGAATACAAATCAGGAGACCTGACATTTGAAGGATTCCTGGCCTACGACACTTTAAACCAAGGGAAAAAACCAGGTGTTATGATCGTTCACAACTGGATGGGTGTAACAGCGGAAACAGAATCAAAAGCGATTGAAGTGGCAAAACTTGGGTACATTGCTTTTGCTGGCGATATCTACGGAAAAGGGATTCGTCCAAAAGACGCAAAAGAAGCAGGGGAGCTTGCTGGAAAGTATAAAGGAGACTTAAAACTTCTTCGCGAAAGAGCAAACCTGGCAATTGAAGAATTAAAGAAACAAAAGAAAGTTGATGCCAACAAAATTTTTGTGACTGGTTACTGCTTTGGTGGAACAACAGCAATTGAAGTGGCCCGCTCTGGAGCTGATGTAAAAGGAGTTGTGTCTTTCCACGGTGGGTTAATGCCATCTAATGATGACAAAAACATCAAAGGACAAGTTTTAGTTCTTCACGGAGCAATTGATCCATACGTTCCTCAAAAAGATATCGATGGATTTGTTAAAGGAATGAATGAAGCTAAGGTTAACTACGTGATGACATCTTACTCTGGAGCTGTTCACAGCTTCACAGAGAAGGGAGCTGGAAACGATATCTCTAAGGGAGCTGCTTATAACGAGCAGGCCGATAAGAGATCGTGGATTGCGATGAAAGAGTTCCTTGCTGAACTATCGAAGTAATTTTTCTAATAAGAGCGGAACTTCTTGCCCGAAGTTCCGCTTTCTATAGTAAAACTCTCGGGCACAATTTGCCCCTTTTCCTAACACAATCCCAATAATTTATTTCTCGATTATCCTTAACGATAAGACATCCATCAGGAGACTCTTATGTTAAAGATAACTACTTTAGTTGTAGCTGGATTACTTACGTTAGGTTCTGCATTCGCAAGCGGTGACCCATTAGATCAAGACCGTTTTGAATTTCCAGAGCCAAGTAAAGCAGATCTGGGACAAAGTCTTAAACTGTGGGCGACTTATTACTATCTTCCGGAAATCGACGAAGACTCAGGATCAATCCCTCTTCGCGATATGAAAGGGCAGGAGCTTGGACCGCGCTTAACTTTAAAGCACTGGTGCGACACTGCGATGGAAGGATCAGTTAAAATCAATTTCAAAAACGGCGATATCAAAACGTTCAACTACCAGGGAACGACAAATGATTATTTCGTCGACTGTAAATCAATCTACCCAAGACACACTGGAATTGGCAAAACTAAATTCCGTGAGGCCAATGGAGTTTATGGAGACGGACTGGATGATTATATCCTTTCTCCATACAGAACGCTGGCAACAGATGTGACCTATATTAAGCCAGGAACTGCCCTTTATATCCCTAAAGCACGTGGGGCGAAGATCACTCTGCCAAATGGAAGAGTCATCACTCACGACGGTTATTTTTTCGCTGCTGATAAAGGTGGAGCGATTAAAGGCAGCCATGTAGATGTTTATATTGGTGTTTCTAAAAAAGCGACTTTCTTCCCATGGATTGGGAGTTCAGAATCTAAGACATTTGAAGCTATTATTGTAAAAGACCCAAAGATCATTGCCGATCTTTTGGAATTACACTCAATAAAATAGTCCTATGAAAACATTGTTTGCCTTTATCGTATGCCTGAATGCTTACGGTGCCACAACTCCTTCGGGCTGTGGCACCTTTGACGTTTATGGCGTTATTGAGAAAAATCAAAAAGCACCTGGTTATGTTTTCCTTGTCAATAAAGGAACTCTTTCTGAATACCAGTTTGTAATCACTGATGAGCAGGAGCTTAAGGCCGCACCTTATATCGACAGGTCTATCAAGTTAAGAGGAAAGATAACTAAAAAGCTTAATGGGCAGCAAGGCCAGTTTAGCTCGATTGAAAGCTATACTGATGTCGTGCCGGATCCGGCGAACCTAAAAGGTTTAAATGGACTGACACTTATCAAGAAGGAGAAATGCAGATGAAAAAAATGCTGATGGTTTTATCCTTAATTTCTCTTTCAGTGAAGGCCGCTGATAATAATATGCTTTTTATTGGTGGTGGTGGTGAGCCTAAAGGAGCTCAAGGCACTCAGTTTGATGGAAGTGTGCGCGCTCTAGGTGACTTCTACAAGGCCAATAAAAATTATTCGACAACTATTTCTTTTAATGGTGGGCACCCGGATACCGAGAGTATTATTGCTGATCGGTTTAAAGGAGCAGCTAATTCTGGCCCATTCACCAGTTCAAACTACAAAGCTCTTATTGAAGATGCCATTAAGAAAATTGAAAATAAAGATATCCCGGCAGGAGGAAAACTCCTGGTGTTTATCAATAGCCATGGGGGAGAAAGCAGTGGAAAAACCCATAACATTTCAACTGCTGGCTCGGCGATGACTAATATGAACTCGTTGAATGACACTTCATCAGTTAGTCTGGATACTTTGGAAGCGTTAACGAAAGCGGCCAAAGATAATAATATAAAACTTGCAATCGTTGATGGAAGTTGTCACGCTGGGAATTCATTGTCACTTGCTAATACAAATACATGCGTGATTGCTGCTTCTGGGCCTAAGCATTACGCTTATTCAAATTTTGCAGATGTCTTTGCTGCCCAAATGAAAAAAGGGAAAAATCTAGAGGACATTTTTTTTGAAACCAAAGCTCAAACTCAGGGTGGGGGTTTTCCGATGATCTCAACTCCTGAAGGAGTTGAAGTTCAAGATGAGCTTTATCCTTACCTGACACCTTATATGTATTATCACGATGAATACCGTGGCATGGCCTTAGATAAAATTGATGATTACATTAAAGACAATATGACAGATGAATTAATCTGCAGAAGAGAAGCTCACTATGATTCCCTTAAAAAAGTATTGAACTTGATTGAAGAGATGAATCAGATTGAAAAGAAAACTCTGTTTAGCTCTAAGCCTCGTCTGGTAAAGACAGTGGATCTGACTGATTTAAAAAAGAAAATAGATGAGTATAAAAAAACTCAAGATAATTATTTTGCAAAATTAAGAAGGCTTGACCTTGCAGGTCTTGAAACAAAAATCACGATCACGACTGATTATTATAAGAAGGGAACAACTTACACTCATCGCGAAGTTTTAAGCACTGATTACGATCAATTGATTGCCGGAAAAACAAAGGATTTAGAAAATACAAATCTGACAGCAGCGAGGAGAGAGAACCTTGAGAATCTTCGCGATTTTTATCGCGCGGCCAGGATCGAAAAAGCTAAACTGATGAGAGACAATCCTCAGTATCTCGAGCAAAGAAACATTTTTGATGAGCTAAAAACTGATCAAAAAGTAGGTTATTCGGTGGCAAGTGCTATTTCTCAAGAAGCAAGTAAGGCCTATGATGCGTACTATAAGAGCAAGCAAAAAGAACTAAAGCAACATGATCAGTCGGCCACAAATCCTTGTAGAGATTTCATTCTCTAGCCGTAACCTTAAGGAAATTGGGGAACTCATCAAAGATTCCCCTTAGATAGTGATTTATCCTCAATTTTAGGTTAAAATTAATACGTATCCTTAGCATGTGGTAATTCCAATTATCATATGCATTACGCTCAGTTATTTCACAGGATGTAAATTGAGTGAACCTCATAGGAAGGAGAGAGAAAAAATGGTTAATAAAAAGATCTTACTAGTTGAAGACGATCAAGACATCCGTGAAACATTGGTTGAACTTCTTGAAGGCGAAGGTTATGAAGTTCTCTTCGCTGAAAATGGACAAGTAGGCCTTGATAAACTCTCTCAGGCATCAGATCTTCCCAACCTTATTCTTCTTGATTTAATGATGCCGATTAAAGATGGTTTCCAATTCTGCGCTGAAAAAGAAGCAGACCCAAAAATAGCTCACCTGCCAGTTGTTGTAATGTCTGCTGACGGACATATTAGAGAGAATCAACAACGTGTAAACGCCCGTGCTTATCTTAAAAAGCCGCTTGATATTTATGAGATCATCGATATCGTGGAAAAGTACTGCGTTTAAACTGCCCCACTAGAATGGGGCGCATTTTTAGCTTAACTCCAGCTCTCATTTGGTCTTTTTTTAGATTAACTTAATAAAACAGAATTATGGAAGGCTATGTAGATGGCGAGATGGTCCTCAAGTCTTTTTGGTTTCTTCGTCGTGCACCAGGTTCTTCTAAACAAGCGATTAATATTTGCCCTCAACATTGCACACGTGTGATTGATTGCAAATAAAGGGTCGCGCCCATTTTTCTTGAGCTCGCCGAGCCCGGCGATCATCGCCTTCTCGCCCTTATACTGTTTGTAATCTGCATTCGGAAAAAACTCTCGGACCACTTCTTTATAAATGCGATGCTCATCACTTTTTATTTCTGCATAAGGAGAAACAACCGGAGTGATCTTTTCAAATAGCTTCATCATCGATTCTTTGTGATAACTTTTTCTTTTTCCATATTTTTGTCTGGAAAGCGAAGCCAGGTGTCCAAACGCCGGAATTTGAGAGACAAAAGCGCCCAAGATAACTCGCGAGCGAGCATCGACGGCGACTGAAATGGAAAGAGGCTTAAGCTTGGTGTGCTCGGTAGTGATCAAGTCATCGAATTGAAGACGCTCGACTTTTTGCGTGCCAATTTTCAAAAGAAGATCAGCATGCATTTGTCTGGATTTTTGCCCAAGATAGACGAGTTTTCTATCAATCGTCGTTCGATGAACTCCCAGAATGATCGCTGATCGTCGCATCGAGACACCGGAAGAGAGAATCTTAAAAATGGTTTTGTTGATGCGTCTCTTTTTTTGTCCGAACTCTAGGGTGCCAGTTGCACGGGAGAATTTTTTAGAGCAAGCGGAGCACTTGTAGCGCTGGATTTGGCGGGAGTCATCTTTACGCAGATAATATCCATCTTTTTTACAAAAGGTGTTTTTTTGAAAGTAATTGCATCCTGAATTTGGGCAGCCTGGGTTCATGGAGAGAAGAAAAGCAAGAGGTGGAATTGACTATGAAGCTTAACCATCTAAAAAGAAAGCTCATTTTTTAGAAGTAAATTCAAAGATTGAAAGAAATATTGTTGAATAAGAAATGAAAAAGCCCCACTTTAGTGGGGCAGTTTCTAAGATTTAAGAGCAACCATCGCCTCGGCATAATTTGGCTCATTGGCGATTTCTGGAACTTGTTCAGTGTAGATGATTTCGTTTTTCTCGTTGATGATAATGACCACGCGAGAAGCAAGACCTTTTAGAGGACCATCAATAATGTCTAATTGGTAATGCTTGAAGAAATCTGATCTAAAAAGTGAAGCAACTGTTACGTTGTTGATTCCTTCAGCTGCACAAAATCTTTTTTGAGCAAAAGGAAGGTCCATTGAAAGGTTGATGACAGCAACGTTGCCTAACTCTGCTGCATTTTTATTAAATGTGCGAACGCTCATAGCACATGTTCCAGTATCGATACTTGGGAAGATGTTGAGTAGTTTATATTTTTCTTTGAATGATGACAGGCTTACTTCGCTTAAGTCTGTTTTAACCATAGTGAAGTCGTGGGCCAGGTCTCCAGCATCTGGAAGAGTGCCGCGGCTGTGAATGTAATTACCTTGTAGTGTTAATCTTGTCATTGAAGAGCTCCTTTGAAGCGGGTTCGACTAGTCCCCAAAAGAATACTCAAAACATTAGGCGATGAAAAGAAAACTACGCACTATTTCGTAGGTGTTTAAAAATGAAAAGGCCCAGGTAGACAAGTGCAAAGACGGGGGCAGTAACCAAGAACCATTGAAGTTCGTTAGCAAAAAGATTTTTGGAAGCGAAGCTAACAAGAGTTAAAAGAGCGGAGAGTCCGACGAACTGACTAAGTCTTTGAAAAGGAATCAGCTCCTTAATAGATGTTTTCATCAGTTTCGCTGAGAGTGAAAAACAGTACAGCTTGGGAAGTAACTTAATGACTATGCTAATCAAAAGAGTTGTTCTTAAATCCAGGTATTTTGCGGCCAAAAAAATAAAAAGAATGGAAAAAGGTGTAAGCCAAAAATAAACTTTCATAATGACTTTCGTTTCACCTGTGGCCCTCAAAACCGAATCGTGGGGAATTAAAAGGAGTAGATAACTTAAAGCAAAGACCTGGAGATAAACGGCCGATGGCAAATAAGTTTTTGTATAGAGAAGCTCTGTAATAGGTGAGGCATAAAAAAACAGGCCAAAGACAGCTGGGATGATTAAGTAAGCAATATCGCCGATGCCTTTTTTATAGTGATGGGCCATATTGAGTAAGTGTCTTTCCGTATAGGCATGGGCAAGTTTGGGAATAAGATTTTTTTGCACCGATGTTTCTAATAAATAAAGAGGAGGAATAACTAAACACCCCAGTGAATAAAACGCAAAAGCTTCAGCACTTGTCAGAGTCGAAATGATTAGTTGGTCGGCCTTATCAATAATAAAAATAAAAAAAGCGGAAAGGGAAATGGGCAGAGAGTATTTTAAAATCTCTTTGATTTTTTCTTGATTGATTTCAAATGAGAGGCTGCCATCGCGATACCCCATATAAGTCATAAATGCAAAACTTCCAATCATCATGAAAAAGTAAAAACGAAAGAGAAGGTCAATGTCCTGGTATTTCCAGGCAATGTAGAGAAAACCCACGGTCTTGATCATTTCAAAAATCATTGCCAGTGCTGCCCCTAGAAAATTTTCACCACGGGCAATGCAGACTTCACTAAAGTGACCGGCGGGACAAACAAGAAATCCTGTCACAATAAGAATGAATAGGGTCGGCATAGACAGAGTGAAATGGTGATGAAAGAAAAAAGCAGCGATAAATCCAGGTACTAAAATCAATGAAGACAAAAAGAGGGTCGCGCTCCAGCTTGATTTGATATACTCCATTCTTTCGTCTTCTTTTTTTCCGATCCAAAAATAAATGGAGTTCACAGGCCCACCGGCCATTGTAAGAAACGGAATCAGAGATAAGTAGAGGAAAAAAGTCTTATATAAACCCATGTCTTCAGGCGCTAATAGACGCACTAGAATAATGGGAAGGATCAAATTTATAATGGAAGTAATATTACTTAGGAGGAATACCGGCCAGTGATCTTGAGATAGTCTTTTGATTGAAGAATGCATGTACACACTATCGTCTTTTTTAACAAAAAAGTATAGCGCTCGGGAATTAAAGACGATATGTAATATTCCGATAGGACTGTGTTTTAAGAGGATATTAGTTGAATAAGAATACCCTTCACCACATTCACGAAGGCCTTTATCGTCTCTGGAAAAAAGTCCTGCAACTGGACTCTCTGGAAAGCGATCAGAATTTCTTTGCACTAGGTGGCCATTCACTGCTGGCCATTGATTTATTAAATGACATTGAAGACTCCTTTGGGATTAAGCTCAATATGAAAGAGTTGGTGGAAGCACCGACGATAAAAAAGCTCGCTGTCGTTATTTTGAACAAGCAAAAATCGACGACAGTAGTGACAGTAAATGAATACAAAGACAAAGGTCTTTATCCGTTGACTTTAAATCAGAAACAAGTTTGGGGGCTCAACGCCCTCTATCCAGATTCGATCACTCACAATATTTCAACGGCCATTAGAATTAAAAGAGCGCTCGATATTAAAATTCTCAACAACACGATCAATCTAATTGTCCAAAGACAGGAATCACTGCGCACCCGCTTTAAAGTCGAGCAGGGAGTGACTTTCCAGGAAGTGATGCCAGAATGTATTTTTCAATTTGATTTTTTTGACATCAAAGAAAGTGATTTAAAAGAAGATATCCAAAAAGAGATGAAGCACGTTTTTAAATTGACGGAGGCTCCACTCATGAAAGTGAAGTTCTATCGTCTTGGAGCTTCGGACTTTGTTTTCTTTTTCCTCGTCCATCACATTGTATGGGATGGATTGAGCAATACTTATTTCTTCCACGAGTTCATCGAGACCTATGAGGCCTTGGAAAAAGGACTTAAACCAGAACTCCCATCATTAGGCATGAGTTACAAAGAGCATGCGGTTAGGGAGCTAGCGATGATGGAGATGGCCGACTTTCAGGAGCAAAAAGCATCCTGGAAAAATCTTCTTGAAGGAAGTTTGCCAGTCCTTAATTTAGAAACGGATTATCCACGTCCGGAGAAAATAGATAACCGCTCGGGTACTCTGTATTTTGAATTGAACACCAGGCTTCTGGAGAAATTGGAGGACTATGTTCAAAAGAAACACATTTCGCTCTATAACGTATTTTTTGCCGTCTATAACGTGCTTTTGGCCAAGCTCTCAGGCGATACTGAGCTTATTGTAGGGACTCCAGTTCACGGCAGGCTTCATCGCGAAAGCCGCAAGACCTTTGGGTACTTTATCAATACACTCCCGATTAGAACAAAACTGGATGTACAAAAAAGTTTTAGAGATAACTTAGGGGTGACCCTGGAGTCATTGAAGCAGGCCTTTTATAACCAGAGCGTTCCATTAGATGTGATCTTAAAAACAGCAAAAATTGAAAATGATCCTGGAAGAACGCCACTTTTTCAAACGCTTTTTATCTATCTCGATGTCACTAAAGAGCTTGATGTTTTTAAAGAAAAGCAGCTTTCCCAGGTTAAGGTAGAGCGCTATTCGGTTCATACAGAAGTGGATTTTTACCTCTATAAATCCCGTGAAAAAGTTGAAGGGGTCATTGAATATAGAAAAGATCTCTACAAAGAAGAAACAATGGCCCGCATAGCACGCGAGTTTACTGATCTTCTGGAGAAGATTGTTGTAGATGAGTCGTTACTTTTAAAAGAGCTGGGAGTGAAAGGCCCAGAAGACTCTCGCCAGTATATTGAGTTGGATCAAAGGGCCTATGATTCTTTCTCTGGAAAGGCGCCTTTTTATCAACTCTTTGAAGAGCACGTCAGGACCGCACCATCCAGACCTGCGCTTAAAACGCAACATACATCTCTGACCTATGGCGAGCTTGACCAAATGGCCAATCACCTGGCCTTGAATTTGAAAAGAGCAGGTGTTAAAAAAGGTGACTTTGTTGGAGTAAGCACTCAACGAAATGAGAAAATGCTCATCTCATTGCTGGCCGTTCTTAAAAACGGGGCTGCCTATGTGCCGCTGGACCCGGGATTTCCAGATGAACGTTTAGGTTACATGGTGGAAAGGGCCGGTATTAAAGTTCTTGTGATTGAAAAGATTTTACTCGATCGATTCTCTTATGTTGAAAACACTCTTACCTATGAAGACATTTTTACAGAAAGCTTTGAAGAAAGTGAGTTCTCTTCGGAAAAAGTGGACCTGGAGTCTACTTGTTATATTCTCTTTACTTCGGGAAGCACCGGAAAACCAAAAGGAGTAGAGGTCACTCATAAAAATGTTCTAAACTTTCTTCTATCAATGAAAAAAGAGCCGGGACTTCATGAAGATGACAAACTTCTCTCTGTAACCACGTTTAGTTTTGATATTTCTGTGCTGGAGCTTTTTCTTCCGCTTATTAGCGGAGCGAGTGTTTATGTTGCCAATGAAATGGAAGTTGTTAACGGCGAGCTTTTAGCTCAAGTGATCAGGCAAGAAGATATCACTTGCATGCAGGCGACTCCAACGACCTGGAGACTCCTTCTTGCTTCTGAATGGAAGGGAAGCCGCAAGCTTAAAGTTCTTTGTGGAGGAGAGGCGATGCCTAGAGACCTCGCCTTAAAACTTTTACCGAAAATAAAAGAACTCTGGAATATGTATGGGCCGACAGAGACGACTGTCTGGTCAACTGTGAAAAAGATTTCGGCCCAAGAGCGCAAAATTCTGGTGGGACGTCCCATTGATAACACTTGTCTTTATATCCTGAACGAACGGGGCGAACATTGCCCGGTAGGTGTTGAGGGGCAGCTTTTTATTGGCGGGCTGGGAGTGGCAAAAGGATACATCAAAGATTCTGAGCAGACTCAAAAGCGTTTTATTGCCAACCCTTTTCGGCCAGGGGAGTTGATGTACAACACTGGTGATATGGCAAGGTTTGAACCCAACGGTGAAGTTGAATGCCTCGGTCGAAGTGATGACCAGGTTAAAATCAGGGGCTTTAGGATTGAGCTGGGTGAGATTGAAACCAGAGTCATGGATATGCCTTATGTCCATGAATGTGCCGTTAAAGTGCATAACCAAAAAATTGTAGCTTATGCTGTGGCCAGTGATGAATATAATGAAAACGAAATGAAGAAGCATTTAAAAGAATCGCTTCCTCATTATATGGTGCCTGCTAAAATTATCTTATTGCCAGATCTTCCTAAAACAATGAACGGGAAGATTGATAAAAAACAACTTAATGAATCATTGGGCCAGATGGTTGTTAAAGAAGAGCGTTCTGCATCTTCTCACATAGTAGAAGAGATCAGAAAAATCTGGTCTCAGATTTTGGGACATGAAGACATTGATATTGATGAGAACTTTTTTAATTTGGGCGGGCATTCTCTCTCGGCCATTGAAATTTTTGGTGCTATCAATGAAAGGTTTAATTTAAATCTTCCACTAGCTTCTTTATTTGAATCAACAAACATCCGCACTCTAAGTGAGATGGTAGAAGAGGGAATCAGAAAAAAGAATCAAGACTTGGAGAATTTAAAGTGTGTCGTGACGATTAAACCGGCCGAGAGCCATTGTGAAGCCGTGTTTTGTTTTCATGGCGTAGGTGGAAACGTTCTCAATTACTATCGACTGGCCGATTGTGTGGGGGCCCGTGCATTTTACGGAATCCAGGCGCGCGGAGTAAACGGCGAAGATGACATTATTGAATCTATCCCTGAAATGGCCCGCATTTATATTGAAGAGATAAAAAAGATTCAGCCTAAAGGACCCTACATTCTGGCGGGAGGCTCGATGGGGGGAATGATTGCTTTAGAGGCCGCGATTCAGCTCAAGAGGCAAGGAGAAGAGATCAAATCTCTTCTTATGTTTGATACAATTGGACCGGATGTCGATTTCAAAACTTATGGGAATGTGAGAGTAAATATTTTAAAGCGCACCAAAAATTCCATGGTCTTTAAATTCCATAAGACTATCAATTACATGAAGGTGAAGTTCTATCTGTTTACCAAGGCCTCTATCCCTCACAGCGTAAGATATTTTAGTATTGAGGCTAAAAATTATGTGGCCTTAAGAAGTTACACTCCTCAGGTCTTTGAAGGTAATATCACTTTAATTCGTGCTCCTAAAGCACGTCAGGGCTGGTATGCTGATCCTTACCTTGGATGGAGAAGTGTGATTAATGGGAAAATCGACACTATTGAAATTGAAGGTGCTCATGAAAATTTTATTGAAAGCCCTTCCATGTCCCACGCTTTAAAAATGGTCATGAAAAGGCTTTAACTTATTATTCAACAGCATTCTTATCAAAACGTCCCTGCAGATTCTTTTCAAAAATGCGCTCTTTTTCTGGACGGTGATGCTCAGCATGTTTTAAATCGCTAATGGCCGGTCCTTCAATGACTTTTCCGTGGCAATCAAAGCGCGAGCCATGGCATGGACAGTCCCAGGATTTTTCGGCCCCATTCCAAGCGACAATTCCGGCCAGGTGAGGACAGACAGCACTCATGTATTCCATTTCACCATTGATGTTTTTGTAAGCGGCCACAATTTTGCCACCATCTCTAAAGACAACACCTTCGTCTTCTGGAAGTTGATCAAGGTCTGCCTTAAAAGATGTGTTGATCCAATCAGCGTATTGCAAGGCCACATTGGCATTTTCCTGCACGTAATTTTTTGTGGCACTCAATGAGATACGCGAAGGGGTGTAGAGTTTTTCCCATTCATTTTCCCGTCCCATGATTTGATCGGTAATGAGCATTGCTCCCACCGTACAATGGGTCATGCCGTTTCCTGAATCACCAGTGATGATATAAACATTTTTCTCGTCCATCGGATTGTGTCCAAGATAGGCGAGCCCGTCGACCGGCTCCATGACTTGTCCTGACCACTGGTAAAGAGTCTCTTGAATTAACGGAAATTTTTTTCTCGCCCAGGCTTCGAGGCGCAGGTAGCAGTTTTTTGGTTCATCATTTTGTCCCGTCTTATGGTCTTCTCCTCCAACGATAAGAACGTCAAAGTTCTCTCGCTCATACAGGCGACTATAGTGATAGGGATCGAGTGTATCCCATAATAAAATGTCAGGGTAGGAGTTCTTAGGGATTTTAAAACCTAAAACATAAGTGCGGTAAGGGGCCTGCTTGGTGTGAATGGCCACCATGTCATTGATTGGTGTGTTGGTGGCAACGACAATATTCTCACAGAAGATACGGTAGTCATCTTTGGTTTTTACAAAAGCATTTTCTCCACCATGGACTTCAACAACAGGAGTGTTGGTAAAAATTTGACCACCATCTCTCAGGATAATTTCTGTTAAGGCCTTTAGGTATTTTATCGGATGCAGTTTAACCTGTCGGGGAAAGTGTAGGCATGGTCCGGTTTGAATATTGGCAAAGGGAGAAGTGGTGGAGATGGTGACATCTATTAAGCCCCCTCGGTGAGCGGCCTCAAACTCGCGCTCCAGGATTCCATCGCGTTTATCGCCTTCGGCAAACAGGTAGCCACTCACGCGTTTTAAATCACAATCGATATGCTCTTTTCTGACAATCTCTTCAACTTTACGAATGGCCTCACTATGACTTTCAATAGCGAGCCTGAGACCTTCTTCTCCATGGTATTTTTCGATGAGATAGAAGCGGTCATCAAGGGCGTGGGTGAAATGAGCAGTCGTTCTTCCTGACTGCCCGCTGGCCAGGTCAGAGGCTTCCAGAATACAGACACGTTTTCCTTCTTTTTGCAGAAGGTAAGCCGTCGTGAGTCCAGCAATTCCTCCTCCTATAATGCAGACATCTGTTTTAAAATCTTCTTTGAGTGCAATACGCTCTGGCATCGCGGCGTTTTGAAACCAAATCGAAACACTTTCCCCGTGGTGAGATGACATAATAGGACTCCTTTTTAAAGAACACTTACCTAAATGCCTTTTGCAAAAGAGCGACCAAAAAAGATGGGGTTTTTAAGGAGAGATTTGTGCAACAATTCCCCAAATGGGGCAAAAAAAAGGCCCACGGAAGTGGGCCCGAAAGATTTGTTAGACTTATTTAGCTGGGTTCGCACCGTATAGGATACCGCCACCAAAGTATGAGTAGTAGATCTTGCTTGAGTCTTTTGGATCAAGAGTCACACTTCTCGCATTTCTTTGTAGTGGAGGAAGAGAGTTCTTAGACCATGTTGCACCACCATCTTTAGTGTACAGCATACCACCGTTACCCCATCCACCAGTCAGGTCATAGTACCCTGAAACGTGAACTTGGTTAGGGTTTTTTGGATCAATCTTGATATCAGTCGCGTGAGTGACTTGTTTCATTCTGTTCCAAGTGTTACCACCATCAGTTGTTTTCCAAGCACCAGTCATTAACCAGTTTCCTTTGTTCTCGTAGTCAACCATCCAGATTGTGCTTGGATTGCTCCAATCGATTGCGAATGCTGTAGGGTAGTACCATAGTTTGTATCCAGCATCAGCGTCTTTAGGATAGTTAACAGTTCCTCTTAGAAGCTTCCATGTTTTTGAACCGTTTACCACATCAAGGAAATAGATTCCTGTGTATGGTTGGTTTGAGAACGTAGGAGCATCTCCAGTTAATAGAGCGTAGACGTTACCAGTGTTCGGGTCTACTTCAATTTGAGGAATAATTTTGTTACCTGCTGGAAGACCTGTATTTAGGTAGGCCCAGCTTGCACCATCGTTGTAAGAAACTGCGATACCTGTTTCGTGAGTACCACCGTAGATAACGTCATTTTTCGCATCGTAACCTACAGACAGGAACTGACGGTTGTAGTTAGTGTCTACTGGAGTTAAGCGCTTCCAGCTTCTACCTCTATCAACAGATTTATAGATACCACCGTTACCAGTAACTGCGTTAGCATGCCACTCGTTCGGGAAATCGTGAAGAGATCCGGCAGCAGAGTAAACTACTAAATCATCAGATGGGTCAAAAGCATAGTCATAGAAGCTGTTGTACTGGTGAGATGGGATTCTGAAACTTGCCCCATGGTCTTCAGATACAACACCACCGATATCGGCCGAAGCTCCGTATAGAAGATTCGAGTTTGTCGGGTGGAATTTCATTTTATAAACAGAGATAACTTCAAGACCTCTTGTGATCCATTTTTTACCTGCTGTTGGAGTTCCAGCATCAGCATACTTTGTGAAAGCTGCCAGCCAGTTATCCCCAGTATTTAGAGAAGAGTGAAGGAAGAAGTACCCAGAACCAGCTACTACCGCAGAGTTTCTTTGGTTAATAGCAAAACTTTCATATCCTGAATCCCACCATCCCACATCAAGAGCGACAGCAGAGTATTCAATTTTATCTTTTGACCATGGAGCATACGGAACAACATCGTAGTCGATCTGGTTAAGTTTTAATCCCCATGTCTGTCCTTTATCTTTAGAGACGTGAACCTTTGTACCGTATTGACGAATCCATGCTCTACCACCAGTCGTATAGATTGTTGTAGAGTCGTTTTCCGCCATCTTTAAATGATCACCAACTGGTTGAGCGTTTTTCGTGAAAGCTCCACCGTTTTTAGAAACCCATACGAAACCACAGGCAGCGTATGTTTGGTCAATCGATGTTTGTCCCCAGTCGTTCAGGTATTTCCCCGCCCATGAACAAGCATTTGAACCATCACTGTCTGACATCGCAAGAGTGACACCACTTGCATCAGATCCACCGGCAAAAAGTCTTACTGAACCAGCTGATGGTGTGTAGTAAGTAGAGAACGTTACACCGTCATCGCTAGAAGCAAGAACTTTTGTTTTTGTCGCATGGTAAACTTTCCCGTTAGTGTTGTGGTCAATGAATGTCCCCACAGCTTCTTCTGAGTTTACTCTCGTCCAAGATGTCCCTTTGTTGGTTGTTCTTAGAAGACCTTTTGTCGTACCAGCATACATGATGTTGGCATTCGAGCTGTCAGAGTAGAAGTACTTAATGATTTCACCTGAGGCCAGACCCATGTTGATGGCCGTGAATGTTTCACCGGCATCAGTACTTCTCTTAGGATTGATCCCTGCAGCAGCATGGAAAACTGTTACACCGTCAGCTGAGAAACCAACACTGACAGCTTTTGTTAAGTCAGAATCAAAAACTGCCTGGAAGTGGTTTACAGCATTCCAGCTCTTACCTAAGTCGGTCGACTTAAATAGAGTTCCCATATCTGTTCCTACGAACCATAGGTTTGAGTAAGGGCTGATTGAAACACCACTCATTGCTCCACCGCCACCAACACCAAGAGGAATATACCCTGTTGATGGAGCTGGAATTGGATCAGGATCTGGAACTACAACCGGAGCAGAGGCAACTGTGATTGTGACAGTCGCTACGTTTGAGTCTGCTTTTCCATCGTTTGCTTTATAAGTAAATGATGTCGTTCCACTAAATCCTGAAGCAGGAGTGAAAGCACATGAAAGGGCAGAGCATGAAAGAGTTCCATTTGTAGGTTGAGAAACGATTGAGTAAGTCAGAGCGTTTCCATCTGCATCTGTTCCTGCGTTCAGGCTGAAGTTGATGGCAGTGTTGTACGCAGTTGAAACCGCTTGAGAGGAAGGAAGAACTGGTGCACGGTTAGCGGCCGCTGTAACAGTCACTGTAACAGTTGCTACGTTTGAATCACCAACACCGTCGTTTGCTTTATAAGTGAATGATGTCGTTCCACTAAAACCTGAAGCAGGAGTGTATGTACAGCTTTGTCCTGTGCATGTCACTGCTCCACTCGCTGGTTTTGAAACGATACTGTAAGTGATGTTTGTGCTGTCGATATCAACAGCATCGTTAAGTTTAAAAGATACAGCTGTATTAGCTGCAGTCGAAATTGACTGTGCTGTTGGAAGAACTGGAAGATCGTTTGCCGGATTAACGGTAATTGTTCCTGTGGCGATGTTCGAATCAAGGCTGCCGTCATTAACTTTGTATGTGAAAGTTACCTGACCATTGTAGTTTGCCGCCGGAGTGTAAGTACAGACGCGAGATGCCCCGCCTTCACAAGATAATGACCCGCTGGCCGGATCTGACACTTTTAAATAAGTCAGAGCATTTCCTTCTGCATCTGTTCCAGCATTTAAGCTGAAAGTGACAGGAGTGTCTTCGTTAGTAGTGATAGATTGTGTGCTTAGAACCGCTGGAGCAGTGTTAATCGGTCTTGTAGCCTCATCCAGGCTTACCAGAGAGAATGCATCGATATACATGTAAGAGGAAGCTCCGGCCTCTTTAATCGCATAGATTTCTGCAACAGTTGAGTTTGCTGGTACAGTAAAGGTCGTAGAGTATTGTTTCCACGCCGTTGAGCCAATGACCATTCTGTTCTCTTGTAGGATGCCCCCGCGCGAGTTCTTAAACCTGATGCTGACCATAGAAGAGACTCCCATCGAGTCCAGTTTTCCATAGAAGCTCAGCGTGTAGCGCCCGCCAATCGTCAATTTACTCATTACGTTTTGTGTAAGAGTTCCTACAGCTGTTCCACCTCTGGCAGCGTAGAGTCCGCTTTGAGCGGTCTTTACTGCTGAAAATGACCCGGACTTGGTCCAGCTGGTAAGGCTTGACTCGAAACCAGGATTGGTCACGAGGTTGTCAGCAGCAAAGGCCGTGACAGAAGAGAACAAGCACAGTGTCGTCAATAATTTCTTCTTCAAATGCTTCGTCCTTGTTGAAAAGTTAATAAATAAAAAATTGCTTAGATCGAGGTCTTAAAAACATTGGTAAAAATTTTTTCCGTATTCAAAATGTTATCGAAAGACGGGGAAAAATCTTGATGGGGGCAATTTTCATAAGAGCGAATTATTCGGAAAAATTAAATTCAAGGAGTTAAGAAAAGCATCCGATAGGGGACTTATTTAAATACCGTTTGCCTCGGTTACCTGGTTTTTGTGAATGTGTTTAGACGCTGAGGTGATAGAGCCATTGTGACTTCGAGTTTTATCCATGAAAAGCACACGTTCTCAAATGCTGGTTGCAAGAGAGAAGAGGTCATATCTCTTTGCTTCTCTCTGTAGTGCGATTGCAGCTCTGTGCATGTTCTATAAAATGTTTCAGAACGATCTCTATTTGAAAATCCTGGAGTATAAGTGGTTTGCGATTGTCATAGGACTGTTGATCATTGGTAATATCGTTCACGGTTTTTTTGCTTTCAAAAGTTACAACATGCTTGATGAAGAAAGTGATGTCGACACCATCAAAGCAGTGAAACGATCGTACTACCGCTCTTTCATCATTAATTTTCTTACTCCTTACATGTTGCTCATCATTCTCTTCATCCTGATGAAAGAGTTGGCGATTGCGGCGATTGCTTTCATTTTGTTCTTGTTGATGATTGCACTATGTTATTATTTTGATCTGAAGCCGACCATGAAGTTAAAAAAATAATCTAGATCTATTCTTGAACGAATATTTTGTTTAGTTCTAAATAAAAATTCCGAATTTTAAGTATGACCCGCTAATCAGTTAAATGAGGGCTTACTTATGACAACTTCTTTAAAGATTTTTGTTCTGATTCTTTTGAGTGTTTCATGCAGCAAGAAAGAGGCATCGAGTGTTGAGAGATCGACGGCGCAGGTTTCCTGTGAGAAAAGTCCATTGATTGGAAAATGGAAGGCCAAGTCTGATGACACTTATATTGAGTTTAAAAAAGACTGCTCTTTTTTCAGCAATGAGTGTGATTCAAGTGGAACCTACATGGCGGCAAATGGAAGAATTGATTTTGATACCATCTCTGTTAAGAAGGGAAGTGTCTGTCTGAAAGGAAAAAGCAATGCAGGCCTAAGGGTCAACGAAGCTGCATTGACCTTTAGCTTTACAACAGGTGAAGAAGATTACACCAAATTATAAATTCTTCTTATGATAAAAAGTATAAAGCTTTAACTGATCCGTCGAAGGCTTCTTACAACTTTCTTTGCACGCATCCAATGATGCCTGAATTAAGTCTTCGCGGATATTGGCGTTGGTATGAAGTTTACCGGCCAGGTTATTCATGAAAGGAATTTCTACATCTTCACCAACTGTCACTCCAATATTCCACAGAAGACCAAAGACGAAGTCTGCATTGGCGTATTCACCGCGCTCAAAGGCCAGGTTGTACTGCTGTTTTCTTTGAACCTTCTTACCGTTAAAAAGGTTGTACTCTTTAATTTTAAGCGCTAGCTTTTTGCTATTGGCGATCTTGCCGGCAAAATAATCGGCCATCCCTTCGTTGACAGGAGTCGAATGTGAAAGCTCCATGTGGTTACTTAAAGCAACGTGCGAAAATTCATGGTAGATGATTTCCGGAACAAGAGCAGAGTCGAGACGGTAGATCTTGCGCGAGAAAAACTCTGAAGCAATATCTGAACTCTGATAAACAGCTTCAATTAAGAGACTGCTTCCAACTAACCTCATTACACTGCTGGGATCAGAGATCGAGCCACCTGAAAGCAGCTCAGTCATAAACTGCTTAAAGTTTGTCATATGGGTTTGATTTCTAAAATCAACGATCGCCCCCTTAACACTTGGACGGTCAACACTTCCCTGAAAGTCTTTTATATTAATTTCTTTTGATGGCCTAAACCAGATTTCAATATTCCAGGGAGGAATGTTCTTTGGAGGATATCCTTTCCCGGCCGGGACAGTCAGGGCATTGTTGAATTGTGGGTTTAAATTATCGTTGGCAAAGTGACCGATCTCATTGAAGACGTTAATGAGTTCTACTCTCACAATAATTTGCGGAAGATTTTTGACATAATCTGACTTTGCAATATCGACAAAGTATTGGCGTGCCTTATTTAAATGATAATAAGTAGTCGCAGCTCTTAATTGCATATCTTCTGTATCATCAAAGCGCACAGCTTCGTTATCTTTTCCTTTTACAATTTTGAAATACTTGCCTTCAAATGTTTCATCGCTGGTTAAGTTATCCATTTTAACATCGTGAATGACGGCATTAAAGTTGTCATCGCGGACAACTGCACGCTTCATAATGTCTGAAGCATGAGCTTCTAGAGTAAAGGACAGAAGGGAAAAAATTAAGAGTGTTTTCATATACTCGTCCTACATTAAGTTAAAGTCAGAATCCGGGTTAACTGGAGCTTCTGAAACCTGTTGATCAATTAGCATAATGGCCATGACCGAAAGAAAGCCGAATGGAGGAGGAAGAAGCACCGAGGCCACTCCACCAAAAAGCTTAACCCAAACCATGACTTTTTCTTTCGTAGTTTTTTTCGGGTTCCAAATTTCTTCTAAGGCCGCAAACTGGTCAATCTCATCGGCACTAATGTAGCCGACTTCGTAAGCTGCAGTGATGATATCCAGGAAGGTTGCTTGTCTTCCATTGATAATCGTACTGTTATTGATAAGTGCGAGCTCTTTTCTTAAAAGTTTAAGAATGAATCTGAATTTTTCCATCGGAGAAAGACTGATTATCTCAGATTCCTGGTCTACATAATTAATGTGAATCATAATATCTTTAGCTTCGAGTCTTTTTTTGAGAGACTTTACAACATTGGCCAGCAGGATGATTTGAGTCGCATTGAACTTCTCGTAAAGACCTTGTCGTAATGAGGTTTTATTTTTAAAGCGACCCGCTTCTGTTACTAATTTAGCTGATTCTTTCTTTCTCGTTGGGAAGTTTTTGGCAACTGTATCCAGTGTACTTCTGTAGCTCGATAGAGTGATTGGCCATTCATGAACTTTTTTTGCTCTCATGCGCTCAAGAGTTTTAAAATCGTTTTCTTTAATGATCTTCTTATCCAGAGCAAGCTTATTTAAGTGTTTTAAGTTTTTGATAAACTTATATGAACCTTCATTTAATTTTCCGACCAATGCTCTATAAGTGTCTTCGCTACAAAGAGTTTTATTCTGAAGGTCAGCGATCTTGGTTTTATAAATGTCCAAGGCCTTTGTTTCTTCTTCTGCCGTCAGGTCATTTTTAGCGATCGGGTGAGACAGAAAATTTGAATCGGCCGCTTTGATTAAAATCCCGGCAGCGATATCATCAATTGAGTCATCCAGGCGTAGTCCTAAAATCGCCAGCTCAGTTTCGTCTTCTGATGAAAGAGAGAGCTCTTTTTGAATCGCACTTACAACTTTAGTCGCACAACGGTTGATCGTTTTATCATTAATAATTTTTCTTAACGACTCCAGGGCCGGAGTGTCTTTATAAAGTCTCACAACATCATCTTCTTTATGTGAAGTGATGAGATGGGAATTTCCTTCTCTTAAATTCCTGTAAGGGGAGTCACTCGATAGGAGAGGAGTTATCTCGCTTGCGACGAGATTAAACATGAGTGAAGAACATAGTGTTGCGATAATGAGTTTTGTTTTCATAAACACTATTTATCGCAAAACTAAACAAGCGGACACCCCAGCTATAATAAATACAGAACCTTAAGGCTTTATTAAGGTTGGGGTGCCCAATGATAGGGAGAGCTAATTTCTAAGAATGTCTCTGATCTCTTTTAGTATCTGCTTCTTACCTACGCGAGCGACAAGTTCGTATTGCTCACGACTGTATCCTGCTTCAGAAGGAATTTGACTCTCTGGAATCAAGAGGTGGGAAGGCCACTTCCATCTTCTGTAACCATAAGGAGCATAACTAAATTCAAAACGAGGGTATTTCACATTCACTTCCAGTGTTCTGACTTTTCTTGGAGCATCTGAATAGTAGTAGACGAGTTCATGATCAGAATCAAAGCCTTTGATCATATAAGAGTGTTGATTGTATTTACCCATTCCTAAGAGTTGCCATTCAACAATATAGATAACACCGGAATTAATTTCTTTGATCTTTATCGGGAATGTATCCTTTTGAAGATTGTAGGCCCCAACTTCGTCACCGATATAGTTAATAAAAGCTCGCACACGTTTTTTCTCATCACTAATAGAATCAAACATTGAAGTGTCATTGCCGAATGTTTTCATCTGAGAGGAAAGAACTTCAGGGGCATTGATGACGAATGGAAGAGAGTGCTCGTAAGAAAAGAGAATGCGAATAGCGTATAAAGCGTCAGCACAATCAGTAGGAAGACCAGTTAATAAAGTCTTTCCATCTTTAAAAATTTGTGTGGTGAGATTTTTGTTCACCCATTTCTGATACTCATTCTCCCAATATTCATTCCAGACTTGATTGGCCTGCCATACTTCGGCCTTAACACTTGTTGTAAGAGAGAAAATTAAGAAAAACAAAAATAATAAGCGTTCCTTCATAGCACCTCCTTTTAGAAAATAAATTAAGTAATCAGTGACTTATGTTTAAAAACTAAAAATAAATTTAGTTATAAAAACTTGCGGCCTCTAAAAATTAATATTAGTTTTTTCTCACGTAAATAAAAATTCTTTGGAGGAATTATGTTTAAGAAATTTACTGCCCTGTTACTGCTTACGAGTTTTACACATGCTTTCGCAATGGCACCGGTGCAAGAGACTTCTGCTATGGCCAAAGCTTTAGAAAGAACGTTCGATGAAATGAACTATTCGTTAAACGTTGAGTGGGATCAAAAAGATCAACAGTTCTTTAAAACAACTGTAGATGGATTTGAAAAAGAGATTCAGTCTCTTCAAACTCAAGGCTTAACAAATAAGGAGTTAGTCGAGTTTACCCTGGCTAAAATCAAGGATAAACAACTACAAAATGACGTAAGAGAGATTGCTAAAACAATCAATGATGAGTCAATGTCGACTGATGAAGCAAGAAACTTTGCTCTGGAAAAATTGAGTGGAGGATACTCACAAGGAGCAAGCTGGTCAGGAAGTAGAATGGGGATTAAACTTGTTCTTATCCTGGGCGTGATCATCTTAATCTGTTGTGCAACAAAAGGGCATGACAATGATGATAACGACAAACCAGAACGTCCACACTGCCGTGACAATGAGTGGGATTCTCGCTCATACCAAGGTGGTGGATGGGATCAATGTAATGATGATGATTACTATCCGTACCCACAAGCTGTTTAAGCTTTCAGGTAAAAGGCCCTCGCTTTATGCGAGGGCTTTTTATTTTTAAAATGGAAGTTTTAAACCAATTTGTAAATCAATCTGTCCATCAATGCGAAGTTCAGTGATTTTAGGAAGAGAGCCAATGGTAAGAGTTGGCCTTAAGATAATAGACTGAGAGTTATTTTTAATAAGATCGAAAACATTGCCATCGGCAATAGTGAAATCAATGCATTTATAGTTGCATCGGTTATTGGCCTTTTTATAGTTTAGAAGTAATGACTTATTTCTGCCCACACGATTTAAGTCAAGTCCGCTGACAAAAGCGAAACTCGCCTTGTTATCAACTGATTGATCAAATTCTTTGTTGTATTGGAAATAGACACGTTTGATTTTGATACTTTTAACAACCTCAAAATCCAGGTTCAAGTCTGGGAGGTCTAATTCAATAGGATCAATCTCAACGCGCTGAGGTCCTTTGATGCGCAAGAAGAGTTTAATCATCGTTTTTAAAAAGGCATTACTTAGTTTTTCAAAACTGTTTGGGATATCTGCGGTTTCATAAATATCCATGTCTTTGATGTTGTATTTAATATTGAGATAAAATAAATCGGGAGCATCTTTGGTTTGCTCTAATGTCGATTTGGCATTTTCAGAAAGCTCTGAATTGCCAGCAGTAAGTGCAGTTATCGCCATTGCCTCTCTTTGCAACTCTGCTAGTGTCTGAGCTTTGGCAATCGGGGTAATCGACTCCGTCTGCTTCAGGCAGGAAGTACAAAGAATAAAAAGACAAAAGAATGCCAGGGTTTTGAATGAATTTTGCATAAGAAAAAATCTTAATGCAGACTGGGCATTTCTCAAGGGGGAAGAAATCTACAATGCGTAGAGACGTTTGTTTAATTGACTAAGGAAACCAACACTTAGGTCTTAAAGCATAGGAAGCAACACAGGTATTTTTTGAATCATCGAAAGGATGCAATGAAAGAGGGAGAACTTCCGAGCAAAGAGTTCCATTAATAATTGTATCAAGACGGCATTGCCTGTCGGGATAAAAATCGCGAATGAGTTCTTTGGCGACAGTTTTATCTTCATGTTCACAAGAGATAGGGAAGTCGCGGACTAAGTTGAGAAAGTCCAATCCTGCAAGCGCGCTTCTTAGGCAAATCTCAAAATCTTTTCCTTCTTTTTTAGCGATAACCTGACACTTCTTTTTTAAAGCAGGTCCAGCGCGTTTTAAGTCAATTTTTGAAGAGTGTTTCTCCAGCGTTAAGATTCTCTTAAAACAAGCAGAGCTGGCGTAATAATCGGCCTGGCCTTCACTGCTCATCAAGCTCATTCCATCTGATCCAACTGGGCCATCCCATTCAGGAGGTACATTCTTTCTTGGAGCTCCTCCAAATAAATGGCCAAGTTCATGACAGAGAATCATTCGAAAAGAGTCTGGCGTAAGGCGTGAACTATTTAAAAGTCCGGTATTAATGACAACTGTAAGTTTGTCGAAATCATGGCGGGCACTGGCGGCTGCAGTGATATCTTCTTGAATGGTAAATTCAATAGGCTTGCTGAATTCTCGAATTGATTCTTCAGTATAAAGAGTTTTGGCATCGGCGATGATCTGTGATTTCCAATCTTCCAGAGCGAAGGCAGAAAGCGAGCAGAATAAGCAAAGTAAAGTGGCCATGAGTTTCATTAAAGTAGATTAGCAACTCTTTGGTTCTTTGCAAGGAGCTTGTAGTTATTACTTGGTAAATGCTGCTGAAGTTGATAGGCTAGATTTATGAAAATACTGGTATTGGCAATGATTCTTTTCCTAGGCATCCAAGAAGGAGTCAGAGGTGAAGAATTTAAGGTCGTAACAACTGAATTTCCACCTTATCAAATTCTTGATGGAGAGGAGGTTAGAGGGATTTCTACTGAGATAGTAAAAGGAGTTCTGGAGATTGCTGGTATCAAGGCCCATTTTTATGGTTACCCATGGCCGAGGGCCTACCGAATTGCCCAGAAAGAACCTAATGTTTTAATTTATTCACTGGCCAGAACGTCAGAGAGAGAAAAACTTTTTAAATGGGTTGGCTCAATTGTTCCTTTCAATGTTTATTTCTGGAAACTGCGCGATCGCCATGACATTAAGGCCAATACAATTGAAGAGGCCAAGCGTTATGTTTCAGGTGGCACTATCGATGACATTAAAGCAATTGAGTTGGTGAAGCTTGGTTTTGTCAGTGGGAAAAACCTTGAACTTGTTTCAAGTGATGAAATCAGTATTAGAAAACTTTTCGCCGGAAGAATTGATATTATGCCTTATGATGAAATGAGCTTCCTTGAAAGAATTAAAAGAGCGGGTTTTAGTTTTGATAAAGTTGAAAAAATGGCCCGGGTCGATAGCATATCTCATGAACTCTATATTGGCGTGAGTCTTCAGACTTCAGATGAGAAGGTCAAGAAACTTAAAAAAGCACTCGCACAGTTCAAGAAAACTAAAAGGTATAAAGAGCTTCAAAAAGAAATCTATAGGCGCTAATATCACTCAACTAATCTTGTAAAAAATTTTCCCAATAAAAAATCTATTTTGTAATACAATCAGAATATTGAAAACATAAACTGATAGGAATCACAATGGGAATTGATTACAAAGCTCCTAAAGACTTTCTTTATAACAGAAAAGGTCCATGGCCTCAGCCATGCCCGGAACATCCTTTCGGTGAATCAGCGGGAGTCATTCATTTGCCATTAAGAGAAGCGATTGATTGGTGGCTGCATATTGGTTCTCGTTATGTTTTCACTTTGGCCTATACGCCTGTGGCCTTCATTAAAGGGATTCTCAATCCTGGTCTTGAAAAAGTAAGTGATGAAGAGTTTGCTCAGATGCTGACACATACTATGTTGGCAAAATTCATTAAAAACGTTTTTGATTCAAAAGATAAAGAGATTTTTGGAGATATTCTTCTTCAGGATAACATCTGGATTTGTGATTTTGAACCGGTGAGAGTGGTGAAGACCTTTCCTGGAATTTATGCCTCTGCGACTAAAACTCTGCTTAAAAAAGATGGTGATCACTATACGGCGATTGAAATTTATGTGGATGATACGAAATCGATGTTTAGACCTGGAAACGGTGATGCCTGGGAGCTTGCGAAGTATTTCGTGCTTCAAGGGGGAGCGCTTTGTTCGACATTAGTCGTGCATCCATTGCTTCATTTTCCAATGGACTCAGTAAACGCAATTACAAAAACGGCCTTACCTAAAGATCATATTATTTTTCAACTCCTTTTCCCACATTTGCGTTTTACGCTTTATTTGGAAAAAGCAGTTTTAACTTTCAAGAGTTCACTTCTTATGTCTAAGTGGTGGATGCCTTATGCTCCATATCCGGGAGAATATGAAGGGCTGCGTGATTTATTAGTGGAAGGATATAACGGTATTGATCACAACTACAGTTATCCACCTTTTAAATACCAGTTCGAACCAGAGTTTATCGTCGGAAAATACGGAGAGTTTCACCAGGCCTATTACCCGGTCTTTAGAAAGTTTGTAACAAACATTCTGGTTGATCTCACTGAAACAGAAGTGTTCTACCTTTCGAAGTGGGCCGATTATATTTCGGGATGGGTGCCAGGGTTTCCAAAAGGAGTAGAGTTGGTGCGCGATCGCGAGCTTCTCATTTCAACTGTTGCTTATTATCTTTTTGATGTGAGTATTGGGCACACAGTGGATCATTACAATTATGGGAACATGGATATTAGAAAGATTCCTTTAAGGCTTCGTCATGCTCCTCCTAAAGCAGGAGAGAAAGTTAAAATTGACCGCAGTAAGCTTACGAAGTTTTGGGACTATGGAAAATATGAAATGGCCCGTAGACTCTTTTTTAAAGAGTCTACGAAGACCAGGTTAATGGATGCTGAGTATGATTTTGGAAAGAGAAATACTCTTTTGCAGAAGCATGTTAAAGACTTTAAAAACGAATTGCGTGCAGTCGATCAAAAGTTAAAAGCCGACAAAGCGCAGTTTGCGCCTATTGACGATATCGCTGCGAGTATTCAGTTCTAGTTATTTTCCTTTGAAGCGCACTTTTAGGGCCTCGCCAGTATCGGCGTCTGTCCCTTGAAGCTCAAGATATTTACATCCTTTTGGGACTCCCAGAAGGTTTTTATCTACTTCACAGAAAGTGCGTTTTAAATTCATTTTGCGATAATTTGCAGAAGCTCCAAGTATAATTACTGATGTCACGTCACAATTACCGTTTTTAAAAGCGGCGAGTGCTTCAATGTTAGTGTCTTCCAGGTCGTGTTTGATTTCACTTAAGTCATTAAGTTTTACTTTGAATGAATCGCGAGTAGCATTGATTCCCGAAAAGGCCACGCGTTCTTGAACTTTGCTTCTGATCATTGGATGCACTGGTTTTTTAGTCAGGCCATCCATTAACCAATAAAAGTCCACATAGCCATTTTCATTCGTCACAAACTTACAGCTTTCGTCCGTCTGTGTATGGATAAGAAGGATATTTTCAGAGTTTAAACTCTTTTCCAGTGTAAAAAGTTTTCTTTCAGTTTTTTCTCCGGCCATCGTAGCTTGAAAGGTAAGAAGAGTAGCTGCCATAATAAGTGTCGATGATTTCATAAGCACCTCGTTTTATTAGAGTAGTGGCGGCGTTATAACTCGAAAAAAAACATTTAGGGGCATTCGTGGAAAATTTTCACGAAATCACCTTTCATTTTGTAGTTTGGTATAAGGCTCTTATGAAAAAACTATTGGGAATTCTGATCTTTACGCTTTTTACAGGTTCTGCTTTTGCAATCACATGCCCTGCTGATCGCAATGATTACTTTTGTATCACTCCGGAGATGGCCCCTAATTCACCAATTAAATTGACTGATTTTTATACTATCCCGGCCAGAATCATGGGACTTTTTAGCAAAGAACTTCAAACAACTGGTTACCCGCTGATGCTTGATGCTCAGTGGGAGAGTCCTTTTTTTGGGGCGGGTGTGAGCTTTTATAATGAGCAATTCCGCATGATGATTTTAGGTGGGACAACAAGAATTCAGGGAATGAGTCTGGATGCCTACGCTGCCGTTGTTTGTCACGAGATGGGACATATTCTCGGGGGTGCTCCTCATCAAACAATCACTGGTGCCGAGTGGTCTTCATCTGAAGGTCAGTCTGACTTTTTCGCTGCAAGCGTCTGCCTTCCTCGTTATTATAAAGCGATTGGAGAGTTGGAACACAATATTGCCAAGAGAGTTGAAAAGGCCGGTTTTGAGATGATGAACTCAATGAAAGAGTTCGATTCTAATTCGGTAGGACAAGGAAGAAAATTGGTAAGGCATGCGGTGAACGTGACGGTGGTAAACGAGACATTAATTAACAATTATCCTTCAATTCAATGCCGATATGAGACTTTTAGGAATCCAGCAAAGAGAGCGAGCTGTTGGTATAAAGAATAGGCAGAGACCCCGGAGATTTGAAAGAGTCTCTACCTAGACAATCATTTTCTAGTTGCAATTTCGTAGGCCACAAGACCCACAAACATTACAATAAAAACTATCAAGATAATAACTGCTTGGTAATTAGAGTTCTTTTTTACTTCTGGTTTTGAAGTTGTTTCATTCGTTGGCAATTCGCTCATATCGCTCCCGTGTCCATAGTGGACAATTGATTAATGTCTTTGGTTTAAAGAGAATCTTTTAGCCAATAACAGGAGGAGCGCGTGCTTTGAGATGAGAGATGTACTGATCGTTGGAAGAAACCTTGATAAAACGATCAAAGCTTTCTTTTTCGAGAGAGTAAAAAATTGGGGCAGTGAAATCAGGGAGGATAAAATCCAGGAGTTGCCCTGACTTTTTTACGACCTTTGTTTCAATCTGTGAATGATTAACGATTAAAAGCGCTGAGGTTTCGGCCTTGTCGATTTTGTAGAAATTAGGGCGCTCGAGGCTTCCCATCTCTGCTTTTGGCAAACAGAAGATGAAACTTAAAACAACAAGTTTTAAATAAAAAAGAATTTGGTAGAATCGACTGGTTTTGTGCACGAAGGAAATTTTATCTTCTCCAGAAGAAAAACTCAAGGTTGAGTGCACTATTCTTTTGTAATAAGATTAATTTATGAATAAAAAAATCTTAAATCAAATCGCTGGAGTAAGTTTTAAACGCTATCACCAGTTCTATAAACAGAGCATCCCTGTCAGGGAGAAGAGAGCTATTCTTAAATCCATTGAGAGTGCAAATAAAGAAAATAACCTGGCCTATGGGCTTCTGCCAGATGGGAAGCTCGGGTATTTTTTTATTTTTCGCAAAACGTATATGGGCGAATTCCATGAACACTTTTTTCATGTCTCGTCTTGTTACTGCCTTCCACCAGTTCGTCGCCAGTTTTATGCTCATATTAAAAGATGTGCAAAGGCGATGAAGGAAGAAACTAAAAAAGTGGAGAAGGTTCGTCGTGTGGCCATTGAGATTTCGGCCGAAGATACTGTGTCTCAAAAGCACTTTAAAAAACAGGGGACATTGACCTATATTGAGCTTTTGGGAAATACCAAAAAGAGTCTGGCCATGTTGCATTCAAAGAAAATTGATAATCCCGATATCAAAATAGCCCTTCTTGAGAAAAAAGATATCAATCGTCTGATTGAACTCGACCAAGAGTCACACATCAAGGATAAAAGCAGTCGCATGCATACTCTTTTTAAACGAGCAGATGCTAAAAAGGGGATGCGCAAGTTTTATCAAGGGCTGTTGAAGAATAAAAGTTTGCTTGTGGCCAAAGAAAAAGGAAAGCTCGTTGGAGATATCGGGTATTTTTTAGATAAAAAAAGAAAATTGGGTTTAATTGCAGCTATTTTTGTTGCCAGGGATTCTCAAGGCAAAGGAGTGAGTAAGCTTCTTTATCAAAGAGTATTAAAAGAGTTTGAAAAACAAAAGCTTCCATTTTATCTGGGAGCAAGCACTACGGAGAGGGTACTAGCAACAGCAAAAAGTATTGGACGAACGAAAACGAAGTGGGTTTATCTTCTAAAAATTTAGTGTCGAGACTCTCTCAAAAGTTTTTTTTTAGGTGTTTGAATATTATTCCAAATTTTTTCAGCAAGCTCAGTGTTTCGAGCGTAAAAACTTTGAGAAAAGGCCAGATAGACAGTGGCGCTGCCAAAGACTATTGGGAGCTTTACCAGTTCGTTAAGTCCTTTTTCTTTGATGATTTGATCACCTTGGGTCTCCTCAACAACAGCGGCAATAATACGATTTAAATTAAGTTTCATGATGTTTTGTTCGGCGGTGGCCACTAAGTCACCATCAGTTTTCACATTAAGATTATTTAAATCATCAATTGTGTTAAAGCCTTTTTGCGCTCCAATTGTCTTATCGTTAAGATTCTCAAATTTTTTACCATCCCAATCAAGTGGATTATTCTTTTTTTTGTAGACCCTAAAGACAAGAATATCTACGGCCTTATTAGCGTCGTGCTTGCCATTTTTTAATTTAGGGAAGGCCATATAGCTGGCCCTTTTGTCGGAAGGGGCTGCAAAAATAGCATCAATATCACCGCGTCTCATTTTTAGCAGGCAGCGCTCACGAGGAATGTATTGAAAATGAGCAGTGAGATTAAGGTTGCTGAAAGTCTTTTTTATTAATGTTTGCCATTTTCCGGTTCCCTTTGTGTTGGTAAATGGGGGAAAGCCAGTATCGAGATTGCAGATTCTGATGGTTACATTTTCGGCATGGGCCTTAAAACAGAAAGTAAAAACAACCAAGGTGAAAATTGTTTTTAAACTCATTTAATGATCTCGAAAAAAAGTGCAATAGCAATCACTGACAGGCTTAAGATACCAAGCATAAAAATAAGATCGGCCGCATTTTCAATGCGTGGTTTGTCTTTTTCTGAGCGCATGGATAGATAGGAAAGAAGGCTTGCCACAAAGAAGAGCACGATTGGTAAAATTACACACTCATCCAGCAAGGTGATTTCTGATTTTTCTCCCATTTTAACGTAGCTTAAAATAAAAAAACAAATTCCCAGCAGATTAGATGATGTAGGAAGAATGTGATGAGTAATGGGAGTACGGTTTCCTTTTTTCATAAGACCTAGTTGTCAATTTCAATAACAACCTGGTAGCCGTTAAAGATGGGAATAGAATTAATGAATGTGACCAGGACTCGTCCCCAACCGGCAGCTTTAACAGAAGGGTGGTAGATGGCCTCAATCTTAGAGCGTCCATTTTTTGGTAGAATTAAAACTTGATAAGCATCTTTTAGACCACGCCAGTTTACTCTTTTTACGAATTGAAGCTTGGCCTTCTCAAGTTCAATTACACCTTTGGTCTCTAGTTCGAGGTATCCTCTTTCGTCGCGAAAATCTGGTGGAAACTCAAAAACAGTTTCGCCTTTTAATTGGTCCTCTGGAATGGGGACCAGGATTTTTTTCTGAATGTGGTAGCTGAGCTTGGCAACAAATTTTTCTGGAGAATTCTCCAGAACTTCAACTTGAGCGCTACCTCCTGAGTGCAGTTTACCTTTTTCGATATGATAACTGGCCATAGGACCGGCAAAGGCCACTTTTACAGTCAAAAAAAAGGACAATAATCCAGTGAGTAGTATGTTCATAAGAAATCCTATCGTAGTTTTTCATAAAAGTTTATCGAAACTCTTGCCCTTTTTTAAGGGGAATCTGACTTATGTTATGTTTTTTTAGATGATCCAGGGATAAGATGAGGGTAACTAATCAAAGAGGCGAAGATGCTAAATTATGTCAGTACCGATGAGGCCGTTCTAGAAATCAAATCCAATGACAATGTTTTTATTCATTCCGCGGCCGCAACTCCGCAAGAACTTATTAAGTCTATGGTTAAAAGGTCAAAAGACCTAAATAACGTGCATATTTATCACATGCACACTGAAGGTGATGCTAGTTATGCAGGCGACATTTACCGTGAAAATTTTAAGGTTCACTCCTTTTTTAACGGCGGCAATATGCGCGAAGCTACTAACAACCGCTTGGTGTCGAATTATGTACCGATCTTTTTAAGTGATATTCCCCACCTCTTTTATAACCAGAAAGTAGAGTTGGATGTGGCCATGGTGCAACTGACTCCACCAGATAAACATGGGATGTGTAGTCTTGGGCCGTCTGTTGATATCTCTATTGCGGCCCTTAAAACAGCTAAAAAAATTATTGCACAAATCAACCCGCGCTTACCTAGAACTTTTGGTGACCAGATTCATTGCTCAAAAATCACTAAGGCCGTTTTAGTTGAGGCCCCTCTCTATCAAAGTAAAGAACTTGTGAGCTCTCCTGTGACGGATGCTATCGGGAAAAATATTGCAGGATTGATTGAAGATGGCTCAACACTCCAATTGGGAATTGGTGCTATTCCGAATGCGGTTTTATCTCGATTAGGAAACCATAAAGACTTGGGGATTCATACTGAAATGTTTTCTGACGGTGTGATCGCTTTAAGAGACAAGGGCGTCATCACTGGAAAGTATAAAGTAAAACACCCGGGAAAAATTGTTTCGAGTTTTGTTATTGGTTCACAAAAAATTTATGACTTCATTGATGATAACCCTGAAGTTCTACTTCTGGATTGTTCATACACGAACAATCCACACATCATCGCTCAGAACCCTAAAGTGGTAGCGATCAACAGTGCGATTGAAATTGATCTCACTGGACAAGTTTGTGCTGATTCAATTGGGCCTCGAATTTATTCGGGAATCGGAGGGCAAATGGATTTTATTCGTGGGGCAGCTCTGTCTAAAGGAGGAAAGCCGATTATTGCCATTCCTTCTAAAACATCAAAAGGTGAATCAAAGATTGTTCCTTTCTTAAAACCAGGGGCGGGGGTGGTGACAACCAGGGCTCACGTTCAGTATGTAGTGACTGAGTATGGAGTGGCCTACCTGCATGGCCTGACATTAGAAGAGAGGTCAAAGGCGCTCATTAATATCGCGGCTCCGGAACACCGTGAAGACCTCTCTCGCAAGTTTCATGAATTGTGGTTGCGATAAACAGCAAATGGACCGAAGGCCTGTTCTGTCGGCATCAGTGAAATAACATTGATATTGAGATGAGCAGGCCTATTGATAACCCATTCAATCGTCTCAGCAATGTCGTCGGCACTTAAAGCGTGCATGCCTTTATAGACAGCTTCGGCTTTATTTTTGTCTCCTCTAAAGCGCACTTCAGAAAATTCGCTCTCACACATGCCCGGCTCAATATTTGTCACGCGCACTTTTGTTCCCAAAAGATCTGAGCGCATATTTAAACTTAACTGATGAACAAAGGCCTTCGTTGCACCATACACGTTTCCTCCCGGATAAGGATATTCTCCGGCCACTGAGCCCAGATTGATGATGTGACCACGGTTTCTCTTGACCATTTCAGGCAGGATTTTGTGGGTGCAATAGAGTAGTCCATTGATATTGGTTTGAATCATGGTCTCCCAATCTTCTAGAGAAGCTTTGTGAACAGGGTCAGTTCCTAGGGCAAGGCCTGCGTTATTGATCAGTACGTCGATATTTTTGAGTTCTGTCGGAAGGGAGTCAATGGCCGACTCGACCGCCTTTTTATCCTGAACATCAAGCTTAAGCGGATAGAGATTTCCACCTAACTCTTTTTTCATTTCTTCGAGTCTCTCAATTCGTCTGCCTGTGGCAATAACAGTATGTCCTGATTTGATAAAGCGTTTAGTCATAGCAGCGCCGAAACCAGCGGTGGCACCAGTGATGAAAATAATCATGGAGGGCTCCTTGTTCATTGCCCACATCATACGCTAGAATAAAGTAAATGAAAAAAAAAATTGCTTATTTCATTGGCTGGATTCTCATCCTTGAGGTCTTATTACAATTGACAGCTTTTGCTGTTCAAGTCTGGAATAATCAATCAAAAAAAAGCGCGAACGTCTCATCGGGAACTTTTAATATACTTTGTCTTGGGGAGTCTACAACTGGGCTTGGAGGGGATTCGTCTTATCCGCGGATACTGGAAAGAAAGCTAGCGATTAAGAGTGGCTCAGATCGCTATAAGGTGATCAATGCAGGTATGCCAGGGAAGGACACTAATGACATTTTGGATAATATTGATTCGTTGATCGCTCATAATAATCCTTCGCTGGGAATCTTAATGGTAGGGATTAACGATTATTGGAATCTTCCTGATAGAGAAATGAAATGGTGGGAAAAAAGCTTAGAGTGGATGTCTGGATACTCGAGAATTGCAAAGATTATTCGTCTGACTATGATAAATATGAAGGCTGAGAATTCAATTCCGGAAGAAAGAGAAGTTTTCATCTCAACCTGTAATCAGGGGCCGAAATATTCAACTCCTGAATACCAATCACAAAAAGTTTTAGAGGAATTAGTAGCAAAAAAAATTACCAGTTATGATATTTATTTAAACCTGTCATTACTATATCGTCAAAAAAACCAAATTCAAAAAAGCATTGAGACATTGAAGTTGGGGATATCGAGACTCAATTCATATGGATATTGTGCAGACTCGTATTTGCTTCAGGAAAAAGTTATTGAGTACTACGAAAAGGATTTAAAAGATCCTAAAAAGGCGCTTGATCAAATTGAAGAATTTTTAAATCAAAAAATGATTACTCATTATCGCTTCCAACTTTTGGATGTAAGAAATAGAATTCGGAAAGATTTGGGGATGCCTCCTGCGAAAGCAAAGGTTCTCACGTATTGGGAAAATTTGACTTTCAAAAAAAATTTGCAATATCTAGTAAAAAAGTTTCAAGAAAAAGGGTTGCCTGTCATTGTCATGCAGTACCCATTGATGCCAGTTGCTCCTTTAAAGCGTATACTTTTAAATGATTCAGGGGTGACTTTCGTTGAAAATGTAAATGAGTTTGAAGAACTCCTTAAGAAAAAGAGTTACAATGAAGTCTTTTCTGATCATTTTGCTCATGTCTTTGGCCACATGACTCCTTTGGGAGCACAAACCATGGCGGAAAATCTGGTTCCTGTTATACTTAAAATCTCAGGAGACGTGAAAAAACCGTGAAGACTTTAAAAAAAATTCTTATTTTTTCTTTCGTAACCTTGTTCTTTTTAGAACTCTCACTTAATACAACCGCATTTGTGCTTCAAAAAATAATGCAAAAATCCCAGGAGAGCCACATCCGCGGGGCTAAATATAAAGTTCTTTGTATTGGAGAATCAACAACTGCTTGGGGAGGAGATGTTTCTTATCCTTCATTGTTGGAAAAAACTCTTAATCTAAGGTTTGGAGATAATGCATTTCAAGTGATCAATGGTGGAATAACTGGAACGACAACCAGAGTGCTCCTCGAGCATACTCCAAGGATGATCCAAGAACATGAACCAGACGTCGGGATCGTGATGACTGGAATTAATGATTTGTGGTCGCTGGCAGATAATGATCCTGAACCTTGGGAAGCAGGGCTGGAGTGGCTTTCAGAGTACTCGAGAATTGCTAAATTTATCAGGATCACTCTGGTTAATAAAAAATTTTCTTTGCGAGAGGACACTACTCATGTAATTGCTTCAGGGTGTGGGCAAACGACTCATTACAGTGAAGTCCAAACTAAATTTAACGATTATGTTTATAGAGCAGGCTTGATGGTCGAAGAGGGAAAGGCCAAAGAGGCCATTCATTTTTTGGAGAGTAAAGCGAAGCTTTTAAACAGTAATGGCTACTGTAGTGATTCCTACCCATTGTTGGAAAAAATCATCGAAATTCAGCGTGACGCTCTAAAAAATCCTAAACTTGCCTTGGAAACAGTTGAAATGGTTTTAAGATCAGATGTCGTGCCATTTCACCGGCCTATGTTTGTGAATATAAAAAATAACCTGCGTGAAGAGTTGAAGCTTCCACCAGATGGAATTACTTACGCGACTCAAACAGATTATTGGGAAAATTCTTCTTACAAAACAAACATCCAACGCATTATTAGAAGCTTTCAGGAAAAAGGAATTCCCGTTGTGGTTATGCAATACCCACGTCTTCCTGTCGCCCCACTAAAACGAGTGATCATTGCCCATGAAGGAGTAATCTTCGTTGAAAACAATGATAACTTCCAAAAGATGATGGAAAAAAAACAATTCAGCGACCTCTTCTCTGACGGCTTCGGAAAAGTTTTCGGTCATTTTACCCCATTAGGCGCCCAAATGGTGGCTAATACTGCTGCCTTGGGAGTTCTCGAAGCACTCGATATCAAACCTTAATCCTGTAAAAAATACAGGATGCCCAGCTCTCTCATTCAATTATCGTCTCCTCATGGGTAAAACCTTGGAAATTTATTCTAAGGATTTTTTATGGCAAACAATAAAACACTAGTGGCCCTGGCAATAGTTCTTTCGAGCACTTCTTTTTCTGCAATGGCCGATGGTAAAAAACCAATTGGCTGGCAGATTAAAAATAAAACCTGGAACAAGTCATTTGAGAAATCTTATGAAGAGTTTGTTGCAACTTTAGGGAAGGGGAAAAAATCTGGTGCCTGTCATACAACAAGTGACTGCTTAAAGAGCCCTGTGGCCAATCCTCGCTATTACAATTTAAATCCAGAGGGGCTCTCTGATGTTTATTCAGACTGCGCTGATCTCCCATACATCCTGAGAGCTTATTTTAGCTGGATGAATGATTTACCTTTTACTTATCCGGTTAACTTAACTCCAGCTCCCATTAAGTCGCCTGAGCTTCCGGCACTTTTAGCGGAGCTTGAAAGATTGAACCTGGAATTAGAAAAAGCAGGTTTCTTAAAAAAACCGATCATCAAAGCTCAGATCAGAAGCGTAAGAAAGAAAATCTACGGGGATAAAGACACAGATATTCGCTATAATAGTTTTGGAAACACACTGGTTCAAAAACGTTATGTAAAAAATGGCGATAACATCAATACGATTTTAGAAGGGGTGGCCAACAGTATTTCAACGGCATCGTTTCGAACAGATGCTTCTTCTGATATGACCAATGAGCTCTTTAGAGACACATACCCCGTAGCGATTAATAGAAATTCTATTAAACCGGGAACAGTTCTCTACGATCCAAATGGTCACATCGCAGTGGTTTACGAAGTGACAACAAATGGAAAAGTTCACTTGATTGATGCCCATCCAGACAATAGCTTAACGGCGATCACATATGGAGAGAAGTTTTCTCAGACAAATGTAGAAATTGGTGGAGGGTTTTCTAACTGGAGACCATTTAGTGTTGAAGCTGGTGTCAATGCAGTCTCAAATGATGAACTTCCAGACTATTCATTAGAGCAATTTGAAAAGGGTAAAAAGTTTATTTTCAATAATACAGAAATGGATTTTTACGAATATGTCCGCAATAAGCTTTCTGTTGGAAATCTGGTTTATAATCCAGTGGTCGAGTTAACAGAAATGATGGATGAAATCTGTCATGATGTAAAAGAAAGAGTTGCCGCGGTTGATGCTTCTATTAAAGCAGGGCTTTCAACTCAAAACCATCCAGATAAACTTCCTGACAATATCTATGGAACAGACGGGGACTGGGAAAGTTATTCAACTCCTTCGAGGGATGCGCGTTTAAAAGCATCGATTCGTGAAGGGCGTGCACTTATGATTAAAATGATTGAGGGACATAGAAATTCTGATCCGGCCATCAGATACCAGGGGCATGATTTAATCGCAGAACTTAAAGCAACCTATGCTAAAGAAAGCAAAGCTTGTTCGTTTGATATTAAAAGAACAAATGGAACAATAAAGTCTTTTAACCTGGATCACGTTTTAAAGAATATCTTTAAGCTTTCTTTTGATCCGTACCACTGTATTGAGCTTCGTTGGGGAATGCTAGATGCTGAATCACTGCAGTCATGCAATTCCAATAAAGATAAAATGGAGTGGTATCAGGCAGAGCAGGGATTAAGAAATACGATTGATAGAAACTATTCATTAAAAATGGATTTTTCTTTAAAAGAGCTTTCCGGAGCTTCGATCTCACGCGTGAAAGAAGAGAATATTTCTATTGAAGACGTTTTAAAAAATTAAATACGCTCGAGGATACTATAACCTAAGAATTCTTTGGTATCCTCGATGCTCTTTTCTGGATTGTCTTTTACCCAACCAGGAGTAGGAGGTGTTCTCCCCAATTTTTCAGACTCAATCCCAAAGTATTTTGTCTCTTTTTGTTTCCAGCCAAACCCTTTAAAGAATTCAAACCAATTTTCCGGATAAAAAAGAAAAGGAGCATTTTTCATCTGCTTTAACCTTTTTGGTGTTCTCAAAAATTTTAAAATTTCCGGTGAGTAATACTCAGTTATCCAGTAACAAAAATTGGGATGCTGATGAAGTGAAGAGGCCAGAGCTGCCGCATCTTCATTGGAAAGATAGGGAACAACTCCTTCTGTTATTACCAGGACTTTTTTCGATTCCCCGGCCACCTTTGCCAAAAAATCTTCGCGCAATTTTTCGACAGACAAGTCGAGTTTTATTCTTTCTAAATGGCAAAGAGGTTCAACCGATTTTAATTTTTCTTCTTTGGTGTCGATGATTTTAGGGAAATCCACTTCAATCCAGCGCAAGTTTTTTGGGATCGAAAGGCGATAAGGTCTGGTGTCAAGACCAGCTCCCAGGTTTAAAACGGTATCAATGTTTTGATCTTTGACTATATCGGTGATGAATTTATCGATGATATAGGTCCTAATGACTACCGACCATGAAGTGTAGCGCGAACCCTGAGTCCTGATAGCTACTTTTGATCCTGCCTCTCCTAAAAGAAGTGAAGCGTAGGGGTCTTTAAAAAGAGCATCTTTTCTTGCTGACTCTTCTGCTCGGTAAGCGGCCACCCACAAGGCAGTGTCAGTGACATCATTAATTTCCATGGTCTCGATTTTCATGCTCACTATTTTAAACAACTGTGAGCAAGAAGTAATCAGATAACATTTAAAAGTTTAAAACGGTGATTGGCGTATTGACGGGCCTCGCGGTTTTCACGCATTTGATGAGCGGTTTCTTTGAGATTGTCTTGTTTTAAATAACGTCTTTCTGTCTTGGCCACTTTTTTTAAGGCCTCCTGATTTCTCGCATGCAGTTTCCTAAAAGGATCGATATAGGGACTGACTTTTTTAGAAGGAAGTCGTTTGAATTGAAGAAGATAAATGCGTTCGCTAATCATCGCTTCATTATAGTGATAAATAGGCGAGGTTTGTGAGAGATTATTTTAAAGATGGAGTTTCGCAAGCTTATGAATCTAAACTAATCCTTTTAGGAGTTCAGGGTTTGACCACTCTTTAAGGCAGTTGACGATAGTACAGAAACTGAACTTTCTGCTATGTCAAAAAACTTTTTTAGTCAGTGTCATTGGGCCTCTAATTCACTAAATCAATATTTTTTTAATCGAGCATAATGTAACCGAGCATTCTGATTATTCACTTTAGGTACTTTGTTATTTCAGTTTCTTATCAAAATTCTCATTATGGCATACATACTGCTGAAAGACTTTTATAGATCATAACGATCAATAAACGACATTAAGATAAAAGGAGCCCCAAGGATGGAGCAAACGAAGAAACCTGCACGTTCAGTGCTTGTCTGGATGCTTTTAATTTTAACGTTCTCCCTAGGAGTATCTTGTACTCCTCAGGACGAAACTGCGACAGGTGATGAAACGACTCAAACTGAAGAACAAGGGACGGGCACTGGTGGAGGATCGACAACGACTCCGACATCTCCAGAAGTGGCCGATTATTATATTGATCAGGTTAAATCAATTGCCTCTTCTTCAACGTGCGCTAGTTACTCATGGGCAAGCCGTGGGAGAGCGCCTTCTGGATACATTAAAGGGATGGCCCTTACATACGCCAGAAGCTATTGCCGTTATAAAAAAAATCAGGCCTCACCAAATGCGCTGGTTGATATTTTAACAAGGGGAGCGGGAAGCTCATCGACAGATGCCCTGGCACTTTATTCATCAACTTTTTCTAATCTTGGATTAGTGGTCAACACTGCAGGAGAAGGACCTGTGAGATCTCTTTACACTCTAGGAATTGGTTTAGGGATGAGAGAGAGTTCTGGAAAGTATTGTGAAGGGCGAGATATGTCGGCTTCGAATACATCGGCAAGTACAGCAGAGGCCGGAATTTTTCAAACGAGTTATGATTCAATGAGTGCATCGGCAGAATTAAGTAAACTCTATGCGGAATATAAAGCAGACACTTCGAAATGTTTTTTAGACACATTTAAAGAAGGAGTAAGCTCATGTGGCAATTCAAGCATTGCTGGAAGTGGAGCAGGAGCTGAGTACCAGGCCTTTAATAAATCATGTCCGTCATTTGCTGCTGAGTACGCGATGGTCATGCTTCGTGTCCGCCGCAACCACTACGGGCCAATCAACAGACAAGAAGCAGAAGTCAAAACACAATGTAACCAAATGTTAAAGAGTGTTCAGGATTTTATTGATAGTGATATCTACGCTTGCGATGAGATTAATTAAGAATCTTCATCGTGTCGTTGATCCACGGCATGTAATAAAGAGCATTGGTGTAAACACCAACTTCGTTACAAAGAGCTGAGCCTCTGCTTGTGACCCCAAAGAGGAATAGCTCGCCATCCTTCTTAATATAGGCCGGACCACCAGAGTCCCCGCTACAAGTTCCGGCCTTCTTTTCATTGAGTCTAACTTCTGTTTGATGAATAAATGAAATAGGGGCTTCACCTTGTCTTAAAATACCGTCTCCTTCCATTTCAACTTTAAAGCACTTCACATGATTTCCTCTCATGTCGTCTTCACAGTAAACTTCGCCGTATTCGATATCTTCGTCTTTTACTTTTTTCGGGTTGATTTCTTTAGAGATGTCGACATAGTTCACACCAAAACCAGCGACAGTTACAGTGTTGCCGATTTTTAGGAGCGATTCATCTTTTAAGAATGTAGCAGGTTTAAATCCAGCAGGGATTGCCCCTTTGAATTTAACCAGGGCGATATCGCCAACATCCACTTCAATTGTTTCATTGTTTGGATCGTAGCTTGAGTGAGCTTTAAAATCTGTTGCTTGAAGAATGTATTCAGCTTTTACATCCGGTTCAAGTGAATTCATGACTGAGTCGACGTCTGTTGCGAAAACAACTTTAAGATTAGAAATTCTATCAGGCTTACAGTGAGCAGCAGTTAGAACAACGTTTGGAGCGATTAATGAACCTGTACAGATGTAGTTGGCCTTTACATCGTAAACAGCAACAATGCTTGAAGCGATAGCTTCACCGTCTTTTACACGAACACCGTTGATGACAGAGGCCTTTTTAATTTGAGTATGAGAGGCATCGTTTTTTACGCCACAAGAAAGTAGAAATAACGCACTAAGACCAATAACCATTAGTTTCATAATTTGATGCTCCATTAAAAAGGAAGGCTTATATATGAAGCAGGGGATAAATTTGCAAGACATAATATTGTTAAGATCTTTTATCTGAATAGATTAGAGACTTTAGAAGAGAGTCGAGCTTCCTTTAAAGTGTAACAAAAAAGTGTTACACACATCAGCAAAATAGTTCCACCAAATAAAAATTGGGCGTATGGATTCATTTTGATCATGTCTCCTAAAGTGTTTCCCCAAGGATGTAAAAGATAGAACCAGTAGGTGATATCGGAAAGAAGTTCTGAGTGCCCGAGGATGCCGAAAGAGAGGTCATCTAAGGCCCCAAGCTGAACTATAAAGAGGCCAATTAAAAAAGCGTGCAAGTCAAACCCAACAGAGTTGCGCATGATAAGAGGTAATGACGTCATAAAAGTAATCACAACCATAGTCATGAATACACTCCATTTATATTTAAAAGCGAGCTGACGAATTTTTTGGAAGAGGGAGCATTCGATATTAAAGGCAAAGAGTGCACCGATAAGAAAACAATCCACTCTTGTTTCAAAAGAGTTAAAGATATAGGCATTTGTGGCCAGACCAAAATAAAGAAGAACAGACCGATAGGCGATAACAGCTAAAATCACCAATGAAAGTGCGATGGTGATTTGTTTTAGTGAGCGGCAGTAATTAACAAGAAGAAGAAAAAGAAAAGGCCAGACCAAATAAAACTGCATGACTAGAGAAAGCGTCCAAAGATGAGCGAGTCCATTGTTGGGATGGCCATTGAGGGCATTAAAGTAATTAGTGGTGAAAGTGGCGACAGAGAGAAATTGGGTTTCATCAACTGGATGGTGGTGCCATATTTTTATAATCAGGTTGATTAAGAGTACTATTAAAAGGGCCGGAACTAATTTAGATAATCTTTTGCTAAGAAATCTTCTTATTTTTAACTTTCCAGTCTCAGACCATTCCTTAATAAAAAAGCGTGTGAAGGTATAACCAGAGAGAACCATAAAAAAAATGGCCCCGTGCCCTCGACCGAATAATGTTTTACTGTGGCCTGAAAAAACTAAGAGCACAGCAAGCAACCTCAGCCAGGAAAGGATTGGTGGAAGTCTTAACGGAATGTCAGGTAACGGATTAACTTTGGCATTCATTGTCCTGGACTATAATCAATTCAGTAGGAGTTCGAAATAGGGCATAGTAAAGATTAAACTTATTTTAAGTTTGAGTATCAAATCTTATTCATTCCTTTTGAGAATGAGTTCCTTTCTTTGAATTCTATGGATCTTTCCTGAGATAAGCTTAAGATGACAATGAGGAGTCAATTATGAATGACATCAAAGGAAACTGGAACCCGGATCAATACGATAAATTTAAGAATGAAAGGACTCAGCCTTTTATAGATTTAATGAGTTTTATTCGGCCACAGGAATTTGAAAGAGCAGTGGATTTAGGTTGTGGAACGGGAGAGTTGACTCATTTGTTTCACCAAACTTTTAGGCCCAAGGTTACCTTAGGGATTGATTCCTCTAGGGAAATGTTGCAAAAAACACAGATTCACTCTGCGCCGGGGCTGACATTTATTCAAGACAATATTGAGACCTGGAAGCCTAGCGAGAAAGTAGATCTGATTATTTCCAACGCCGCTCTTCAATGGTGCTCAAATCACTCGGAGCTTTTTAAGAGTCTTTATCAATCGCTTTTAACTGGAGGACAACTCGCGGTTCAGATGCCGATGAATCACGATTATCCTACGCATGCGCTGGCCTACGATATGAGTTTTGAACCAAAGTGGAACCAGCGTTTAAATGGAAAAGGCTACACGAAGTACGACCTATTTTCGGTGGAAGAGTATGCAGCTTTACTTTACCGTCTGGGCTTTAGAGAACAAACAGTCGTTTTAAAAGTGTATCCCCATGTGCTTGGCTCGCGCGAAGAAGTTCTTGAGTGGGTAAAGGGCTCGATGCTTTCGTTCTTTAGGCAAAACCTCACAGAGGAGCATTACCAGGAGTTTTTACAGGAGTTTAGAGAGCGCCTCTTTAAGCGTCTTCCCGATGATAAACCGTTTTTTTACCCCTTTAAGCGCCTGCATTTATGGGCGAGGGTCTAATAAAGTTTAGAGCAAAATTGTCCGATAAGGACTATATGAAAGCACTACTCTTTTTTCTTGCGGCAACACCGATGGCCTTTGCTCAAAACTGCCCTGAGCAGGTTGGAAAGTATGGAAACGGTATTCAATACCAGGATATGTTTTGTCGTATCATGGTTGGTGCTGACCGCAAGGACTCACAGTCATACCGCAACTTAACTTTTACTGATTCGGGAGCGATTCAGGTTTTTAGCAATTTTCCGGGAACGACGAATTCAAATTCAACAGGGGCCAGAGTTTTTTATCTTTTCCCAAAGCGTACTAAAAAAGGGATTGCAAATTCCGATGAATCTGGACTTAGCTTGACTCATTCAAGTGGGGCTAACTTTAAATTCGATAAAAATGGAAGGGTGAGCTCTCCAGATATGGCGATTAAAGTGGCCAATGATATCAACTCGCAAAATAAGAGTGGTATTGAAATTGAAAGTTATTCAAAAGGAATTGTTATCGATATCGGTTACCGTATGGGAAGCACACCTCTTACAAAAAAAGATGGAGTGGTCACAGTTACTGATAAAAATAAAAAGAAATGTACGATGATAAACTCAGACCTTCACCGTTTTGTTGGCGGGGAAGCAGAGCTGATTTATAAAACCAATGAAGCACTTCACGGCTTTTTATCTAAAAAATGCCCAGGCCTTGATCTTTCAGATTTAATCAAACCGATCGCCCAGGATCTCAAAGTCGTTAAAGCGCCAGCTCAGTTAGGACAAGCACCTTCAAAAGACTTATCCGGAGCAGAAAATGATTCGAAACGCGAAAGAAAACCGCAGGTCGATGAGTTGGAGTCACTGATTAAGAATCTGGATTCAAAGAGTTCACAGAAGTAGTTATCTAAAGAAAATATCTGCTCTGACCTGAACGAACTTATCATCATTAAAATGATTTTCTTTCACGAAGTCAGCACCAACTGTCCATGTTCCAAAGAGCCAGTCTTTATGGAGAAGTTGACGGTAGCTGACTGAAGTATCGTAGCTATTGTAATAATAGGTAGGGGTAAACTTGGCGTTAGCACCTACTGAGTAAGCGAACCCTTTTCTGGAGTTGATCGTCTGAATGAGAACAAGGGCGTGGCGAAGAGCAAATTTTCCCGTTTCATTTGTCCAGACAATGGCGTGAGTGAAATCAGTTTGAAAAGTCGGACTCCATTTTTTGCTAAAGGCCACTTGAGAGACTTCTTCAAACCCTTCCTGACGATATAGGATTAGTTTTTGTGAAAGACCAATATTAATCCAGCTGGTTTTATATGTTTTTTGCAAGTCTGCTTTAACGTAAGGATTAAGAGGCATGCTGATTCGAATCCCGAAATTAAGTGAACTTAAAAAATCTTGAGATTTTTTAACCAGAAAACTTGCCCCCGCGGTATAGCGATTGTCACTTTGTCTCTCTGTTAAGCGCCCATTTTTAGAAAGGCTTCGGTTATTTGCAACCGATGAATCGGAAAGAGCGTTGGTAATTTCATCCTGCTGTTTTTCAACAACGATTTTTAGATTTTTAGAAGTGTTGGGAAGGCTTATTTTAAATTGGAAATCCACATCGTTTTCAATTTTTTGTCCTTCTTTTTTATATGAGCTGAGATAAACCAAAATGCTGCTTTTTTGATCCTCTTTTTTTACCGGCTGATTTGTAAAGAACATATCCACACTGCGGTTGATCTGATCCCACTTTGTTGCGATATAGGCATTCGTTGCATCCACATCTTTGTATTGCTCGGGTCCTTGTGCCCAGGAAGAAGAGGCGAGAAAAAAGAGTGAGAGGATAAGATTTTTAATAATCCACCCCCAGCATAATGATGGAGTGGGTTTTGATATATTTCACATTACTTAATTGATAGGCATAACGGATGAAGTATTTTTTATCGATGTAATAAAGCGCACCGACTTCCAACAGGAACATATTTTTTTTATCTTTGCTGGATTCTTCTTTTCCAAAAATAGGATTTTTGTGTAAGGCCGTTTTGGCGTAGCCAATACTTAGTGTGGCCAGTAGAGGCACCCATTTTTGGGTTGGAAGAAAAACTCCTCCCTTAAAACCAAGTCCTGCAGTTTTTAAATTGTCATTGCGCTTGTAGGAATCTTGAAAAACAGCAGCAGTGACATAAGCATTGTATTCATAACTCCAGGGTTTAAATTCTTTTTCAGTTAGAAAACCAAACTCCAGGTTGAAGTATTTTTTATTTACGACGGGAGGTGCCAGCATTAAGAGCGTCCCCTTTGGCATATCCATATCATCGAGTTCGTCGGCCATCGCTACAGAATTAATAAAGAGGGAAGAAAGTAAAAGAAGCTTAAGGAGAATTCTCATCGCGTTTTTTTCTTTTTGGGTTTAGGTCTAAAGTGGCTAGAGTTTTTTGGTTTTTTATCCCAAAGATAAATCCTTAAATCGACTTTGCCATTAGTGAATTCTACGCCTTCAAGTTCCAGTAGTCTTTTTTGTCTTAAGTACTCAGGACTCATGTCCGGGAATGAAAGTTTTCCACCAGACTTGATCACTCGTTGCCAGGGAAGACTATGGCCGTGAGTGCTTGAATGAAGAATCCAGCCGACACCTCGCGAGCCTTGAGGTTTTCCCGCAAGCTTGGCGATTAAGGCATAAGTTGCGACCTTTCCCTCAGGAATGGCCTTGATCATTTTTATAACATTTTTAGTGAAGTCAGTGCGAGAATCCATTGTTCATTATCCTCATAAAAGGAGGACTTTATCAATGGAGTTTTGCTTGAAAGATTATAATTCGAGAGGAAAACTCACACCCAGAGCAATTTCCGTATTGGCCTGTTTTGGCTCCAGGTCAGATGATGTGCCGTTAATTTTTGCTTTCGTAAAAGTAGGCATACGGTAGTAGGCGTTAAGACTTACCTTTGGCGAAACCTTATAACCAAAACCAAATTCATACGTTTGACCTTTTAGACTTGAATCAGAACCATAAGATGTGCTGGTGTAATAGCCTGAAACCCAAAGTCTGTAGTAATTTTGTGAATTGTAACCGAGAAAAACACCAAAATCGTTGCGAGTGAAAGTCGTCGAGGCCACTGTGTCGCTGGCGTATGTATAAGAGGTGCGAGTGATATCGACTCCGTAGTTTAGACCAAATTCTTTTTGATAATAACCAAATTTTGCACCATACATTGGTCCGGTGTATTTCTGACTTCCTGATTCATCGCTTGAGCCGCTGACAATAAAAGCTCCGTGTGGTTCAAAGAACATTTTGGCCGAGGCTTCGTTGGCACCAAGGGCGATGAGAGTAAGAGCAAGAATTTTATAAGTGGCTTTCATCTACGGCCCCTCCTGGGCTGGTGACACTAAATCTTTGAAAATTTTAACATAGATTCATAGGAGGGATTGATGGATCAATTTCTGCCTTAAATCCGACGAATGAACTTGGTTTATTTATTTTGAAGTCGGTGCTTTTTCTCAAAGATTGCCCAAATCCTTCTGGCAATAGGTCCAATAGGGCGAAGTTTTGGCTTCATTAAACAAAGTTCTAATTCATAAGGTCTGCAGATTTTTTTATCAATTAAGACTAAATCCTTTTCTTGTTCGAATTCGCTTTGAGAAATGCGACCCCAGCCTAAGCCATTGCTAATTAAGCGAAGCTTGGTCGAGTGATCGGGCACATAGATTTTAGGGCCACCACCATCATATAAAGGATCGGGCGTGAGTTCATCTTTTCTTTCATCGGTGTCTTTGTTGTAAACAAAGATCTGAGGATGAGTTCTTAAAAATTCAGCATCAGGTTTTCTTTTTTCCTGAAGCAATTTTCTCGAGACAGCTCCAACGAGAGAGACTGTTTCAATCGTTATCTTTTCAATTCTCTCTTCATCAAAAGGGCAAGGGGCCAGCGCAAGATCGACTTTTCCTTCGATCACCAGGCTATGACTTCCATTGAGAACTGTTTTTTCCATAATGAGAACGACAGGGATCACTGGGCGCGAACATTCATGGGCGATAATTTCAATGGCCTCAATAGGAACGAGAGGATCGAGTGCGACTTTTAGTTTTGTCTCTGCTTTATTTTGTCCAAGCTCCTTAGCGATCTTTGCTGTTTCGTAAGACGCTTCTAATGTTTTTCTGGCAGAGTTGATAAAGACTGAACCGACTTCAGTGAGTTTGGGCCTGTACTCACTACGATCAAAAATTTGAATTCCAAATTCTTCTTCCAGGTTTTTAATACTGGCACTCAAAGCAGGTTGTGAGCGGTGCAAGTGCTCGGCGGCTGCCCTAAAGCTTCCTTTATCAATAATGGCCAATACGGTTTCAAGTTGCTCTAAGTTCATAATATTCTTATATCATGATCCAAAATTTGGATCAAGTTGATAATAAATGACTATTATTAATTATCATGAGTTAGGAGTATTCTTAGGGTGTAAGAAAGCAAACAACTTTAAAAAAAGGAGAAACATATGATCACACTAAGAAAAGCAAACGAAAGAGGAAACGCAGAACACGGATGGCTTCACTCAAACCACACATTTTCATTTGCTGGTTACTACGATCCAAAACACATGGGTTATAGCGCTCTAAGAGTTATTAACGAAGACCGCATCGATGGCGGAACAGGGTTTGATACTCACGGGCACAGAGATATGGAAATCATTTCGTACGTCATTGATGGTGCCCTTGAACATAGAGACTCAATGGGAACTAAAGCAATCATTATGCCAGGTGAAGTGCAAAGAATGAGTGCTGGTACTGGTGTAAGACACTCTGAGTATAACCATTTACAAGATAAACAGACTCACTTCCTACAAATCTGGATTCTTCCTGAAAAAGCAGGAGTAGAGCCTGGGTATGCACAAAAATCTTTTGCGAATGACTTTGGTTGTAGCGATATGGTTTTAGTCGCTTCTAAAAATGGAAGAAATGGCTCAATCACCATTAACCAAGATGTAGATATGTACGTGGTTAAGGCCCAGGATGTAGGTGAGAAGATTTTTAAAACTTACCCTCACCGCCACACATGGGTGCAGGTGATTAAAGGAGAGGTGAGAGTCGAAGGGGCAACTTTAACAAATGGAGACGGAGCAGCGATCGATAACGTAGATGTGATGAAGCTTGAATGGTCTAAAGACTCAGAGTTCATCGTCTTCGATCTTCCGTAAGGAATAGGTATGAAAATTAAATTAAAAAAACTTAGCCAGGCGCTTATGGATGTCCATAAGCGTTTCCTGGAAAATGAAAAAAACCAAGCGGAAGCTTATTTTGAAAAAAAGATTTCTTCGTTTGAGTTTGTGATGATGCTTACTCAAGATAAGGGGTTTGCCTGGCTTCAGCCATTTTCTGCTTTAATTGCAGAGATTGATGCTTTGGCGGATTCAGAAGAAGAAATGAGCGAGGTAGAGATGAAAACTATTGCCGAAAAGGTTGAGTTTTTACTAAAAGACCCGGCCTCAAGTGTGGTGAGTAGATACAATCATCACCTGGGCCAGGACCCGGCGTTTATTATGTTTCATTCAAACCTAAAAAATGAGTTGAATGAGTTTCTAAAAGAAAGTGTTTAAAAAGAATTGGGAGTTTATATGATTACAGGTGTGAGAAAAGAAGATTTAGTAGCGCAGATCACGGCAAGAGGACATGAGATCATCTCGGGGCTACCGGCAACTCTGGGTGGGAAGGATGAAGGTCCAACCCCTCATGAAATTTTTGAGGCGTCACTATCGGCCTGCACGATTCTGACGGTACAGATGTATGCCAAGAGAAAGGGGATCAAGCTTGAATCGGCGAATGTCGACGTAAAGATTGTTAAAGAAGGCCCTGAGAGTGTACTGACTCGCGAGATTTCATTTGTTGGTGACTTGAGTGAAGAAGAGAGAGCTCGCCTGGCAGAAATTGCAGAGAAATGTCCGATTCACAAGCTGATGGAGAGTCAGATTAAAATCGAGACAGTGATCAAATAATTTTTTCATTTCTTTTGAGATTCCAATGTTGTTTTAATTCGTTTGACCTTTTGAGTTTTGTCTTTAAACTCACAAACGAATTTTAAAATGGCATTGGGATTACATGACTTCAAATAGAGCGACAGGAAGAAAACTACAGATATTATCAGCAGCAGCGGAAGATCCACAGCAGCTCGATCTCTTAAGTTTTATTTCTGAGTTTGCCCTTCCAGAGATTGAGGCGAAGGCAAAGGTGAAGGACGTTAAAGTGCCTAAACCTGTCCTAAACCCTCCCAAAGTCACAACCCCCGTTTATTTTCATGGCAATGTTAGCAGTGAAAAGAGCTTCTCACGCTTTTGTGTAGGGAAGTCCAATCAGTTTGCTTTCGAGGCCATTAAAAGATTTATTCAAAATGAACGAAATGATTTTGGGATGATTTTTCTTAAGGCCGATAGTGGATTGGGGAAAACGCATCTTTTGCACGCCTGTGCAAACGAGATGGTAAGGCTCAAGAAATCTTTTTATTTTAGCTCCGCCCTCACACTGCCCCCAGATGTTTCTGGAAAAAATGTCGAGGCGCTTTTTATCGATGATATCGAAGACCTGGAAGGGAAGTCTGAGCTACAGAAGTCTTTTTGCCAGTTAATTGACTATGTTCAGGCAAAAAAGATCAAAATGATCATTGCCGGGTCGAAACTGCCTAAGAATTTAATGAACTGTGAAGAACGCTTAAAAAGAAAGCTTTCATCAGCACTGATTCACCATATTGATGAACTTGATAGTGATCTGTCTCTAGAAATTGTTGGGCAGAGATGCCGAGAACTAGAGCTTCTGCTTCCTGATAATGTAAAAAGACTCGTCTCTGAGCAAACAGGCACTAATATTTATGGGATTGAAAGCTTGCTTTATAAGTTGAAGAGCTCTGAAGAGATTAAAGGGCAAAAGATCACAATGGAGATGGCCTTAGAAGAAATCAAGGATAAGAAAGCTATTGGGCAGTCTTGCGATTTTGATTTCATTCTGGATTCAGTAGGGGAGAGTTTTGGTGTTAGTCGCAAAGAATTGCTCTCTGGAAAGAGGACAATGGCGATTGCAGAGGCCCGCCATGTGGCCATGTATGTTTTAAAAGAAAAAATGCAATTAAGCCTGATGAAGGTTGGAGAGCTTTTCAATCGAGATCACACGTCGGTGATTTATGCTGTTGCTAGAATCAAAAAACAATTGAACGATGATCCTAAGATCAGGATGAAGATTGAAAGTTTGGTTTCAACTCCCGCTTAGTGTTATAGTCTTTCCCATTTAGCTTCAAATTTAGATTTATTCTCAAAAACAACTGATAAATATAAATAAGCGCCTTCAATTCTATAGTTTCTCTTCTCTATAGAATTGTCCCTTTTGCCTTGAGAGCAAATATTGATGAGGTGATTGACCTCAGAGCTGTTAAGGATTTTATATTTCCCTGAATACGTTAATAAGTCTCGCGCAGTTTCAATTTCTTCTTTTAAAAAAATCTGAACAGAAAGAAATTCATCGCTAGAATAAATCAACTCACCTTTTAAGTATGAAGAGGTTGGTTGAAAGATCCCTTCGGGACTATAAGTACCATGACTGATGAGTTTATATCGACCGGCTAAATTATTCATAATTAGAGTTTAAACTAATCCTGTGCCTGAATCAATTTTTTAGAAAGCTCAACAGTTCTCTCAATTAACTCATATGACTGCGTATGCAGGTATTCACTATCTCTTACATAATCCATATTGTACTCCATTGCTTCCGAAGACCAACCCAAAGAGTGCCCTACGTATGGAAAGGGAGGGGCCATAAACCCAAGTTCACCAAAAAAATTTAACATCTGCCCTGCCACTGATTGAACATTATCTTGTCCACCAGTAATAATCATCCCCACAACTTTATTTTGAATTAGGACTCGGTCTTTTAGTGTTATTTGGTTTTGAACACTGTTGAGTCGCTCGGCCATTTTGTAATAAAGTGAACTCGCATTACCCCAGCGAATAGGAGAAGATACGATCACGACGTCTGCCCAGTGAACCATGCCCTCATAGATTTGAGACATCTCATCAGTCGGGTCCATTTTTGTAATTGAGCACGGCCATGTGCAGGCCTTTTCTGATTTTGAGTAAAAGCCTTCGCAGTGCCTGAAGTTCAAATCAGATAATTTAATCAGCTTCGTTTCAACATCAAGGTTTTCCGCAGCCGTCTTTAAAGCTGAGTTTAAAAGTTCTTCTGAAGTCGAAAAGCGCGGATGGTTTTTATCCATCGCCGTTGTCGAAATCCCTAGAACTCTAATTTTTCCAGCTTCACGTTTTGGCTCTCGGCTTAGATTCATGATTCCAGAATTGTAAACTGCTTGGACGCGCTTGGTTTCACCAGGGATGCTAATATATAATTGTCCATTTTCAATCTTTAAAGGAAATGTCGGGACGGCCCCAGGATTAGAAGAGAGAGGCTCAGCTGAACCAGAAATACTTTCACCTGTTTTGTGATTGAATTCCCAATAATGCCATGGGCATTCAATGCATCCTTTTTTTAATCGGCCGCGCGAGAGAGGCCCTCCCATATGATTGCACTTATTATTGAGAGCACCGAAGGCCCCGTCATGATAAGTGAGTACAACTTTCTTTTTGTCGAATTCAAGTTCCTTTAATCCGCGAGTTTCAAGTTCACGAATAAGGTCTTCGGTTTTACCGATTAAAGTCCATTCTGAAGACGTATTTTCTTGATTCATTGCCAAAGTTCCTAAGTATGATTGAGTGTCTGCCTCATTGTATCAGAAAAAGGATGCTTTTGGGTGATGAATAGTTTTGATAAAAATTAATTAGTATGGATAATAAAGAGCATATGAAAACTATATTCTTGTTGGTTTTTTTGCTTAGCGGTTCTGCTTCTTCGCAGGAGCTTCCTGATCCTTTGGCGAAGGAGAAAGAAGGCTACTTTAAGCTGCTGGCGACGAAGTATGTACTCCTGCCTCATAACGGCACCTTTCTTTTACCCATTGTCTACAATACGAAGCCCCACGAAGATCTCTACTCTGGAATCAAGGGGACAATGAATCAGAAAAACGCAAATTTTTATAAGAAGGAAGAAACAGAATTCCAAATAAGTTTCATGATTCCCATTCAAAACAGGATTTTCAAATCTAATTTTGATTTGAATGTCGCTTATACCCATCATGCCTGGTGGCAGCTTTATAACAAAGAGTACTCTAGGCCATTTAGAGAAACGAACTATATGCCGGAAATTTTCCTGCGCTATATAGACCCATCAACCAGCGAGTTTGCTGGTATTGACTTAATGGCCGCAGACATTGGTTTTGTTCATCAGTCCAACGGACAGATTCAAATCATCTCACGCAGCTGGAATAGGCTTTATGGGCGCATGTTTATGCAAGGATATGGTTTTAAGTTTATTGCGACTGGATGGTATCGCATTCCTGAGAAAAGAAATGAAGACGAAAATAGAAAGATCCAGGATTTCATGGGACACGGCAGACTCGAAATTATTAAAAATTTAGGAAAGCATACTCTTTCACTAAAAGTGCCTCTGGCCGCTCGCTATCTTAGTACTGATTTAAAATACTCTTACCCATGGAAAGACAATTTAAGGTGGTATGTGAGTGTCCAGTCAGGTTATGGACACTCATTAATAGAATATAATCGTTATACGCAAAGATATGGGGCAGGGGTCGTTTTAGATAGTTTTATCGATAAAGTGATCGAATAAAAGCTATGATTTGTGATTGATCATATAGTGATTAACAATTTGCTTCGTCACAACTTTTAAACTCAGGAGATGCTCGAAGTCTTCTTTCTTAAATTGATAGAGATTTAAGAACATATCAATTTCTTCGGGAGTATAGAATCGTCTTCCATTCTCGTAATGGTCGATATCCATGGCCTTCAATTGAATTTTAACCGCTACATCAGTTAAAGAAAGTTTGCGAACCTCACGCACGAAGCGCAGGATTTGTCCTTCTTTACTTTCACGGTTATTGTGGACGTGTTTACCGATCATTGGATTGTGTTTCATTTTAATTCCTAATCTTCGTCGACATCGTAGTCATTGCCGCTTCCATTGGCATATTCTTCGTCTTCATCATAATAATCGCCATCTTCATCTTCGGCCGAATCAAAAAAGTCCTCTGATTCTTCTGCGTCTTCTTCATAGTAATCTTGTTCATCATCTTCGGGTCCATCAAGAGTCTCTTCTTGCTCTTCTTCGACCTCGTGATATTGGCCAAATTCGTCTTTATAAATGTCTCTGTTACTCATCGTTTTTACCTTTAATAGTGATTGAGGGGGGCTTTATAACATAGGATTTATCGTTTGACACCCTTGAACCTCTAAGCGTTGTCTAATTGTCCTTTTGCCTTTTTGTTTTATATTTAGGGTATGAAAAAAGACTATATTATCATTGGGGCCGGTCTAAGTGGCCTAAATACTGCAAAAAAACTTGTGACCCAAAACCAGGGAGACGTGCTTATTCTTGAAAAGTCCCGAGGTTTAGGCGGCAGAATGGCCACGAGAAGAACTTTGGATGCCCGATTTGATCATGGGGCCCAGTTTTATAGAAAAAAAGTCGATCTCTTCTCCCTCCATGACTATTGGAGAGATCATAACGTCAACCAGCACTGGTTTTTATCAGATGAAGGGGATCACTGGTGTGGGAAATGGGGAATGACCTCTCTTGCAAAAACACTAGGCGAAGGCCTGAGTATTTCTCTGGAAAAAGAAGTTCAAAGTATTCATTTTGAAAATGGGCTTTGGAAACTTATATCAAATAAAAACGAGGAGTGGCTGGCACGTCATTTGATCATCACTTCACCTATTCCACAAACCACAAAACTTTTAGGACATTTGGAAAAAGAAAAGTTACTTAATCCTCATCAATGGAATGAACTTAAGGGGATAACTTATACAAAAGCTCTTATTGCCTTGGTGACTCTTGAAGGGCCGTTTTCATTAAAAAATGGTTATGTTGAATTCCAAGAAGGGGATTTCTTCTCTATCAGTGACCAGTATCAAAAAGGAGTAAGCCCAATTCCTGCGCTTACGGTAACGATGTCGGCCTTATTTTCAGAGAAAGAATTTGAAAATGAAGAAGCCATGATTCTCGAAAAAATCCTGACTGGCTTAAAGGCGAGTTATCCTGAAGTAAAAATAAAAAATGCTGAGCTTAAAAAATGGCGATACTGTCGTCCTGAAAAGCAGCTCAAAGATTATTTTTTTGAAATCGCTCCGAAGCTTTATCTCGCAGGAGATGCTTTCGGTGGAAGTAGTCTTGGTGGCGCCGTCAGGTCTTCGGAGTCTCTATGCCGCCATCTTCTTGGAGAAGCTGATGAGAAATAAAATTGAGAGTGTTTTAGAATCACTGAGTGTAGAAGAGCGAGACAGGCTTATTCGCATGTGTTGGGAAGATAGAACGCCTTTTGAGGCGATCTTCCATCAATATAACCTAACGCCAAATGAAGCCGTCAAATGCATGAGAAAGATGCTTTCTCTCAGAGACTTTAAGCGCTGGCGAGTGCGCGCCAATAACTTAGGACACCTCAAGCATCTCAAAACCAGACCAGAAGGGATCACGCGTTTTAAATGCTCACGCCAGAATATGGATGGAAGCACTAAAGGGTATAAGTAAATAATCTTTTAGTGGTCCATTTCAAAATCTAGAATCCCGCAATTGTCTTCCTGGCAAACACCACCAGCGGCCTTTAGAAGCTCGCTCACATGCTCCTGGCGTTTCTGCAGGTCATTCATGAATGCATCCGGGTCACCTGAAGTCATTTTGAGCTGAGGCATAAGAGGGTAGTTATAGTAGAGGACTCCGTTGGCCTCAATAATCTTATCCTGTAGAGGCATTTTGGGATTGGCCGCTATTTTCTTTTTGTACTTAAGAATGGAAAAGAGGCGGGCTTCAGATGAATCAAGTGCTGTTTCACCTTCTTCATCAGAGAAGTCTGTAAACTTGTTGAGTTGGTTGACAGGGATTTGTTTACTTTGGATAAGCAGATCAACAACTTCATCGGCCGCGTTTCCGGCCGCGATCCATAGTAAATGAGGAGTTGTTAAGTCGATTCCGGCATTGATCAAATCAACAGCGATTTCTTGGGAAGTATAGATGGCCGTGTTCATCAGCGGGATACCATTGCCAAGAGATGTGTCTTCTACATTTGGATTGGCCTTGTATTCTAAAAGGAGCTTTACTGCTTCTTTGTTATTATTTCTTACTGCGCGAACAAGAGGCGCCGGGGATTTAAATGAATAAGTTGATTCATCTCTTCCGCTGCTATCAGGATCGGCCCCTTCTTCAAGAGCGAGCTTCACGCATTTATTTCTTTCATCCATTTCTGTTTGAGTTGGTTTGACGTCGTAGCTTAAGTTAGAGACATCAATTGATGCGTTTAAGTAAGTGGTCGCAATTTTTTTCGGGTCTTTGGTATAGTCAGTACTGTACATATATCCCAGAAACTTTCTACATTGAGCAAACGGATCTGGAGTCACAACTGGAGGTTGAACTTCTGCCTTTTTTGGAGGTGACTCTGGTTTTTTATCAGGAGCAGGAGTGTCGCCGTAATATATATCAATTTTTTCTTTTACTTCTTTGGCGATCTCTTTTGAAATCTTTTTTAGTTTCTGGTTGATTGAATCAAACATTGAGCTTTCTGCATGGGCAGGAGCTGAAAGGATAAATCCAAGGATAAGAAGGAGTGAAAAATGACATTTCATTTTTTGCATAAATACATCCTCTAAAGGTTCAAATAGAAGGATATATAGCATGCGAAATGCCAATATTTTTAGGTGGGAAATCAGTAGGTTAGACTATGTAGAAGAAGACAGGTGTTTAGGAATTAGACAATTAAGCGAGCGTGGAATTCTGCTCAGGCATCTTTTTTATCCATAAAATCTTTAATCCAGATGAAACCAGCAAGCAGGCCTGCTCCATTTTAAATCATCACACTCATTAACATTTAAACTTGAACAGAGTGTTCCCTTTATGAATGTCTCATATCTACAATCCAGTTCAGGATATTCTCCTACGAGATCAAGTGTTCTATCGCTGGCCGCATTTTCTGTTTTTGCAAAGAAGCTTGAGGGAATGTTTAATTGTTCCAGAATTTGTTGATAAACCAGTATCGTCTGATGAGATGCCGTTAAGATTTCATTACATAACTTTATATCATCCATGTTCGTATAAGATCTATGACATTCTTGTGCAGAAGGAAGATTTAAGAGTCCTTTGTTTTTGATAAAGAGATCTGGGATTTTTACTGCGAGCTTTTTAATACATTCACTTGTTGCAAAATAATCGGCCTGCCCTTCCGCTGACATTTTCTTAGGGGCCCAGGCGCGGACGGCCGGCGTCATCTGCTTGCCAACAACATAAGGTTTTCCTCCCAAAAAATGACCAACTTCATGGCATAAAATCATTCCAAGAGTAGGGACTGTCTGGTGGTCCAATGAAAGAAATGAGGAGACAACAGTGATTTCCCAGCTGTTTTCTGCTTTTTTAGCAGCATAAGCATTAGGAGCGGCTGGTTTTTCGGAAAGGATGAATTTTAACTCACCACCTTCCTCTTGGATTCTCTCGGCATAGATTGAATCTAGGGCTTTGGTAATTCTCAAATAGTCGACTTTGTCGACTGAAGCATGGGCCACTTGTCCCAGCAAAATGAGAAGGATGAACCAGTATTTTTTCATGCCTTATTTATAACACAATCTAAGAGGCATTTTTATTTACTATAACTAATACATACCTATCGGAAAGACTGAGAGGGAAGTTGTTAATTTTAGATTTGGCCCGCCAAGGCCTAAAGCAGATTGAATCTAACTTCTATGATCCAGAGTAATCTGACCAACGCTCAAAACATCTTTTTCGTGGGGATCATCACGCCATTTTTCAGCAAGTGCAGATCGGTACCAATCTTTCATTTCTGGTAAATCAAGCATTAAGCTTACATATTGTTTAGCTTCATCACTCACTACCAGTCCATAGGTTTGAATTCTAAAAATAACTGGTGCGAAAAAAGCGTCGATTGCCGAAAAAGTTTTTCCTGCTAAAAATGGGCCTTCGAATTTTTTTAATCCTTGCAACCAAAGGGCATCAATTTGGTTTAAATCATTTTGTAATGCAGGAGTTATTTCATTCAATTTAACTCTCACTCCACAGTTCATCCCACAAATATTTCTTAGCGATTGAAACCCAGAGTGCATTTGTGCTGATGCGCTTCTTGCCCAGGCGCGCGCCAGCTTGTCTTCTGGCCAGATACTAGGATTTTCTTCTGCTAGGTATTCAATAATCGCAAGAGAGTCCCAAACGATTGTCTGGTCATCAATTAAACATGGAACTTTTTTATTAGGGACAATATTTTTATATTCATCCCATGCCTTTGCATCATGGAAAGGAATGATTTTTTCTTCAAAAGGAATGTTGAATGCTTTGAGAACAAGCCATGGTCTTAGGGACCAAGAAGAGTAGTTTTTGTTGGCAATGTATAAAGTTCGCATGGGTAATCCTAAGATGATATGGATGATTAATTTTAGCTAATAATCGATTTGATAAAAACAAAAAATTATATTTTTCTCGGTGTTAGAACAATATCGCACCAAATTCACTCTGTAACTTCATCTTCTGCCACCTTATCGATGGACGCATTCTCTGACTCCACATCCACTCAAGTCTTTTGTGCCATCGCAAATGCTCTTCTCTTGTCATCAAAGCAAGATTACTTTTTCGATTGTCCCACTTTACACCATTAATATGGTGAACTTCTTCACCTGGTCTTAGTTTACGTTTCATTATTTTTTCTACAATTTCACGATGCTCAAAATTTCCATTTTCCGACAACACATAACCGTGTTCATTTTTCTTTTTAAACTTCTGTCTAAGGGGATAAATGATTCCGTAATAAAAAGAAGAAATCAGTACATATGAAACAGCAATTAAGACTAGGCAAAGAATAAGCTGAACGATCATCTCTTCATTGAGCAGGGACTCAAATTTAAAATGCCGTGCTTTGTGAATAAGCTGACTAGTTTTAGACATGCTTAAATTCTAAGCTAACTAAGAATAGTTTTGATAAAAATTAATATGTGTGGATAATAGGAGGTGAGTAAAAAATGGTGCCCGAGACGAGACTTGAACTCGTACGACCGGTAAAGGTCGGCAGATTTTAAATCTGCTGTGTCTACCGATTCCACCACCCAGGCACATATTAGGTAAGTTCTTAAAACATTGATCGGAAGAACTGAGATTGTGAGAAATTTATGACTATCTGTCAATTACAAAAGGCCCTGATCGCAAGTTTTTTAATCTCAACACTCGCAGGTTGTGGAAGTGCACCTGTTGATGAAAAAAGAGACGAGAGAAAAATCCTGGGGCAATGGAATAAGTTACCTCCGAGATTCGCAGAGCGAGAAGACGATGAGTCTGTCGTTGCCAATCCATTCTTTGATGTAGACCCTAACATAAAAAACTTCGCGCCTGTTGAGGCCAATAATTTTAGCATCAACTATGTCGTCACCACTCCGGAAGAGAGTAACTACCTTTATGACCTGGATCTTTTTTCAGGGAAGCTCTACCGCGAGCGCGCCTTTTGCCCCCAGGATGATATTTGGGAAAATTACAGAGCGGATCTTATGACTCCAAACTTCACTCAAGGGATTGTCCCGCGTGTATATGATGAAATGAAGCGACCGATGAAGATCGTGATCATTTCTAATAAAGATAAGATCGAGGCCTTTAAAGAAAGCCCAACACATTTTGACCAGGCGCGAATTTTAGGGTCAGTGGTGATAGATGAGTGTTCGAATTACCCGTGTGACTTAAAAGAGAAGTGGAAGTCGTCGCAGATTTTATTTGGAGTTAACAGTCGCGATCCTCAATACAATTCAGTTAGTTCATTTGCCGATTTAAAAAGAAAAATTGATTGGAGCTATGCAAAAGGGATGTTGACCAATATGCATGGATATCACCGAGTGGGTGGAAAGATTTTTCCGGCCTTCAGGATTTCAAAGGAACTGAACTTAAAAGATACCTACAACTATTTTCAAAAGACGGCACAAGTAGTGAACACGCAGAAGTTCGTAGAACTCAACAATTGGCGTGCTCAGTGTATGAAGATGTACGACACTGTTTGGGATGAGGCGGAGAAAATCCGTGCGCAAAAAAATGCTCAGGCCGAGAGCTTCCTTAAGTATTTTAAAGAATTTTACTCGAAAAGTTCCAATGAATTTTATGAATGCCAAAAGCTGGTTCGCCCGGCAAGCATCACTGATAACACCAGAAGATTTTGGTTTTTTACTTATATCCAGGCCTTCACACTACTGGAGAAAAGTGGCTTTTATTACAGCTGTACGGACAACTCATGGGCCTACAATCCACGCGTGGATGAAGGGCACTTTTATGTAAGTCAGAATAAAGAACTTGAGCGTTGCCGCGCCAAGAATTTTGAAGGGGCCTTTGACCAAGCTATCAATGGATTGAGTTTAATGAAAAACCAGATCAACTCCCAGTACCGTTTCGTAGAATACGATAATGTCAGAGGTGGGAGTCACCAAAAAATCTATGGCTGGGTCTTTGATAAGATCCAGAATTTCGCTTGTAAATATGAGTCTAAGACACCAAACCAAATTCCTTTTGATGTTTTTCCGCAGGACGTTGTATGGGAAAACTTCAAGCAGGATGAGGCCGGTCTGGTCAGGTAAATTTACGCACAGAGAATCTCTCGTCTTCAATGTAAGTAATTGATTTACATTTCTAGGTGTTATCCCTAAAATATGACTTCGAACCCGACATTAATTTTTTTTGAATAGGAGACGTTATGTCGACTAATAAGAGACTCGTGAGCCCGATCAACAAAGTCACTAGCACTAGTGAAGAGGACTTTGCCTTAGATCGTTTAATTGTAACAACTAAAGCTGGGACATTCTTAGAATGGGCCAAGAGATGGGGACAAGCAAACTCGCTTTGGCCGTTTCCATTTGGGACTGCTTGTTGTGCGATTGAGTTCATGGCCGTAGTAGGTCCAAAATACGATTCATCACGTTTTGGTGCAGAGGTTGTTCGCTTCTCTCCACGCCAATCTGACCTTATGATCATCGCTGGTACAATCACTGAAAAACAAGCGCCGGTCCTAAGAAGAATTTATGAGCAAATGGCAGAGCCTAAATGGGTTATTGCAATGGGTGCTTGTGCTTCTTCTGGTGGATTCTACCGCGCTTACCACGTTGTTCAAGGTGTCTCTCGCGACATTCCAGTAGACGTTTACATCCCAGGATGTCCTCCGACTCCGGAAGCGGTTATCCAGGGAATCATGCAGATTCAAGACCGTATTAAAAACGGTGTTTCTGCTTTTGATGAAAAACTAAAGCAAGACGATCAAAAACAAGCACTGAGCGCAAACGCGTAATTGGCAAAGGTATAATCAATGACTGAATCGACAACACCAACATCTAATTACTCAGCCGTTCTTATTGAAAAGTTCGGTGAGAAAAATTACTCATACGCCTTCGGCAACCATGTGGTATGGGCGACAACTGAAAACCTTGTAAGTGTCATGACTAAGTTTAGAGATGAACTTGGCTTCAACATGATCCTTGATGTTTGCGGTGTCGACAATACTGGAAGACCAAAGTCAGAATGGACTCACGGAAAAAGATTTGAATCTGTTTACCACCTACTTAATATGGAAAACCATGAGCGCGTCCGCGTTCGTGTTCCAGTTGATGCTGATGGTGGAGAAATGGTTCCATCTGTAATGTCTGTTTGGAAAGGGGCCGACTGGTTTGAGCGCGAAGCTTGGGATATGTTCGGGATCAACTACGAAGGACGCAAGAAAGAGCGTCTACTAACTCACCACGAGTTCGTAGGTCACCCACTTAGAAAAGACTACAGAGCGGATCACAATCAACCGCTTTCAGAATCAATCGATATTCACTTTGATCCAGATCCAACGATCACTCACGAAGAATCACTAAAGCGTGAATGGATCAACATCGGGCCTTCTCACCCAGCTACTCACGGTACACTTCGTATCATGGCAGAGATTGAAGGAGAGGTAATCAAGAGATCAAAACTTGAGATCGGATACCTGCACAGATGTTTTGAAAAAATGACTGAAAACCACCTGTACAACCAGGTTGTTCCTTATACAGATAGATTGAACTACTGTTCATCACCAATGAACAACATTGGATGGTGTAAGGCGATCGAAGACATGATGGGAATTGAAATTCCTGATCGTGCAAAAGCTATCAGAATGGTTCTAGCTGAACTTTCTCGCATCATCGACCACATGGTTTGTATCGGAGCTGCCGGGGTTGACCTTGGGGCCCTTACATCTTTCTGGTACTGCTTTGAAATGAGAGAAAAAGTTTACGAACTTTTCGAAAAACTTTGTGGTGCTCGTCTAACAGTTTCTCTTACTCGTATCGGTGGTCAAGCTCAAGAGCTTCCAGTTGGATGGGTGACGGACTGTCTTGATGTTGTAAAACAAATTGAAAAGAGAGTTGAAGAAGTAGACGCTCTTTTAACTAAAAACAAAATCTACCTTGATAGAACAAAAGTCACTCCAATCACTGCTAAAAACGCAATCGATTGGGGATACACAGGTCCTTGTCTAAGAGCTGCTGGTGTTAACTACGATATCAGAAAAGCTAACCCATACTACTTCTATAAAGATGTAGAGTTCGAAATCCCTGTAGGGTACGACGGAACTCCATTTGATAGATACGTTGTTCGTATGGAAGAGATGAGACAGTCTTGCCGAATCATTAATCAGGTTCTGGCAAACCTACCAGCTGGCGGAGTTCAGTCTCTTGATAAGAGAGTTTGTATTCCACCTAAAAAAGAAGTTTATACAAACATCGAAGGTCTAATGAACCACTTCATGTTAATCATGAAAGGTGTTCGTCCACCTGTCGGTGAAATTTACTCAGCAACTGAAGCGGCCAACGGAGAACTTGGGTTCTACGTTATCTCTGACGGTGGACCAAATCCATTCAGAGTCAAGGTTCGTCCACCATGTTTTGCAATCTATCAGTCATACGGCGAAGTGGTTAACAACCACATGCTTGCCGATGCCGTTGCACAGCTGAGTTCAATGAACATTATTGCAGGGGAGTTAGACCGATGAGTTCTCACGGAGTAGAAAAATCACACAGCCAGGGTGCACCTTTTAAGTTCACGGCTGAAAACTTAGCAAAGTACGAAGAGCTACTGACTCGTTACGACGATGTTGAGTCAGCCCTTCTTCCGGTTCTTCACTTAGTTCAAGAGCAAAACAGATGGCTTCCAACTGAAGCAATCGAGTACGTAAGCGAACTGATGAAAATCCCAGAAATCAAAATCAAAGAAGTTATTTCTTTCTACGATATGTTCTATGACGTACCAGTAGCAAGAAACATGGTTCACGTTTGTACCAACATTACATGTTCAATGTTCGGTGGACGCGAAATCTATCAAGGTCTTCTAAAGCACTTTGATACAGATTACTTAACTCCAACACGCGATGGAAGAATCTCACTTCAGAAGATGGAGTGTTTAGGTGCATGTGAAATGGCACCTTGTATGCGTATTAATAATGATTACGTAGGCCCGGTTGACCTGGTAGCTGCGATTCAAAAATTAGAGGAGCTTCCATAATGGATAAGATCATGGAAAAAGACACTGCTAATTACAAAGATTACACTCTTCTAAGCTACCACCATATTCCAGGTGTTCATAACATCGACGTTTTCGAACGTGCCGGTGGATATGAAATGATGAAAAAATGGGTTGGAGCTGAACCAGAAACAATTAAAGAAGAAGTAAAACAATCTGGTCTTCGCGGACGCGGGGGAGCTGGGTTCCCAACTGGTGTAAAGTGGGGATTCTTCACTAAAGACCGTGCTGCTAAAAAATACCTTCTATGTAACGCCGATGAATCAGAGCCGGGAACTTTCAAGGATAGATTTCTTGTTGAGAAAAACCCGCACATTCTGATTGAAGGGATGATTATCTCTGCATGGGCACTAGGAACTCAAAAAGGATACATCTACATTCGTGGAGAGTTCTATCAGCAAGCTGTGATCTTAGAAAAAGCATTAAAAGAAGCGTACGCCAAAGGATACCTAGGAAAGAACATCATGGGCAAAGGTTTTGACTTTGACCTATACGTTCACCGTGGAGCTGGGGCCTATATCTGTGGAGAGGAAACAGGAATGATTTCATCTCTTGAAGGTAAAAAAGGTCAGCCAAAACTAAAACCTCCATTCCCGGCGATCAAAGGATACCGTGGACTTCCAACGATGGTTAACAACGTTGAGTCTCTTGCGGCCGTTCCTTGGATCATGAGATTTGGAGCAGCTGAGTACAAAAAATTCGGAACAGAGAAATCAGCAGGAACAAAACTGTTTTCAATCTCTGGTGACGTTAATAAGCCAGGTGTTATTGAAGTACCACTTGGGACAACACTAAAAGAAATCATCGAAGTTCACTGCGGTGGAATGAGAAACGGCAATAAGCTTAAAGCGGTTATCCCTGGTGGATCGTCGTCTCCGGTTTTAAATGCTGATGATTCATACGCTGTAAAAATGGACTATGAAGATGTCGCTAGCAAAGGATCAATGCTTGGATCTGGCGCCATCGTGGTTATCGATGAAACAAGAAACATGGGTGATATCCTTAAGTACACTCTTGAATTCTACCACCACGAGTCTTGCGGACAATGTACTCCATGCCGTGAAGGAACTGGTTGGATGGAAAGTATCTTTAAGAGAAGAGAATCGGGCAAAGCTCAAAAATCAGATATCGAACTTCTGGATAAAACAGCAGCTTCAATGAGAGGACAAACTATTTGTGCTCTTGCTGATGCAGCAGCGATGCCGACTCAGGGGATGATCAAGTTCTTTAGACCAGAGCTTGAGACCTATGTAACGACAAACGTAAATTCTAATAAGAGATAGTCATGACTGAAAAAGTAAAAATTACCTGGAACGGAAAACAAATTGAAGCAGTCAAAGGATCAAACCTTCTTCAAGCTGCTTTAGACAATGGTGAACAAGTTGCTCACTACTGCTACCACGCGGGACTTTCAATCGCTGGTGTGTGCCGTATGTGTATGGTTGAACAAGACGGGGTTCCTCGTCCATTCCCAGCATGTAACGCTACTTGTGGTGATGGGATGGTTGTTCGCAACGACACTCCAAAAATTAAAGCTGCAGTTGAAGCTACACTTCAATTCCACCTTGTAAACCACCCGCTTGATTGTCCGGTTTGTGACCAGGCCGGAGAGTGTGGACTTCAAGATTATTACATGAAGTACGGTAAGTACGACTCGCAAATGATCGACAAAAAAGTTCACAAGGAAAAAGTTCAGGATATCGGTAAAAACGTAATGCTGGATGCAGAGAGATGTATCCTTTGTTCACGTTGTACAAGATTTACTGCTGAAGTAACAAAAACAAATGAACTAGGGATTCTTAACCGAGGTGACCATGCGGAAATCAACGTTAATGAAAACCTGAAAAATGATTACGCTCAAAACCTGGTAGATATCTGTCCGGTTGGAGCGCTTACATCTAAAGACTTCCGTTTCAAACAACGTGTATGGTTCCTTGAAGAAGTTCATACAACTTGTATTGGTTGTGAGACAGGATGTTCAGTAAAAGTTTCTCAGAATAAAAATGGTTCTTACCGTGTGAAGCCAGTTTACGATGAAACTGTAAACGGCCACTGGATGTGTGACGATGGTCGCTCAATTTATAAACACGTATCAAGTCCGACACGTCTTCAGAATGCTTCTGAAAACCTAAACGGCTTATTTGTTCCAGCTGATGAAAACGCAGTGATGGAACTGGTAAAAGGAAGAAAGGCGAAATTTATTCTTTCAACTTCATTAACAAATGAAGAATACGCTAAGTTCTTTGCTTCAGTTAAAGGATCAAAAGCTGAAGTGGCCCTTTATACACTTCCAACTGTTGGGCCAGAGTTCGATGGAATCCTAAGACGTGGGGATAAAAACGCTAACCTTCGTGGTGCAAAAAACGCCTTTGAAGCAGCTGGTTTTGACCACACTCAGGCAGGTCTTGATAAACTTCTTGGATCAATCAGCGGCAGCGACGTAGTTTATGTTGTTGTTCCTGAAATCCTATACAATGAAGACCACTTCAATACACTTTTAACAAAAATTGAAAAAGCTTCTACAAGAATTGCACTTACTCCAGGTGAAACACTTTCAACAATGAAAGCGTTCAACTACCTTCTGCCAGTTCCAAGCTTCCTTGAAAAAGAAGGTGAGATCGTGAACTTCCAGGGCGTAAACAGAAAACTAGCAGCTGGATTAAGCTACGGTGAAACAACTAAAGACGTAAGCTACTACGGGAAATGGGTGAACCTATGATCATCAACTCTGATCTATACAAAGCACACGGTTATATCAAAGGGACAGTCCTTGGACTAAAGATCACAATCATTAAGCTTGTGAAGGCCCTATTCGGTATTGATAAAGTTATGACTTTAAACTATCCGGAAGAGAAGTATTTCTATTCTGATCGTTTCAAAGGAAAGCACGTCCTGACAGTAAAGGAAGACGGAACACTAAGATGTACATCTTGTATGCTTTGTTCAACTTACTGCCCAGCTCAGTGTATCCACATCGTGGCAGCTGATGACTCTGATAAAGAAGTAGAGAAGGCACCAGTTTCTTTTGAAATTGAGATGCTTCGTTGTGTATTCTGCGGTTTCTGTGAAGAAGCTTGTCCGGTAGATGCTATCCGCTTATCGAGCGAATATGAAATGGCCGGCCACGCAGAGAAAGAATGGGTTGCTGACCAGTACGAACTAGCGTTTAGAAAATCTCTAAATGGTGGGCGTGGGATTCAGTCGACAGTTGATGATAAAGACAGATTAAAACTTCGTTTATAGTGGGCAAAAAAAATGCTCCGGTGGAGCATTTTTACTTCTTAGTTTAAGAGTTTTGACCACATGAAAAAAAAGGCCTCCATTTCGGAGGCCTTTTTTTTATCTTTTTTGATACATACAACGGCTCGTTCTACTCTTTAAGTTTGACACTTTTGTCAGAACTCCATTATCGGCAAGTGTCAGCGTATTAGTGAAAGCAAGGTTGCTGCTGATGCGAACGATAGACGTCAGCACATTTCCTTTCTGAGTCACTTCCGGTTTAGTTCTATCCGGGTTAGGTGGGTTTCTGTCTGGATTAGGTGGATTGCGATCCGGGTTCGGCGGATTGCGATCAGTTTCGCCACCAAGGTTTACGTTGCAGAAGTCTTCAGCGCCCATGTGGTTGTTGCTTTGAAGGCGGTAGCCATTGCACGCGCGGGTGATCGTTAGGGCAGCACCGCAGTCGTCACTTCTCATATCAATGAGGTCATAGTTTCCTTCGAAATTAACCAGGGCCCCTGGAGTTAAGGCGTTTGTTCCTGAGACACTTCCCGAGTTTACTTTGTTGCTAGAATTTCCGCATGAAGCACATAGTGCGAGCACGCTTAAAGCGAAGAACACATTTTTCATGATCACTCCCTAAAATAATCAATTTGAAGTTTAGGGGTATCATCTCTTTTTTTCTCGTGCAAATAAGAGTTGGTAAGTAGGGTGAAAATTACAATTTCATTGGGAAATGTGAGATTTTTGGGGCCAAAAAGGCACCGAAAAGGAGCGTATTTCTACGCTCCTCTATAAAGTTCCTCGAGTTTTTTTGCTTCTTCTTTTTCGCGGGCCAGACGTGCCTCTTCTTCAAGCTCCTCTGGAGTCAGTTCTTTTTTGAGCTTAAATAATTTAGTCCATTCGTCTTTATCCAGATTTTGGAAAGTGTCACCTCTTTTATTTCCTTTTAAGTACAATACAAACTCAGATTGTTCCGGGTTCGTCACAGACAGAAGGGCCAGGTCATCAGGACGAAGGCTTAGCTGGAAAAGTGTTTTTGTTTCATGCCATTTGATATCACCGTAGCTAAAAGTAATGAGTTCGGCACACGTGATTTTATCTGCTGTTCTGGCATCAAATTTAAAGTCATAGGCCTTTCCTGCCTGAGCAATGAGATCCTGGAACACGGTGGCCGCGCGCTCAGAAACACCGAGAACGCGAGTCACAGCGATTTCGTCCAGGTTGATAAAGGTATCAAGACTCTGGAAACCCAAACCAGGCTTTCTAATTTCCATGATCTGATTTCCTGCTTCAACTTGCTTTCTTAAAAAAGCAAAGTACTCCTGATCCCAAACTCCAAGTTCAATGAGTTCTTCTTTTGTTCCAAGCCACACTCCCACGTGTCCCCAGTGTCCCGGGATCGTGTAGTTTGAAAGAACGAAAGTTCTTTTTTCATAAATCAAATCAAATGGTCTTAGCTTCGAGCGCAGAAGACTCTTGGCCTCTTCATTGTTATTCAAACGGCCCTGTCTCCATTTCATATGGTCAGAGATGAATCCCCACAAGCGTGCCACTCCTGCCACAACAGCAGTCGTGCCCTGGATGGCCTTATCTGAAATGCGGTACATATTTGGGTCGTATTGTTTTTGATAAAGATGAATAGATTTTACGTTTTGAGGAAGATCAACTTCATCGGATGCGACCTCATTTAAAACGCCTGAGATAAATTCGTTGGAATTATATTTTTTATAATCATTTAAAAAATCTTCTAATTGAAAGCCATCAAATTTTGTAAGGCCTTTAACAACACGTCTTAAATTAGTGTCATTAATAAGGAGCTCTCTGATGGTAGAAAAATCATAAATGGATACAGCATTGCTCAAGGCGAGAGGTTTACATCTGGCCATGGCACCAAGGTAATATGATTGAAAATTTAATAAGCTTGAGTATCTCTTGGTTAAGAGTTTTTGTAACTGAGTGATCTCATAAGAAGAGATCGTATCCGAATGGTCTCTGAGAGATTTAAAATAATCATCGGATGAAGTGACAATCTCCATATGCTCTCTGAGTTTTTCCTGACACAGATCCTCAGCTGCAAAAAGAGTCGTAAAGGCCTGGGCCGCCACAAAAAATGTAAAAAATAGTGTTTTCATATCCCAGATATTTTATGTGGGATCTTTGCTGAGTGGTGGGTGATTGAATTTTTTATCAACAGGTGTCTATTTTTTAAACACTTCGGCGCTTAAGCAGGGCTATGAATATAACGACTTATGAAGCATTTTCAAATAGGTCTCTCGCGGGATAGAGACCCCGCCCAAACTCTCGACCACCGGGGTGACCATCTGAGTGTCGATCCATCCGATCCCTTGTTGATGAAGCTGGTATAAAAGCGAAATAAGCGCCACTTTAGAGGCGTTATCTTCGGTATGGAACATACTCTCGCCGGAATAGAATTTATTGATACAAACCCCGTAAATTCCGCCTACCAGGCGCTCATCAAGGTAGGTCTCAACAGAATAGGCAAACCCATTTTTAAACAGGTTAATATAGGCATTAATAATGTCCTGAGTGATCCATGTGCCCTGGTTGTCTGAACGAGGGACTTGGGCACAGTTCATGATAACGGCCTCAAAGTTAGTGTTAAACTTTACCTCATAGGGGCTCTTTCTAAGAAACTTTCTGAGACTTTTGCTCATGTGCATTTTTTCAAAAGCTAAAATCCCACGCGGGTCAGGAGAAAACCAAGCTAGGGGATATTCGCTCGAAATCGGCCAGGGGAAAATCCCCTTCGAGTAAGCAAGTAGAAGTGATTCAAGCTCCAGGTCTCCGCCTAAAGCAAGCAGGCCATGCTCATCGGCCGAATCGACTGGAGGAAATTGCGCAATCGCCATGGTTACTTGCTTCCCATTGCCTGAATTAAAAATGTCGAAAGAGAAGCGGCCACCATTAAAGTGGTTTCCGGTTCAATTTGTTTAACTGCTGAAGACTTCACTTGAGGGGCAATCTCCACCATATCAGCTCCACCAATTTTGAAGTTTTCAAAAAGTGTCTGCATGATGAGCATTGGTTCGTGTGGAGAAAGTCCACCTGGCTCCGGTGTGCCTGTTGCGCCGGCGTATTCCTGGTCGAGAACGTCGATATCAAAACTGATATAGATTTCTTCAACGTCTAATTTTTTTAATTGGGCGACGATGTCGTCGGCCACAGCATTAGCTCCACGGTCAAAAACTTCTTTGGCCCAGATTTGCGTATGGTGGAATTTATTCTCCCAGTGCATGCGCTCTTTTCCTGAGGCCCTAATTCCAATCTGCACTAAGTGCTTTGGTGATTCAAGGAAAGGAATCACTTGTGAAGTCCATGTGCCGAAACAAATATCAATTCCCAGCCTTTCTTCTAAAAGATCAGTGTGGGCATCAAAGTGAACCAGTGCCACTTTTTTCCCTTGAGCTTTCTTGGCTTCAAGATAAGCGCGCACGATCGGGTAACTAACCGAGTGGTCGCCACCAATCATAAACATTGATTTCGCAGGAAACTGCTCGTGAAAGCTTTTAGCAAAATCATAAGCGATAGAAAGGGGAGAAACCGGAAGGGCAATACCCTCGCTTCCATAAAGCGCCTGACGGCATTTTTTTATTGTCTCATCGTTTAGGTATTTATCGTGAAGCAGGTGAGGGATGACACGAACGTCTCCCACATCATAGGCCCTTAAATCATCTTTTGAATTAATCAATGTTTCGCGCAGAAAAAGTGGACCCCAGTTGGCCCCTCTTTGAATCCCACCACCAGCATCAGAAGCAATCCCGAAGATCACACACTTTGCTTGCGGAAGGGTTGTCTCTAAGCTTTTCTCCCACAATTCGCGCACACGCTTGTCTTTAACGGCATCTGGCCCAAAAAGTTTTCTCTGCAGATTTTCTCTTTTGTCACTTGCCGTGTGAACTGTGAAGACACCTTCTCCCGGTGGAACCAGGTAGTGTTTGGTTTTGGCAAGGAATTCAGCTCTTGATGGCGTATTCATATAAGTCCTATTTCAGGCTTGAGCCTGTTTTGTAGAATCATCTTTTGGTATTTGTTTTTAAAATCAAATTCTGTGAGTTCAAAAAAGTTTTTAATCACTTCGACTTCGAAATTAATTGTGTGTTGGTCGATATTTTTAAAAACACCAGCAATGTGTGAAGTGTGTTTAATATTTTTTAAGTTTCTAAAAACGCCAAAGTCGGCAGGCTCTTTTTCAAAAACATCTAAAACGGCAAAGGCTTCATCATTGGCCGCAAGAAAGTTCACCAGGTCCTGAGTCTTGATAAGTTCTCCGCGGGCAGCATTGATGATAAGAGCGTCTTCGCGGATCGCATTCAAGAAATTCTTGTCGATGATGTGGCGGCTTTTAACATTGAGTCCACAGGCCAGGATCACAACGTCAGAGTTTTTATTATTGAGTTGTGTGAAGTTTTCAAACGGGTCGTAAATAGAGAGCTCTTTTACTATCGGAGTCAGGGTGGCATGCAAGATCTTTCCGATATGGCCATAACCAATCAACGTCACTTTTAAATCCGAAATAAGGCGTCTGGGCCATTTTCTATCCACATCCCAGAACGGTTGCTGAGGAATAGGAGAAAAGTGATTTAAAAGGGCGCTTAAGATGTATTGCGAGACGGCCTGGGCACGGATGGTGCTGCCGATAATGATCGGGGCCTTTGAGCCTTTAACAAAATCCACCGGGATATTGTCATAGCCAGAGTTCGGGTGCAGGACAAGTTTAAGTTTGTCGACTTGCTCGCCACTGAGAAGATCAAAATTTGTATGCGTGTTAGTGATGAGCATATCCGTGGCAGCTCCCGAGTCACTCGGGAGCATGTCAACGTATGGATTTAAAGATTCGATTTCGGTTTGGTTAAAGGCGCTCGAGAAGTAAGGCGATGTACTTGTTCTTTTAATCGTTAATTTAGATTCCCACTTCTTCATAGTAATATTCTTTATAGGTCGTCTTGCACTGACGAACTTTAGTGGCCTCTTCGCGGAGCGGGCCAGGTTGGGTTGACTCTGAAACCATATAGCACTTTGTCTCTTTTTTCCAGAAGCTATTCGTAGGATCTTGAGGGTCCTTGATTTCTTCCCCGTTAGAAGCTCTCATTTCGTATTCGTAAATATCGGCCAGGTGACCAATATTCTCCATTTCGATTCTATGACGCTGAGTCGAAAGCATATAGTCAGTCATCTTGAATCGGGTATTCTTTTGGAAAAGGACTTCTCCAATATCGTCAGGAGTGATCGTCGGTCTTCCAATACGGTAGCGTGTCGGCCAGTTGACGTGGCCAAAAACGATGTAGATGAGCTCCGAACAAACGATTTTATCGAGAGTCGAGATATCGAAGTTAAAATCGTAACTTTTTCCCATCTGATCCAGACCGCGGGTGATTTGCTCCGAGATTTGAATCGGCGACATCAGGCCATCGAGTTTTCTCACAACTGTGAATTCATCGATATTCATAAATTCTTTAATTGTGTTTAGGCGAACACCCGGACGAACAGCTTCCAGGATCGTTTTTCCTTTCTCAATGTCTTCCTGATAAGGAACAATCGATGGGTGATTCCACATTCCGATTTCATCCAACTGAGCTTTGGTCCCGAGGTAAAGTGCCACGTGGCCGTAGTGCCCGGGAATAAGTTTATCAGTTAAGACAAATGGGCTCTTTTCTAAGATGATATCCATTGGTCTAAGGCCCTTGGTTGCAATTTCCAGAGCGCTTTGATTTTCGTAAAGGTATCCCTTTCTCCAATGAATACTGCCGGCGATATTGCCGAAGAATCCACTTAGAAAATTGGTGATCTTGTTAAAGAAGCCGATAATGGCATCATTTAATCCAAAGGCCGAGAGTTTAAACTCGCGCCTTCCTTGAGAGATTTCAATAGAGGAGCGGTTGCTCATGATTTCATCTAGCAGGCCTATGGCATTTGTGTCTCCTTCCAGAGTGTTTTTTAAGTCTACAGCGATGGAGCGCACTAAGTTGACCTGTTGGAAAAACTTGCTGTTTTCTACTGTTTCGACTGCGCGGTTAATTTGCTCAGTTAAGCTCTTTAATTTCTTTTCACCTTCGGCATCGATTTTTTTATCGCCGATGGTATTCTTGATAATGCGTCTTAGGCCACCGTCTTCCTGATAAAGGATCTTGTGAACTTCCTGCATATTATCGATCACCATCAGGTTTGAAGAAAGCCAGATAAGGTGGGCCTTCACCATAGGAAGTTTTATTTCAGGAGCGGAAAAAGTCTTAGACATTGTCGACGCTTTAAATTGGTAAAGATCGCCGAACTCCATCATCTTAGAGTTGATTTTGTAAAAGACATCAAAAGTGCGTTTGATTAAATAAAGATCATCGCCGGAAAATGTATTGTTCTTTTGGATCTTTTCCAGAAACTTCAACGACAGCTCGACATTATACACTCTAAAGCGCTCAAAAATGCGCATTAGTTCCGTATAATGAATCAAGTTCTCGTCAATGTCCTTAAGCGGGTTTTTCTTCTTGATCTCAATATGATCTATTTCCAGATCAAAATTTTCCAATTGGTGAATGCCGGAAATCTCCAGGTGACCATCATCCAGATGGGCCGCCTTGTCGATTTCAGACGCGGGAACAGGTCTGATGCTAAATTGATCAGTGGAAGCTTGTACTTTAACATTGTAAAGCATAGCGACTGTTAGTATAACTAAGCTGATTGCCCTCATTCTCACTCCATTGGGATTTCGGGTAAAAGTGTATCACCTGTTGACTTTGACACAATGCAAAGTAGGTGAGAGTGTAAATTCTTTAGACTCCCTACTATGAAAGCTTATTTTTTTGGATATTGCTATGATTACTATTAAATCTTCACGAGAAATTGAATTAATGAGGGCCACTGGTCGCTTAGCGGCACAAACCCTTGAGTATATTGGGCCTTTCGTGGTTCCAGGTGTTAGCACCGAGGAATTAGATAAGCTTTGTCATGATTTTATCGTCAACAATGGGGCCTACCCATCTTGCCTTAACTACCATGGCTTCCCTAAGTCGGTTTGTACTTCAATCAATGAAGTTATCTGCCACGGGATTCCGAGAAAAGATGAAATTCTTAAAGATGGCGACATCTTAAATATCGACGTTACAACCTACCTTAATAAATTTCACGGAGACACCAACAAGACGTTCTTAGTTGGAAATGTTTCTCCGGAAGTTAAAAAGCTAGTCGACGTCACTTATGAGTGTACTAGAGAAGGGATCAAGACCGTTCGCCCAGGCGGACGTATCGGTGATATCGGAGCGGTTATTCAAGAGATCGCGCACTCGCACGGCTACTCAGTGGTTGAAGACTACTGCGGACATGGAATAGGCCGCGATTTCCACGAAGCTCCACAAGTTGTTCACGTTGGTAAAAAAGGAACTGGCCCGGAAATGAAACCGGGAATGACTTTCACCATTGAGCCCATGATCAACCTGGGGAAAAAAGAAGGCCGCGTGCTAAAAGATGGCTGGACTGTTGTAACCAGAGATAAAAAATGGTCGGCACAGTTTGAACATACAATTCTGGTGACACCAGACGGATTTGAGATTCTGACTCTTAGATCTGATGAGCCGAAAGACTGGCCATGATGGAAGGAGCGGCATTCTTTAATGCGAAGGCCACGACCAAAGATATCAGTCTTTTTTTAGACATCGACTCTAAACGCGATGTCATCAAAGAGTTCCATTTCGACGGGCCTTGCGCTTCTTTATATAAGGCCGAAATGGAAGAGCTCAAAATGCACACCCAGGGAAAAACCCTGGAAGAAGTAAAGGGCATTACGCGCGCTTCATTGATGTTTGAGACCAGATTAACTGACGGGCATAAGGCCGTGACTTCTACAGGGCTATGGCTTTTACGTGAGGCCATTGCTTCTTATATGGGAGAGTCGCGCTTCTTTAAGGAAGACCGCGATCTTTTATGCCTATGCTTTTCCGTCACTAAAAGAGACATCGTTCAGAAAGTTCTTAACAACCGCGACTTTGAATTAAAAACTCTATTACAAGAGACGATGGCCACTAGTGCCTGCGGAAGTTGTAGAGGGCCGATTCTGACGTTGATTGAAGAAACTAGAAATGCGCATGGAATGATTAAAGGACTCGATCACTCGAGGTCTAGGTTTGATAAAGATGGAAACTGGATTAAAATCGCAGGCCATTATCCGGGGCCACTGCTGATTAAGCTGGATGAGTTAAAAGATGAATGGATGAAGCGCGAAGGGATCGTTGATCAATTCAGCATTGAGCTCGTCAACATCGAGGGTTTTCATATCAGTGTGAAAATCAATTCTACCAATGAAAAAACAGTCAGTGGGCTTCTGTCTGCACTAACTGACTTTTGGAAATCAAAGTTGGGAATTTTGTTTTTTCTTCAGAGCGTTTAATCTTTTTTTAGCGATGATCGCGCAGTTCTTTTTGATCGAATCAAAATTCTTAAGTTTATTAAAAACCGTTTCAATTTTATTTTTCTGTGTGATCAGCTGGTGAGTAGAGAGTTCTTCTTCCAGGTATTTGATTTTTTCGCTGAAGCCAGAAAGCTCAGGGATGGCCTTTTCCAAACAGTCAGGAGTCGCCAGCTCACTTTGCAATCCGGCCAGGTACTGGATAAACATGCGCGGGACTTGTTTTTGGAATTCGTTAATATAGCCCATCTTAAAAGGTCGCATACTGGCGTCGACCCCGCTTAAACTTAAATCATAGAGTTCGTGTTCTTTAATTAAAAGCAGGCGCAAAAGACCGACCGAAGGTGTGAAGTCCCTTGAAGAACAAATTTGATCCACATAATTCTTTTTAAGATTGATGTCGTTGGAGCTCGCTAGTTCGTTGACGAACTCCTGATTCAGGCGAAATAGGGCGTTTTGTTGCTCTTTTTTGTGAAGGCGTTCTTCTTCTTTTGCTAGGCATTGTAAAAGCATATTTGGGGCAGCATAAACCTCCGCAGTATGGCCTGCGAATAAGGTCAAAATGAGCGCCATAAACGAATGTCTGATCATAGATAGTCCCAACCATTTTTTTACAATTATCCTCTCTAAGTATATAGTTCTATCAATAGATTGCAAGAAACACTGGTGAGATTACTTTGAAAGAAATGAGTTTTTGGGAACACGTGGAAGAGCTCCGCAAAGTTATTATGCGGATTGTTTATATTTTAGTGGCATCGTTCGTTGTCACGACTTATTTTGTCGACGATATCACCGAGTGGCTTTTAAAACCAATTCGTCACTCTCTGGCAGAAACCCACTCGGGGACTCTGGTTTATCACAGCATTTTTGAGAAAGCGTGGGTTCAGGTAGATGTTGCTATCTGGTGGGCCATTATGTTTTCTTCTCCGTTTTGGTTTTACCAAGTCTGGAGTTTTATCAGACCAGGTCTACATGAGCACGAAGTCCGCGCCGTTAAGCCTTTTATGATTATCGGCTGGATCCTCTTTGTTTGCGGGATGGCCTTTGGTTATTATGTTGCTTTCCCTGCTGTGTTTAATTTCTTATCAAGCGTTGGCGTCGGAGACATTCAGGCCAACATTAATTTGCGTGATTATGTTTCAACATCAAGTCAGATTTTGGTGTTCTTAGGATTTATTTTTCAGGTTCCAAACATTCTACTTATTTTAGGATTTATGGGGATTGTAACTAAACAATCTCTGCGCGCGCTTCGCCGCTATATCTACGTGGGGCTAGCTGTGTTTGCAGCGATCGCTTCTCCACCAGATGTTATCTCAATGCTTGCTGTATGGATTCCATGTTGTGCTCTGTTTGAAATCGGAGTGCTTTTAGTGGCGTGGGTTGTCCATCCGTATTTACACCGCCACCACATGAAGGATCACAAATGAGCACGTTTAAAAAAGTAAGATTAGAATTAGTTCTACCGGTTGTTTTCGCCTGGTTTTTCATGTCGGTTTTAGTCGACATCATCACCATCCCGACAGTTTTTAGAAATTCATCAAGCATCGTCGACGCCGGAAAAATTGGGATGACGGTTTTTGGACGTTTTAATATTTTTGAAATTATCTTTGCCCTGGTTGTGATTTCTGGAGCGTGGGTTAAGTACAGAGACTTAAAACACAAGATCTGGATGTTCCTGGCGATTCCTCTTGTGGCCCTTTCACTAATTTATAAATTCTATATGACTCCGATGATTACTAATACGACGTATGAAATTCATCAGACACAGACAAGTGATCCTCAGTATGCAGTTCTTCAGGAAAAGCACGCTTTCTATCACAACTCATATAGAAAACTTGAATACGTAAAATTACTTCTTCTCTTGGGTCTTGGAGGAGCTGTCCTTGTCGATCGCGTGAGAAACAATAAGGAGATCGCATGATTTTAATTACCGGAGGCGCAGGCTTCATTGGAAGTGTGCTGGCAAAACAATTAAATCAACTGGGTCACACCGATCTTGTGATCGTCGATAAACTTGAAGACAGCATTAAATGGAAAAACCTTCGCGGGATTAAATACCTTGAGTACATTCATGCCGATGAACTTTTCGGCGGTGACTATGACGATTTAATCGCTGAGACTGATTTGATTTTTCACATGGGAGCTTGTTCAGCGACAACTGAAAAGAACATGGACTTCCTGATGAAAAACAACGTGGCCTACACTCAGGCCCTGTGGCGTTTTGCCGCTACTAAAAACATTCCATTCATCTACGCAAGCTCTGCGGCGACTTACGGTGATGGCGAGTTAGGTTATAGTGATGACCACGGCATGATCCCAAAACTAATGCCGTTAAACCCATACGGTTACTCAAAGCAATTAGTAGACGAGTGGGTATTAAAAGAAGAACAAAAACCAGATCACTGGTTTGGCCTAAAATTCTTTAACGTGTATGGCCCCAATGAGTATCACAAAGACGATATGAAATCGTTAGTGTGTAAGGCCCACGAACAAATTAAGTCTAATGGAAAAGTAAAACTCTTCAAATCTCACCGCCCGGATTTTAAAGACGGTGAACAACTAAGAGACTTCATTTACGTTAAAGACGTTGTCCGCGCGATGATTGAATTAGCAGACCCGGATAAGGCCGAGTTCTCAGGAATTTATAACCTGGGGGCAGGCAAGGCGAGAAGCTTCCACGATTTAGTGAAGGCGACTTTTTCTGCGATGAATGTTCCGGCCAATATCGAGTTTATTGATATGCCTGAATCAATCCGCAACCAATACCAGTACTACACTCAGGCCGATACAACGAAATTAATGAAGGCCATTCCAGAATTTCAGTTTACTTCGCTTGAAGATGGAGTGCGCGATTATGTTCAGAACTATCTGATGAAGGCAAACCCTCACTGCTAAGGAGACAGAAGGATGGCAATGTTTCAAGGTGGAATCAAAGCTGCTGCAAAAATGCTGGCCGGACTTTCAAAGGCCGCAAGGGAAAAAGTTTTAGAAACGATTTCTAAAAAAGACCCACAGATGGCCGAAGCTCTTCATAAAAGCATGTACACTTTTGATGATCTTCAGTACCTGACTCCAATGATGCTGATTGAGCTTCTTCGTTCAGTTAAGGTCGCAGACATGGGACTGGCGCTAAGAATTGCAGCTCCTGCTCTAAAAGAGCACGTCTTAAAAAACACTCCGCGAGTGATGAGACAAGAGATCGAAGAAATCCTGATGGGGCCGCCACAGCTCGCAAGTAAAGTGGAAGAGGCGCAGGAGAGAATCATGGCGATTGTGCGCGAGAAGATTGATAAAGGTCAGTTGATCATTAATAAGGATTCTTCAGAGACATTAGTTTAAATAAAAAAAGGCCCGGTTTCCCGGGCCTTTGTTTTTTATTTATAGTTTGCTTAGATCTGCTGTCGTTACTCTATCAACACCACCTCTATATACGATGCTGTTTGTATCAAGGAATCCAAGACCTGCTTTTTCTACCAGGACTTCACCGTTAGCAAAAACCGCAAGGACTCTCATGTTTCTTCCAGCTTTCGCGTTTGCTGTATTGATTCTTAGTTCCATAATGTCGCCTTTTTTCACACCGTCGTGCTCTTCAACTTGAGCGATCACGTTTTCTACGTTGTTTACAATAAAATCCATACGAGTTGGAAGAGCGTATCCTGCGATTCTGTCTGCTTCAACAGTTGTGTTACATCCAACGTATGCTTGTTTGTTTTCGAACACATGAAATACAGCACAGTAACGGCTTACAGTCTTTGTCTTATCGTTACCAGCTTGAGTTGTTACAAGGATAGCTTCACCAGCTTTAACACCTGCGATTTCTTCTCTTGTTGATTTTGAAACTGTACTCATATCAATGATTTTTCTTTTGCTGTCTCTATAATCGTAGAACTCTGCTGTCAGTCCATCATCTTCAATCTCATTAGAAGCGATTTCGATAACCTGACCAGTTGCCGGGATAATGTATTTTTCTACGCGTCCAAAAAACGCTTTAGCTTGTACTTGTGAAATAAAAGAAATTGTCATTAGAGAAAGTAGAAGTGTCTTCTTCATAATATGCTCCTGTGTGAGATAACAAATTTTCTCCATGGTAGCAGTGAATGAGGCCAGAGCTCGGCCTTTAGAAATTATTACAAGGGGGTGTTAAAAAACTGACAGTGTCATCTAAGCCCTGAAATATGGTGCTGGAGACAATTTGGCAGTGTCATTTCCCATCTTACTTCGCGTTGTTTAGTAGATTCCGTAGGACCAACTAGCAGAAATCCCGTAGGACCAGTTTGGCACGATCTTAGCTTTAGTAAATATTAAGAAAGATGGGAAATCTAGGATGGGTTTTTTATCAATTGGTCTCTTCTAGGATGGAGGGGATGGTTACAAAAGCATGGATGGCTAAAAAAGTGGATCTAAACCCTTTTGTTAGTAGGAGACAATCACATGGGTAAAAAAGGATTTTTCACACTCTCTACGATTACCAATTGGCTCAATGAAATGCTCATCAACTTAAACCCACCACTCAGACGCTTAGAGCGAGTTCCCGTCAGAGTCGCGGCACAGAGAAAAGAACTCAGAAAATAATAACAATCATGGCCATCTAAATATTAGATACCTGCTATGAAAAAATATTATTTAACCTTTTGATCGCCAGGGCGTACTAATAATCATCTTTTTGGAGTGGTTATGAAGTACGCCCTTTTTACATTTATCGCAGTTTGTTCACTAAGCTCATTTGAAGCATCTGCTCGTACCATCAATTCATTCAGAGACTCAGACGCTATCACAGGCATCGCACAGTTCATGTACGATGTTTCTGAAGATATGCCTTCATCGTTTAGACTAACAGATAAAAAAATTAATATTAAAGACTTCTCGAAGTGTACAACGGTTGATGCAGACGCCGTTCTTGATGATGTTGAATCATCTATTAAGAAGGTTCTTCGTTATTACCCGGATGAAGATGTTCCTTTTGAGCAGGCGATTGTCGATCTTGAAGATTATTTAGACCACGCAAAGTTTAAGAAGTGCAAGTTCGAAAAAAAGAATGCGCAATCAAAAGTGCTTAGCACATATTATGTAGATGCAAGCGATAAGATTCATTTACGTGTGGACAATGTGCTCCTTACGGCAGAGTAATTTTGACTACAATCATCCATAAGTTTTTCTAATAAAGGGCCACTTTGGGCCCTTTTTTCGTTATTACCCTCACATAAAAGTTGGCACAAACAGTGCACTATTAAATTGCGAATCGCTCAGGAAGAGTGGTTTTACGAGAGAGGAATTTTCGTAACGTTCTCAGGGATTGAAAAAAATTGTCTATATAAGGAGTTTTTATGAACGCTGAAATGATGAAACAATTTGAAAACCTTTTCATTGAACTTAAGAAGAACACACTTAACGAAATGAAAATGATTGATCCTGTCCTTGAAAAAGGTGATGAAGTGGATCTATCTTCAGAGGATCGTCAAAGAGCACTAGAGCTAAAACTTCTAGGAAGACAAAACTTCATGCTTAAGAAAATTGACAATGCTTTATTTAAAATTAAAAACGGCACATTTGGAATTTGTGAAGAGTGTGACGGTGAAATTGAAATGAACAGACTTCGTGCCCGTCCAGTAGCAACTCAATGTATTGCTTGTAAGGAAGAGGAAGAAAGAAACGAAGGTCAAATGCTGTATGAGAAACGCTCTCACACTCACGGAAAAACTCTTGGTGGAAACGTGATTCAAATGCGCTCTCACGCTCAGGACTTAGAGACTGTTTTGGCCGGCAATTCAGAGTTCTAAACATAAAAATATCATAAATAAAAATGCAGTCTTAGGACTGCATTTTTTATTTTCTCCAAGCTAAATTGGCACTTTTTTCACCGGTCTTTTTTTTGATTTTACCTAAGTCGTGGATATACTTTAAGAGTAGGAACTTTGGGCACTTTGCCTTATCTTTTACTATAATTATTTGTGGGTAAGCTCTTTTTCCAATAGGTAGAAACCATGGCCTTCATTCTCGTCATTTCACGCCCGGACATGCCGGAAGTAAAAAAAGAAATCACTGTGGACAGAAAACTAGTCCTGGGGAATTCTCTTTATTGTGATGTCGTACTTGAAGATAAAACTATTGCGAGTATGCAGTGTGAAATTCTACCGGTGAAGACGGGACACATTGTCGCCAAGAACCTGGACTTGAAAAAAGAAGTGCACCTCAATCAGCTGCGCTTAAAGCGCTCGGCCCTAAAGCTCGATGACACGTTAAAGATTGGGCCTTTTGTCTTGAAGATTGATCCAACCAAACTCACTCCTGAAGAGCTGGCGATCATCAACACAGAATACGAAGAATTCGTTTAGTTTATTTAATAGATGAGTTTCTGAAGTAAGGCTTCGCTGGTGCGGGTAGGGTCTACTGACTCCTGAGTTTCGATGTGTGCGGCCACAAATCCTTTTTGAACAAGCCACTTTTGTAAACGCTCTGCTGAGAGTTTCAGGTCTGTGCTCTTTTTGACTTCAGCTTCCAGTTCATAAGTTGTCACTCCATTATTGGCCGTTTCTCCAACCTGGAGAGTGAACTGGTCACCATCAACAATGAGTTTAATTTTAGTGCGCACTTTTTGGTTCATGTGCGAAGAGAAGAATTGTTTTTCACCTGTGCACAGAGAGCATAGAGTAGAAAGAGAAGCGATGATGCCTTTGTCTTCCAGTTCTCTTTGGATATCGTGGGCCTCTTCTAAAGCTTTGGGCCCAAGCTTTTCTAAAAGCTCGTGGTAGTGCTCAATATCTTTTAACAGGTGTCCTGCTTTAACCATCGCTGATTCGGCCAGGGTTTCTTTGAAAGTGAAGATAGAGTAGGCCCAGCTTTTTTCTGTCTGCTGAGTCTGCCATTTTAAATCTAGCCCATCCCACATAAAGCGCAGCTTGATGGCCGGTTCAGATTTTTTAAGCAGGTACTGGCCGTCATCGAAGATTTCAAAGTAGTAGTCGCTTCTTTTGGTGCGCTCGCCTTTGAAGTCTTTTAAGAATTGAGTTTCTAAATTGCGGTAGCCTTCTTTAGTGAGGTTCACTTTAAGCTCAACCTCGCGCTTAATTTCGCCTTGAATTGGAGCGGGGGTCACTGCGGCCATGGCAGAGAAAGAGAGAGTGAATAAAGCGCTAAAAAGGGCAAAAGTCTTCATGGCAAAAGAATGCCAAAAAGGTGAAGACACCGTCAAATTAAGATTAGGTCAGGGGGGCCCTGATTTCCTGAACTTGCGCGCTTAAAAGCTATTAAAAACTTACTTGTCGCTGGCAGGAGTGCGAGCAGAGTCCTCTTGAGAGGATTGTTTTGTTTGCGAGTAGGGGTATGAGTTGAAGTCGTTAAATGAGCACGAAGCCACTAGTAGTAAAGTTAATAAAGTTAAAACGAGTGACTTCGAGATCATAAAAATTTATTCCTTTGGTTAATTATTTCCAGAAAAGCTGGATTAAATCCAGACAGGCCATATCGCTTTTTTCAGTAATCACTTCGGCCGCTTTCTTGGTCGGCATTCCAAAAAGATTCTTAAAAAAAGCAATAAACTTTCCATCCGGCTTTGGTGCTACAACTGCACCTGTTTTTCCACCTAGTACTGGTTTAAAGTATTTCTCTGAGTTTAACACAATTCTGTCAAAAGTAGCGGCACCTTTTCCAGCACCCAGTTCATGGTCGAGTTTTTCGATCGCCTTTTGTTTTAGAAATTTCTCAACGTTTCCATTTCCTTCCGGGTGAAGCTCCATGTCCCATACAGCGGCCAGGTCATCCGGGAAACTCATGATAGGAAGAAGAAATTCAATCTCGTGAGCGTACTTAGAAGCGTAGTTAAAATACATCATGCGAGGATCGATGAAATAAGCAGTGTTTCTTTTGTTACCAAAGGAGCTCGCTACTGAAAATTTTGGAGTGTAAGAAAGGTATGGACTTCCTTTTGGCTCTTTTGAATGTTTCACAAACATTGTCGTGATACGAGTGGACCTCGTATATTCGCTGGAACCATTGTTATCAGTTCCCATAAATTTTTCATACATGGCCGTCAGTGAACGCAAGCGTCTGTTCCACGTTCCCTGGTTTTTTGTCATCATCGTCGACATTAAAAAGATTTTTTGATCTTTGATTGCCTCAGCACGTGCGAGCTCTTTTCCACCGACCTCAGCGACCTGAACGATATCGTCGTTGATCCCGCGGTAGACAAGCACGCGGTCTTCGTAAGGAAGAGGGTCCGCCATAATAGAGAGATGGTTTTCCCAGAACATTTTTTCAAATGGAGGCATCTGCTCCCATGGAAGGTATTTTCTTAGAAGTTCAGTGGCCCCTTTGCGGTCGTTTCTGGCAATCAGCGCTCTAAACTGCTGGTCATCAGACGCTTTATCTAAAGCATCCATGACTGCTCTTCTGGCCGTATCTTGTGCTTTGACTTGTTTATTGTAGACGCGCTCTACTGAATCAAATTTTTCATTGATCTGTTTCCAGTACTCCGCACGCTCTTGAGAGCGCATTTTGTAATCAGCATCTACACCATATAAGTCTTCAACCAGGGCCGCTTGTCTGATTTTGGCCATGACCTGTAGAGTTTGAAAATCTTGAACTTTAGCATTGTAATAAAGTTCGAAGACTGAAAATTGGCTGATGAACTTTTTATTCATGATCTGTTCCATGACGGCCTTTAATTCATTGGCCGCATCCTGGTCGATCTTTGCCTGAGCAGAGTAGAAGATTTGCAGTTTATAGGCCTGGCCCTCTACCGTAGGGACAATTTTGTAAGCGTCTGAGCTTGCCATCTTAGCGTCTTCAATGAAGTTGACTTCAACTCCCTGATAGCCAAATGAGCCTTTAATGGCCTTAACAAAATCCTGCCCATTTTTTGTCTGAGTCGTACTCTTAATAGTAAAGAGTTGATCGGCATTTAGTGGTGGATTGACATCATTGGCGATAGACCTGTCGGCCTGGGTTCCTGGAAAATACGTCGTACAAGACGAAACAAAAAACGCCAGGATTAAAAGAAATGACATTGCTCTCACGGCAAAACCTCGTTGGTTTGGGAATAGTCCACAGGTCTTATCGGATTAAAACTCTCAAATATTTAATTCAATTTTAGTGTCTGAATTTTAGACAGAGTAAGAGACTGATAAAAGAAGGCCCGGAAAGTTCCGGGCCTAAAAAGGACGTAAAGATATGAGAATTTTTATTTTTAGAGCGCGAGATTCGTCAACTCCTGCATCAATTCCTGCGTGCGCGCCACGAAGGCTTCACGGTCTTCGTGTTTTAGGCCTTCGCTAGAGATGTGAGCAAGGTCTTCTACATGGTGAGCGATTTTCTTCACCAGGGCATCGTTGCCTTTTTCATGTAGCTTCAGAGCGTTTTGAATTAACGGACTTCCCGGATTGATGACCAGGGTTTTTTTCACCGGGAACATTGAATCGTTCCCCATATTTTTTGCCATCTGATTCATACGCTTCATTTGCTCATCAACTTTGAAGTAAGCAGGAGCTTTTGAGTTTTTAATTTTTACGATCTCGATGTCTTTTAATCCACCGTGGTTAAGTGAGTCTAAATCTTCCTCCTCTTCTGTTTTGTTTTCTGTTTTGCCGATCAGGATATCAGTGAAGAGATCCTTCACTTTTATGTCTGAATCAGTTGTTGCGTCCTGCTCAAGAAGAGAAGCGATTTCAGAATCCACAGAAACGAACTTGTAAGTTGCATCCCCAAGTTTTGTGAACTCCACGTGCTGAGTGAAGTGTGGATCGATGTATGATTCTGTCTCCAGCGCCTGAAGTCCCTGAGAAAGAAGCTCACGTCTTAGGGCGTAGTCAGATTTTCCTTTTTCAAAGTACAGGACTTTTCCTTCCATCTTTGTTTTGTAGGCTTCAGGAATAGAGGCAGTGTACTCTTTTAGTGTCACGTACTTGTTGTCTGAGTTTTTAAAGATAACGAAGTCTCTCATCATCTCATCGAATTTGTTGTCAGAGATCGCACCGTATTTTAGGAAAAGCTGGATGTCTTCCCAGATCGTTTCATAGCGGGCGCGGTCGTTGTTGAAGAGTTTCTTTAAGCTCTCAGCAACTTTTTTAATAACGTAGTTTGAGATTTTTTTAATGTTCGGGTCACCTTGAAGAGATGAGCGCGAAACGTTTAGTGGGATATCGCTTGAATCAATCGATCCTTTTAGAAGAGAAAGGAATTCAGGAACGATGTCTTTAACATTGTTAGAAACGAACACCTGCTTATTGTAAAGCTTAATGTTTGATTCGTTGAAAGGTTTGTTTGGGTTTAACTTAGGGAAGAAAAGAACTCCATCTAACGTGAACGGGTGATCAACTTTTAAGTGAATCCAAAACAGCGGTTCTCCGTCCATCGGGAATTGCTTGCGGTAGAATTCTTTGTAGTCTTCATCTTTTAAAGTAGAGGGGTCTTTTTTCCAGATTGGCTGAGTTTCGTTAATAACTCCAGGATGAGCAGATTCTTCTTTCGCTTCAGCATCTTTAACGAAAATTTCATAGGGCATGAAATCACAGAATTTTTTTAGCGTTGAAGAAACTTTCCATGCATTTAAGAACTCTTCTGATTCAGCGTTGATGTGAAGAGTGATTTTTGTCCCTACGTCAGATTTAGTAGAAGCTTCAAATGTGTAATCAGTTTCGCCTTCGCATACCCATTTTGTTGGAGTGCTGCCAGCGTTCATCGACAGAGATTCCACTTCTACACGGTTAGAAACCATGAAAGCAGAGTAGAAGCCCAAACCGAATTTACCGATGATGTCGTTTCCTGGAGTGTTTCCTTCCGATTTCATTTTTTGCACGAACTCTTCCGCACCAGAGAAGGCCAGTTGAGCGATATACTTTTCGACTTCAGCTTCGGTCATTCCCAGACCGTTGTCTTCGATTGAAATTGTTTTAGCAGCTTTATCAACGCTAACCGTGATCTTCCCTGTAGGGATCTCTTGGTTTTGAGTGCGTGCCAGAGTGGCCCTTTTGGTAATTGCGTCAGTCGCGTTGGCCACTAGCTCTCTTAGGAAAATATCGTGTTCAGAGTAAAGCCACTTTTTAATGATAGGAAAAATGTCGTTTGTGTTAACGCTAATCGTTCCTTTGCGTGATGTCATGATTGCAATCTCCTGTAAGTATCCTTAAAATGTTTTGATTACAATATGGTTTTGAATGAACTCGAGTCAAGGTTATGCCACAAAAAAATAATGAAAAAAATGCTCCTAAAGACGTCCTGCTTATTACAACGGGCGGCACTATTGAGAAAACATACGATGAATTCGATGGATCACTGGAAAATAGAGGGACTTCGATTAAAAACCGCATCCTTTCCAAGCTGCGTTTGCCGTACACAAATATTTTGGTTCATCCGCTTTTATCAAAAGATTCTCTTTATATGGACGACGCCGACAGGAAACTGATCTGTGAAACCATCTCAGAGGACCTAAAAAGAGAAGCTCCGATTGTCGTTTTACACGGAACAGACACCATGGCCTTAACGGCAGAATACTGTTTTGAAAGAATCAAAAATCCTGCGGTTCCCGTCGTTTTTACGGGAGCGATGATTCCCATGGGCTTTGATGATACAGATGCCACTCAAAATGTAACGGAAGCACTCCTGGCCGCAAGACTTTTATCGCCAGGATTTTATATTTCTTTTCACAATCAGATTTTTAGAGTGCCTCATGTGCAAAAGAATAAAGAAAAAAGAACATTTGAAGAAAAATAGGAAAGAGGATCATGGGATCAATTGCGCGCTTTTTTAAATTTCTTAAAGAATCATGGCAGCTGGTTTTAAAAAACTTCCGCGTCTATCTTGCAAGTTATATTGCGTTTTTTCTGGTTGATGTACTGGCCTCTATTCCATGGCAGGCCTTCGGTTTTCCGGAGCAGAGTACACCGGAAATTCTTTTCTCACTGCTGGTTGGAATCAGCAGCCTCGTCATTATTGTCAACGTGATTTTGATAGAGAAGTCCCGCTATAAGCACCGTGAAAAAGAGCAGCTTCTTTACTCAGTTCCGACGTATTTAATTTATTCGCTTTATTCAGTTCTCATTATTCTTATCGGCCCAGGAGCTGTGCTTCTTGCCGGATCGATGGGAGGAATACCTCAGCCCGTTATGATTGGTTTAGCAGTCCTGGTGGGTCTAATTGTTGCCATTTTTGTGGCCATGGTGGCGCTCGCGTCGGTGTTAATTGATAACGATAGTATAAATTATTTTAAAATGAGTTACCGCATGGCCCGCCAGGATGTGCTCTTAATTATTTGCTTTGGGGCCCTCTCTTTTCTCGCCGAGTTGCCGTCGTTTGCTTTTGACCAAATACCTGACTGGCGTTTTGTGGTAAGCTTTAACCTGCTGTATGCTTTTTTCGATGCCGCTGCAATGATCACTCTCACTGTGACTTCTGTTAGAATTTTTTATTACCTAAAGCACCAGCTTAATGATCAAAGCCAGTAAAAGATTTACTGGAACGTAAAAAAACCGCAACCAAATTTATTTATTCCGGGTAGAATGAAAGTAATGACAAGTTTTCATCACTTAAAGAGTATTATTGGGCGCTCGTTCGCTGATTTCCGGGAGTATTTTTCTCCTGCGGACTTCTCATTTTATTTTCTTTTAGCGATGTATTTTATTATCGACATCACTCGTATTAAGTTTTTTCCTATGGCCTCAAACGCACAGAAGCTGATTTTTGAAATCGGAGCATCGATATTGCTTCTGCCTTTTTCTTCCATGGTCATCGCCGACATTATCCTGATCAGAAAATCGCGCGATCTCAGTGTGCCGAAAGAAAATATTTTTAACAACACACTGACGTTTATGCTGACGTCTATCGTAGCGATGCTTATTGCCGGGATTGGCTCATTATTTTTAGTTCTTCCGGGAATCGCACTTTTTGTGGTTCTTTCCATGGCCCCTTTTATTGCCGTGTATGAAGAAGGGGAAGGCTGGTACCCATTTCGCCGAAGCATTGATTTGATTGGAAAAGAAAAATTCCTGATGGTGTTTGGTGGCCTATTATTTTTATCGCTGATTCAGCTCATTCCCGGCAGCATCCCTTATTCTGATAACCTTTATCTCGCATTTTTTATCGGTGTTTTTAAGGCTATTTTTTTTCCACTCAACATCATCTTTTCTTCTTTTCTGATGATCAATCTCTATCAATTTCTCCGGGAAGAGCAGCTGGCCGCAATGGTTGCCAGCGAAGAATATGTTTAGTGCCCACTATCAGTTGCACTTTTTTGCCTAGGGGCCCTTTCCACAATTTTCCATAATTTAAGCTAAGCTTTGGAAATATCACTTCTTGAGCGAACTTGTCGGTCAAAACCTCCAATACGGACTCGTTTAAAATTAAAATATTAGTATCTAGAACCGAGAAGTTAAGTATGGGAACTAAGACTTTCTCTCACAATTTAATTAAGCGTTTTCCACTCCTCGTGATGTTAGGGGGGTTACTCCTTACATCATGTATTGAAAACTCTGGCATAAGGGCCAAAAAAACTCTTACAGGCTCAGGGCTGACTGGGAGCGGAGGAACGGGAAGTGGTTCAGGCTCTCTTCCAAACGGATCAGGTGTTGGATCTAGTGATACAACTCTTCAATCAGTGAAGGTGGAGCTGTCACACTTAGTTGACCCATTCGATGGTACATACAAAAAGAAACTAACAATCCCAAAAAACTATAAAGGGAATCTTTACCTGGCCGGATTAAACGTCGGGGCCCTTCAAAATAAACTGGTAAAGGTACGCTTCAACTTTGGTCTTGATAAACAATCTGTCGTGCTTGATGCCACGATTGCGCGTGCGCCGGGGATTGTCCCACAAACAGACATTCAGGTTCTCGTTGTTGATATGAACTCAAAGCCGTTTAGTAAAATGCGTTTGGGTTATGACCTGTTTGACTACAACGATTACACAGCTCTTAATAGTGATGGAACTGAAAAGGCCGTCGTGCAAAATAACCGCGATGGCGGTCTGTATTGCCGTGGTCTGTCTTTGGAAGATGACCCGACATTTGATTCATCAACATCGACAAACGCAACTTGTTCACAAGCTGGCGACAAGTGTCTATACGCTTATGCCAAAGTGACAGATGCAACGATGTATGACTCTTCAACTGGACTGACAACCATTCCAACTCGTCCGCAAATCTGGACAGTGGGAAGTGGAGTGACAAGAAGCCCGACACTTGCGACTTCTGCAAACTCAATGTGTCTTCCTGATTATGAAGACTATGTTGGATTCAATGATCTTTTTGCTCAAACGCTGACAGGACTTAACTACAATGATCTTATTTTAGGAATGAGATACAGAGGTCCATACCGCGCAATCAATCCATCGGCATGGAAGATTACTGGAAACGCGATTTTTAACAGCACCAAAGGTCTCTTTGAAACTTCAAACTCAGCGCTTGATCCATACACAGGTTTCAGGTCTTTATTATTCCCGCGCGCCGGGAAAGTTAAACTAAACCAGGATGTTCGTTATTTTGGATCATCATCTCGTTTTGGTTTAAGAAGTACATTAGTGGCCGATTCAACGGGGACATCAAAGTATGTCGACGGGTGTAACCTTCGTGTTATGCAATATGATGTGACGACTGCTGAAAACATTGGCTCTTGTAACGTTAACGGATCAATTGAAGTCTTTTATATGAAAGATGGATCTGAAGTTAACATCACAACCGATAGAACAATCAAGCTTCAGTTAGTAAAAGCTTCAACTGTTGATAGTGAAGGAAAAGAAGTTTTAACTTCAAACTTCAAGCGTTGTGAATCATCTTCAACATGTGGATCAGATGAGTGTTGTTTCAACTCTCGTTGTTGGTCTAAAGAACTTGTTACTCAGTGTGTGGATCAGACTCCGGTTAACGGAAACCGTCCAGTGGGTGATGTTTGTTCATCAGATTTTGAATGTTCAAGCTTATGTTGTAACCAATCAACTGGTTCTTGCCAGCCTCACAACCCAAATGGAACAACTCCGGTTCTTTGTAGTAAAACAGCAGGTCAGCGTTGCGTGTCTCGCGAGTTTTGTAAACCTGAGTATGTTGCAACTTGTAAAATCGTGAAGAACGGAACAAATGCCGATGGAACACAGGCCTGTACACTTCGTTGTCCAGCAGTGGAAACATACGGTGAGTGTACTGCGGGTTACTGTATTCCGCCTGCTGTTCCGGCGATTCCGGCCTTTGACCCTACGGACTGTTCACAAGCAGTTGACCCATAGGGATTCACTCTCTAAAATAGAGCAGTCGTAAACAATGAAAAGGCATAAAAAATGTTTAATAAAGACTGTTATCTAGATCACGTGGCCATTGCTGTCTCCAACTTAGACCGCGCTCAAAAAGTGTGGGAAGACCTGGGCCTTACTTTTAATCCTGTAAGAGAAGAAGTTCCTTCACAACAAGTGACAACAGCGTTTGCTCACGTCGACGAGCACGCTCATATCGAGTTGGTGTGTCCGATTAACGGCGAAGGGCCAATTCAGAAATTCATCGAAAAAAATGGGGAAGGAATTCACCACATGAGTTTTATGGTTCCTGATGTGGCGAAAAAAACCGAAGAGATGATAGCGAACGGTTACAAAATGATTTATGAAAAACCAGTTCCTGGTGCGAATAATTGCCTGGTGAATTTTGTTCACCCAAAATCAACTGGTGGTGTTTTAATTGAAATCGCCACAAAACAATCTTAGGATTTTTGATTTATGAACATGCAGTCTCAAATCTATCTTCCCAAACTTTCACTGGTCAATAAGGCCTTGATCATTTTATCAAGTGTGCTTTTTATCCTGGATTTTATCCTGGCAAGAGCTGGTGGAATTGGACTAGGAAGTATGCTTGGTCTTTCAGCAGAGAGAGTTTTTCACGGACACATCTATAGCCTTTTGACATATCCTTTTTTGTCTAACTCAATCATCGAAGTGATTTTAAATTGTTTAATGCTTTGGTTAATGGGTTCAGAGTTTGAATCAAACTGGGGAACAAAACGCTATTTAAGTTTTATTTTAACAACGATCTTAGGTGGAGCTCTTCTTTACCTTTTAGTTGTTGGAATCTTTTTCCAAAACAGTGTGATCTTTTCTTTCCCTCTGACAGGCCTTTCGGGAATTGTGGGGGCCCTGTGTTTGGCCTACGCTGTAATTTATCCGGAGCGCATTTTTTCTTTCCTGATGCTCATTCCGGTTAAAGCTAAATACTTCTGCATGATCCTGGTTGTGATCTCTCTTTATCAAGGTATCGCCAGCCCGACAGGTGTTGGAGCATGGGGTCAATTAGGGGCGATTGCTTCGGCCTATGTGTTTATGATTGTGATCTCTCACCGCAATTTCAGAGCCCTTTCAGATAAAATGAGCCAAATGACGCAGGTGAGATCTAGGCCTAAGAGCAAGGCAAAGCTGACAATTGTGAAAGATGACTCAGAGAAGCCGCCTAAGTATTGGCAATAGGTTGATTTGATGCTAGCTTGTCGTAGACTAAAATTTTTTTAAAGACCATAAATGAGGCATACATGAGACTAAGTAGAGCATTACAAGAGAAATTAATGGACGTTCGTTTAAGAGATAAACTAATTGCTGAAGGCAAAGTAACGAAAGAAGAAGTTAAGAAATATCTTGATGGAATGCCCGATGAAGCTAAAAACGCTACTTGGACTGAAGAAGATTCATCAATTGATGACGAGTAGTTTTGAATTTAAAATTTAAATAATAAAAAAGGCCCTCGAAAGAGGGCCTTTTTGTTTTTACTGAACAATGAAACTTGCAAAGAATATGTTTTTTACGACAGGTCTCTTCATCGACTTGTTAATCTCTCTCTTCAATCTATCCTCTAAAAGAATTTTTCCAGAAAGCGAGTTAAGTTCATCAGCTCCCATTTTTGAAGTGATGTCGATGATACGGTCTTGAACCATTGGCAGATAAGCTTTCACTTCATCCAAATCTTTGGCCTCAAAAAGCACTAAGTGCATTTCTACTTCTAACCATCTCATGCGCGAGTTGGCCGCTTCGTTTTTTGGAACTAAGCTGATCGTCATCTTGTCGACTTTAAAGAAGGTTGGGATGGCCTTAGAGTCCACTGTGTTCAGAAGCTCAGCTTTCATAGCAGCCTCATCAATAGGTGGCTTCTTATAGACTTTTTCAGTGTAATAGAAGAGACCAACAACAGCGAGTGTTGCCAGAACCATTACGCCTAAGAGAATCATGTCTACGAGTTTTTTACCGGTCATATACAAATGATTTTAACACGTTTGGAAAAAATAAAAACATGGAAAAAGAAACTAGAGTGTCTTGGTCGGAAAAGAGGGCAAAAAAAAGGGCCGCTCGAGGCGACCCTTTTATAAAACTAAAACGGAAGTTTTGTGTAAGGAAGTCCTAGGTCATTTGCTACTTGTTCGTAAGCAAGCGTCCCTTTGTAAATGTTGATCCCTGGACGGAAAGTTTTATCTTTCTGAGCAGCTTCTTCAACACCCATGTTAGCAATCATTCTAGCGTATTTTAGAGTTACGTTAGTAAGAGCGAATGTCGATGTGCGAGCTACTGCACCTGGCATGTTAGCTACACAGTAGTGAACAACGCCGTCTACTACGAAAGTTGGATTTTCGTGAGTTGTTGGCTTGCAAGTTTCAATACATCCACCTTGGTCAACAGCGATATCTACCACTACTGAACCTTTTTGCATTTTAGAGATCATGTCTCTTGTTACTAGCTTAGGAGCTTTAGCGCCTGGAACTAGAACTGCACCGATAACAAGGTCAGATTCAAGAACCGCTTTTTCAATGTTGTCTGGGTTAGAGTAAAGAGTTGTGATGTGTGATCCGTATAGACCATCTAGTTCAGCAAGACGTTTTGTTGAAAGGTCGATCGCTGTAACAGAAGCTCCCATTCCCATTGCCATTTGGATGGCGTTTGTTCCCGCGATCCCAGCTCCGATAACAGTTACTTTTCCACGTTTAACACCTGGAACACCACCTAGAAGAACACCTTTTCCACCTTTGTCTAGTTGAAGGTAAGCAGCTCCGATTTGAACTGACATACGTCCAGCAACTTCTGACATAGGAACTAGAAGAGGAAGTGAACCGTCTGCGTTTTGGATTGTCTCATAAGCGATTGCTGTACATCCTGACTTCATCAGACCTTTTGTTTGCTCTGGATCTGGTGCAAGGTGAAGGTATGTGTATAGGATGTGGTGAGGCTTAAGCATGGCGATCTCTACTGCTTGAGGCTCTTTTACTTTGATGATCATTGTTGATTTTTCGAAAACTTCAGCAGCTGTATCTAGAATTTTTGCTCCAGCTTTTACGAATTCTGCGTCTTCGATACCGATACCAACACCAGCGTTCTTTTGAACGTATACAGTGTGTCCGTCAGCTACAAGAGTTCTTACTCCTCCTGGAACCATACCAACACGGTTTTCATTGTTTTTAATTTCCTTAGGTACTCCGATAATCATAGTTATCTCCTTCATAGGTTTTGGGTCATAAAAATATCCCATGAGAATTTCACAAAATGAGGAGAAAAGGAAGGGGGTGGTAATGCTTTCAGGGGGTCTTTTTTCTGCGCTTGTGGATCATCACTCTGACCCATATGAAGGCAACCAGGAGAAAAGGCAGCGTATAAACCACAAATTCGGTCTTATTCGGGCCCGGAGGGGTCACTTCCACAGGGACAGTGGTGCTGGTTAAGGTATCGCCATTTTGTTTATTTTTGACGACTACGATAATGTCCCAGGTTTCATTGGTGGGAAAAGGAAGTGTCGCAGTATAAGAATATCTGCCCTTATCCTCGGTTGGAATCAGGGCCGTGCTCTTTAAAATGGGTTCCTGGCGCCCTTGTGGATGGGCCTTGATTTCGAAGTAGAGGTCGTCTTTTTTTAGATTTTCCCCCTCAGGATAAAATGTGAAAGTTCCATTTTCCGTATCCGGGTCTGCCCAGACAGAGAGTTTATACTCGCCAAATTTATGGTCGACTAAAATGGGAAAGGGTGGACCTTCGTGGGCAAAAAGAGTCGAAGCAAAAAAAGAAAAAAACAGGAATAAAAAATATTTCATAAGTCTTTTACGGGGCAATACCTACAAAAGTCCCGCGCATCTCCATCGGAAGTGACATGACCCAAAGGGCGAAAAGAAAAATCGCCAGGTGAGTGGCACTCCACTTAAGTTTTGCGCGCTTTTCGTTTTTTCCCGTCCAGACCAAAGTCATTGATCCTAGAAATCCTAGAAGTAAAAATCCGTATTGTATAGGTGTCACGATATGCGTGGGCACGCCCATCATGGAATTAGAGAGCTGAATTTTAAATAAAAGCGGGACAAAAGCAAAAAGGCCGGTGAGCAAATGGAAACTGTAGTGAGAGACCCAGATAAAAAAACCGAGGGGGAGTAGTGTCGGGATCATTTTGTAATCTTTTTTAGAAATGAGTAAGAGCGGAAGCAGAACTAAAAAGGTGATAAATAAAGACAACAAGAGAATAAAATTATTTTGAATGCCGGTCACATCTGCGATAGTGATCGTCAAATTATACGCAGGGCCAGTCATGGCAAATGCATTTAAGAGTGCTCCAAAAGTAAAAACGACAATCAGTAAAAGATAATCCAAACGTTTTGTTAAAAGGCCGATTCCCGCGCGAGGAGAGTCTTCCTGCAGCTCTTCGCCGTTAAGAACCATTTCAACTTTAACGTTGTCATAAGGGCAAGCGGCCACACAGTCCATGCAGAAAGTGCAGTCGAGGTTTCCATTTTTTTTGGGGATAAATAAAAAGGTTTCGCAGCCGCGTTTTAAAATTTCGCCGTCTTTTTCAACACCCTTTAAACATTCATAAGTCGTGCAGCTCTCGCACACTGAAAGATTTTTTGCTTTCACTGTCGCAGGACTCATGGTGCTTGAGAGGAAGTTAAACTGGCCGATAGGGCAGAGGTATTTGCAGAAGCTTGCTTTTTTAAAAGTGAGATCCACAAACACTGCAACCAGGAAATAGCCAATGATAATAGAGGCTGTAAGGGCCGGACTCGACCAAAGGTGAAGGTATTCATAAGTAAAAAGGATAGAGGTTAAAAGAAAAATCCCCAACCATTTATTTTGAAGTTTTTTAGGCCAGAGTTTTTTAGGAGCATGAAAAACTCGCAGAGCATTTCTCACAAAAATAAAAGGACAGCTCATGCAAAAATAATTGCCGAGTAAGAGGAGAACAAAAACTAAAACTCCGCGGTAATGGACCCAGACAAATTGCGTGGCCAGGTTTTTAGGCGCAAAGGGGTTTCCCCAAAGCCCTTCAGCTATTAAGAGCACTGAGGCCACAAGCAGAAGAAACTGAAAAATGGTTTTAGTAGATAAGAGGATTTTTCTCTGTGACTTCATTAGTTGGTTTGCAACACGACTTCTTTGCTGGCCACTGAACCATCAGGCAGAGTGATCGTCAGGAAAATAATCCACTCACCCAGCATCGTCAGTTTAAAACGGGTGCTGTAGATGGCGTCTTTTAGGTAAATGGCTTCAGTGAAAATTGGGATCATTCCACCGTGATTCATCGTGGCCTCAATATCGATTTTAGCATTTTCGATATTTTTTCCTTCTTTGTCTTTTAAGGTGAAAGTGAAATTGACCGGAGTCTGCAGGTCAATGGATTTAGGATTATAATCCCAAGTTAAAACCACGTCGGCCTTTTTAGCTTCGCCCTTGGATTTCAGATTGAAATTTTCTTTTAAAAAAAAGAGCCCAATTGCAACGGATAGAAATAAAAATATAACAGCAAGTTTTTTCATTATTTTATCGCACACGTGCACTGATAGTGTGCTTCTTCATCTTTTGTCGGGAAAAGATGCATGTACATAGCAATGGCCATCGGGATAAAAACAATAGTGTTGTAGAACAAGTGCAATTCTACGCGAGGGTAGAATAATTGCAGAATACTTACAGGAACCGGTGAGCCCCAGAAGTTTGTGTGCAAAATGGCCTGAAGTTGAAGCAAGAAATGCTCTATGTGGTGCCAGAATTGAATAGCAAAAGAGGCCATCCACCATTTGTAACTTCTTCCAACGAATCCTTTTCTTAGAATCCATAGGCCAACTAACATGAAGAGTGCATAAAGATAATGCATTAATTCTGAAGAGACGAGCCATGGAAACCAGTGTCCTAAAACTCCACGAGATTCCGGACGAGGCCATCCGAGAGCGAAAATCTGAAAGGCTTGAACTAAATGTTCTGCCCAATGAGCAAGAACAATAAAAGCATAAATTCTTAAAGCAAATTCATGTTTATTTGTGTTGATCAGGTTAATGAAATTTCTGTAACGAGAATCACCGGCCATCATCGTGTCTGTCGTCATAAAAAGTTTTCCTCTCAATAAAATATCTTTTGACTATCATACAATGGAAAAACCGATTCTCCAAATTCTCTCATGGCCAGGTCTTTTAAAACAGAGTGGGAAAGATCATGCGAAATATGTATCAGACCAGTTTTCTCGGCCTTTATTTCCCGCACATACTCAAAGCATTTCTCAACAGTTAAATGCGTGGTGTGGCTCCCTTTTTTCAGGCAGTCAATGACCAGGATTTTGAGTTTTCTTTCTTTGAGGATTTTAACAATGTGATCAGGAAGAGAGTGGCAATCGACGATATAGGCGAGATCGCCCAGGATAAAGCCCATTGTTTCAGCATGCCCGTGTGGGTAATTAAAAAAGAAAAACTCTTCTCCAAAAAGTATTGTTGGTTTTTCTAACTCTACCGACTGCAATTGCAGACGGGGAATTCCTCCACCTAAAACAGGCCCTTTATGATGAAAGATGTAAGGGAAGCGCGCTTCAATAGAAGCTTTGGTGCTGGCGTTGGCAAACACCGGAATTTCTCTGGGGGGAGGTCCAAAACAAAAAGGGCGAAGGTCATCGATTCCGTGCAAATGATCAGCATGTTCGTGAGTGATAATCGCAAAATCAACTGCGGATATCTTATTGTTAAGTATTTGTGTCCTTAGGTCAGGAGTTGTATCGATGAGAATACGTTGTCCATTTTTTGTTTGAATGAAGACACTTGTTCTCATTCTCTGATCGCGGTGATCAAGTGAAGTGCAGACTAAACACGAACAACCTATTTGCGGTATTCCTACACTGGTGCCTGTACCAAGTGCCATTAACATATTTTTATTCAGAGATTTTTCCATTTAGGGCCCATTTTGTTCTGATTGTTTTTGGCCATAGAAGCAGTATAATTTTAACTCAACTATAAGAGATCAAGGAACAAAAATTATGTTACCGAGAAAGTTAAAACTTTTGAAATCTCCACAATTAATTAAGGTCTTGTCGCTTACGGCAGTGGTCTTTCTTTTTGATGCATGTTCGAGCATGGGGATGGGTTCAAAGTCTGCGCCGCTTAAAGCGGGCTTCAATGTAAAAAAAGTGGTGTTAAGAAATGGCCTGACCGTTCTTGTTGCACCCAATCCAAAACTTCCGATTGTGTCTTATTACACACTCTTTGACGTCGGTGGAAGAGATGAAGGTGTTGGTACGACAGGGGCGACGCATTTTCTTGAACACATGATGTTTAAGGGGGCCAAAAAGTACGGGCCTGGTCAATTTGATACGCTGTTAGAAAAGAGCGGTGGTATGACCAACGCTTATACAACAAATGACATGACGGTTTATTATCAAAACATCCCAGTGGAGTTTTTGGATACGATGATCGACATGGAAGCAGACCGTATGCAAAACCTGCTTTTAGAGCCAGTGTCGTTTGAAAGTGAAAGACAAGTTATCTTTGAAGAAAGAAAAATGCGTTATGAAAACAGCCCGGATGGATTGATTTTCTTAGCGCTGATGAAAAAAGTTTTTGCCGGCACACCATACGGACAATCAGTTATCGGTGAAGAAGCAGACTTAAAAGCGCTGACACGTGATCAAATGATGGAGTTCTTTAAAAACTATTACGTTCCAAACAATGCCATCATCGCTATCTCTGGTGACGTTGACCCGGATACAGTCATTAAAAAGATTGAAGAAAAATACGGAGTCATTCCAAGATCAGAAAAACTTAAAGAGCTAAAAGATAAAACTTCTGGTGAAGAAGTGTTTAAGTCAAAAGCTGAATTTGGGCAAGAGTACAAGTTTTACGCAACCAACCCGATTCCAAAATTTGTCATGGCCTTCCAGGGAGAAAAACTGGGGACAAGAAAGTCTTATGTCATGGACCTTCTGGCGATGATTCTTGGAAATGGAGGAAGCTCATACTTAACGCAAAAATATGTGAAGTCTGATGAGCCGATGTTAACAGAAATCAATCTTTCTAACTTCAATCTTATCCACTCTGGCGTCTTTTACTTTGCCGGAGAGTTAATGGAAGGCAAAAAGATTGAAGACGTGAAAAAACAAATCGAAGGTGACTTAAAAGAGATGTGTGACCAGTCGATCAATCAGCGTTCTCTGCAAAAATCAAAAAACCAGATTTTGGCCCAAGGTTACAACCAGCTTAAGACCAATGCCGGAGTCGCTTCAACAATTGTCCGCAATGAAAAGTGGCACGGTGATTTTAATTACGGTCTAAAAGAAATGGAAATCTATAACTCAATTTCGGAAAACGAAGTGCAGATTGCCTGCCGCGAAGTTTTAGAAGAGTCGAAGTCCATCTTCATTTCAACTTGGGATAAATACCCTAAAACCGCGGAGAAAAAATAATGAAAAAACCATTACTCTTACTTGCGGCCCTGGGCCTTTCATTTAATGCTTTTGCCGCTTCGGGCGCCAAGCCTGTCGCGATTGAAGATAATATTAAACGTCTAAAGTGGAACGGCATTGATGTTGTTTATATTGAAGACAATCGTTTCCCAACTTACGATTTGACCATCTATTTTGCAGATGGTGCTTTAAGTGAGAAAAAAGGGCAGAATGGTCTTTCTATTCACGCTTTTAATCTTTTGGACTCAGGAACTGATAAACTTTCTCAAAAAGAAATTTTAGACCAATTAGAGTTCTTAGGAACTGAGTTTGGGGCAGATGTCACTCACGAATACAGTACAGTCACTGTTTCGGGCTTAACGAAGGATTTAAAAACATCAATGACTCAGATTTGTTCACTGATGAGATCGGCGACTTATCCGGAAAACGTCATTAAAAAAGAGCTGCAGTTAGAGAGAAACGGACTGCAAAGCCTCGTGGCCTCACCTCAAGGTCTTTCAGAAAGAGTGTTCCGTGAAATTTCACTAGGTGGAACTCCGTACTCTTACCCGGTTGCTGGAAAACTTAAAGACCTGGCAACCTATACGCCGGCCGCACTTCGCGCTCAGATGAATTACTTTCTGGATAATGTAAAAAAACGCGTTTACCTGACAGGTCCAAAAAGTGCTCTTGCGCTGGAAAAAATCCTGGTTGATGAATGCCGCTTTAAAGGGTCAGATTCTGATTTTGTCAGAGCGGTTGATGCTCCAAAGAAGAAGACGGCAAAAAGAGAGTTTATTTTCGTACCGGTGCCAGATGCTAACCAGGTTCAACTACGCATCGGACGTTTCTTAAACTATGATGAAACAAACGAAAGAAACCTGGATGCTTTGGCGTCTGATTTCTTAGGTGGTGGTTTTACGTCTCGCTTAATGCGCGAAGTGCGTGTAAAGCGCGGTTTAACTTATTCGATTGGTTCATTCATTTCTTCTCAGAAACAATACGGAAGAGCGGGGATTTCAACGTTTACTAAAAACCAGACGATTGACCGTCTCATTGAAGTTATTGATGAAGCAGTCACTAAGATTCATACAGAAGGAATTACTGAAGAGGATTTAGACCGCTCAACTCAAGGGATGATTGGTGCTTATCCATTTAAGTTTGAAAGCAACCCGGCCTTCTTGGGTCAGCTGCTTCTACTGGATCACATTGGAAAACCGTACTCTGATCTTTTTGACTTTAAAGATGCAGTCAAGAAGTACAATGCTAAAGATGTAGCTAAGAAGATTGGCGATATTTTTGGAATGAAAAAACAGACGATCTTTGTCCTTGGGGATAAATCAATTGAACCAAAACTAAGAGCGCTGACAAAGAAATACGGGCCGCTTAAGGTCGTAGACTACAAACAATACCTATAAAAATGAATTGGTGGTGGCGAGAGTCACCACCTTTTTTTAAAGCTATTCGGCCTCTGTGTGAGCGTTCATGTTCACCACCGCACCAGGAAGAATCTCTAAAGATTTAGCAATGATTTTACCGTTTACCACGGCCGTAGGATAAAGAGTGACGTTGCCTGTTGATTTAATCTCACCCGTGAATTCACCGTAAACTTCCAGGTCTCCACAAGTCAAAATGGCCTCCGTGACCGAGCCAATTTCCAGCACGATTTTAGAAGGCGCTTCAACAGTGATATCGCCCATTAGTTTTCCCAAGAGGTGAGTGGTGCCGACAAAATGAAACTTTCCATTTAAAACAGTTTGTTTGCCGATTGAAGTGTAAGTTTGATTCTGGATCATATCATCAACCTATAATTTAAGTGCGTACGCCATGCTTTGGTAGTGGATAAGATCACCGGTGCGCGAGAAGATAAAAACAGTAAACGAGTAGTTTCCTGATTTTCTTGGCCTCACAAAACTTGCATCTACTGGTCTGAATCTTTGAGTTGCAAATGGTTCACCGGCAGCATAGTTGATCTGGAAGTCACTTCCACCAAAAGCATTGTATGGATAGGCCTGAATTCCAATTTCGTTTTTCATCAGAACAATAATGTGCCCGGAGATTTTTGCATCGTCTGTCACGGCCGGGATAATGTTGAATTGAAGATTAACCGTATCGCGGTTAACCAGTGCTTTAAATCCTGAAAGGTTCAAGATCGCCGGGCGAGTGCGGTCTTTTTGCCCCTGGATCGGTTTAAAAAGAGAAAGTGTCGAAAGCCCGATTGTGTTAACAGTCCCGCTTACTGGGGCTGGACATGTTACAGGAGCAGGGCATTTTGCATCGGAAGGAGCTGTTGTTGTTTTTGATTCTGTTCCGGGAGTTGCCGTTGGCGTTTTTCCTTGTTCCTCAAAAGCGAGAAGCTGATTTTTTAATTTAACATTCTCTTCCATCTGATCAGCAAGTTTATTTTCCAAATCTTCGCTTTTGGATTGTCTTTCGCGGATAAATTTATTTTGCTGGTAACTTTGCAGCAGGCGAGCAGGACCGGCATTCAAGAGGCCTACGACACCAATAACTAAAGCAACAAGAGTAATGGCCGGTAGACCAATGAAAAACAAATAAATCTTTGAGCGTTTGATCTCAAAGTATTTTGGTGAGTCATTTTTTTGGTGATAAATAATCGAGACACTGTCTTTTTTGGCAGTCTCAGGATTGTTGGGCCTTTGTTCGCTCACTAGTTATTGCCTTTTTTAATCTCAATTCCTTCGCGTGTTCCTTCTTTGAAAAATCTTAGAGAAGGCTCAAATGCGAGTTTGCCCATGTTTTCTAAACCGTTTTTCGTCCAGACTTCGCTGACGATTTTCCAGTTGTAGTTTTCATCTTGTCTTAGATAAAGAAGCTTTCTACCAGTGTCGTTGATTGTGTTTGACTGGTAGTTTTGTGTAAACGTCACAACAGCGTAGTTCTTAGCCTGTAGAATAGAAAGATTGTCCAGGTCGATTTTAGGTTGACCAGGGTTAGAGAAGACAGCTTTTTTATAAGCTTTATAGGCAGCGTATTTTCCTTTTGAGTCTACGAAATCATTTTGATCGTAGTAGCTGATGTAGCTTTCGATATCCTTTTTTCTCCAGGCATCCAGCCATCCATCAATTGTTTTTTTCAGCTCGCCTTTTTGTGTTTCCCAAGTTTTCTCATTTAAGTAAATAAGATCTTGAACAACAATCATTGGTGTTTTGTTAAGCTCCAGGTATTTTGAAACATCAATCAATTCGTTGTTGGCCGTCACAACACATCCTCTTGAATCAAGACCTTTATCAATTCTTGTTTCATCGTTAGTAGAGTGTAGCCAGATTCCTGAACCTGTCTTCTTGTTGATTTTATCAACCGGGTTTGGGTAATCAGTAACGAAAGCACCAGCTCCGTAAATAGCACCTTGAGGGCCAGATTGAGCAAGGAGTTGTTTGTTAGTCATGAAATCAACGAAGTTATAAACGCCTTCTGGTGTTCTGAAATCACCCTCAGCTTCTTTGTCGCCTGGTTTTTTCCCTGTGGCCATTTGGTATGAACGAACAAATTCTGGTTTTCCGTCAGCGTTTTTGAAAAGGTGAAGAGAGTGAGTTGATTTTTCTGCAATTAAAACGTGGTGAGCAAAAAAATTATCCAACATGAGAAGTGGAGCTGGCATAACTTTTGTTCCATCTGCACTTGTGCCTTGTGCGAATGAATATGTTAAAGGCAGAAGTGTAAGTGCACCAACTGTAATAATCTTAGCAGCAATGTTTTTCATCGAAATAACCCTCTAAAATGGTCAGGTAAAGTATAAAATCTTACTTTATTTTAGACAAAAGCGTGCTTTCGATCAACTTAAAAGCATCACTAGGCAGTTAGTACTATGATTTTCGTAAGTATCGTCCGATAGGATAACTGATAAAATAGTAGAAAATAGTTGAACAAAATCAAAGGGACAACCATGAGTGGGGCAAAGAAAATTGAGCCAGTATTCGAAGACCCGTTGAATGCCAAAATTCAGCGCAAATTTGATATTGTTTTTACGCCAGTTGTTCCACAAAAAGCAAAAATCTCCAATGAAAATACTTCAAGTGTGTTTAATGATGATATCGATTTTAATACAGGACTAGACGACGAGATGAGTATGGGAAATGACAATGGAAGTAAGGGTGAAAAAGACTCCGGGCTTCAAATTGACCTGGACTTTTCAATGGATGACGACACTCCGGCCACTCCGGAAAAACCAGTCGCCACTCAAGCGGCTGCACCAGCTGGCAGTTCAGGGGATGATGACTTAGGTTTTTCATTGGATTTTGATGTCGATGCACAGGAAATTGAAACAAAACCTGAGGCCACACAAGCAACATCTCCAATCGCATTGGAAGACGAAGGGTTTTCATTGGATGACGTGATTGCTGATCACGACAATTTTGATGAATCCACAAAAAAGACTGTTGTGGTAAATCCAAACAACCTGACGAATTCAAACCTGGCAGAGTTCGCTCTCGATTCAACTGGCAGCACTGGCTCTTCTGCTGATCTTATGACGACAGAAGAGGCGAAGGCCAATATGGAGTCGACGATTAAGGACATTCTTCGTCCTAAGTTTGACGATACAAAAGAAACAAATATTGAAGGGCTGGAAAAAACGCATACCGGGGCCCTGGATAATATCGAAGACAGCGTACTTGATTTTGGAGGTAATACTCCTTCTCAGGGTTTTTCGCTGGAAAATATGATTGATGACAATGAAGCTTTTGCTCTTGAACCAAGAAATAATACGCGTTCAGATTTTGCGGTTTCTTCTAACGAAGCGACACGCGAGTTTGACATCAGCGATATGGAAGAGATCGAAGCAGTGCAAGCAGAAGCTCCGGCAAAACCTGAACTTCCAAAAGCTGCGCCGGTTGCGCTCCAGTCTCAACCAGAACCTGTTCGCCAGGCCGTTATTGAGGAACCAGTTTCTTCATTTGTTCCTGGAGCGGGACTAGGGGGGCAGTCACTGAGCACCGAAGATTCGATGCGCTTTCAGGCAACGATCAGAGCACTTCGTGAAGAAAGAGAAGAGTTGTTGTCGCAAATTAAAACACTAAAGGCCGACTCTAAAGAATTTGAACAAGACAACCTGACATTAAAGGCGAACTTAGATGAAGCTAAAATTGAAATTACGATTCTAAGAAAACGACATATGGTGGAATTAGAAGACCTGAAGTATCGCTTAACAATGAGTGAAGAGAAAAAGGCCCTTGCTGATGAGAAGGCACGCCAGGCCGAATTACGCCGTGAAAAGCTTGAGCAGAAAGTAAGGATTGACTTTAATCAGGTAAAACAAAGAGAAAAAGAGTTGGAAAGTAAGCTTGAACTGCTTTCCATGGATGTAGATTCGCAAGTTCAGAGTCGCGACCAGAAAATTTTAGAGCTGAGAAGAAAAATTGACGCTCTAGAATTTAACATGGAAAATGCTTCCATTAAGGAACAAAAATCGCTGGAAGATAAGAGAAAGCTAGAAGATCGATTAGGTAAAATAATGAAGACTCTGAGACATTCGATCAAGAACCTGGAAGATGATATCGACCATGTAGAAGAAGACGATGATCATCAAAAGGAAAAGAACTAATTTATGACACAATCTCTGACTGATTTTTTAAGTAGTTTTTCTTTTTTTGAAAATGAAAAGAATTTGATCTCTCATATAGAAGAGTTCCTGGCCCGCGAGTATTTGGTCAGACCGTTATTGGTGTATTCAATTCATAACAAAATACCACAGATTGATTTTAAAAAATGCCGTACGATTGTAGGGAAGGCCGACCGCCAGAAGCTCTATAGTACTAAGCTTTTAGATCATCTCTTTATCAAGCGCGATGATATTAAACATCTGCCTTGCCTGTCAGTCAAAGTGGAGAATTGCTTCTATTATTTTTTAAACCTAGGTTTTAAAAGAAGCCAGTTTCATTTCGCTGTTTTTTCTGCTCCGTCGGAAATTTCGACAGATGTACTGAAGTCGCTGTCGCAATTTGCGGCAAGCCACTTAAAAATTATCCAGCGTTTTGAAGATCTATATAAGACACATGAACTCATCCATATCGATGACGTTACAGGTTTATACAATCAGAGAAAACTTTATAAAGACTTAACGTTGCTGGTTGATAAGTTTCAGAAGGAAAAAGACCCTTTCTGCGTGCTTTTTATCGATATCGACTACTTTAAAAAAGTCAATGACACTTACGGACACTTAGTGGGAACGAAACTCTTAGAGAACGTGGCCCGTGATATTAAAGGCCTTCTGCGCGACAGTGACATCAGTTACCGTTACGGGGGAGATGAGTTCGTGGTGATTCTGGTTAATTCTGATGCAGTTGCCGGAAAAATTGTAGGAGAGCGTATTCTGCAAATCATCCGCGAGCGCACATATGAAGTAGAAATGAGAAACGAAAAGAAGATGGTGAAGCTGAGTGTTTCTATTGGTGTGGCGGAGTTCCCGACAGATGCCGTGAACTCTCAGGAAATCCTGGCGATCGCCGACCGCATGATGTACGAGGCCAAAGAATCAGGGCGTGGAGTGGTCTTTAACACTCAAGACGTTTTCAAATCAAGCCTGCAAAAGGCGGTTAAAACGAAATGATAATCCTGGTATTGAGCGATCTACATTTAGGAAAAGGAAAATTTCTTAAAAACGGGCAGCTCAATCTCCTGGAAGATTTCTTAGAAGATGAAAAATTCTTCGATTTCTGCGACTACTATTCAAAAGGCGATTACGAAAAAGAAGAGGTCCATCTCGTTTTAAACGGGGACATCTTAAATCTTATCCAGATTGATGTGGATGGTGTCTTCACGAATATCATCGACGACACAGTCACCGTCAGGGCCATTGATGCCATCGTCAAAGGGCATCCGAAATTTTTTGAAGGCCTTCGTCGCTTCTTGAAAATTCCAGGGAAAAAAGTCACATACGTCATTGGAAACCACGATTCAGGTATGGCCTTTAGAGAGGCCCAGCAAGCGCTTCGCCGCTATGTCGGAGAAGAAATTGAGTTCTGCTTTGAAGTGAATCTTTGTGGTGTTCACATTGAGCATGGTCATCGTTTTGAAGTGATCAATACCGTTCCAAGTGATAAGTATTTTATGGAAGGTCCCAATGGGAAAATGATTTTAAATCTTCCATGGGGAACACTTTTTTGTATCAATCTTCTTCCTATTTTAAGAAAAGACCGACCGAATATTGATAAAGTAAGACCCTTGGGAAGTTATGTACGCTGGTGCTTTTTTTACGACTTCGCTTTCTTTTTAAAGATGAGTAAGATCGTTTTAAGATACCTTTTTCAAAGTAACTTCGACGAATACATCAAACAAAACAGAAACTTTAAAACCACGCTTTCTATCTTAAAGCAGATTACGATTTATCCGCTTTATGGAAAAAAAGCGAAGGGTATCCTGAAGCGCCATCCGGAAATTCATACGGTGGTGATGGGGCACACTCACGTGCAGGAGTGGCTGCGTTTTCCTGAGAACAAATACTATTTCAACACCGGAACATGGAACACGATTCCTCACCTGGATGCCGGACAAATGGAAGCCTCTACGCGTTTTACGTATGTGCAGATTAAAGTAGATAAGGAAAAGAGATCACTGCTGACGGGAACGATGAACTTGTGGCAGGGGACTTGGAAGCCATATCGTGAGGAAGTGTCTGCTGTATAACAGACACTTCGCCAGATTTTATTAAGCCTTTTTAGAAACTTTTTTTGTCGTCTTAGCAACTCTTTTAGCTGGAGCTTTTTTTGTTGCTTTTTTGGCCGCTTTTTGAGCAGTCTTAAGAGTTTTCTTTGCTTCAGATTTTTTCTGAGAGATGATTTTCTCAACTTTTTTCTGAATCTTATTTAACTCTTTCTTTTGTTCAGTAAGGAATTTTTTTGCTTTCTTTACTTCATCCACCACAGTTTTTTCGATTCTTTTTTCAAGAGTTTTTTTCTCAGTGTGAAATTTATCAACCAGCCCTTGAACAACGTGTTTTTTTCTCAGGGTTTCGATTTCACCTTTTAGTTCCTGGAACGATTTAAGTAACTGCTTCTTATTCACTATGAACTCCTTTCTAGGGTTAAAGAATCTTTTTGCTAATAGGGACTCTGTGGCCAAAACCAAAGCTTTTTGGCTTCACTTTTATTATAGGGCAAAATTGTTTTCGTTTATACTCTGATTTTGATAAAAGTGAATAAACTTTTAGGACCTCATCTTTGTCGTGACCACGCTTGATCAGGTCGGCCGGGCTAAAACGCGAAGATAACAGGGCTTCTAGGATCGGGTCCAGCCTGTCATAGGGCGGAAGGCTCTGGCTGTCTTCCTGGTTTTCACGAAGCTCTGCACTTGGTGGACGAGTGATAATGTCTTCAGGAATCAGCCCGCCGTAGTTGGCATTGATAAAGTGCGCGAGTTCAAAAACTTCTGACTTAAACAGATCTCCCAGAACTGAGAGGGCCCCAACAGAGTCCCCATAAATAGTCGAGTAGCCCACAGAGAGCTCCGACTTGTTGGAAGTGTTAAGGACAACTGAGTTTAAATCATTTGAGCGCATATAAATCAAAGCGCCTCTTAAGCGGCTTTGGATATTTTCATCGGCCAGACCTTTAAGTTCTGCCCCAAAGTTGTCGCGGTAAGCAGTTTTAATTGTCGAATGGATGAACTTAATTGGCATAGTTGTAAGTTTCACGCCCAGGTTACGGCATAGGTCGTAAGAGAGATCAAAACTCACCGAGCTCGAATAAAAGCCTGGCATAAACACAGCTTCAAGTTCAATCGGCATCGTTTTTTGCAGAAGTTTGATAATAGTTAAAACGAGCGCAGAGTCCATCCCGCCAGAAAGCGCGATGGTGAATTTCTTCATGCCATTTTTGGTGATGTAGTCGCCGATTCCCAGTAAAAGAGCATCGAGAACTTCCTGGCAGCCTTTAGGCCCCATAGGTGTCAGCGACAGAGTGTCGCTTGATAAACGAGTGGAGAAGATGGTGCTCCAGCTGTTAGTTGATGAGTGATAAGACCTGACGTTTCCTTTTTCCGGTTCCTGATAAACCGGCATTTCAAGTGAAAGAATCTGGGATTTAAATCCATATGCCATCTTAACAACACTATTGCCATCGACGACAAAACTATGGCCGTCGAAGATAATTTCATCTTCGGCACCCACGCGGTTAACATAGACAAATGGTGCTTCCAAAAATTGTGAAATCTCCAGTGCGCGGTTAATTCGCGTTTCGATTTTCCCCAGATGGTAAGGGCTTGCACTGATATTGATAACCATGTCGCACTTTTTATTTTGTTCAGATAAAAGCTCGACAGGATCGACATCGTGCAGGTGGGAAAACCACATATCTTCACAGATCAGAAGCCCAAAGTTTTTGCCCTGGAACTCAAAAACCACCGACTGGTTGCCCGGTGTAAAATATTTCTTTTCCTCGTACAGGTCGTAGTTAGGAAGAAGTTGTTTAGTATAAAGGGGGCGCAGTTTTTTTCCCGGCTCCAGGATGTACATGACGTTTTCAATCTGGGCAGGCCAGCCAAGTCCGTCAAATTCATAACGAAGACCACCAAAAAGGAGGGCCAGGGGTGACTTACTTTTTAATTGGCGCTCTGACCAAATAGAGAGATCCTCAAGGAAAGCGAGGTAATCGTCAATAAAAGTCTTTTTGAGCGGAAGATCCTGCAGAGGATACCCGGTTAAAAAGAGTTCCGGAAAAATGTGCAAACCACTGTGGCTTCCGTCTTGGAAAGTGGATGTAAGGTACTTAAAAATGCCTTCGAAGTCAGCAATTTCATGGTGGGTTTGGTGAAGATTTAATTGCATGAACGCATCCATTGATCTAAATTTACACTCTAGATAATAATACGGATTCATGGCTTCGTAAAACGGCAATTTTAAAGCGTTTCACCATGAGTTGAAGGATGCCCATGATCGGTGTTGTCTTTGTCATTTTAGCTGGTGTTCTTTGGGCGATTGATACGTTGATTCGCTACCCAATGCTCTTTGCCGGTGTTTCTGCTGAAAGAATTGTGTTCACCGAACAACTTATTCTTTCGATTGTTTTTATTCCCTTACTGTTAAAAGACGCTAAAAAAATCGGAACACTTAAACTTTCGACGATGGCTTACTTTGGCGTCATCGGGGTTTGTGGCCAGGCCATCGGAACACTGACTTTTACCAAGGCCTTTATGCTGATTAACCCTTCGCTGGTTATTTTGCTGCAAAAGCTTCAGCCAATCGTCGCCATCTCACTGGCCCGGGTTTTTCTGGGTGAAAAAATCAAACGCGAGTTTTTATTCTGGGCCGCAATTGCATTGGTTGGGGGATTTTTGATTTCTTCTCCGGACATTATGCCAGGTTTAATGGGGCTTGATTTCTCAATGGCCCTTTTAAGCAAAAAGGCCATCTGGGGTTACACTCTCACCATGATTGCTGTTGTGAGCTGGGGAGCTTCAACAGTTTTTGGAAAAAAACTTTCTGCTCAGGGATTCGATGAAATCCAGATTATGGGCGGGCGTTTTGTTCTAGGTCTCGTGTTTATGACCTTTTACTTATACTACCAATTTGGTGGGCTAAATTTAGATTGGAACCTTGCCACTTATGGTAAAATTCTGATTATGGTTTTACTTTCTGGTTTTGCCGGAATGTATTTTTATTACAAAGGGCTTAAGACTTTATCGGCAAGAGCAGCTGCGCTGGCCGAAATGTTCTTCCCATTTAGTGCCGTGGTGATTAACTGGATTTTCTTAGGAGCTAAGCTTCAGCCAGTTCAGATAGTAGGGGCGAGTCTCCTGGTTATCGCATCGTCGGTCATTCAGTTAAAGAAGTATTAGGAGAATGAATATTATGAAAAAAGTAGTACTGCCAACATCAATGGAAGGAAAGACAGTTCTAGTTGCTGGAGCAGCAGGATTTGTTCCTTCAACTCTTTGTGAACACTATTTAAATCTGGGGGCCAAAGTTATTGGTCTGGATAACTTCATTACTGGATCGGAATCAAATATTGAGCTTCTTTCAAAAAGCAAAAACTTTGAATTCCATAAACACAACATTTACGAATCTCTTCCGGATTTTAAATCACAGAAGATCGATTATATTCTTTCAATGGCCTCTCCAGCTTCACCAATTGACTTTGGTTTAATCCCACTGGAAATCATGCGTGTAAACTCAGAAGGAACTCTCAAACTTCTGGAACTGGCAAAAGAAAAGAACGCTCGTTTCTTGGAAGCTTCGACATCTGAAGTTTACGGAGACCCGGAAATTCACCCACAAACAGAGGACTACGTAGGGCACGTTAACCCGATTGGACCTCGTTCTTGTTATGACGAATCAAAGCGTTTTGCCGAAGCTCTCACAATGAGCTTTCATACGAAATACAAAGTAGACACGAGAATCGTGCGTATCTTTAACACATACGGACCGCGTATGCGTCCAAACGATGGACGTGTTATCCCGAATTTTATCACGCAAGCGATGAGAGGGGAGGATTTGACTGTTTATGGTGACGGAACACAAACTCGTTCTTACTGTTACTCTACTGACCTAGTTCAGGCGATTCACAATGTATTAATGAGCGATGACGTCACTCCGTTTAACTGCGGTAACCCTGATGAGTACACAGTTAAGGAAACGGCAGAGCTAGTAATTAAAATTTTAGGAAGCAAATCAAAGATCAAGTATCTTCCACTTCCAAAAGATGATCCAAAAAGAAGAAGACCAAATATCGGCAAACTTCAAAGCATCTCTGATTACAAACCAGTGGTGAAATTTGAAGACGGTATCAAAGCGACAGCGGAGTATTTTAAAACTTTACTATGAAAGTAGCGATTACCTGTGATTATTTATTAGGCAGAAGCCATTACGTGGAGATCATCGAGAACCTTTGTGAGGTTTTCCCTGAAGCTCCTATTTATTGTTTTGCTCACAAAAAAGGTGCGATCCTAGGTCATATTGAACAAAGATCTATCAAGTCGACTTACTTAAGCAATATCGTCTCGACAGAAGAGGAGTTTTACCAGCACTCGAATAAAATTCCTTCGCTGGCAAAAAATCTTTTTGTTTCCTGTGAGTACGACCTCATTATCAATATTTCAAAAGGCTTCTCTCAAGGTCTGGCAAAGTGTGAGACAACAAAACTGATCACTTACCTTTACGACCTGGATTTGGATTCAAAGATTAAAAAAACATTTATGCAAAAAATCCTCTCTCCAATGGTTTTTTCATGGATAAAAAAATCTCTGGGGCAAGCGGATAAAGTTCTTTCTTCAAGAGAGGATTTATTAACAACACTTCACGGTCTAAAAAACACAGAAGTGATTCCTCCGCCATTTAGAGTGTCGGATTATGCTCTTTTTCCAAAAGACATGTTTAAGCACCACTTCTTTTTGATTGAGGCCAAAGGTCTCAACATAAATGAAGCAACGAACCTGATTGAATGGATGAAAGAGTGGAATTACTCATTTCAATTCATCGGGCCGGATGCTCACTTAAGTTCAATTAAATCTAACTTTCCTGAAAACACTTTCTTTGGTGACCGCTGCAGCGGGGAGCATGCTCCAGTTCTGGCCTCATCCAAAGCTCTAGTGACATTCAACACGGAAGACTTTCCGGCGCTGGCCCTTGGGACACTGGCCACGGGAAGACCGGTTATTCTGGCAAAGCCTCTCTCAAAATGGCTTTCTGGTTTAGGAGTGGATTACATTTCTCATTTCGATAAAGCTGAAATTAAAAAGGCCTTAGACAATGTTATCAGTGACAGTGTACTTGAAACACAGAAGCTGCGTGCTCATGTAATGGAGTACCATGACATTAAGTTCAAGGCGCAAATGAAGCGAACGTTAGATAAAGCGTTTCATGAGATTCACCCTCATGATCACACTCACTCTAGCGACTGCTCTCAATGCAAGTAAAGAGCTTATCCAGGTTTGATCCCGTAGAATTTTGAAAAGGTCCAAAATGGTTGTAGGCCTTTCCCGCTTGAAAGTGAGGAGAGACACATCTTTGTTCAAAACCTTTAAGTTTTCCATTCACCACGTTTGATGGGTGAGTGGCACTCGACTTTGTTGTGTTAACTTGAATGGCAAATGTCTGAACCAGTTTATGAATTCCACAGAAAGCGTTGAAGCTTTGGTATGAACTTCCCAGCGCTTTAATTAAATCCGCCTGAGTGGCCTTCTGACTGATCTGGCAGCTTGCCTTGTTTTGATTTAAAGAGTTCCAAGCACGAATACAAGGCTGAATATTCCCCGCACTGTTTGGTGTGAATTGAAACATCCCAATATTTAATCTTGAAGTCGCATCCTGAGCAGGGTCTTCGTAAAATTTAACTCCCGCAGGTTTTCTGTATCCTGATGGGCCAACTTTTGCGGCCACATTTTTTGACGTTGTCGTGTCTGCCGTGCTCAGTGATTCAGCGTAGGCCAGGCAAGAAAACATTCTGGTCCACGTGCTTAGAAGTTCTTTTTTAGCAGATTGATCACCATTTAGAACTTCCTGGCGAAGAGTGTTCACTGTATTAGCGAAGCGGTTTAGTTTATCAATCGTCGCTTGCCCTGGGACTTTATTAATTGTCGCAGAAAGAGTTGATGAAGTGACATTACAAAGCGGGTGCCTGATGAGCGAAGTCGGAAAATAAGCGCTGTCATCAGAGCTTGTTCCATAATAGCTTCCGATGTAGCCAACTTTGGCCGGGACATCATTAATCATCTCTTGCACGTAATAGCTGATCTGGTCAGCAAAATACTCATGTGGAGCTTCATCATTAAAACACTGATCAACCTGATCGTTATTGATAACTTGTCGTGAAGAGCCCACAAGTTCATTGTCATTTTGCGAATCATCGACTTGCGCGCCGACTTCTGCACCGGCATTTAAATAAGCGTCTTCTGAAAGTTCTGGCCCAAAATCCAATGTCGGTTTTGTCGATGGTGCTGGAGTTGGAGTCACTGGTGCCGGATTAGGCGCAGGTGTTGGCGATGGTTTTTTTGAACCCATGGCCTGGGCGTGTGTTGAAACAAGTGTGCACAGAAGTGTGGCTAAGATGATTTTTGTTTTCATAGGAGCTTTTTCGGCTCGCTATGAAAAAATCTTAGGGCATCCGTCTAATGGTTAGAAGGAGGTGTTACAATTTCTTTAAGAAATCGATAGTTCTTTTCTCTTTCGGGTTTCCAAAAACGTCTTGTGGAGTGCCTTGCTCAACTATTACTCCCTTATCCATGAAAATCACTCGGTCGGCCACTTCGCGGGCAAATCCCATTTCGTGAGTGACCACAACCATCGTCATACCAGTGTGAGCGAGGTCTTTCATTACTTTGAGAACTTCACCAACAAGTTCAGGGTCAAGGGCGCTAGTGGCTTCATCAAAAAGCATCACATCTGGCTTCATCGCAAGCGCTCTGGCGATGGCCACGCGTTGCTGTTGTCCACCAGAGAGATCTCTTGGATAGGCGTGAGCTTTTTCCTGTAGACCTACACTTTGAAGAAGATCCAGAGCGCGCGTTTGCGCTTCATCTTTTGAAACTTTAAGCACCTGCGTGGGAGCAAGGGTGATATTTTCCAGCACTGTTAAATGCGGGAAGAGATTAAAGCTCTGAAACACCATTCCGATTTTCGTGCGGTAAAGATCCAGCACATGCTCTTTGGTGTTGTGTTCAATGATCTGACCTTTGAAATTAATTTCACCGCTGGTTGGCAGCTCAAGGTAATTTAAACAGCGAAGAAAAGTTGATTTTCCCGAGCCTGATGGCCCGATAATCACCACCACTTCACCTTTAGTGATGTCAGTTGAAATATCTTTTAGGACTTCATTGTGTCCGAAAACTTTTTTAATGTTGGAGATTTTTAAAATCACTTCATTGGATTTCATTACACGCCTCCTTTTTGCAGCAGGCGGTTTTCCACACGGGAAGCAATAAAACTTAGAACCATAACGATGATTAAATACCCTAGAGCTGCCCAGACATATACTTCCCATACGCGGAGGTATTTAGCTCCCACACGTTGGGTGACATAGAGAAGTTCTCCAAGAGAGATAACTGAAACCAGCGATGTCTCCTTTGTCAGAGCAGAAAGTTCATTCACGACCGGTGGAATAATTCTTCTATAGGTCTGTGGGATAATAATTTTATACATGGTCTGATGGCGCGAAAGCCCCAGAGCTCTGGCCGCTTCACTCTGACCTTTAGGAATAGAGAGAATTCCGGCGCGAAAAATTTCTGCCAAATAAGCAGCACTATTAAGTGAAAGGGCCAGGATACCAGCAGGAAAAGAATCGATAACCATATCAATTCCGTAATTAGAAAAAATAGTAGGAAGAGCAAAGTAGATAAAAAGAATCTGCAGCAGAAGTGGTGTCCCTCTAAAGAGAGTGACGTAGGCCACAGAAAACCAATTTAAAACTTTAAATGAAGAGATTCTCATCAGTGCGAGAATCATCCCCAGCATAAGTCCAAAAATCCCACTGATAAAAGTGAGCTTGAGAGTGATGACCATTCCTTCCGCCAGACGCGGAAGGACGATTGTTTTAGAGAATGCCCAAAAACCTAATTCAAATTCCATCTAGTACTTATAGTGTAGGTTCAGTTTTTAGCCACTGCTTATAAATGCGTGAGTAAGTGCCGTTTGCTTTGATTGTCTTCACAGCTTCTTCCAGTACTTTTAAAAGTTTTGGATCAGCTTTTCTTACGGCGATTCCGATTGGCTCTGGCTTAAGCGCATTTCCTGAAACTTTAAACGTTTTAGCATCAAGACCAGTGTAGTATCTTCCAACAGCTTCATCTGTCACGATAACATCGGCCTGGTTTGCTTTAAGGGCACTGAAGGTTTCAGTTGCACCTGGGAATGTTTTGATGGCCTTGATCTTTACACCTTTCTTTTGGATCGCCTCAACCGCAGTGAAAGAAGTCGTGTCTACTTGAACCGCTACTGTTTTTCCGGCCAGTTCAGTATCTTTAGTAACCGCAGCTCCTGTTTGCTTAACAACAAAAACTTGTCCCATTGAAATATAAGGAACAAAGTTTACCGCAGCAGATCTCTCTGGGGTGATGTTCATTGATGACATAATGATGTCGTAGCGGTTTGACTGAAGTCCTGCAAGGATTCCATCCCATGGCATAACGATAAATTCTGCTTCAACTTTTAAAATTTTTGCCAGTTCGCGTGCCAGGTCCACATCCAGACCGATGATCTTGCCATCTGTCGCTTCAAACTCCATTGGAGGATAAGTCGTGTCCACGGCCACTTTAAGTTTTTTTGCCTTAACGACTGCATCTAAATCAGCGAAGGCAGAAAGTGAAAAAAGAGTTGTAAGAAGTGTAGCTAAAACCAAAAGACGTTTCATAAAGGTCTCCGTAAATAATAAACGATTATTTATGGTAACGGGAACGTTTACGAATTGAAAAGGTTTTATTGAATAACGGTTTCGCCTTCTTCATTTAAGTTGCGAGGAGGTCTGAAGAAGAAAACAGGAACTGTCACCCAGAAGCGGTTTCCGAATTCATCGATCATCTGGTATTTCCCACGCATATTCCCATAAGGAGAGTGAAGTGGACAGAAGCTTGTGTATTCGAAAGATTCACCTGATTTAAGCATTGGCTGCTCACCAACAACACCTGATCCTTGAACGTCATACGTTTTTCCGTTTCCGTCTTTGATCTTCCAGTGGCGGTGGATAACGCGACAAGCGACTTCACCGTTGTTCGTGATTTTGATTTTATAAGCGTAAAAGTACTGATTGTTCTCTGGGGATGAGCGCTCAGGAACGTAATGAGGGTAGACTTCGATTAAAATATCTTGAGTTGTCTCAAAATAATATTCATTGGGTTCAATTGGATTAATCTGTTCCATGGGGCCTCAAAATGTGTTTTAGACGCTTCTCATACCAAAGGCGTTACACTTTTTAAAGCTTTGCACCAAACTTTTTAGTTTGGAGCCTGAAACAAGAGTTTGGCTATAAGTACTTAAAATAATTAGGATTTCCTGCCGATAAGCTTTGAAATTGAGTTCCCATGCATGATAAAATGCGTGGAACTGATAAATATTTTGGAGATATATATGGAAGACAAAAACCTAAATCGTCGTTCGTTTTTCGGAATGGTGCTTGCTGCGGCCACTATCGTTCCTTTCGCCTTCAAGAGTGTTAAAGCTCAAGCTGCTGGATGCCCGACAACTCCTCCTGCTGGAAAGCAAGTAGCGAAAGTTGGAGAGGGAATGGCAAAGAGTTTAGAGTATGTTGAAGATGGAAAAACTTCGACAAACGCAAAACACAAGCCAGGACAAAATTGTGGAAACTGTAAGTACTACAATGAGAAAAAAGCAGAAGGCGGATACGCTCCATGTACAATGATGGGGATGAAGTACGTAACAAACTGTGGATGGTGTAAGTCTTATCTAGCGAAATAATTTTTAAATAAATTAAAAATAAGAAAGGAGTAACGAGAGTTACTCCTTTTTTTTGTCTAAATAATTGGTCTGATAAACCACTCGGCCCATTTTCTGAATCTGTAGGTCAATCATCTTTTGAAATGAAGCGACGGCCGAAGCTGTATCTAGTTTTGGTTCTAGTATTTTTAAAGCTTCAACACTTGCTTCTAGTGTTGAAAGAGCATTTTCCGCCGGAGCCTTTCTGATTCTGTAATCTGATTTTTCTTCCGGAGCTAACTTAATGGCCGGGAGTTTTTGCAAATTAGGTGAAGAGAGATAAATCTTTTTAGCTTTTCTCCACGTCCCATCAATCAGTAAAAGGTGAGTGATGACTTCATTAGTTGCAGGTGTTGACTCCAGGACTTTTGCATCTTGACCTGGATAGAGAAGAGCGCACCTATTTTTCGGGTCACAAAGAAGTGTGTTGAGCTTTAAATCATTAGTGAAGTCTTCTCCCACCATCACAGTCATCTCTTTAAAACTTTTCTTCATAATGCGAACAGTGTTGAGCGGGTGCTTGGTTTCACTCGGGTGCTGAAGCACGATTAAGTGAATATTGTTCGGAATCGTTTTTAAAGTGTCACATAGGCAACGCGATTTTAAGAAATCACACTGCTGACAAAAGGCACGGCTTTCGCTCGTAAAAGAGTAATCTAAATTGTATTGTTCCATCATTTTTACCTGCGCTTTAATTTCGTTTGAATACAGCTTAGGAGTTTTTTATCCGGAGTCTTGTGAACTTTCTGACAGTCCTCAAGAGACTGGTTTACAAAACTCATACACCTTTCTTCACTGTCTCCAAAACGGGCGTCCTTTCTGTGTTTCATACAGTAGAAGGCCAGGTTCTGGTTGATCTCAATCAGGCGCTCATCCATCTGAGCACTTTTTTTTGTTTTAGGTTGAGACTTCGGGATTATCGTCGTAATCGATTTTTCCTTTTGTGGTTCCTGATAATTGATTTTTTCGTCAATGACGATTTCTTCTCTTGAAGGTTTTTCTTCACGTCTGGCAGGTTTCACCACGATCTCGGCCGGCCTCACATCTTCGCGGTAAACCGGACGAGTTGCCTGACGCGTTTGATGAGGAGACTTCACCTGAGGTGGCGGAGTGCTTTTGGCCGGCCTTTTCATGTAATAAGAATCACCGCGCTCAATTTGTAAAAAAGCGCGGTTAGTTTCATCAGAATAAGTTTTAGGTTCAGTTTTTTCTTCGGTCGAGCTACAGGCGACGACAAGGAGAAGAAAGAGGTAAGGGAAATATTTCATAATTTATTACAAGCGATTAACAAGTTCCGGGTAATCGACGAACGGGTTTCTGTTTCCCTGAAGCTGCATGATCTTTTCATTGCGCTTCATCTCAGCTTCATCCACCGGATCTTCTGCATTCCATTTTTTTAAGTATTTTGCCTGAGTGGCATCAATATTCATTTTATATCTTGTAGAGAAATAATAAAGAGCTCTCGCTACATTTCCACGGTGTTCAATAGGCGGCTCAAACGATCTGATACTTGTACCGATCGCATTTCCGATCATTGAGTCCTGGCAATTGCTATGAGTGGCCTTTCCATCAACTTCAGCAAAAGGGTTGTTGCTTCTTGTTGAGTTGGCCTTCATGTCCACTGGAAATAGATGGTGCAGGTCGGTCTTTTGAAGCTCTGAAGGAAATTGTTTAGAGAACTTACTCTGAGGCCAGGTGTGTTCACAATTAATTACATTGGGATTAGGGATTTTTCCCGGACCTACACCTTGAGTCTGGTCAACTTCGATGTTGCAGTAGACTTCTTTAACCGAGTATTTTTTATTTCCATGAGTGACTAAAAAAAGATCGCCGAACATCAGTTCTCTGGCCTCTTGATAAGTCATGTCTTTTCTTTGTTCACTGCAATCACTTTCATCAGGACAAGAGTCACTTAAAGTGTCACTTGTGCCTTCATTCTTGATGTGAATTTTTTCAGACAGATTAAAAATTTCATTGCGCAGATCAGTTTGAGAAGTTTTCTGATTAGTAAACTTCGCAACAGTTGACTCGGGATAATAGCTTACACTTGCAGTAGCATTAATGGCCCAAAGAACAAGCGGGAGCGCTAGCATCGTCTTCATAATTCTACATCCTTTTAAAAGTATTTAGACAGATTCGCTTTTGTATTTAATGTATTTTTATTGTCGTAATACTAGAGTGCTTTGACAACCTTTTTTCATTGGAGGAAATGACTCCAGTATAGATGGCAGAGCTATTACGTCAGAGAATTGTTTGAATATTTTTAGGATTGGATTAAAATAATAAAATTAGTCTAAATGAATTGAGGTTTTTATGAAATATAGAAGTGAAATCACGGGTGTCGGCTCTTACGTTCCGCCAAAAGTTTACACGAACTTTGATTTGGAAAAAATGATGGACACATCAGACGAATGGATTCAGCAAAGAACGGGGATTGTAGAGCGCCGTTGGGTTGATGCGGATGTTTCTACATCGGATCTTGCAGTTCACGCGAGCCTTGAGGCCATTAAGAATGCTGGTCTTGATAAAAAAGACATCGATATGATTATCTTCGCCACTCTAAGCCCTGATCATGATTTCCCGGGGACAGGGTGTTTTCTTCAAGCAAAACTAGACCTGCCTGAGATTGCTGTGCTCGATATTCGCCAGCAGTGCACCGGTTTTATTTACGGCCTAAGTATCGCTGATAAATTTATCCTAAGTGGATCACACAAAAATATTTTAGTTGTTGGGGCAGAAGTTCACTCCAAGGGACTTGATAAAACTCCTAACGGCAGAAACGTTGCGGTTTTATTCGGTGACGGGGCAGGAGCAGTTGTTGTTTCAAGAAAAGACCTGACTAATGACAAAACAGACTCGCGCATTATGACCACGCATTTATATGCTGATGGAGCTTACGCAAAAGAACTTTGGATTCCAGCTCCTGGAAATGCTCTTGGAAAAGATAGAATTAATCACCATATGCTGGAAGAAGGTCAACACTTCCCTCAAATGAATGGTAAGACCGTTTTCGTTCATGCAACAAAGAGAATGGCAGAGTGTTTAGTGCATTCTTGTAAAGAAGCGGGTGTGACATTAAACGATGTCGATGTTTTCCTTTTTCATCAGGCCAACCTGAGAATCAATTCAAAAGTAGCAGAGATGCTCAATATCCCGGAGTCGAAAGTTTTTAATACGATTCAAAGCTACGGGAATACAACTGCAGCGACTATCCCATTGGGAATGAATGATGCAATTAAAGCAGGTGTCCTGAAAAAAGGAATGCTTGTGGCCAGCGCCGCTTTTGGTTCAGGGTTTACCTGGGCAAGTGCAGTGTGGAGATATTAAGAAAAATTGACGAGAACCAGGCACTGATGCTTTCAAGAAGGCCTGGTTTCTCACTCGCAATAGCTCGTCCCTGCATGATCACTGGGTGATCAGCAATTTCCGGCACATCAAGTTTAATATCATTGGCATCAGCAGGGGAGATAATGTTTCTCTCAATGGCCTCATCGCGAAGCTCTTCTCTGAATTTTGGGTGAGCGACGTTGATGAGTTCAATGGCGCGCTCGCTAGTGGTTTTTCCTCTAAGCGTGGCGACACCGTATTCAGTAACAACGAACTGAACGCTTTCGGCCGGGGTTGTCACGTGACCATCATATAAATCTAAAACGATCGAAGACATTTCGCCTTTTTTGGCCGTTGATCTAATGGCGATAATTGATTTCCCACCGATACTGCGGGCAGCGCCAGACATGAATTCAACTTGTCCACCTGGACTTGAAAGGCGACCTTCAGGCCCCATCTCTGCGTTTACATCCCCGGTTAAACGAACTTGTAGGGCAGTGTTCACCGCATGGAATTTCTCTTTATTTTGAACATTGGCCGGAGAGTTCACCACTTCAGTGGAAACAAACTTCACCGCTTTATTTTTGTGCAGCCATTTATAGAGATCATCTGAACCATAAGCAAATCCGGTTTCCGCTTTGGCGGCAATCCCTCGTTCCATAATGTCTTTTAAGCTATCTCCAAACATCTCACTGGAGATAAAAAGATTTTTCTTTTTAGCTTTTTGTAATCCGTCAGCAATCCCACCGAAGATATTTCCGATACCGATTTGCAGGGTGGAGTCGCTGTCGATAAGTTTTCCTAAATAAAGACCGATCTTCTTTTCTACATCAGTTAAAGGAACAACCGGAGGGCCAGCGAGTTTCGCAGTACTTTTGAAACTTCCGGCGATTTTACTTTTATGGATAATGTTATCACCGGTCGTAAAAGGAATGTTCTCATTGATTTCAGCAATGATTTTTACTTTCGGGTTTCCTTCTAAGATCGCGTGGATCATATCGTGGTTAGGCCCAAGAGAGTGGTTTCCGTTTTTATCAGCAGGAGAGACGCGCACGACGATGGCGTCGTACTTAAAGTCTTTCATATTTGGGTCGCGGATAAAACGAGGGAAGTCACTTAAGTATCCCGGGATGTATTTAACTTTTCCTTCTCCGTGAAGCTTTCTCATATTTGAGCCAACGAAAAAAGAGTTGAAGCGGATTTTTCCGTCAGCAAGCTCAGCTCCCTGACGAAGTGTTGATTCGTTAATCCCGTTAACTAAAATAGAAATGTCGAAACCTTTTTTTAGCCCGGCCGCTTTTTGAATAAGCGCACTCATCGCTTCTGGAGAAGCTCCGGCCGCAATCGGAAAGAAAATCCTGCTTCCATCAGGGACAACTTTTAGCGCTGTCATCAATTCACCGTTTGGATCGTGCCCCAGACCTTTGATGATGTTAGTATAGGGGATCTGTGGTTCCGGTGGAAGAAACTTTGGCAGTGTCTTATTGAAAGCGGTTAGACCTTTTTGTCCGTTTAAGAAAACAACGACACCTGAGTGTCTTTCGTTTGCAGCGTGCATAAGACGGCGGCCAATTTCATAGTGAGCAGAGGAGCGTGAAACACCCAGCTCATTAAAGAGATACTTGCGCTCTTCATCAGTCGCGGTTTTTTTCGTGACTCCTAGTTCAATCCCAGTCGTCCAGGCAATACAGTTGTCTGATTTACATGGCCCGCGCTCTCCTGGTTTTTTCAGGAAGACTTTAACGTTCTTTCCTTCATCAGGGGAGAGCTGAATTAAGTGCGAGTAACCCCAAACGGGATTTTTTAAGCGTTCAGGGTGATCAGTTTTACCTTTGTAATCACCACCACCCTGGATCATCCAATCGCGGACCCATTCACGTCGTGGAATGTCTTGTTCACCCCAACGGTAAATAGGTGCGTCTGGATCTGATGATGTCCTAAGGACACCGGAAACATACTCATCTGGAACTTCAAAACCAAACTCTAGTGCGAGTGTTGGTTTTTTAGTGTCCTCGAGATTAAATTCTTTTAGGTAGCGCTCAACTAAAGCTTCGTCGGTCGCATCCAGACCGACGAAGAGTTTTTGCACTTTACGATTGCTGGGCCCGACTTCCAGGATTTGGTAAGGAAGCGCGTTTTCATCAGCAAAGTTTTTTAAACGCTTCACCAGTTCACTGGTGTGTTCCAGCGACGGCATATCTTTTTTCTTGGCAATTAACGCCTTAACCAGATCCATACAAGGATCGGCGTAGGTGTTAAGAGAAAAAAGAAGAACGAATAAAAAAACTAAGTTTTTCATTTATTACTAGTGTGAGTAAATTTTAAAAACATGAAAAAAGTTAATATTAATCGCGTTCCAAATGCGCTCGAAGAATCCTTCCTGATGGCTGGCAATCGCACGACCTTGGTAAGGGCGGACAACAAAGTCAGCAACCACTGGAGCATCCAGGATAATCTCGCTGGCTTCAGCAGGAGAGATAATGTTTTTCTCCAGAGCTTCATCGCGAAGAGCTTCCCTGAATTTAGGGTGGGCAACGTTAATCAACGCCACCGCTCTATCACCAGTCGTGCGGCCTTTTAAAACCGCAGTTCCGTATTCAGTAACTACATAGTGAACACTTTCTGCAGGTGTCGTTACGTGTCCGTTATAAAGATCGAGAACGATACTTGAAAGCTCTCCATTTTTCGCCGTCGATCTGATGGCGATAATTGATTTACCACCATTACTTCTTGCGGCCCCTGACATAAACTCCACTTGTCCACCTGGGCTTGAAAGTCGTCCTTCCGGCCCAAACTCAGCGTTCACATCTCCGGTTAAGCGGACTTGTAGAGCAGTGTTGACTGCGTGGAACTTATCCGTGTTTTGAATATTTGCTGGAGAGTTTACTGCTTCAGTTGTGACAAACTTTACGGACTTATTTTTATTAAGCCACTTATAAAGATCCTCAGAACCATAAGCGAATCCGGTTTCTGCTTTTTTAGCAATCCCGCGCTCCATAATGTCTTTTAAACTATCACCAAACATCTCGGTAGAGATTTTCAGGTTTTTCTTCCCGGCATTTTGAAGACCATCAGGAAGTCCGCCGAAAATGTTACCAATACCAATTTGCAGAGTAGAGCCACTGTCAATTAAACCACCAAGCTCTTCACCAATGCGTTTTTCAACGTTCGTGAATGGAACAACTGGAGGTCCGGCAAGAGCAGCTTTACTTTTAAACGAAGCCGTAATCTGGCTGGTATGAATGATGTTATCACCCGTTGTAAAAGGAACGTTCTCATTGATTTCGGCAATGATTTTTACTTTTGGGTTACCTTCTAAGATCGCATGGATCATATCGTGGTTAGGCCCAAGAGAGTGGTTCCCGTTTTTATCCGCAGGAGAGACACGTACAACGATAGCGTCGTATTTAAAATCTTTCATTGTCGGATCTTTCATATAGCGAGGAAAGTCACTTAAGTAACCCGGTACATATTTAACATAACCTTCGCCGTGAAGCTTTCTCATGTTCGATCCCACGAAGAAAGACTTAAAGCGGATTTTTCCATCAGCAAGCTCGGCCCCTTTTCTTAAAGTCGACTCGTTGATCCCGTTAACTAATAAAGAAATTTCAAAACCTTTTTTAAGTTTTGGTGCCGCTTGAATCAAGGCACTCATCGCTTCTGGAGATGCTCCGGCCGCGATAGGGAAGAAGATGCGTGCGCCGTCAGGAAGTTTTCCCACAGCTTGCATCAGTTCACCTTTTGGATCGTGACCTAATCCCTTGATGATGTTTGAGTAAGGGATTTGCGGTTCTGGTGGCAGAAGGCCCGCTAAGTTTTTCTTAAAAGCGGCCGTTCCTTCTTTACCGTTTACAAAGACAACCACACCCGAGTGACGCTCACTCGCAGCGTGCATCAGGCGACGACCGATTTCATAGTGGGCCGATGAACGTGAAACACCCAGCTCGTTAAAGAGGTACTTGCGCTCTTCATCTGTGGCACCAGTTTTAGTTTTTCCTAATTCGATACTTGCTGTCCAGGCCACGCAGTTGTCTGATTTACATGGACCGCGCTCTTCTGGATTTTTCAAAAAGTGTTTTACGTTTTTTGCTTCATCAGGTTTTAACTGGATAAGGTGAGAGTAACCCCAAACCGGGTTATGTTCTCTTTCCGGGTAGCGGTTGAATCCACCTTTGATCATCCATTCTTTGGCCCATTCATCGCGAGTGAGGTCTAGTTTACCCCAACGATAAATCTGCGCCTTCGGATCGGCAGATGTACGAAGGACTCCGGAAACGTATTCGTTTGGAACTTCAAAACCAAACTCTAAAGCGAGTGTCGGTTTATCAGCACTGTCGAGATTGAACTCTTTTAAGTATTTCGCCACCAGTGCATCGTCTGTCATGTCCAGGGCAACAAAGAGTTTTTGCACTCGCCTTTCTGCCGGACCAACTTCCAGGATCTGATAGGGAAGTTTATTGGCATCGGCGAATTTTTTTAAACGTCCGACAAGTTCACCGGTCTTTTCCATTCCCGGCATGTCTTGTTTGGCGATTAAGGCCTTGACTAAATCCGTACACGGATCAGCATAGACGTTAAACGAAAAGAGCAGCGCAAATAAAAAGAATAAAGTCTGCATTTTATTTTTCATATTTTCTAATCCACAGGGTATTGTTTAGTTGCAGGCCAGCTTACAAATTTACCGAAGTTGCTATAGTTTGCGTTGTTAAAAGCTGCAGGGTCAGCGCCTTCATCGTAAACGAAGATCGCACTGGCGCGCTTATTGATGGCATCATCAATACCGTAGTCTCCAGTGACTCCCAGACCATCGAGAACTTCACCATATCTCTTCGAGCTGTCATAAGAGACTAACCAATTGATCATTTCCAGTTTCTTCTGGTCATTTTTTAATTCTTTTGGATAGATGCTGCTAAAAAGAGCAAGTGTCTTTTTATCTGCCAGCATTTCAGAGTGAAGATCTGTTGGGTCTGTTTCATTAATCAGCGTCTGCACCTGAGCGATGGCCTTCTGGATTTTGGCGTCTTCTAAAGTCTTGTCTGGATTTTTAATTCCCAGAGCACTTAGTCTTGTTTTGATTTCTGAGACGTGAGAGTAAACCGACTGTGCTTTACAGAAAATAAAACAGTGCTCACCACCGCCCTTTAAAAGGTTAGGGTAGTCAGGTCCATCGTGACCTCCGAAAGTAAACTTAACTCTAAAAAGAGCAGCACGTCTGACTTTCTGGTAGTAGTCGATGACACTCTTTTCGTTGGGAGTAAGAAGATATGACACTTCTAATGTCGGGCTCGATCCGATGGTTCTTCTCGTCAGATAAGTCTGAAGGTTTTTCCATGCCAGACCTGTTTCTTCAATTTCACCGAACCCGCGCGCTCCTGGAGTGTCGAGATCGATAATGTAGTTACCAGCGCGCAGAAGACCGTGGTCGTTATTCCAGTCTTTTTGAAGCGCGACCTGAGTCCCGAAGCTGTTTTCCAAATAGGCCTGAAGTTTTGGGCCGCTCTGGGCATTGAGCAGGATCACCGGAACATCCACCCCTTGGTCATTTTGTTTGAAAAAGACCGGGATTTTGTTTTTCTTTGCAAACTGAGCGATGAAGTTTCTGTGGTTCAAGTGACTATCGAGATCGATAGTCTTGGCCACCTGGGCGTCCATCTTAGGGAGCATGGACTTGATGATCTTCATACAATCTTCGGCATGGACCGAGGTTGGAAGAGAGTTAAAAAGGGCCAGTAACAGGACAAAAACAAAAGCTTTTAATTTCATTTTCACACCTATGAGAATGGTTCTCATTAATAAAAATAGACGAAATCTAGATACTTATCGGAAAGTCTGACAAAAACATTAAAGTATTAAAGTTTTTTGATCAGGTATTCGATAAGAAACCAAGTCCTTTTAAGGAGTTTTAGGTGAAAAAATATTTTATAGCTTCAAATTTAGTGGTCCTGATGCTTTTAGGTGGATGTGCAACGACGACTCCTCATAAAGAGCGCGTGGTAGCATCCAAAGAATATGAATGCCGTTTTAGTGAGACTATTGGTGGAGAGAAGACTGATTTCGTTTTCAGTCCCGATGGACTAAAGCTGCAAATCACTGCGCCAAAAGCAGGAACAGAAGTCGTCTTTCTCGAGGAGGATAACTTTATTTCTGGTGGTTTTACTTATGCTCAAGCAGCTAAGAAGGCCACGGACTGGGATGTTTCTAAGGTTGAGTTCCTTTCGTTCACGACCAATCCAAAAGTTACAGTAAACTTCAAACGCACGCCTGCTTCAAAGAAGATGACTGTCACAAAGTTCTGCTCTCTTTAGACAATAAAAATCATTCAAACGCCGGAGTTTTTTCGTCAGAAAAGAGGCTCCGTCAATTTATTTACACCAGCTAACAAAAACTTTCATTCGCAAGTGATCTATTGCTAATCAGTTTCAATCATTGCGACCATAAAATACAAACATAAATCAAGGATGATATATGAATTCGAAACTTTTAGTTGTTTCATTATTCTCGCTCGTTTTCTCTTTCTCTGCTCACGCGACACCATTTAACGGTTACATCGTAAAAGTTAAAAAAGGTTCAAACTTTTTATCAAGCAAAGCGATCTCAACTTACGGACAAGTGACAAAAACTGCTGATACAGGATTTGGAACATTTGCTCGCCTGGAAACTAATCAAGGTCTCTCAGATAAAGCGATGCAGACACTTGCTAACAACCCGGACATCGAATACATCGAGCCGAACTACATTATTTCGCTTGAGAGTGTAAAAGGGGAAGCTCCAAAGGACGCCTCTTTTTCTAAGCAATGGGGTCTCTCTAACAACGGTAAAAATGGCGGGATCTTCTCTCCGGGTGTTGCTGGTGAAGATATCAATGCGATGAAGGCATGGGACATCACAAAAGGTGCAACAGGCGATAAGACAATCAAGATCGCAGTTATCGATACAGGTGTTGAATACACTCACCCAGATTTAAAAGCTCAAATGGACGTTAACCTTGCTGAGCTTAACGGAAAACCGGGTGTTGATGATGACGGAAACGGGTACGTCGATGATATTTACGGATACGATTTCGCTAATAAAGACGGTGACCCGGCCGATGGACATGGACACGGGACTCACTGTGCAGGTGTTATCGGTGCCAGCCACAACAACATCGGTGTTGCGGGTGTGATGGCCAACGTAAAAATCGTAGGGATTAAATTTCTTTCAGACAAAGGTTCTGGAGAAACAATCGATGCTATCGCAGCTATCGACTACGCTATTAAAAGAGGCGTAAATGTTATGTCGAACTCATGGGGTGGTGGAGATAAAGAACAATCACTTCTTGATGCAATCACAGCAGCTGAGCAAGCGGGCATTACTTTTGTTGCGGCAGCAGGAAATGAGTCAAACAATAACGATTCAACTCCAAGCTACCCGGCAAACTACGACGTTTCAAACGTCATTTCAGTAGGGTCTTATACATCTGCTGGAGCGAGATCAAGTTTCTCTAACTACGGGCTAAAGACTGTTCACGTAACAGCTCCAGGCTCGACGATCCTTTCAACTTACAAAGGCTCATACGCTAACCTTTCAGGAACTTCGATGGCCACTCCACACGTTTCTGGGGTTGTAGGGCTTCTTCTTTCAAAAGAACCGGGACTTACACCTGCTGAAATCAGAGAAAGACTGATTAGAACGTCAACTCAGACGACTAAACTAAAGTCTTCTTCACTGTCTGGCGGGCGTGTAGATGCTTACCGTGCTCTAATGAACAACTAGTCATTTCTATAAAAATGCGTTAAAAAGGGCCCATATACTATATGGGCCTTTTTATTTTTGGGACGACAGTGACAGAACAAACCAGCAGACCATTTACCGTTAAAAAAAGTGTGAAAGAGGGCGACCCTCTTGTCATGATCGACTTCCTGGAAAAACACACCAAACTTTCAAAGAGTGTTTTAAAGAAAGTTCTCAATAACGGCGGAGTCTGGTTAAGAAAACTCAACAACTCAAAGAGATTAAGAACCAGAAGAGCGACAGCTGAGCTCACTAATGAATCCCATGTAGAATTCTTTTTTGATCCTCGTTACCTTTCTTTAGAAGTTCCAGAGTCGCGCGAAGTTTTAGCACAGAAAGAATGGGGGATTTGGTACAAGCCACCAGGTCTTCTTTCTCAGGGGACAGACTTTGGTGATCATTGCAGTATTTTAAGACAAGTTGAGAAGGCCAAAGGGAAAGCTTACCTGATTCACAGATTGGACCGCGAAGCACACGGACTGATGGTTTTTGCTTACACTCATCATGCGGCCGGCTCACTTTCAAAGTTGTGGCAAAATAGTGACGTCGAAAAATTTTATAAAGTTGAAGTCGTAGGAAATATCCAAAAAAGATACCCATCAGGCGGCGAAATTAAATTCCAGATTGATGGGAAAAATGCTTACACTACGTTTACTATCCTGGAACAAAAAGAGCACACGGCGATTCTTTTAGTGCAAATTCATACGGGAAGACTCCACCAGATCAGGCGTCACTTCGAAGAGCTGGGTTATCCGGTTTTAGGCGATCCAAAATACGGAACAGGAAATAAAAATAGTGAAGGTATCCGTTTGATGGCCTACCAGCTAAAATTCACTGATCCACTTTCAAAGAAAGCGATTAATTTTGAATTGTCAGACGTAGCTTTCTAATTCTATTGCGGTAGAAAGCAATCAGGAAAACACACATACATGTCAGACCGATCGCAAGACCGATCCAAAGGCCGCGTGCCTCCATGCCATTTTTGTAGGCAAGGTATGCTCCAATTGGAAGACCGATTACCCAGTAGGAAATAAGTCCCAAGATCATCGGTATTTTAGTTTCGTTAAGCCCTCTCATGACACCCGATAAAACCACCTGCACACCATCCGGGATTTGAAAAATTCCTACCCAGAATAAAAGTGCGCTTCCGTATAAAATAACCGGTTCATCTAAAGTGGCCAATCCCATGACCTGGTTGGGAATTAAGAGATAAATGGTGGCGAAGATAACCTGAAGAACCAAGACAAGGGTAATGGAGCCCAGGCTGTAGCGGATAATTCCTTCAAGCGATTTTTTTCCAAATTGCTCACCGACTAAAACTGAAATAGCGCCACCAAGTGCTAGTGGAACCATAAAGGTCAGGGAGGTTATATTGATAACTAAGCTTTGAGCAGCTCCGGCCACCAGGCTCATTCCACCAACTAAAACAGTGACCACAGAAAAAATCAAGACTTCACATAAAAGAGCAAAAGCAATCGGAGTTCCGAGCTTTAAAATTTTTCTGATAGATTCCATGTTCTGTTGAGCTTTAAATTCAGTCACAGACTTCATGTAAATAAAAACAGTGATGGCCATAAGAAAGCGACACAGTAGAGTCGCGATGGCCGCTCCTTTGATGCCGAAGCCCCCAAAGCTGCCATAACCAAACATGAAGAAAATATTTAAAAAGACGTTAACGACATTGTAGAAAAGAATAATCGCGTTAGGCGCATAGGTGTGCCCCTGGGCCTGTAAATAATCTTTTGTTGCCTGAAAAACAAAGGCCGGGAAAAGTGAGATCGATGTGATTTGCAGGAATGTGATCACATGAGGAACAATTTCCGGAGTCAGTTTAAAGTAACCGATATAAAGATCGGCGAAAAAAAGAATCGTGCTCAGAATGAGTGAGAGAAAAAAACTCACATAATAAGCATTAAAAAGGAGAGTTGGGTCTTTTTTTCCTTCACCTTTAAGTTGTGAGGCCAGAGGTCCGGTGCAAAGGAGGATCCCCACGCCAATCATTAAGAAAGGGGAGAAAATCGTCGCGGCCACACCTATAGAGGCTACGGCCAGGCTGGAGTAGCGCCCGGCCACCATGATATCACCTACACCAAACAACATTTGTCCGATCTGACCTGCGATAATTGGCAAGGAGAAAATCAAAATTTCTTTAGCTGTGGCGATATTTTTTCTTAGTGACATTGCACAGTAGTTTACAAACAATCTTTTACTATAGACAATGAAATTATATTAAAAGAAAGGATTCTTCAGTGGAAAATAATAAATCAGCTGTGCGCGAAGACAAAGCGGACATCAACTCGGCCACTTCGACAAAAAAAGGGCTTCAGGCCATTATTGAAAATGTGTTTAGACGCTTTTCAACGGCAGGATTTGTCCTGTTTTTACTTCCTATCGCCGTTGTTTTTATTTTCTGTATCGCAGTGGCACTGACTCCTGGAATTATGCTGTTTCAGTGGGCTTCAGACGTCGTTGTGAATTATCCCTTTGTCTTAAAAGCTTTCTGTTATGGACTTTGTGGAGGAGGGGCCTTTATTGGTTTTATCTTCACTTTAATTTTTATTGTCCCTTTGATGAACCTACCATGCCTGCCTTTTGTGAAGTCATACAGGGGTGCGTGGTTTTCGATTGAATCTATTCCATGGTTCTATCACAACGCTTTAACTTACCTGGTTCGTTACACGGTTTTAGATTTCTTAACACCTTCTCCTTTAAATATTCTATTTTTCAAAATGATGGGAATGAAGATTGGAAAAGGAGTTATGATTAACTCTTCAAATATTTCAGACCCATGTTTAATTAAATTAGGCGACTACGTAACGATTGGTGGCTCTGCTTACATGATGGCCCACTACGGGATGAAAGGATTTCTTATTATCGATAAACTTCACATCAAGCGTGGAGCGATGATTGGTCTTTCAGCAAAAATCCTTGGTGGTGTAACTATCGGAGAAAAAGCAGTGGTTGCTCCTAACACCGCGGTTCTGCCTAAAACCATTATCAAAGATGGTGAGAAGTTTGGTGTGCCTGTTTCTAACGGCTCATCGGCAGTGACTGAAGCTTCTTAATCTTAAGATTATTTTACCGCTTTATACATCGAGAGTGCACGTTCTCGTTGCTCTTTATAGGCAACGATTGGGTGAGGATAATCTTTGCCAACAAAACATCCAGCTGCGGCCTGTTCCAGTGGAGTAGAATCGTGCGGGTGATGGATTGTTTTGCTGGAAAACCCAGCAAGCTCCGGACACCACATTTTGATGTAATCACCTTTAGGATCAAATTTTTCAGATTGGTTATAAGGATTAAAGATCCTGAAGTAAGGCTGGGCATCGACACCTGTTGAAGCACTCCATTGCCAACCTCCATTGTTGGCCGCCATGTCGTAATCGAGAAGTTTTTCAGCGAAGTATCGCTCACCCCATCGCCAGTCGATTAAAAGAGTTTTAGTTAAAAATGAGGCCACAACCATACGCAATCGATTATGCATCATTCCGGTGGTGTTTAAACACCTCATGGCCGCATCGACTAACGGGTAACCGGTTTCTCCATTACACCATTTTTCAAAATCTTCTTTTTTTCCTAACCACTTGATTTGATCATACTCGGTTCTAAAGCAGTGAGTGTCTACTCCAGGGTAAGCGTCGAGGATCATCTGATAGAAATCGCGCCAGATAATTTCTGAAAGCCAGGTTTGATGGCCTTCGGATTTTTTTTCTATAGAGGCCCGGATCATATCGCGGATAGAAAGATTGCCCATGCGAATGTAGGGTGACAAAAGAGAAGTTCCGTCAATAGAAGGAACATCTCTTGCCGTTTTATAATCTTCAATGCGGTTTTTAAAATCTTTAAGACGTCTTTGTGCTTCCAGTGCTCCACCTTTTAAAGCGGATTCAGTTTCCACAAAACAAATATCGTAGTACCAGTTATGTTCCAGAATGTTCTTGGAGTTTTTATAAGGGGCCAGTTTTTTTAAGTCGCCTTTATATTCCGGGACGCGGGATTCTTGAGCGTGAAAAATCTCCAGCCATTTATTTTTATAAGGAGTAAAAACTTTATAAATTTCCTGCTGACCGTTGAGCACCTCTTTTTTCTCGAAAAAGACATGATCTTTATAATTAAAAACGTGGATGCCTTTTTTGAATAAGTCTTTTTCTACTTTTTGATCTCGCTCTTTGGCGTAAGGCTCATAGTCGCGGTTGAAAAACAGGGCCTCAATTTTAAAATCTTCGATAATTTTGGGAATTTCCTCTACTGGATTTCCGTAGCGGACAATGAGGCTTGAGCCGTGTTTGTTTAAAACGGATTCAATCTCTTTTAGCGAGTCCATAATGAAAGTGACTCTGGAGTCATTTTTGTTGTGAAGTTTTTCCAGAATATTGCTATCAAAAATAAAAGCAACATAAGTCTCATCTGAATTCTTCAGTGACTCCGAAAGAGCGTAGTGATCATGAAGTCTTAAATCGCGTCTTAACCAAACAAGGGACTTTTTCATTTTTATTTCTACTTTTTGTCGAACATTTTTGCAAAGGCCGCTTCTATTGTCGGGTATTGGAAAGTAAAGCCTGCCTCAGGAAGCCTTTTTGAAACCACGGCCTGTGAGTCCAAAATAACAGAAGACATCTCTCCGAAAGCAATTTTAAGTGCAGCCGCCGGAACTGGTATTAGTGTCGGCCTATGAAGAGCATCGCCCAGGGCCTTGGTGAAATGAAAATTATCGACCGGGTGAGAAGTAGAGCCATTATAGATGCCACTATAGCGATCGTCTGCGGCGGCCTTTACATAGAGGTCCACAAGGTCATCAAGATGAATCCAACTCATGACGTGATCGCCCGTTCCGATAGGGCCTCCCAGGCCTAGTTTGAAGGGAGGAAGCATTTTTGCCAGGGCACCTCCGTGAGCTTCAAGGACGACGGCCGTGCGGACAATAACTGTGCGCTTGCAATTTTTCAACGTATGGGCGGCGGCTTCCCAGTCTTTGCAAAGGGAGGCCAGGAAGTTGTTGGCCAGCTTTGAATCCTCTGTAAGAGCTTCGTTAGTGTTAACGGGGTAAATTCCTACAGCAGAGGATGAAATAAAAAAGTCCAATGGGGTGCTACGGTTCTGGTTAATGACGCTTGTTAACTGGATTGTTGACTCGACCCGTGATGAGTGGAGTTTCTTTTTTTGCTCATCACTCCAGCGTTTTGCCGCGATGTTTTCACCCATTAGGTTGATCACTCCATTTATTCCGGAGATGCTTTCAACTGGGGGAGGTGTTGAAGTGTCTTGCCATGAGAAGGCCTTTACATTTGGGTGATTAAAAACAGGGGGCAGGTGGGAGGTATTTCGTGAGAGGATATGCAGCTCGTGCCCTTCATTAAGGAGCTTCTCGCTTAGTCTCGTCCCGACAAAGCCTGTGGCACCGGTGATTAGTATTTTCATCTTTATCTCCTCTTCGAAAGTTCTTTTTGTAGTTCTTTAAACAATTCTTGTGCAGTTTCTTAGATCATTATAGTTTTATGTTATATTTTTACTAGAAGGACGATGTTATAATTGAGTTCGACATTTTCTAGACGCGAAGGAATTAAATTGGTCAGTACTACTTACACTATTCAAATGGCGTCTAAGCTCTCGGGGGTTGGTGTCCATACAATCAGGGCCTGGGAAAAGCGCTATAAGGCGCTTGTGCCCATCCGTGATGCCTCGGGGCACAGGACCTATTCAAAGACAGATGTTGAAAAGCTGCAGCTTTTAAGTGAATTGTGTTTGCTTGGCTACACTATTTCAAAAGTGGCCCCTTTATCCATTCCAGAACTCAAAGAATTACTCATTGACCTGGGTAGGTCTGAGGCAAGTCTTGAGCAGGGGGATTTCAATTTAGTCAACGAAGCGAAGCCATCAATTGACTCTTCACAGTCAATGGCCATTTTAACTTTTGCTTTAAAAAGTTATAAACTAGACATCATTTCACTGGAGCTCACGAAGCTCAAGCAGACACTTTCGCCGCGTGATTTTGCTCTGGACATATTATTGCCTCTTTACCGCTTAAAACAGGAGTGTGTTTCTTCAGGGGAGTACACCTCGATCCAAGCAGAGGCCCTGCGTTCACTTTTAAGATTTCATTTAGGGCATCATTTATTTCATTCACCGGCCAAAGAAAAAAGCAAAGTGCATATTCTCATCAGTGGAATGGAAGGAGACATGCAGGATATCGAGCTGGGAATCATGGGACTGTTATGCAGTCATTATGGACTCCCTTTTACATACCTGGGAGCAGATATTAGTTATGAAGCTCTTAGTGAAGTAGCAAAGGCACTTGAAATAAGCACTGTCATTCTTGGGCCGACTAATGTGCTGGCGCAATTAGGAAAAGGGCATTTCCAAAATTATGTTGAAAAACTTTTGATGAAATTAAATCCTGCTGTTGAGTTAATTGTGGCAGGAAAATCTGAGCTTGAAATGGAAAAGATCTCATCAAAGCGTCTTCATATTTTTAAAACCATCGACGCTGTTGATGAGTATCTTTCAAATATTGTTTATTAGAGAATCTTTTTAATATCTTTTAAAATTTCACCTGGTTTGTCATTCGGAGCGTATCTTTCCACCGGCTGGCCTTCTTTATTAACCAGGAATTTCGTAAAATTCCACTTGATGGCCTGGGTGCCAAGAATTCCTGGAAGAGATTCTTTTAAATAAGAATAAACAGGGGCCGTGCTCTTGCCGTTGACGTCTACTTTCGCGAAGAGGGGGAAACTTACATCATATGTGAGAGAACAGAACTTTTTAATTTCTTCTGCGTCCCCTGGTTCCTGTGCTCCGAACTGATTGCATGGAAAAGCAAGAATTTCGAGACCCTGATCTTTGTATTCTTTGTAAATTTGCTCCAGTTCTGTGTACTGAGGTGTAAAGCCACACTTTGAAGCTACATTGACAATAAGTAGAGTTTTTCCCTCGTATTGTTTAAGAGACTGAGACTTTCCGTTGATATCAATAACCTCAAAATCATAAATAGACTTCGCCATATTTTTCTCCCTAAAAATAATGAATTTCCTTTTAAAAATCCTAGGGGAAGAATACCATAGAAGCTAGGAATTTTTATCGTGACTGAGGTTTAATATGGATATTATTCAGATCAAAGATATTTCCAAGTCCTATGGACTGGATTTTTCACTTCAAAATGTAAGTCTTAATGTTCAGAAAGGTAAAATCTTTTCGCTTCTTGGACCTAACGGCGCGGGTAAAACCACACTTGTAAAGTTGATGCTTAATCTACTGCACAGCGACTCGGGAACAATTGAAATCAACGGCCTTTCTGTGAGCGATAAAAACTCCAGAATGGGCATTGCTTTTATTCCGGAAAAATTTAATTTTTTTCCATTTTACACAGCTCGCGGAGTCTTGGAGTTTTTTGGAAAGATGAAAGGGATCGAAGGAGCAGAGCTTACTTCTCAAGTGAATGCGGCCCTGGCCGAACTTCAAATTTCAGAGCTGGCAGAAAGAAAACTTTCAAAAATGTCTAAAGGACAAGTGCAGAGAGTGGGGCTGGCAAGTATCCTGATTGGCAATAACGACCTCATCATTCTTGATGAACCTTTTTCTGGTCTTGACCCAATCGGGATTAGAGATTTAAAAGAGATCATCAGAAAATTAAAAGGGCAGGGAAAAACTCTCTTTATCAACTCTCACATTCTTTTAGAGATGGAGCAGCTTTGTGATGAGATTGCTATTTTAAATAAAGGGCAAGTCTTATTTGCCGGATCTGTTCCATCAGTTCTGGAAAAAGAAAAATCACTGGATGACTTCTTCTATAAGATTGTTAACGGAGCAAGAGCTTAATGAAACCACAATACAAAGCACTAATCTTAGATACGATTCTAAAAGAGCTAAGAAGTAAGACACTAATCTTTATTTTTGTGGCGACAACGGCGGCCCTTATTCTAGGTCATATGGTCATGAACCTGGTCAATACCCAGATGGGTGGAGACGCAAGTTTTAGTCTGGCCGGTGTAGATGTTCTTTCCGTGAACTTTCGCATTCTCAATAGCGTGAGTTTTTTAGTCGCAGCGATTTTTGGAGTGAGTGTTTTCCGCTCTGATTTCCAAAACAATATCATTTATCAATACCTGTCGTTTCCTATCAGTAGAGCAGAGTACTTTTTTGTCCGCGTCCTTGGGACATGGTTATTAGTGTTAGGTTACTACGCTTACTCATATATCCTTTCAGCGATCCTTTTTTCTTTTGCTTTTAAGAAAATCGTTTTCACGGCGGGACACTTGGGTGGATTTTGTATCCTTTCACTTTACTTACTACTGGTTATTTTCATTTCTATTTTCTTTTCTCTATTGATGAATAAAATTGGAGCGCTATTTGCGACTTTTATCAGTTGTATTGCTTCGGCCGTCGCTTACGCAACGTTTGCCAAACTTCCATACAATGAATTTTTTGCCAACATGAGTGCTTTTAAAGGAATCGGGTTATTGGTTTATGGCCTTTTCCCACGTATCTCATTTCTAGCGGATACATCAAACAATATTCTTTTTAGAGAGGCCGTTTCTGTTAACCTGTGGGAGCAGATCGCTCACTTGATTATTATCAGTGGGGCCTATGTTTACCTGGCCAATTATTTTGTTAAGAAGAAGGATTTCTAATTGTATATTCTTGGCATCTCATGTTTCTACCACGACAGCGCCGCCGTCTTACTCAAAGACGGTGAGATCCTTGCTGCCGTTGAAGAAGAGCGCTTCACTAGAAAAAAACACGACAGCGCCTTTCCTGAGCAGTCAATCCTCTTTTGCCTGAGCACGGCAGGAATTGGGTTGGGCGATATTGACTCCATCGTCTTCTACGACAAACCCATTTTAAAATTTGACCGTTTATTAGAAACGTATTTTGCCAGCGCCCCAAAAGGGCTGAAGTCGTTTCTTCACGCCATTCCTATCTGGCTTAAAGAGAAAATCTATTTTAAGAAAATGCTTAAAGATGGATTAAAAAATATCTCAGATGAGAAAAAGCATCCTCCGGTTTATTTCAGCGAGCACCATCTCTCTCATGCGGCTTCTGCTTTTTTCCCATCACCTTACGAAGATGCGGCCATTTTATGTATCGACGGTGTTGGTGAGTGGGCGAGCTCAAGTGCTTGGGTTGGATCAAAAAACGAGATTAAACCTCTTTTTGAAATCCAGTTCCCGCATTCACTGGGATTATTTTATTCAACCTTCACTGGCTACTTAGGTTTCAAGGTGAATTCCGGCGAATACAAAATGATGGGCCTTGCTCCGTATGGAAAACCCATCTACAAAGATTTAATTCTTAAAGAGCTGATCGCACTTTTTCCCGATGGGAGTTTCCAGCTCAATTTAAAATATTTTAGCTTCACTAGCGAAAGTGGAATGTTTACAGAGGATTTTTGTAAGCTCTTTAACCACACTCAGAGAAAATCAGAAGAAAAGCTCTTAGAGTTCCATAAGGACATGGCCGCTTCTGTCCAGGCAGTGACAGAAGAAGTTGTTCTTCATCTGGCCCGTGCAGTGAAAAATCTTTCAGGAAAAAAAAATCTCGTCATGGCCGGAGGGGTGGCCCTTAATTGTGTGGCCAACGGAATCCTGGTGAAGTCAGGACTTTTTGATAAGGTTTGGGTGCAACCCGCCTCAGGAGATTCAGGTGGGGCCCTGGGGTGTGCTCTGGCCTTCTATCACTTGCACTTGAAAAAAGAGCGTGTGATCTCGGCGAACTTTCAAAAGGGTTCAATGCTTGGACCGAGCTTTTCTAATGAAGAGATTAAAAAGCTTTTAATAAAATATCATTTTTCATTCCATGAATTCCCAGACAGCTCGTCCTTGGATGAAGTGCTGGTAAAAGATCATTTAGTGAAAGAAAAAGTTGTAGGCTTTTTTCAGGGAAGAATGGAGTTTGGACCACGTGCTTTAGGTTGCCGTTCAATTATCGGCGATGCCCGCGACACGAAAATGCAATCGGTAATGAACTTAAAAATTAAAAAGCGTGAATCTTTTCGCCCTTTTGCCCCGATTGTTTTAAAAGAAAATGTCGAAGAGTATTTTGACTGGAAGGCCTCTGATGAGAGCCCTTATATGCTTTTTACAGCACCGACCAAATCTAAAGAGCTTCCGGCCACGACTCACGTGGATGGATCGGCCAGACTTCAGGTGATTGATAAGAATATTCACCCGCGAGTTCACGCTTTAATTTCTGCCTTTAAAAAAGAAACCGGATGCGCAGTTCTTATCAACACTTCTTTTAATGTAAGAGGTGAGCCGATCGTGTGCACGCCTTTTGAAGCTTTAAAATGCTTCATGACTACAGATATGGACACACTTGTGTTGGAAAATTTCATCATCGCCAAAGAAAAACAACCTGAAGTGGTGATGAAAGCTAAGTGGGAGAGCGCTTATGCAGAAGACTAATAATGCGCCAACAGCTCATGAGCTAAGAGTCTTTTCACTGATTGTAGCGATTGGTTTTAGCGTTTTAGGTTGGGTTATTCCCACTCTTAGAGGAAAAGACATTCATGTGCCGCTTCTTTTGGTCGCGGGACTGGTTTTTGTTTTTGGAATGGCCACACCTAAACTGATGGTGAAGCCCCGTGAGATCTGGATTAAAATCGGAAACGTTCTGGGAAAGATCAACAGCACTATTATATTCACCGTGATCTACTTCACTGTCTTTGCGGGAGTGGGATTGATTTTTCGAATCATTAAAAGAGACAGGCTCTTCACCAGGTTTAAGAGCGTAAAGAGCACTCTCGTTATGAAAAACGAGATTTCACCTTTTACTGATCCTTTCTAATTTTTAAAAGAATGAATAAACAAAAGGTGCTACCGCACTTCCCTGAGCGTAGATAACCAGCGCTCCAAAGAGAATTAAGAATAGAAGAATGGGAAGCAGCCACCATTTCTTATGGCGTCCCAAAAAGCGCAAGAGGTCTTTTAAAATATCAAGCATAGATTAAATTCTATAGCTTAGATTTTGATAGTCAACCCGTCCTGCAATGAATTGAGGTAAGCTTTTATCGCCGGGATAAGCCCTGCCAAAGTTCCTACGACAAAGATACCTGCCAGGTAATACCACTCTGTTTTTGAAAGCGGCTCAATTGGTAGATACACTGAGAAGTTAGACTCAAGCCATGGGCGTACGAAATAAAGAAGTCCGTACATTGAGGCCACGCCAAAGATACATCCCATCAGAACCAAAAAGCTCGATTCGTACAGGAGCAGGAAAAAGACATGGCGTGAGCTCGCTCCAAGAGACCTTAAAATGGCCATCTCGCGTCTTCTTTCATTGATTGAAGTGTAAAGGGAGATAAGAATACTCATCACTCCCACCAGAAGAACACAAAGACTCACTAGAAAGAGAATTTGTTCAACATAGCCGATCGTCTCCCACATTTCCTGAAGAGAAAGTGCCGGAATAATCGCCATGACTGGCTCATTAGGGTACATATCGATATTTCTTCTCATGCGAAGAACGGCGATGCGCGATTTTAGCTTCACCATAAAAGAAGTGAGCTGAGTGATTTCGATATTCTCTTTTTTAAAGCGATCAGGATTAATGGCCTCGCCACTTGGAACACCTGTCTCCCATCCAAAGTGAATCGCTTCCATTCCTTGAAGGGTGATATACACACCCGTATCAATCGGTGTTTGTGTCGGCGCCATGATCCCTACGATCTTAAAAGGAGTGTTGTCGTGAGAGAGCACAGCTTCGCTTGAGAGCCCGTGAGAGATGACAATCGGGTCGCCAACTTTGTGCTTAAACTTTTTAGCGACTTCAGAACCCAGGACAACATCAAAAGTATCAGCAGGAAGGACTCCTTCTTGCATTTTCACTTCCTGGTCTCCGCGGAAGCGGTAGTGTTTGTAGAAATTCTCATCTGTCGCCACAACGCGGAAACCGCGGTAAGCGTCACCTAACGAAATAGGAATAGTCCACTCAACCTGTGGGTTGGATTTAATATCGTTATAAGTCGTCATCTTGATGTTATTAACCGCTCCACCAATATGGAAAACAGTATAAAGAAGTAGCTGAAGGGACCCCCCCTTTGCGCCAACAATCAAATCCGTCTTAGAGATCGTGTTGGTAAAACCGTCTCTGGCCCCATTTCTGATGCGCTCAATTCCTAAGAAGAGAGTGACTGAAAGAGCGATGGATAAAACACACAGGAAGCTTGTGAACTTTCTATTTTTAATGGACTTATAAGTTAGAAAATTAATCATGGTGGTTGATCTCTGGAAGTGAAATGGATCTTGTAAAATACGATTTCAGGCGCTCGTCATGGGAAACAAATATCAGGGTGAATTTTTTCTTCTCCCAGACCTTCATTAAAAGCTCCATAAACTCGCGGGTGTTTTTTTCATCGAGAGCACTAGTTGGCTCATCGGCGATGATCATTTCAGGGTTTCCGATCAGGGCACGGGCCGCGGCCACTCGTTGCTGTTGACCAATAGAGAGATCAGTGACCTTTTTATTGATATGCTCGCGCAGTCCAAGAGAGTCGACTAACTCTTCGGCCTGGGCGTGAAAATCCCGGTCAGCTCTTTTTTTGTTGATCATACAAGGAAGAACAATATTTTCTTTAACCGTCAGGTAGGGGATCAGGTTGAAGATCTGAAAGATGTAACCAATTTTTTCTCCGCGAAGGTGATCGCGCTTACTTTGAGAAAGTTTGGTCAAATCCTGACCCAGGACACTGACTTCGCCTGAACTGGCCTTGAGAACACCGGCCGTTAAATTTAAAAGAGTGCTTTTCCCGTGCCCTGATGGACCGTAGAGAAAGACTTTTTCACCGGATTCAATAGTGAGCTGGTCAATGTTAATGACCAGCTTCGAATGATTTGGATAAGAGAATTTACATTGTTTTAGGCTAATGGCCGTCATGGTAACGTCTTCTTGATTAGAGAGTCCTAAAGTTTGAATTGCTCCACATCTTTAGTGACATTGATAGTTTTTGTTTCAGAACCAACCAGGTCGATCTGAAGTTTTTTAATGTGTGGGAAATGCTTTTTAAGCGCAACCGAAACCATTGAACCTTTTGGGTCCTGAGCACAGTTGATTTTTGCTTCAGCTTCAATATCGCTATGAGTGCCTGATTCTTTTTTACCTTTTTCGTGGTGATCATCGTCCATTTCCTGTTCGAATTTCACTTCACCTAAAGAGCAGCCAAGTTTTGCATCAAGCATGATGATCTTCGTCAGCAGATCTTTTTTCCAAAGATCCTGAGCGTCTTTAAAAGCTTTCTTTTCTTTGGCCGTTTTTGGGGCGTACTCGAATCCGATAAAAGATTCGGCCGGCCCATCGATGTCGATTTCGATTTGTTTACCTTCTACGGCCATTTCTAATTTGATTGAACCGTGTTCATGGGCCCCAAGACTTTTACCGTGCTGGTGTTCACCAGCGAATGCTTGAGAAGAGAGAATAAGGGCAAGTACAAGAGTTAGTTTTGTCACGGGTGTGCTCCTTGTGGTGACGGTGGTGTATAAGTCTTTAGTTCTTTCATCTTGAGTCCTTCCATTTTAAAAGATGACTCTAGATCCGCGTTTGTTTCCACCGCAAGCTTTCCCGTGAGCTCGATTGGATAAAACGAAGGTTTAACTTTTGATCCTTTTTTCATTTTCACCAGTACCAGTTGGTTTGGTGGTGGAGGTGGAACGTGCATACATGCTGGCACGTATGGCATGAAAAGAAATTCCACAATTTCTTTTGCTTCATAATCAAGCGGCATCATAAAGCCCTTGATCGTCACTTCTTTTCCCAGAACTTTTTGTAGTTCTGGTTTAATGACGTTCTTTTTTGTTTTAGTGTCAAAGTCCAGGGTCTTTAAAGTTTCCCATGGGACATCAAGAGCAAAAGCACTCATTGAAACCAGTAATGTCAGTGCTCCCGTAAGCATTGTCTTTTTCATTTATAACCCCTAACTTTTTGCACATTGTTCACAGACAGCGAAAATCTCCAGTCTGTGTTGAATGTTGCTATAACCCTTTTTCTGCAGATTCAGCTCGATCTTTTCCATTAGACAATCGTGGAACGATTCGATCTTCTTGCAGATTTTGCAAATGATGTGGTGATGGTGGTGGTGAGGATCGTTGTACTCAAAATGGGCCATATCTTTTTCCAGGAAAGACGTATTGACCAGCTGGGCATCAACGAATTGATTAAGACAGCGGTAAATAGTGGCCTGGTCGCAAGAATTTTTTGGCAATTTCTTGAGAATATCCTCGGCGGTAAAAGGTCCGTGCTCTTTTATTAAGAGACCCAAAATAAGTTTTCTAGGGGCGGTTATAGAGAGCCCTTTTTCCTTTAGAAGCGAAATACAAAGAGCATCTCGCTCTTGTTCCTTTTTCGGATTTAAAATACCCATAATTTTACCCGTCCTTAGACGATTTTATAGGGAAAATATTTGATTTGCAAGTGGTTTGCAAATACATTTTTTACCCTTTTTCAGGTTTTCGTTTATCATCTATAGTATGGAATTAAAGATCCTTTTAGTCGAACCCAATGATTCTGTTGGGGAGCTCATAGCCAAGAACCTGGAAAGGGAATTTGGAGCAAAAACCATCCACTATAAAAGTGGGGCAGAAGCTGTTGAGGTCGTCAAAAAGGGCGAGTATTTTGATTTATTCGTCGTTCGCAATAATTCTGAAGAAACGGCCGATCATCCCAGCGAAGCGATCGCTGCCCTTTTTCTCAATGTCATTTATGATGATTCTTTAAGAACTCCGCTCATTGTGATCGGAGAGTTCGAGCACACTTATAAGAAGTTTGCCATGGTTTCTGATCGCTTGAGAATTGAAGAGCTCAACCGATTGGTCCTGAAGGCCCTCAACCTTAAAAAGGAAGAGTTCTCTCATTTAAAACTTCCAGACTACATTCCTTTTCCCATCAATTATTTTTATCTCATGAACCTCTCTCCGTGCGATGTCTATATCAAGCTCGCTAAAAAAAGTGGGGATGAGTATGTAAAGCGTTTGCACTTTGGTGAAAACTTCACAAAAGAGAGCTTAAAAAAATATGAAGACCTGGGATTGCGTGAATTTTTTATCTTAAAAGAAGAGCGCGAGCTTTTTATGAACGGTCTTCTGACTCAGTCTTTGAGAAATCTTAAAAAGCCAGTGTCTATTGATGAAGCCGTGGTGAAGACAGGGGACTCCTTTGTTATCAGTAGTGACCTCATTAAGTCTTTGGGGATCACATCAACTTGTGTGGCCATGGTCGATCAAACGGTTCACCAAATCAGAACGCAGATTACTAAGACAGATAAGCTGGGCTCACTGCTAAGAAAACTTTTAGACAATCAATTGAGCTATTCCTATAGAAGATCCTACCTTATATGCCTGATGTCTTACACACTTCTGCCAAAGATGGAGTGGGGAAGCCAGGATCAGCAATCGGTCATGCTGGAAAAACTTTCAATGGTGAGTTTCTTTCACGATATTTACCTGGATGATGAAAAGCTTTTAAAGATCATGGATAACGAAGCTTTAAAAAAGGCCAATCTTACATCGCGAGAAAGAGACGCGGTTTTAAATCACGCCCATCAAGCGGCCCTATTAGTTCAAAGTTACCCACGACTTCCTCAAGGTGTCGATATCATCATTAAACAACACCACGGTGTTTCCAATGGGGTTGGTTTTCCGGAAGTGATAACGGCCGGGATTTCGCCGATGGCGATTTTCTTTGTAGTGATTGAAGACTTTGTGACGGCACTTCTAGAGCAGGGAAATGAACCGAATTTTGCGTTGATTCTCTCACATCTCAAACTGCGCTACCAGCTTCCGACCTACAGAAAAATTGTGGCGGAAATAGAGCACATGTTAACCAAAAAATAATTCCTAAAAATTATAGTTGTAGCCAAAGAGTCCACCGAACTCCAGCTTGTCGCCGTTCATTGTTGGCGAGTTTCTCACGTCTTTATTAACCAACTTGGTATTCAGCGCCCCCATTAATGAAGACTTCTCTGTAAGCTTATAGACCGGAAGAATCCCGACACTCGGTTGAAGGTAGTTATTAAGATGGTACTCGCGGCGAGTGGCCGTCGCTTCATGAGACCTGACGTTGTAGTAGTACTCAGCGTACTTATCATCAAACCAGTCCAGGCCGAAGTTGGTTAAGAGAAAAAATTTCTCTGAAATTAAGAACATCTTTCCATAATTTAACTGCACCACTGTTCCTTTAGAACGACCGTGGATATCGTGAGAGATATTTAAACCGTAGCTAAAAAACTTTGCCGAGATTCCAGCAAAGGCCGAATCTTTTCGTGGGATCATTCCCGCGCCATGATAGCGATCACCATCGCGTTTAATAAAGAGCGTGACGTTTGCCATCTTGGAACCAAGGGCCATAAATGAGAGGCCTTGAGGCCCAAGAGAAACCCGGCCATAACTTGCTTGCACAAGAGGAATGGGTTTGACGATCCATTTTTTATCCATGTTTTCGTATGTATTTTCTTTGCGCAAATTCTTTTTAAAAACAAAACCTGCACCAAGTGAAGCGCTCCATTCTCGGGCATCTTCAGCGCGGGCAAAAGTTGTCGTCATAAGGAAAAAAGACAGGAGCAGGGTTGTAGTTTTCATATCTAATGATCATAAAGGATTCCTTAAAAAAGAAAAGAGCACTTAATCACTCCGCTATTTAGACAAAGCTTCTGCAAGAAATTGACAGATTAATTTCCAACCGAAACTTAAAGAAAGTGTCAGGATAGAGTTACGTTTTGATTTTCATCGTTTGTTACGGAGGACATATATGAAAAAATCTCTATTACTTAGTTCACTTGCTCTTACTATGACACTTTCAACGGCAAGCATCGCTTGTGACCAACACGGAAATTCTGGATTCTTACCTGAAAACAACCTATCTATCGGTGTAAACGATAAAATGGCAGGGGACATGACAGAAGAGCGCTTCCTTTCAATCATCGGACGCGTAGAAGCTGTATACTCACCAATCATTTCTGAAATGGGTGCAACTCTAAAGATGAATAACCTTTGGACAAACAACACTGTAAACGCTTCAGCTCAACAGTACGGGACTACATGGCAAGTAAACATGTACGGTGGTCTTGCTCGTCACAAACTGACAACTGACGATGGTTTCATGATGGTAGTATGTCACGAACTTGGTCACCACATCGGTGGAGCTCCAAGATACGACAGAAACACTGACTGGGCATCTAACGAAGGACAAGCGGACTACTTCGCAGGTCTAAAATGTATGAGAAGAGTTCTTCAAAACGACGACAACATCGCTATCGTTGCTGGTATGACGATCGATGCAGAAGCGACAAAACAATGTCAGGCCGTTTATAAGTCTGAATCTGAAGTAGCTCTTTGTCAGCGTATCGCAATGGCAGGGAAGTCACTTGGATCACTTCTTGGATCACTTGGTGGAAACGCTAACGTAAACTTCAATACACCAGATAAAAAAGTTGTAAGACAAACTAACGATGCTCACCCACAAGCTCAGTGTCGCCTAGATACTTACTTCCAAGGTATGCTATGTGATAAGTCGATCGATGAAAACGTTTCAAAAGACGACGCTATCCCAGGTACATGTATTAAAAAAGATGGGTACGCTCGTGGAGTTCGTCCTCTTTGCTGGTACAAACCAGGCTCAAACGAGATCTAAAACGTCAAAAAAGATACGCCAAAAAATTGACAGCAGGGGCTTCTTCGGAAGCCCCTTTTTTATTTTCTCCCAATGAAAAACGATCTCTGTCAGTATCCGTCTTGAAATGTCAGGTAATGAAAGAATATTTTCTTTTCCAGATTGTTTTTAAATCGCAAGAATTAACCCATTCCTAATATTTGTTACGGAGGACTTTATATGACAAAAGGGATTTTAGTTGCACTGATGGCAACGACTTTATCTTTCCAAGCATTTTCTTGCGACGTTCACGGAACTGGTGGATTCGCTCCAGAAAATAACTTAAAAATCGCTGTAGGCGATAAAGCTGCAAACAACATGACTAAGGAAATGTTCCTTAATGCAATCAGCCGTGTATCTTCTGTTTACGAGCCAATCGTAAAAGAAAAAGGCGGAAAGCTAGTTATGAACAACAGATGGGATGACGAAACAGTTAACGCGTCAGCTCAACAAATGGGTACTACTTGGCAAGTTAACATGTACGGAGGTCTTGCTCGTCACCCTCTAGTCACTGTTGATGGATTCATGATGGTAGTATGTCACGAACTAGGTCACCACATTGGTGGAGCTCCTAGAAAAGGCGGATGGGGATCTGCATGGGCTTCTAACGAAGGTCAAGCTGACTACTTCGCTGGTCTAAAGTGTATGAGAAGAGTTCTTGAAAACGATGATAACATTGCAATCGTTTCAAAAATGGAAGTAGATGCTGAAGCAACTGCAAAATGTCAGCAGATCTACAAGTCTGAGTCTGAAATCGCTCTATGTCAGCGTGTATCAATGGCAGGTAAATCACTTGCTATGCTACTTGGTGACCTAGGTGGAAACTCAAACGTAAAATTCACAACTCCAGATACATCAAAAGTATCTAGAACTAACGACAACCACCCAGCAGCTCAATGTCGTCTTGATACATACTTCCAAGGATCTCTTTGTGATAAAGCGATCTCTGATGATGTAGACGGTAAAGATGCACTTAAAGGTGTATGTCTTAAGAGAGATGGATACGAATTAGGTATGCGTCCTCTTTGCTGGTACAAACCAACAGCTGCTGAACTATAATTTTCTAAACTGAAAGTCATATAAAAAAGGGTCAGATTATTCTGGCCCTTTTTTATTTTTAAGAGTTTTATACTGATCATGATGAAGACTCTCATTCTTACTGAAAAACCCTCTGTTGCGCGTGATTTTGCTGTGGCCCTTGGTGCTGCGGGGAAAGGACAAGATGGTTTTATTGAAAATGATCAATACGTCATTACTTGGGCCATCGGGCATTTGCTGGCCCCTTATGATCCTGAAGATTACGATGCCGCCTATAAGAAGTGGAGTTTAACTACACTTCCTATCATTCCTTCTGAGTTTAAATTTAAAGCTCAACCCAAAACGAAAAAACAACTTGATGTGATTAAGCGAATCCTCAAGCGTTCTGATATTGAAAAACTTATTGTTGCTACCGATGCTGGACGAGAAGGAGAGCTCATTGCCCGCCTGATTTTAAATGAAGGAAGGGCAAAGATGAAGGCCTTTCGTTTCTGGACGTCAGCGGCCCTTACTAAAGATGTTATTCATCAAGAGATGAAAAACCTAAAGCCCCTTTACGAGTACGACCGTCTTTTTATTGCGGGAAGAGCTCGCCAAAAAGCGGATTGGTTGGTGGGGATGAACCTTTCAAGACTCGCGACCATTAAACTTAACGATCTCTTTTCTATTGGAAGAGTGCAGACTGCAGTTTTAAGTCTCCTGGTTGAAAGAAGAAAAGCGATTGATACATTTATTCCTCAGGATTATTTCGAGTTTAAAGGGAAATTTAAATTTAAAAACGGCGTGGTCTCCGCCTATTGGTTTGATCCAAAGAAAAAAGAAGATGAGAAGAGACAAGATAAGCGCGATTTCTTCGATGAGCTGCTTAAAAAAGTTCAGAATAAGAAGGCCGTGATTTCTGTTTTAAATGAAACAGAAAAGACATCTTACCCTCAAGGCCTATACTCTCTGACTGAACTCCAAAGACAGGCCAATATGCTCTATGGCTTTTCAGCGTCGAGAACGCTGGAGATTGCCCAGTCACTTTACGAAAAATACAAATGCCTTTCTTACCCGAGAACTGATTCAAAAGTTATGGCGACATCTTCTTTTGACCTGGTGAGGGGATTGGTTTTTAAGTTTAAAGATCTCTATCCAGAACATTTTCTTAAGTTTGCTGGTTTTAAAGTCAGTGTAAAAAACAAAACTGTTTTTGATGATTCAAGGCTGACGGATCACCACGGTCTTATTCCTTTAAAAGATTTTAGCGGAGATGAGTCTTCTCCAGAAGGAAAGATTTTTCATTTGGTTTTAAAGCGTTTTATTTCAAACTTCCTGGAAAATCACCGTTACCTGGAAACTGATGTGGAAATTACCTGCGAGAACAACCTGTTTAAGGCCCGTGGGAAAAAGATCATTGAGATTGGTTTTAAAGCGCTTGAAGGAAAAGAAAGCGAAGAGATTCTTCCGGAAATCTCATTGAATGAAGAAGGTGTCTTTGCAAATGGAGAAGTGGAGTCGAAAAAGACAAAACCTCCTTTTGAGTACACTGAAGCTTCACTGCTTTATGACATGACCAATCCAGCAAGACTAGTTAATGAGTCAGACTTGAAAAAAATCTTTAGAACTGAAATTGGTTTAGGGACTCAGGCCACTCGCGCGCAAATCATCGAGACACTTTTAAAAAGAAACTACGTTGAAAGGGCGGCGAAGAATTTAAAAGCGACGGAAAAAGGAATTCTTCTTGTCGATAGACTCAACGATATGCCTAAGACCCGCGAACTGACCAGCGTCTCGCAGACAGCGAAGCTGGAGCTTGCCCTTCAGAGTATGGCCGAAGGGGAAACTGACGACTTGGATTTCTTAGACAAGATCAACGACTTCATTCAGACGGCAACTAATGAATGGAAGGCGATTGAAGGAGTTCCTCGCGATAAATCAAAACCTAAATCTTATGGTGGAAAAACTTACGGGCCAAAAGTCCCGGCGAAAGTTTCAAACCTTGGTCCTTGTCCTATTTGTGGCGCCGAGATTAAGGATTTTCCAAAATCATACAGCTGCTCTCGCTGGAAAGAAGGCTGCCAATTTACTATCTGGAAAGTGGTGGCAAAGAAGAAGCTTAGTGAGACTCAGGTAAAAAAACTCATGGCCGATAAAAAAACCGATTTGATTAAAGGTTTTAAATCAAAGGCCGGAAAACCTTTTGATGCTTATTTGACGATGAATAAAGAAGGGAAAGTAGAGTTTGAATTTCTTCCTAGATAAAATAAGACAAAAAAAGGCCCGCTAGCGCGGGCCCTTTGTCCTAGATCTTCGTGCTCTCAGAGAAGAAGTTCAGTGGCTGGCGTACGTCTACCAGACCCCCTCCCTTCGGTTTTGGGAAATCAATAATTCGTAAAATGTTGGCCATGCACGAGATCCCTTTTGGAGAGAACTGTGTCTGTGCCGTTTTGATATTAACAGTAGAAACTTTTCCATCACCTTCGATACGGAAGTTCAAATCTACAATCCCTTTGATCTTTTCCGAGTGTTCCTGAAGTTCCTGTTGGTAACAGAACTTAAATTGAGGCAAGTACTCCTGAAGAATTTTTCTTAACACTTCAGGTTCAATTGATCCCATGACAACAGTGTCTGCCTGAACGAATGCTGTATCAATTCCTTTTTTGTTAGCGAGACCTCTTGTGGTTGTAGAGCGGTCGTAGTTACCGACAGCATCTTTCCCAAGAAGGTGTCCCGATCCATCGCCGATTCCGGCAGGGGCGCGGTAGTCTCCGGTTAAATTAGAACCTTTGTTACCAATTCCCGTACCACTAGTTAATCCGCGACTTCCCTCAGTCCCAGCTCCGGCAGCAATTGTCATGGTGGCACTGTTACCCATTAGTGCCTTTAGTCCTTTACCTTTAAATTCGTATCCCTTCTGAGCAGAGTCTCCCAGTCCTGTCGCCCCTGCGACGTTTGGACTTGAAAGAGGTCCTGCTTTGGCCGATCCCTTTTTAGACTTCTGAACTTTTTGATCCAGCGCCTGAGTAGGATCTCCTGTTTTTCCTGCTTCATTCGTTGTGACTTTTTGGACCCCAGGATCCGTCATCGTCGCCACCTTTTGCAGTTGTTCTTGCTTCTCAATTTTCTTCTTTAGCTCCTTATATGATTCAGGGGGAGTAATGAAGTTCATTTTAATTGCAGCAAGTTTTTCTTTCTTTTCTTCCTCGATCTTATGAGCGGGGAATTTCACTACAAACACTATCGCATGGAGAAAGAGGGAGGCCATGATCGCTTTTTTGATAAAATCGCGGTTGGACTCGTCCTTGGTATAGTGTCTTGTAGGTATGACCAGCTTCGCGGCGATTTTTCCGCGATGATGGTTCACTTTTATTGGTCTTAATGTTGGTATCATGAGCGCACCACCTACAACTTAGTTTTTCTTGCCTTCTTCAGCGGCAATTGAGAAGTTTTTAGCTCCTGCAACTTTCGCCATATCCATCAGCTCAACAGCTCTACCTAAGTTGGCAGCAGTGTCTCCTTCAAGGATAACTGAGTCGGTTTTTAGGTTTTTAAGCTCGCTGGCGATTTTTCTAGTGATCTCTTCCGGTACTACGGCCTTTCCTTGAACGGCCACTTTCCCATCTTTCCCAAGAGAGATAACCAGGATCTCGGCTTCTTTCTTTTCATTTGTCAGCGCTGTCTTAGGAAGTTCGATATCCATTCCTGATTCCAGTGCTGCTGTCGAAGAAACCATAAAGATAATCAAAAGAACTAACATAACGTCGATAAGCGGGGTCATGTTAATGTCTGCTACGATATCCTCATCATTATCATCATTTCCAACTTTCATACTCATAAAGAACTCCTGCGGTGAAGATTAACGTCTACTAATAATTATCTCTTGATCGAGTTGAACTGATCGGCCATATCCCCAAGCGAGTGTTTAAACTCCTTAGCTGTGGCCGCAACTTTTACGTTGAGATAGTTGTAGAACATAACCGCGATAACCGCGACCGCAATACCAGAACCAGTAGCGATCAGGGCCTCAGAGATTGATCCGGCAACAACCGAGAACCCGGCCTTACCAGATGAACCGATTTGTTTAAATGATTCCATGATCCCCCAAACTGTACCAAATAATCCTACGAACGGTGCTGAAGAGGCGATTGTACCAAGCATCCACATATTTTTCTTTAGGTGAGAGTTGGTTTCATCCAGACGTCTTTGTAGTCTTTGCTCATAGTCTTCTCTTGATGATGATTCATCAAAGACAGCGTAGTGAGCTTTAGCAATAACTTCCGGACAGTTTTTATATAGGTATTCCATTTCGTGAAGTTTTTGTGTCTCCACGATTCTTGTGGCTTCATTCACATAGTGCTTGGCCTCTTTTTGAAATTTCGTCAGCTGCAGAATCTTATGGATTGTGATAACCCAGATCGCTACAGAGAAGGCCAGTAGAGGCCACATGATAAATCCACCTTGCTTAAAAATTTCAATAAAATGCATACGTACTCCTTTGGACATAGTTCTCTAGAGAATCTACTCTAGATCCGCGTTTAAATGTTTAACAGGTTCAACTTTGAGAGAGCTACGAATTACTTCTTGGGGACAGGAACTTCTTTTGGTGTATCCTTAATCTTTTGGTTAACTTCATCTAGGATCAACTCATTTCTTTTATTGTATTCAGCTGCGTATGTTCTTTTTTCTAAAATCGCTTTCGCTTCTTCCAGACGGTTTTTTCTCATCAGGTTGTAAGCGTAAAGACCTACAATGTCCGCGCGGTTTAAGTAGTCGCGCTGGATCTTTGAGATATATGAAAACGATTTATCCATATCGTTTTGTCTAAAATAAATCAGTGCCAGAGAGTAGAGAAGGTCGATATCTTCGTTATTTTTTGCTTCCAGTTTTTTTAAGATATCCAGCGCCTTGTTGTTTTCATTGAACTCGATATACAGCTGGGCCATATTGAAGTCCGGAGTGAAGTAACTAGGCACGATAGTATTGGCCTTCTTAAAAGCGTCGTAAGCCTCATTAAAGCGTTTAAACACTAGGTGAATTAACCCAAGGTTGTTGGAGATAACCGCCTCAGCAAGTTTCTTTTGCGAGTCGTTCATGTCCTTGTTTGAAGCTCTGGTTGCTTCCATTCCCAGCTCGTAATAAAAGATTGCTTTAGGGTAGTCCTTGTTAAGTGAGTAACAAGTTCCCAGAGCATTCCAGTAAAACGGGTTAGTTTTATTCTGGTGCATTTTTTCTTCTAGCATCCCCTGGCCTTTAGCGATTTTTTGCTGGTGGCAAGCAACCAGCGCCAGAGAGATGAAATCGCGTTTTGGCGACTCCATCGCCTGAAGGCGATTGGTGTTATAGCGCATGAACGATTCTTCAGCTAAAAGGTCATACTGGTCTTTCTGGATCTGGTTATTAAAACTTGGCCCTGCACAACTAGCAGCTAAAACAGCGAGAGCAAGTAGGGCGAATGTTGTTTTGGTTTTCATACTCATTATTGTCCTGCAACCACTCTATTACTATTTGAAGTCCCAATGTCTAAAGTGTTCGAGAAGAGAATCGCCGAGTGAAAATTAAGTGCTTTTTCCAATGAATTATTTTTTTCTAAACCGACTATATCATTTTTTTGAACTTCGAAAAAATAATTATTTTTCTCTAAAAAGGCCATTTTTTCGCGATCAACTTGCAGGCCCTTAGAGATCAGTGACTCAGTAATTTGGCGCATTCCCTGTTTAAACCCCTCTAAATACTTATCATCTACCCCTTTTGGGATGTAGTTTCTAACAGCTTTTACTAATGAAAAGTATGGTTTTCCCAGGACGTTTCTAATCATGATAACTTCCTGTGGCCCAGAGTTTTTAGAAAGGGATACGGCCTCGTTATTAAGCTCTCCAATCATGGCAAAATACTGCTCTAGTTCCGAGTTAAACTTGTCCTCGTTGAACTTTTCTTCCTCTGTGAAGACGAACTTCATCTCCAGGGCCTTTTTAGCGAACTCTGTCACGTACTCGTATTGAGTCGTGATGGCCGAGAGGTCCAGGATGGGCTGAAGGTCTGCGATGTCTTTTTTCACTACCTCAGGGTTCTGGTAGAATTTGTATCTTACGTATTTATCCATCATATTTTTAAGAGTCATGTTTTCAGCATGGGCCTTGAAGTAGGTGATAGCTTCTTTGTAGTTATCAGCGTAAATCATACGCTCCATGTTTTCATTTTGAGTTCTCGTGATCAGTTTTTCGCTTAGGTCACATTTTTTGAATTCTTCTTCCACTTTAATCAGAGTCCCGATGTTCATTTTGTGAATGATCGTGTTCTCGTTGATTAACTGGTAGAAGTCTTCTTTGTTTTTGTAAAGGTCTTTACAAAAACGTCTTGCCGTCATTAGAGCGACTTCGTTAGATGTCTCTACGTTTTGTAGAAGTCTGTATCCTTTTGCCAGAACGTATAGAGACCCAGTAACCTTGATCAGGTCCTTATCGTCATACAGGTCTAAGCTTTTCTTTAACCATTTATATGAGTCTTTCCCTTTGTTTTGTTCAAGAGAAAGGGCCGCGATAGCATAGGCCGCTTCAGCTTTTGTTCTTCTTGGGTATTGTTTTGAGTCGTAGATTGACTCGTATCCTTTCATCGCTTCTTTGATTTGTCCTTTTTTCTCTAGTGCCTGGTACTTGTTAAACAGAAGCCCCCCAAGAACCGCAATTGAGTTCTCGATGTATTCTTTAGAGAAGTTCAGGTAACCTTTTTCAATTTTTCCAATCCAGAAAGCAAGTTTATCCGTATTCTTTTCTTTGATGTAGTAATCAAGAATCTGAGTCAACATCTCGCGGTGAATGTTTTCATCACTTTTGTAGTAGTACTTGTACACCATCAGGATATTAACCGCTTTTTTGATACGGTTTAGTTCAAAATACTTGTTAAAGAGCTTTTGGTAAATTGCTTGTGACTTATCTGATTGTGGGTAGAAAATCACAAAATTTTTGAAGGCGAAAATGGTGTATTCGTCTTCTTTTGCTTTTGGAAGTTTCGCTAACTCAATTGTCGCTAGCATCGCATCCAGAGACTTTCTTGTCGTCTCATTTTTATCTTTTGTCAGTTTCGCATTCATCACCGCACGCACGTAGTACTTAAGTGCTACCTGGTAATCCTGAGCTGAAAGCGCAGTTTCCCCCTGGTAGTAGCGGTATAGTTTTTTGTTTGGACGATCTAAGCTTGAAAGAATATCAAAGTATCTCATGATCTTTTTGTAATCGTCTTTGCTATAAACAACCGGGTCTTTTGACTTGTCTTTGATCAGGTTGATTTGCATGAACCCGGCAACTTCCTTGATCTTGTTTTGTGCCTGGAAAAGGTCATCTTTATCCAGTTTGTTTTTCTTGTGTAGCTCAAGAATACTGTTGGCCGTATCAAAGTACTGGTCGTCTTTTTTACTTTCGCGGTAAACGTCAAGTTGAGTCAGGCGAACTTTCATTTCACCGTTAGGGTCTTTTCTTTTTCTTGTATCTTTAAGCGCAGCTTTTAAAACTTCATCTGTCATTGAGAAGTTGTTTTTGTTCATTGATGAAAGTGCGAGTCCAAGCAGGTGAGGAGCAGATGGGTTAGCGTTAGCTTCGAAGAATTCAACCCCTTCATAAGTAGCATCGGCCTGAACGAAGAAGATCCCGATGGCCATAAAAATCTGCTCTTTCATTGAAACGTATTTTTTATTTTTTGTTGTTTCATATGAAAGCTTGATCAGGTCCAGGGCCTTTTTGAAATTTCTTTCTTTAAGGTGACACCAGCCGGCGTTGTAAAGGTGCTTTCCGTACCATTCATCGTCCGGGTTTTTAAGAACGTCATTATAATAAACGACCGCTTCATGGTAGCGTTTGTTGTTATAGTAGTATTCTGCCAGAGCCGTTTTGGCGTTGTACATTGTTTTAGACTCGCCAGTGCTGTTGGCAATAGCAAGTTTTAAGAAACGTTCAGTATCTGACGCTGTCCCGTAGTCGCGAGAGTTAATCGCCAGGGCGTAGTAGATTTCGGCGATTCTTTGGTATTTTGGGTATTGTGAAATAATAGTTAAAGCGTAGCTCTGAGCTGTTTTGTACTGCTCTTGAGACGCTTTAAAGAACGTTTCTTTCCCATTCTTAATAACCACACTGGCATCGGCCTTAAGCAGGTTTAAGTTTTCCTTTTCTTTAATCAGCTTAATTTTTTCTGAGTAAAGCTCAAACAGACGGTGCTTAAGCTCTGGCCCTGAATAACGGTTTCCCTTAATCGTTTTGATTTCGCTGTCGATTAAGACCATTAATTTTTTCCAACGTTCCTGATCAAACGCCGGAGCGGACGTCATAGCTCCAGTTTGTGGAGCTTCTTGCGATAAAGAAACGTTAGCTGAGAGTAGTGTAAGAAGAAGTAGGAGTGTTTTCATGAAATGCCCTCTTTATGTGCGGAGGATTAACGTCAATATTAAGTGCAATTAGCGTAGGTTTTCAATTTCTCTGCGGTTTTCAAAGTCAAAGTTATTTTTTTCAAGCAGCGAGCGTTTAAAAGATTGGCGTTCTCTTTCGTTAACTGTTAAGTCCCCTGGGGCCATGATCTGTCCTTTGATCTCTAAACTCCCAAGGTCGATGACTTCATATTCTTTATATTTATAAATAACGTTTTTCTTTTCCTCCTGGGCCATAAGCCCAGAAGAAAAAAGAAGTGATAATGTTGTGACAGCTAATATTTTCATAATTTGTCCCTTAATTATTTATTGGCCACTTTTTTGTTATCGACACAGGCAGACTGAAGACCAAAAGAGTAGTCCCCAAGTTCATCGGCCCAGAAAGAACCGTTGAAGTCAAAGAAGTACTGGCTCGTCTTTCTGTTGATGTTCACATCAGAACCACGAGAACGACCTGCTTCAGCGATAGCCTTGGCATTGTAGATGTCATCGCGTTTCTTCGACAGAAGCTCTAGTTTCAGGTTGAACATCGAGTAGCTGTGCTTGTGAATCTCGTTAACGAAAGTGAAAATCTCTTTTTTAATATAGTGGTTGATCTTGGCGCTGATAAAACCGATTGTTGAATCCAGGTTCCCTTCAAGGTTTTCTGTGAATTCATTTCTGTTTTTTAGGCGCTTTAATAAGGCCAGCTCATCTTTAGCCGCTTTTAAGCTCGCTAAGTCCAGGTTGAACTTAACCTGCTTTCTCGTTTGAGTGATCAGGTTTCTGATGAATGGGTTTAAGTTCCCTCTGGTTTCTGGGTCTGCATAATAAAGATCCAGGAAGTAAGTGTGAGACATTTTGTTTTTACCAAGAATGTCTTTTAGCGCCTGGGCCTTTGGTTGGTAGAACTCATAAAAGTGATCAACAACTTTTAGTGAATCATCCCACAGACATAGGTTGTAGTAAGAAAGGGCCATTAAAACTTCCGCTTCTGGGAAGAAGTAACTTTCTAGTAGTGGAGCTTTGTACGTTACTGTCAGACCAAGAGCGCGGTTATAGTCTTTTAGGTAGTAGTGTGCCCAGGCCTGATCCATCAGGATATATGGCCATTTGTAAGAGCGTTTGTCGATTTGTTCATAAGTTGTAAGAGCGTCTTCGTATTTTTTCTCTTCGATTTTCACTCTTGCAGTTCTAATGATACAAGTCTCTTTCAGGTAATTGTAGTAGCGCTTAAGTTTTTCACCCTTAACGTTTGATTCTTGTGCTGTTGATTTTTTCACACAAGCTTCATACAGGTTAAGAGCTTCAATATTTTTGCGTTCCATGTTTCTGATCGTCCCTTTAATCAAGGCCGCCTCAGCAGAAAATTGGTGAGTTTCAGGGATGCGCGAAAGGATTTCATAGGCCTTGGCATTCTGATCCTTGTTAAAAAGTCTCGTCCCCAGAATCAGTGAGATCGATGGAATGTTGAAGCTCTCCAGGCGTTTTTCATCCAAGTTTAAAACGGCCATTGTACCAGTCTTTAGAACCAGTGTTTCAATGTCAGCTTCAAGTTCAGGGTCGATTTCATTGTTGGTTTCAAGGTAGTTATTGATGTAGGGGATCGCACTAAAATAGTAAGATCCTTCAATCAACTCGTGAGCAATTTTCTTGTCGCGGGTCTTTGATTTATCTTTTTGATAAAGTTCATAAGCACCTTTAGCAGAAGCATGCACCTGCGATGTGACTGTAAGAAGAGCGATTAACAGTGCTAAGTATTTCATATGACCTCTAAGATTTTATAAATTAGAAAGAGACCCCGATTGTCAGGATGGCATCAGTATTTTGTCTAAGCTTTGAGCTTGGAGTCTTACCGTTAACTGTCGGTCCTGGGGCCTTGTAGTTATTCATGATCAGGTCTACACCGATATGAATATTTTTTGTTGCATGGAAACTAAGACCTGTTTTTGCAATCACTGAAGTGTACTTTTCATCTTTGTATGTGTTGGCCTGAGCTGGAACAGCAACTGAAGTCGCGTTACTAGACGTGTTCAGTTTCCCAAGCCCCAGACCTAAGTTCCAGTCAAAGTAGAAAATTTTGTTAAACGTATTGATCTTCCCGTAGAAAGGAGACCACTTCGCTACCACACCATAGTTGCTGTCAGTTTTTCTGATAAACGGAATAGAGCCGTTTAAGCGTTTTAAGTTTTCCATGGCTTCGTTGTCACTGTTGCTGTACTTAGTGTACAGAAGTTCCACCGCCCATTCTTCCGTCAGGTAGAAACCTGCATTGGTGTGAACCATTGAGGTGTCTTGGAAGTTTGATGATAGACCCATACCGTAACCAAGGTTCAGGTAAACAGTTTTGTCTTTTTTGTGAACTTTATTCTGAAGAACGTATACTTTTTTATCTGGATCCAGCCACATAAAATCATATAAGTCTTTTTCATCAGCCCTAAGCGCGGGTGCGCTTAGGGTGAATGAAACAAGTGAAAGAGCGATAATATTTCTAAATTCTAGTTTCATTAAATGGCTCCTAATACTGTCGCTTTAACTTTATAGCGAACTTCAACTTTAGATCCCTCGGCAGGTAGAGAATTAGCATCGAACTTTACAGTTCTTTGGGCAGCATTAAAGACGTAACCAGAGCTGACTTTTACGTTGTTAACATAAACGTCTACTTTGTCTTCGTAAGGAGATTCATTAAGAGCAAAACTATCCATTAAGTTGACAATTCTTCCCCCCATATCCAGAAGGATAGTAGAGAAGTCTTGCTTAATGTCGGCAGTAATACCAGCTGTCGCAGTGGCAACTTCTTTGTAACGGTTACCGATAGTCTCCCATTGGTTCCCATAGTTTTTCACTGTTACGATAGAGTAGGCCTTAACCATCCCTTTGTTTGTTTTCTGAGCTTGAAGCTTATCAAGATACTCTTGCACTTTTTTGTCTGACTGGTCTTCCTCATCAGAGATGTAAACCACAACTAAGAAAGCATCTGGTCTTAAAAAGCTTGAAGCGTAACGGTCCATAAAACTTGCAGATGTTTTTAATCCTTGCTCAATCCCTGATCCAGATGTTCCTACCTTTACCCATTTCGTAAAGTTATTTAGGAACGCAGTTTTATTTCCTTTTGCAGAAGCACTAGTCAGTTTTGCACTATCACCAACCATTTTCCCATTTCTTGTCGATGTCCCATCTGTCGTTGTGATGGCCATCTTGAAGTCGATATCCTTTTCGATAAATTGGTTAATGAATGACTGAAAGTTTTTCCCTAGAGCATCCTGTTCATCCGCCATTGATCCAGAGTCATCAATGACCCATAGGATGTCGACGTCACCGTTCTTCCCTTTGTTTTGAGTGAAGATTTCTGAACGGTCGTTTAAGATCACAACTGGCTCTGTAATCGGTGGCTCAACTACCGGTGGGTTTACCACTGGAGGATTGACGACAACAGGTGGATTAGTTACTGGAGGGTTAGTCACCGGAGGAGTGACAACAGGAGGTTCTGTCACTGGAGGATTAACAACTACCGGAGGATTTGTTGTTCCACCGCCACCGCCGTTATCTCCTGTGTTTCCACCACCGGTATTGCCGCCACCAGTGTTTCCACCGCCAGTTCCAGTATCACCACCACCGGTGTTTCCTCCACCAGTGCTGCCGCCACCGTCACCACCAGGCACAATTCCGCCGCCATTACCGCCAGTGTCTCCACTAGGTGTACTGATTTCAGAAAGGCCTTGTTTTTCGTAGAACTCACTTTGCTTACAGGCACCAAGAACGAGAAGGCATAGGGCAATAAGCAAATGCTTTTTGCCTCGAGAAAGATTTAATAGCATGAACGTCCCCATCTAACGTCAAAGATTTGATCTTTTCCGAAACTCTGATTTTGATAACAACAAAACGTGCAACTTCAGTAAACGAACTACTTCAAAATCAAAGGCTATTAGGTGGTTTGATTATAGCGATTTAGGAAGTGAGTTTTTCAGGGATTAAAGTTTTTTCAAGAATATCCGACAAGAATTGATGAATATTCATGACTTATTTGTGCTTTTTTTTCAAAAATTCGTGATAAAATTACTTTAAGCGGATCTTTAAAAAGTGCCAATTCCGGTGGACACCGCAAGTAGTAAGTATCTCAACTCTATAACAGGAGAAGTAACATGTGCCTAATTTGCGTAGAATTCAATAAGAAGCGCATGACTCGTGAAGAAGTGAAAAAAGCTTTACCCGAGATGGTGATGTTTGCTAAAACTGAAGAAGACAGGAATCATTATAAGAAGCTCCAGTCATTAGGAGATTCGTCTGACGAAAATGCACTTTCAGATTTTATCGATGATCATGTAAGTAAATATGGGAAAAAAATTAGCTGATTTAGAATACACCAACCGCCTCTATAAGAAGGCCCCTTTTCTTTATGCCCAAGTTAAACCTACGCCGCTTAAAGAACCAAAACTTTTACATTTAAATACTGACCTGTTTGAACGCATGGAGCTTGATCCTTCACTCAAGGATGCTCCTTCGTTTCTGCGTTTTTTGAATGGAGACCTGGATTTTGAAGGGCTCTTTTTTGGTGCTAGCTTTTATTCGGGCCACCAGTTTGGCCATTACGTTCCACGCTTAGGTGATGGACGGGCCATTACACTGGCAGAAGTCAAAAACCATTTAGGTGAGCACTTTGAGCTGCAACTAAAAGGCTCTGGACTCACACCATTTTCCCGCATGGGTGATGGCAAGGCCGTGGTGCGATCAAGCATCAGAGAGTACCTGGCGAGCGCTCATTTAAAGGCGTTGGGAATCCCGAGCACTGAAGCACTGGCCGTGATTACCGGTGCAGATGATGTCTATCGCGAAGAAATTGAAAAGAGCGCCATCGTTTTACGTGTGGCCGAAAGTTTTCTGCGTTTTGGTCATTTCCAATATTATGCGCACACCAATCAAAAAGAAGAGCTTAAAGAACTTGTGGAGTTTGCAATTTCCCATTATTTCCGCGAATACCACGATCATCCAAACCGTTATGTGCTTTTTTATCAAGAAGTCATAAAGAGAACGGCGAAGCTTTTTGCCAACTGGCAAGCGGTTGGTTTTTGTCATGGAGTTTTAAACACTGACAATATGTCTTTATTGGGACTGACACTTGATTACGGCCCTTACGGCTTTATCGATCACTTCGATCAGGATCATGTTTGCAACCACTCTGATCATGAAGGCCGCTACAGTCTGGGGAATCAGCCGGGAATCGGCATGTGGAACCTGGAAAGACTTGGGGAGGCCCTCGCTGATTTTATCAATGAAGAAGACAGAAAGAGGACGCTGGAGACTTATCCACCGCTTTTCTTATATGAATACAGAAGAGTGCTTTTAGAAAAGTGTGGGCTTTATAAAATGCACCTGGATGATGAGGACTTACTAAGAGGTATGCTCAACATGCTGGTGACAAGTAAGATTGATTACACTCAATTCTTCCGTGCGCTTTCTCGCTATGAAAAAGGAAGCTTAGTCTTAAATGGATTTGATAATCCAGAACTCAAAGAATGGCTTGCTCGTTACGAACAAAGACTTGTGATTGAAGAAGAGGATGAATCTTCCCGTCACGAAAAGATGCTCGGGCGTAATCCGAAATTTATTTTAAGAAACTATATCGCTCAGATGGCCATTGAAGACGCGTCGATGATGCCTTTAGTTTTCCAGGTGCTTACAAACCCCTTTGCCGAGTGGGAGGACTTCCACGAGTGGTCTAAACCAGCACCGGTCAAATATAAAAATCTGTCAGTGAGCTGTTCGTCTTAACTCATACGAGGTGACTTATGAAAGTTGTCGTTTTTGGATACTCTGAAAACCCGGAGCGCTACTCGAATATGGCGGCCAATCTTCTTCATGATTACAAACACGAAGTGGTGACGATTAACCCTCGCCAGGAAGAAGAGCTCAAAAAGATTAACACCACTTTCCACACCCTGACTCTTTATGTGAATCCGCAAATTTCTGACAAATATCAGGATCTGCTTTTAAGCTCTAAACCTAAGCGAGTTATTTTCAATCCTGGGACGGAAAATCCCGCTTTAGAGAAGAAATTTGAAGCTCAAGGCGCAGAAGTAGTGATCGGATGCACTCTGGTCATGCTTAGAACGCAACAATTCGACTAGAGAATTCCCGAGCAAAAAGCTTTCTTTCTTGCCCAACTAGAGATTTAGATTTTTAATTATATCTATCAATCAACAATGGTGATGGGAACATATGCAAACAAGAACACTTATTGGTCTTTCGCTTTGTCTTGCTCTAATGTCAGGAACGACTCTGGCCGAAAGCAAAAAGAAAAAACAATTTTTACCGGACACAGCTGTTCGCCATAAGATGAACACCATTTCTGGCACCATCAGAAATCTTGGGCCATATATTGCGTCTGAGCAGGAATTCACTAAAGAGAACAATAAAAAATTTATTGAACAAAACCTGTTGAACTTAACAGACCTGTTTAAAAATCTAAAAGTTCACCCGGTGATTTCAACTCAAGGGCTTTCACTGAATCAATTGGTCATGACTGAACAACTTCAGCAGACTGTCACTTATTTTAGAGCGGGTAAGAGATCTCTGGCGCGAGCGAAATTCACCAGCGCCCTTAACTTATGTATTGGCTGCCACGCTCAGTCTCCAGGACAAGAGCTGGGAAAACTATTTGCTGATAAAGACATTCAAAAAATGAAAATCTCGCTTTTTGAAAAGGCCGAGCTTTATTTCATTACCCGCGACTATGATAAAGCGATGGAGCTCTACAATGAATTTTTAAGCAAAGTTAAAAAGAATGATGACGATGAGTTTATCTATAAAGCCCTGGAGCGCGAGCTGATCTACTACGTGCGTATTAAAAAAGATTTCGCTGCAGGCAAAGCACAATTTGATAAGCATCTAAAGGCGAAGCTCTTTAACGAAAAGATCACTGAAGAAGTCAGCGAGTGGAGCAGAACTCTGGGAGGGAAAACTCTTTGGGACGGCTTTAATCCTGAAGCGACCAAAGAAGAAGAGATGGAAAAGTTTATGAAAACTTTTATTGCCGACGATGAAGAAGGTCCGATCTTCACGGTGACAAACTCTTCTGAAGTTTACGACTTGAATCTTTCGACGATTCTTCTGGATTACTATAATGCCCATCCGGATACGCGCTTAGGAGGAAAAATCCTGTACTGGCTGGCGATCCTGGATAAGAGAATCAATGATGACTTATTCTTCTCAATCGGCGACTTCTATCTTCTTTCTTGTATGGAAAAATACAGCAAAGACCCGATTGCAGCGGAGTGTTTTGATGCCTACCAGGAAGACCTGGAGATCAATTACCTTTCAAAAGATAAAAAAGAATTCCCAAAAGACATCATTGAAAAACTTAATTCTTTGAAGAAGAAAATTAATTATATCGATGAATAAAAAGGCCATGTTTATGACAAGATTGTTTCTATTACTTTTTTTGATCTCTCACGTTTGCCTGGCGGCAGATGCTAAAAAAACAACGGGGGACCAAAAGACCGAGGCCCGTGCCATTATGGACGGTGTGTACGATTCTTTTGTTAAGGTGATTCCTTACGTGTACTCAGACGAAAAAAATGGGGGACTGCTATTAAAGGACTCTCAACAAAAAGTAGAGCTTTTAAAGAACCTCACAGATATTTCTGATTACTTTAAAAGTGCCCGTCACGTTGAGTATTTCCAGAGACCAGGATTTAGACCAAGCCTTGAAACAATCAATCACCATATGGACGATACAATCCGCTCGGTGAAAAATGACAATTTTGCCTTTGCTCAAAAACGCATGAAGGCCTTGACAGCTCTTTGTATCTCTTGTCACTCACAGCTTTCTGAAAGTGCCTCTCAAAATGCTTTTGGAACGGCCATCAATAAAGCAAAGAGAGAGACTTTTGACTCTGATTTCGCTTATGCCAACTATCTTTTCTTAGTCAGACGTTTTTCTGATTCAGAAAAATATTTTGACCTGGCAATTGAAAAGGCCCTTAAAGAAAATCAGGAGCATGAGCTATACTCATCATTGAGAAAAGAGATCTCGATTCACACGAAGATTGCTTTCAACGTTAAACAAGGCAACCAGATGATTGCCAGGTTTGAGAAGGATTCGAGACTTCCTCCACTGGCCAAGTCTTCATTAATGAGCTGGAAAAAATCACTTAACAAGTGGAAGTCGTTTAATCCTAAAAAAGTAAAATCGATTGACCGTTTTATTAAAACTTACCTGGCCCCGCTTGAGTCTGAAAAAGGGCAGACGGCCGGTGGTGAGCATGATGTGACTCTTTTAGTGGCAAGTGGTGTGCTTTCAAAGTATCTAAACGATCACCCAAAAACTCCACTGGCGCCTGAAATCCTTTATTGGCTTTCAATTGCTGAAAGAAGACTTTCGAATACCTACTTTTTCTCACTTAGTGACCTCTATTTAAAAGACTGTATCAAGCTTTACCCGAAGTCGCGTTTTGCTAAAAAATGCTACACTGAGTACGCGGAAAACATCGAATTTGGTTACAGTGGTTCGTCAGGGACGGATATTCCTGTCGAGGAAAAACAAGAGCTTGAGCGCCTGAAAGGGTACCTGAAGTAAGTTTTTCTTGAAGTTATGGCGTAAGGCCATTAAGATGAAAAAAAATAGAAATTAAAGGGATTGTATATGAGCGAAGCGGCTAAAGTTGAAAGTTTACCACAACCACCACAGCCAGAAGTAAATGCTGAGGGGATTAAGATTTACCCAACATCATTTATTCCGGCAAAAGCACATATGGAACCATCTCGTGTTCCAACAGCAAAAATGACTGGTCTTCAGATTGAAGTGATTCACGTTGTGATCTTCTTCGTTTTGACTATCGGGTTATTTATCAGCATGTGGAAAAAACCAAACGAAAGATAAGTTTTCACAAACATTTCAAAATAAAAAAGGCCATCCTCGAGATGGCCTTTTTTTTGTTCAAACTAAGCACAATTTTACTGACTAATATCAAAGTTTATTTATTTGAAACAAAGGCATACCTGCAATTAATGTTTATTTATAAATTAATTGTATGGGGATTGTATGGAGTGGTTCCAAAGAATCGGGCTAAGAGAAAAAGTTCTCTTAACTGTTGTTGTGACTTGTATTATCTGTGCGTCTGCTTCTTTAGGAGTAGGTGTCTATTTTAAAAACCGTGAGTTCCGTGAAGGTTTGGTAAGTAAGGCCCAGACGATTCATTCAAGAATCCATGTGGCCAGTCAGTATGTGGCCAAGCAGGGTGGACTTGCTAATATGGTTGATTTTTATAAAAAGAAATATAAGAGCTCAGATGAACTTACAGAAGAAGATAAACGAATCATCATTCAGCAGGTGCCGATCTATGCGGCCATGAGAATTGGTGCTGTCGACTCTGAAAAAGAGATGTACTCGTTTCGCGTTTTTTCCAATGAGCCAAGAAATAAGGACAATCAAGCAACACCAGAAGAGATGAAAATCTTTAATCGCTTTTCAGGAGATACCAATTTGGATGAAATTGTCCATGACAGTGGCAGGTATGTGACTGTCTATCGTCCTGTGCGCATTAAAGAGAAATCAGGATGCCTGACTTGTCATGGTGATCCGTTGACCAGCCCATGGGGGAACGGGAAAGATATCCTCGGCCAAAAAATGGAAAACTGGGAGGATGGAAAACTTCATGGCGTTTTTGCGATCACTAGTGATGTTAAAATGATTGCAGCTGAAAATCAGGATGCGGGAAAAATATCGGCCACGACTTATATGAGTGGTTTTATCACCGTCGGTGCTTTTTTTGCGCTGACGATGGCCTACTTTATTGTGCGCTCACCCCTTGAAACATTAAAGAATGTGACGATTAACCTGGAGAATTCAAAAGCACTTCTAATGCAGGCTTCAGAGCAGATAGGAGAGGCCTCAACGGATTTGGCAAGTTCTTCCAAGCAGCAGTCAATCTCGCTTAATGATACCGCGACATCGGTCAAGGAAATGAGTTCTATGATTGAGAGCAATTCGATGAATGCACAGGAGGCGGCCAATGCTTCCATTCGTTCTAAGACTAAAGCAGATAGTGGAAAAGCGGTTGTAAAAAAGATGATTGATTCAATGAAAGTGATTGATCAAAGTAACCAGGATATCGTAGAGCAGATCAATCAGAGCAATAATGAATTAAAGAGCATTATCCAGGTGATTTCAGAAATTGAGAATAAAACTAAGGTGATTAATGAAATCGTCTTTCAAACTAAACTTCTGTCTTTTAATGCCTCGGTAGAGGCCAGCAGGGCGGGTGAGCACGGTAAAGGTTTTGCAGTTGTGGCAGAAGAAATTGGAAACCTGGCGCAGATGAGTGGGAAGGCTTCGTTGGAAATTTCGACAATGCTGGAAGAAAGCATGGAGAAAGTTGATCGCATCATCGAAAAAACCAAGGCCAATGTCGACTCTTTAGTTTTGAGTGGCAATGAAAAAATTGAAAACGGAGTCATGACAGCCAAAGAGTGTGGCGATGTGCTGGAAGAAATTTTTAGAAACGTCTCTAATGTAACGAAGATTGCTTCAGCGATTGAAACGGCAGGCGCAGAGCAGGCCGAAGGAATTAGTGAGATAAATAAAGCGCTCGATGAGCTTCATCAAGTTACCCAGAAGAATAGTCATACAGGGCTTGAGACAGCTAGTGCCGCCGAAAAGCTCGCCAGCGAGTCCCGTGCCCTCAATATTATTGTGAGTGAGCTGTCGCAGACGATTTATGGTGATAAGAAAAAAAGTTAAGCTGCTTTCTCTTCGTGGTAGTGACCGGCATATTGCATATCCACACCCATGATGTGACTGATTAGCCAGTTTCTTAGAAACGAGATAAGTTTTTGGTCATCGAGAGTTCCTTTTTCAATCTGCTCGCCATAACGGCCGACTTGTTCAAGGAGTTTTTCGTGAATCTTTTTGTGAGAGTTAAGCTGAGGGTAGCCGATTGACTCCATGAACTTTTCTTCATGGCCAAAGTGCTCGCGAGTATAGGCCGCAAGGTCTTTGAAAGCATTGTAGAGAGTGATCTTGTCTTTTTTTACATACTGGGCAGAGAGGGCGTCCACCAGGATATTGATCTTGTTAACCAGGATCTTATGTTCATCGTCCATCTTATCAACTCCAAGCATAAGCTTGTCGTTCCAGACGAACTGTTGAAGTTTTTTGACTTTGTTTTTATCTTTCGGAAGATAAAATTTCATGTTCTCAGTGAACTTGATCAGGTCTTTTGTCTGATCAGCAAAAGCGTGGGCGTGCTCAGTCGACTGACTGGCCACTAAACGGTTTCTGTCTGCAACTTCCTGAAGGTTTCCAATCGCCTTATCTAAAAGCTCAACACCTTGAGACTGCTCTTTTGTGGCCACAGAAATTTCCTGCACCATCGAATTGATTTCTGCAATCTGGCCGGTAATAGAGGAGAAGATAGTCTCACAGCTTTTTGCCTGATTGTATCCTGCCTCGCTTCTTTTGGCCGTATCAGATGTTAACCTCTCAACTTTGACTTTTGTTTTTTCCAGCGCCTGATTAACAGACGTCACACTCTTTTCAACGATTTTAGAAATCTCATCAGCAGAGTTACCACTGACTTGAGCGAGTTTATTGATTTCTTCTGCTACGACTGCGAATCCTTTTCCGTGCTCACCAGCGCGGGCCGCTTCGACTGAAGCATTAAAAGAGAGAAGTTTTGTTTGAAAAACGATTTCATTAATAAGTTTGGTTTTTTCTGCGATCTCTTTAATAACCATGAGTGACTGAGAAAGCTCATTGATACTGTCTTGCATTTGGGACTGGAAGTTTTCACTTCCCACTTTAATTTCAAGACTTGAACTTACCATCTCTTGAACGATCTTATGTCCTTCGCTCGCCATATCCTGGAGACCTGAGGCCTTGTCATTAAGGTCTTTAGCATTGTCGCTAGTTCGCATGATCATTGAATTAATTTCATGACTGGCAGAAACAGTAGAGTTAAGGGTATCAAGCTGCTCTTCAGAAGCTTTAAAAAGATCTGAGCTAACAGTACTAACCTGTTCGGCCGATCCAGTGAGGTCAAAGCTGATTGTTGAGACATTATCCAGGTTGCTTAGGATATTTTTTCTGTCTCTTAAAAACTTGTATACAAAGTACACAGCAAAAGTCAGAAGAAGTGTGAGAAGTATCAATAAAAAATTCATAATCAGGGTCCTGGATTTTATTTTTTTTATGATATCGTCAAAGGAATAGTCTAACCTAAGAACATTTTTTGAATATGATAAGAATCACACTTTTTGCCTATCGTTAGACTTAATTCATTGAAATTTTAAGAAAATTTTATTTAAACTTTCCCGCAATTCTTGGCAGCTTCGAGTGAAGCTTCGATGATTTCTTTGATTTTTTCCGGAGTGATTTTCCCGTCTTTTAAAAGCTCGAGGAATTTAATACGAGATGATTCTCCCGCCTTTGCCAGATAGAGAAGGAAGGTATCAAGTTTTTCCATACCCGCTTCGCCTAATACGCGCACGACATCTTTTACTCTTTTTGCCATCTGAGTTTGCCCCAGGTAGCGCAGAATTTTTGTCGCCGCTTTGACTTGATCAGGAGAGATTTTGGCGTCTGACTTTAAGATGCTAAAGAGTTTTCCGGCGCTGGCCAAACTTAAACCCACGCTCGCTAGAGAAATACCTGCAGTCATGCGGGCGTCTTTAAATTCTACCAATGCATTTTTTGCTTCGATGATTGCAGTAGAGTCGCTATTGCGAGTTAAATACGCTGCCTCCAGGCGGTTCATTTCCTGGTACTGATCAAATGATTTTTTCCCGTAGTAGCCGGCACTGGCCAGCTCAACCGCACTTCCGGCAAGGGCAGTGTAACCCAGAATGCTTCCACCAATTGTTCCTGCGGCCACACCGGCCGTCAGTGAGCCAGTAATCATATAGGCCCCTGCCACAGTTCCCACACCTGTTAAAAGCAGAGCTCCACCAATCACAGCTGTTCCAATGGCAAAATACTTATCAAAGTTCTCATCGCTGACATCTTCTTTATTGATCTTGTTGATTGAATCACACATCAGACCGGCGTACTCAGGTTTTTTCATCAGAAGTTGTCCGGCGGCAAATGGATTGATCTTTACCAGTTCGGCAATATCGTCTTCGTCTGATACGATTTTTCCCTTTGTTTTGGTGGCATCGTAGGCGATGTTGAGCGTATCGTGAGCTTGGGCCAGCATCTTACCTTCGGCCTCTTTAATGGCGTCTTTTACATCACTTGTGGCAATTTTTTTATGTGGGATAAACTGGAACTGTGTGGTTTTTTTATTTTTAGTCGTATCATCGCTGTGAAAACGTTTGATGCTTCCAGCTTCGTCTTTCATTGTTTTGGTTAAAAGCAGGGGGCCAGCGTCTTTGGAAACCTCCGCCATATACTGGTTGATGTATCCGTCAAAACCTTTTTTTGCATTTTCATCATTGGTTAAATCGGCCGAGTCATAAATGTAACCGACGTCTTTTTTCACTTTGATTTTTGAGAGAGCAGAGTTCAAGCGATCAATAGAAGCATTTAGTGATGCTGTCGCCGATTCAGGAGTCATTTTTCCTTTCGGGTCCTGCGTTTTAGAAAAAGAAATCAAATCGTTTGCCAGCTCTTTTTTAAAGGCCGGGTCCATACTTTTACAAACGTCAGTGCTCGAGTAAAGACCTCTTCCCACCATTATTTTTTTCTGACAGACATCACCGATGACGGCATCCATTTCTTTTTGTGAAAGATATCCCGCCTTCATAAAATCAGGATTAAATTTTTGCCTGAAGGCCATAAGTGACTTGGCCGTATTGGTGATGATTTGTTTTGAAAGTTGATTTTGAAAGTAGGGTTTAACCGTTGCTTTCATCGCTTTCATCACACCGTTATTAAAATCAAGAAAGCTTTTATTTGTGCTATTTGTATTGGAAGGAAGACAGGGAAGGGCAGTGTCTTCAAGAGTGTTTAGACTTTGGAAACTCGCACTTAAAACGCGTTCGTGCAGTTTTCTTTTTGCTTCTTTGTCTTTAACACATTTTTCAAAGTGATCTTTAACTGCAATAAAATTAGCGAGCATTTGCTGGTGCTTTTGTAACTCCATTCCGTCAGCAGAATTTAAATACGCACGATTTTTTGGATCGCCCATCATTTTGTAAGTAGCATCGAGAAGCGACTTGCCGTGCTTGGCGATTAACTCCATACTTCCCACACCTGTTTTGATTTCACGGTGCTGAATCAGAAGATCGGCAAGGGGGTTAGAAGCTAATGGCGCAGCAAATCCTTCACTCTGAAACAAGAGCAGAAACGTAAGAGTGAAAGTAAGCAGTTGGCGAATGATCATCCTATGGGTCTTTTCGGATTATTCCTTGAATTCCTCGAGGGCAAATGCTATAAAAAACCCATGAGCGAAACACCTAAAAAACCAAGTAAAAACGATCCCTTAACTATCCTAATGAAAGAGTCTGATGCCTACAATCACCTCGATCAGATTGAAAAGTACGTTGAAGGAGGCCAGGACCTCTCGGTTTTACCCGTCCAGCCAGTTTATCTGGCCCTAAGGAAATTACCTTTAGACAAGGTCGCCGAGTATCTTCCGAAATTCTCCAAAGAGCAGCGCGAAGTTTTTATGGATATCGATCTTTGGCAAAAAGATGAAATCGATGTGGAGCACTTTACGTATTGGTTACAGGCCTATTCCTTAGTGGAAGATGAAGCAGTGAGAACTGATTTTGTAACCAGCGAACAGTTCCTGTTGTTTTTAAAAAGCCGCTTCAATGTCTGGAGCTTTGATGTCGAAGACCCGAATTACCCAGACCATGACAATTATTTTTTAACTGACGACAACCAACTTCTTTTTGAATTTGATGAAACATTCCCATACGTCGATGAAGTTCGTTCACTGATTCGCCATATTTATTACGAATTGGGAGTGGAGAATGCTTACGCATTCTTATTTAAAATGGTCTCTGATTCATTTTCTATTTTACAGGAAGAAGAGTATCAACTGCGCAAAGAGCGCATGAGAGATTATGGTTTTGTCGATTATATCGATGCGCTTGAAGCGGAAAACCCGTTTATCAACATCGACTTCTTAAATCTTTTCATTCAGAAAAAAACGGCAGCGACTGGTAGCATTGATGAAGTTTCCAAGAATCAAAACCTGCATAATTCATCGCTGGTTGCCTTTAAAGATCACTTTAAAAAAGTCATCGATGAACTTTTAAAAGTTTCAGATCAAAAGCGCGCGGACTTCCTGCAGTTTAATTTCGTCAGACTCATTAATGCCCGCCTTGAGTCTCAAGGCTCACTGAAAAAAGGTTCAGTGGCCATGACGAGAACTGGCTCGCAGACAAAAAATCTTATTCTTCTTGGTTTTAATTATATCAAGTCGACAGACTATTTAAAGGAAACACCAGAAGAAGGGCTCTTTACACTTTTTAGTTTCAGCGACCTGTATAAAATTGGAAACTCGCTGATCAAATTCAATTTAAAAGACTTAAAAAAGGCCCTGGCCGCTCACGGCTTCGAAGGGGATAAAGAGACATTCCTAGGAGACTACTGGAGTGATTTCTTGGATAACTCTTTTGATACTCCGACAAAATTCCATGCCCCAAAAGATGATTCTCCAAAAACAATTATCGAGTTTGAAGAGTATCAGATGTGGCTCTATAAAACGAAAACGCTGATGGCCTTAATGCCATTTGCAAGTAAGTTCTATGAGACACTGACGACTCTCAAAGAAGAAGGGCGTTTAATGGACAGCTATTACTTAAACTACACAGTGGATGACATCAACTTTGAGTCACTTTTATTAAGTAACTTTGCCAACTTCTACTTAAGCTCATTTAATGAAAATCCTTCGCAAAATAATGGGGCCAAGCTGGGACTGACCATTGATGAGTATAAAGCATTTTCTCAGGGAGTCGTCTCTCCTTCGGAAGGGAAGTTCATCCTGACTCCAGAGCTCTTTAAAAAGATCCAGAAATTCTCAGAGACTTATGGCCTTAATCAGGTCTTTGATTTCAACAATTACCTGCAGGATCTTCTAAAATCGCAGATGGAAGGCTACGACATCGATTCGATGTCGGATGAAGATTTTAAACACGTCGGCGGACCTATTATCCTGACTGTCGTTAAGCACTAAGCAAAATGTGAATTAATAAGCTGAGCGAGATTCTTCTGAAAAGGAGAGTCGAGCTTAGCTAGTTCCGAGCTCATTTTTTCCTTTAAGACTTTTTTCCTTTCCATTTGCAGCAGGATCAGTTTTTCAGTCTGAGAAAAATTCATTTTAAGCGGGATTTTTTTCGTAAGAAAAATCTCCAGCGCTGAAAGTCGATCGTTTTCCTGCTCCAGGAAATGCTGAAGTTCATATTGTTCGCCGACCTTGGCGTTTTCGCGCTCTTTTCTTTCGTGGTCTTTGTACTCTTCGCTCTTAACATAGTCTTCAAAGACATCTTCAAAGCCTTTAAGGCCTGCCAGGACTTCTTTTGAAAGGTTGGTGTTTCCGATTTTTTTGCTCATTTATTTCCTACCTGTCGCGCCCTTTAGTTTTTGCGGGTTTTTCAAAAAGCAGAGAGTTTAAGACCTCCAGAAAGTAGAGCTCTTTAGTCTCGACGTAGAGTTTTTTCTGAGCATCGGCAGAATCTTTCAGGTCCTGAGAGATCTTGTAGAGCTCGAGGTTTTTGATTTTATCAACTTTAAGCGAGAGCTTATTTAAGAGTTGAAGCTCTTTATTGTTTGGTCGCTTAACTTTTTTAAAGTAGTGCTCAGGCAGATCTTTTACTGATCTGACAGAGGGGAAAAGACTTTTTACCGATTTGCTGGTGATGATATAAAGCGGGTAGGGAAAACGCGGGTGAAGAGCGTTTTCTAAAATAACCTGCTCCAGATTCATAATCACAGCTTCCAGGTCCGCAGCTGTGTAGTTTGAGAGGTTGATGTAGCAGGGAACCTTGCCGATTCTTGAGTCCTCGACCACTTCCTGAACATCAGAAAGAGCTGGGCCTTTAAGGAGGATTTCTTCAAAAATAGGGATTTTCATGGCACTTCCATTTCGTTATTGAGACTGCTCTTAACTCAGTATAAACTAAGTTGTAAGTGATCTCTAGAGAGAACAAATTCACGCAAGGATTGCATGATCAACTTCCCTTATGTTTCGCTGCCTGAGTATTATACTCGGTTGCTAGCAAGCAACATTCAAAACTCCACCGCGGTTAACACTAACCTCGAAATGTATATCAACGAGAACAAAGAGCTCAATGCTCTAGTCAAAAAAGTCTTCAAAGACATCGACCCCGATGGATTCTTGGGAAAAATTCTTTCGATCTCGGGCTGGACTGGAATCAGAAACCGCCTGGCCGCTGTGTTTTTAGAGCATGCGATGACGGGAAGATTTCCGGAGACTGCAAATTTAAATTTGGTTACTGATTTAATCAACGTCGAAAATAAACTCCGCCACTTTACTCCTCCTGGCTTTAACCGCGCTTTTCTCCTGGCATTTTACGCCAAGATGTCTTTGATTCACATTAAGATGAGAAGTGACACCAGAGAGTTGACCCCACTCTTAATTAAAGACGAGCACATTGAGTACATGAAGCTTTCAAAGGCCAAATCAGTGCGCATCGACTGGCTGATGCTTCAGCTGATTCAGTTTGAGCATTACCTGGGACAAGAGAGGCTCTTTACTCTTTTGCAAAGTGAGACGAGATACGCCGCACTTTTTTCTTTGCTCTCAAAAGAAGAGCAAGGACAGATGATGAATAACTTTATGACTTACGGAGCTTCAATTAATGACTCCGATATTTTTACGACAGATGTTTCTACCCAATAGGAAAGGGCGATTATGAATAACAGTATCTGGAACTTAATCAACGATCTAAGCAAAAAAAACGGCATCACCGAGATCTTAATCAACGGGCCGAAAAATGTTTTCGTCGAAAGAGGCGGACAATTTATTCAAATCAACGCCAATCTTCCAGCGGCCGATATTAAGCAGTTCATTAAAGATGTTGCAGACATGAATCAGAAGACGTGTGATGGCGACAACCCGATTCTCGACGGGAATCTTCCGGATGGATCGCGTATCAACATCATCAATGAGCCTTTTGTTAACGGCTCACCGGCGATCTCAATTAGAAAGTATTTAAAATTTATTTCCAGCTTCGAATCTAATCAAGGCGTCTTCGGCCTTAGTCCTCACTGGGTTGATTTTTTAAGAGCAATCGTTCACTCGCGCTTAAATATCGTTGTTTCAGGAGGAACAGGTGTAGGGAAGACGACGTTTTTAAATTTAATGATCAATGAAATCGCAAAACACGAAAGAGTCATTGCGATTGAAGATACACCGGAGTTAACGATCAATATGCCCAACGTGGTGAGGCTTGAGTCCGGAGCTAAGGCCCTGATGTCGAAGTCGGCACTGAGCACCCGCGACCTGGTTAAAAACACTCTGCGTATGCGCCCAGACCGCATTATCATCGGTGAGACACGCGGAGGAGAGCTCTTTGATTTACTGCAGGCGATGAATACCGGACACGATGGAAGTATGACCAGCGTGCACGCCAGCTCTGCCAGCGAATGTCTTTCAAGAATGGAAACACTTTTCCTTCTTGCTGGATTTGAAATCCCATTAACTGTTGTCAGAAAGCAGATGACATCTGCTGTTCAATTCATCATTCAATTAGGCCGTGACAAAGAAGGCAATCGTGTGATCAACGAAATCATCGAAGTGTGTGGAATGGAAGGGCCAACGATGCTGGTTCAAACTATTGCCCGCAGGGAGGATGGTTTCCTGGTGTTTGAAGGGATTGCTCCTAAGTGCATGGAGAGGCTTAACCGCCAGGGTGGACTACCGCTTAATTTCTTTGAAAACATGTAAGAAGGCATGTAGCCCATTTTTGTTGTCAAAAAAACAACTCGATTTAAGGGCCTAATCTTAAGGGCCTCCCAGCAAAAACAGCCACATATTTAATCCTCTGATAAGAGGAGTAAGATAAGTAAAATTTAAAAGGACTCTTAGGGAGATACGCTTATGGCTTCAGTGGTGAAGATGGGCAGTGCCGTTTATTTAAAATTTAATCCTGATATGGATGAACTCTCAGATATGAAATTCACCTTTGAAAGAATAGGCGGAGAGTCCTTCGTGTTTGATCTTACATCACTCAAGAGTATGGGCCGTCATGCTCTTAACGAATTGATGAACTTCCAGGAAGAGGCGAGAAAAAAAGGAGATGTTTATATCCTTACTCCAGAGAGCAATATGCGTGAAGAGCTTTTAAATCTGCACGCGATTAAGGATAGTGAAATTTATAAAGATAGAAATGAAGTTCGCCAGGCCTTAAAGAAAAAGGCCAAAGGGCACTTTCCTATTTAATAGAAGTCTTGAGAAGCAATTCCCTTAACGATCGAAACACCTGCGCTTGTTCCTAAACGAGTTGCTCCTGCTGCCAGCATTTTTTTTGCCGTTTCCAGGTCTCTGATTCCACCACTTGCTTTGACATTCACCGACGTTGAAACACTCTCACGCATCAGTTTAATGTCTTCTACAGTGGCGCCACCGCCATTAAAGCCCGTCGATGTTTTGACAAAGTTCGCCCCGGCCTTCTCTGCGATCTGGCAGGCCTGGACTTTTTCTTCTTCACTCAGAAGAGATGTTTCGATAATGACTTTCACCACTTTTCCTTCGGCCGCATAAACGACTTCGCGGATGTCTTCTTCAACTAATAAAAGTTTTTGTGATTTAAGCGCACCGATATTGATGACCATATCAATTTCATTGGCCCCGTCTTTAATTGCGTGAGCTGCTTCAAAGGCCTTGACGGCCGTAGAGCTTGCTCCCAGAGGAAAACCGACAACCGTACAAACCTGAACGCCTGTGCCTTTTAAAAGATCAGCACAAGTGGCCACGTAGGCCGGGTTCACACAGACTGAGAAAAAGCGATATTGTTTAGCCTCATCGACTAGCGTGTGGATTTGAGCAAAAGTGGCATCTGGTTTTAGTAAAGTGTGGTCAATACTTTTTGCAATTGTGTCTTGAATGCTTGCTATTTCCATACGCTCCTTGCCTTATCATCTGTCTTCATTAACACTTTTAGTATGATTAAATCCCGGTGGTTTTACCATCCCTTATTTATTTTTATTTTCTCGCTTTTGGCCTTAGCGCTATCGCTCTTTTTGTACATTCGTTCGTACCTGCAGGTCAACGAGGCGCTTCAAGATGTGGTTATTAAATACAACCTTAATGCTAAGCAGATTCTTCAAAGCGAAACATGGGTTTTGATCCTGACTCTTTCTCTTCTGGTATCGGTTATCCTCGCAGGACTTTTCATCATCTATATCTATTACCAAAAGATGATACAGCTCTATAGATTACAGCAAAACTTTATCAATGGTTTTACCCATGAATTAAAGACGCCGATTGCTTCATTGCAATTATTCTTAGAGACTTTTTCCCGCCACGAGCTTGAGCGCCAGGAGCAGCTTCGCTACCTGGAATACATGAAGCGCGACACCAAACGTCTTTCAGACAACGTAAACCGCATCCTGCAATTGGGAAGACTGGAAGATAAAAACATTAAGGCCGATTTTAAAGATGAAGACCTTATTTCAGTGATTGGTCAGTTTATTAAAAATACGCCCCATCTTTTTGATGAAGGAAGAGTGGAGTTTGAAAGCGAAGTTGAAAGTTATTTTATGCAAATCGACTTCGGTCTTTTTGAAATGCTTTTAATGAACCTAGTGACTAATGGTTTTATTTACAACAAGTCCCGCGAAAAAGTGGTGCGTATCAAAGTCACGATGATTGAAAAAAGTTTAGTGATTGATATCAGCGATAATGGAATTGGTTTAGAAAAAAGCGAACTTAAAAAAGTCTTTAAAAAGTTCTATCAGGTAGGAAGATCTACGAAGGGAAGCGGATTAGGGCTTTACATTGTCCAGAGTATCGTTAAACTCCACAAGGGCGAAATTACCGCTCACAGTGATGGGGTGGGCAAAGGAACAATCTTCAGGATTGTTTTTAAGGAAACGAAATAGGTTATGGCAGTCGTCACAAAAAATACCGGCAAAAAAATTCTTATCATCGAAGATGAAAAGCATATTGCTGAGGCCATTAAACTCAACCTGCGCATGCTGGGCCACGATGTCTTGCACGCTCTTAATGGGCTTGAGGGACTCAATTATTACGGAGAGTATGCTCCGGAGCTAGTCATTGTCGATTTGATGATGCCGGAAATTGATGGTTTTGGCGTGATCACTGAGATTAGAAAACGTGATCCGAAGATTCCGATCCTCGTTATTTCGGCCAAAGAACAAGTTAAAGAAAAAATCAAATGCCTCTCGCTTGGAGTTGATGATTATCTTTCAAAGCCTTTTGACCTGGATGAATTTCTTCTACGCGTAGACCGTCTTTTAACTCGCATGGAATGGAATACGGTTGCGCCTGAGGACCTGGCCAAACAAGAGGAAGATGAGATCGCTTTACTCGGCGAAAGCTATGAGTTTGGTGATCATCAGGTAGACTTTAAAAACCTGAAGGCCTATTCATTTAAAAAATCTAATCCACAAAATTTCGATTTAACTTTGCAGGAAATTAAGATCCTCAAAGTCTTTTTTGCTCATCCAAATATGCCTTTGACTCGCGAAGAAATTCTCGAGAAAGCAGTAGGCTATGACCGCGGCGTGAGTACCCGAACTTTAGACAATTTCATTGTGCGCTTTAGAAAGTACTTCGAGAGCGATCCTAAAGACCCGAAGTTCTTTAAAAGTGTGCGCTCAGTCGGCTATCTTTTTGACAGACAAGGCGAGTAAAGTTACTCTTTCCCCACTAAATTTTAGAGTTTAATGAGGAGTTAATGATGGGTCTTCTGACTGGAAAAAAAGCCTTAGTTTTAGGTATTGCAAACGATATGTCGATTGCATGGGGAATCACAAAAGCACTTAAAGCTGAAGGGGCGCAAGTGGCGCTTTCTTATTTAAACGAAAACCTACAAAAACGCGTTGAACCACTTGCTGCTGAAGTGGGTGCTGACTTTATTTTTGAAATGGATGTAACGATTGATGAGCACTATGAGCGCATCCAAAAAATCGTAGAAGAAAAATGGGGCAAATTCGACATTCTTGTTCACTCACTTGCCTTTGGCGATAAAAACGACCTGAAAGGACGTTTCGTTGAAACTTCTCGCAACGGTTTTAAAATGGCCTGCGATATTTCAGCTTTCTCACTCATCGGTCTATGTAATGCTCTTAAAAACAACATGAACGACGACGCTTCAGTTATCGCCATGACATACCACGGATCTGTAAAAGTTCTTAAAGGCTACAACGTCATGGGTGTCGCAAAAGCGGCCCTTGAAGCTTCGACAAGATACTTAGCAGACGATCTTGGACCTCAAAACATTCGTGTAAATTGTATTTCAGCAGGACCAATCAGAACGCTTGCAGCTTCTGCAGTTCCAGGACTAAAAGACTTCTTAAAAGTGATTGAAGAAAAAGCACCGCTTAGAAAGAACGTTACTCAAGACGACGTAGGAGGCACAGCTGTGTACCTTGCTTCGAGACTTTCTCACGGGGTGACAGGACAAGTTCTTTACGTTGATTCTGGTATCAATATCATGGCCCAATAATGACTTAAGAAGGCCCCTTCCTCGGAAGGGGCTTTTTTTAGGTAGTCATTCAAATCATTTTTTTCCATTTTTCGGCAATTATACCCTCTAGCTTTCACGCCCTCTCCTCGATAAACTTTATTCAGGTAAGGGGAGCTTATGAAACACATTCTTATTTTTTCATTACTCGCATTTTCAATGAACACTATGGCAGATGATTGTCAGTCATCCTTTTATTCATTGGGAAAATCCCTTCCGGGACTCAAGCTTCCAACAACTGGAATCACTTTTGATAATGCTGTTAAAGCAGATTTTTGCTTTGATCCCAAAGCGGGAAAAGAGTATGTGAAAGAGTTTGAAGCTTTAAAAGCAGTTCATATCTTCGGTGAAAATAATTGTGCTGACCCGGAAAAACTTTCGGCCGATGAACAAATAAAACTCACGCGCTTTATGATGAAGGTGATGGAAGAAAAGCCACTCAATCTTTATTCACTGACTCCTCCAGGAGTCGTTGATGAAAACTACGCTCCTAAAAAATTAGTTTTCTCCAATGTCCAAACAGATAAAACTGTTTTCAATTTTAAAGATGCCAACCGCTTAACTGGAACTGACGTTTTTAAAATTGGCGGAGTCATCGTTGGGTCATCATTAGTAGGAACAGTGATGAGCAGACAAATTTATAAAGGCAGTGAGTTTGCTGATAAAAGAAAGCACGAAATGGCCGGAGCTTTAATCAATCTAGCAGGCTCTGGAGTCGCCTATGTGGCGATTGAAACGATGGGGCTCGGAAATAAACTTAATCTCTCTAAGCACGCCAGAAAATGTGCAGTGACCGCGACAGGAAGCTTAATGCTTTTTGTAGCGGCCGCTGGCAAAGAGGCCTACGATAAAACCAAACCTAAAAAACACACAGTCGACGCCAATGACTTTGTCGCCACCGTCCTGGGCGGTGGAGCTGGGGCCCCTTTTATAGTCTCTTGTGGCTTTGATTTCTAATACTTATCTCCAAGTAAGACATTGACTCATGGGTCTAGTAAGGGTAAATCTCACCCATGGCAAAAAAACAACTGCAATCAGGCCTGAAGCTTACAGGCATCGCACCCAATATTCTTTTAACCCACGTTCAAAATACGGCGCCTTTCTTATTCAACGGTGAAATCGACACTACCGGAAAAGAGCGCGCTTACTTAGCAAAGCTGGTTTTTTACAAAAAGAATTTAAACTCCCTAAAAAATATCGACCTGACAGAATACTTCCACATCTGCATGGCCGCTCATTGGACGACCGCGGGAACATTTGTTCCAACCGATGTTGACAACCAAATCAGAAAAGGATTGTGGGAGCACGCTGAAATAAAAAAACACATCGAACGCATGGCCAAAATCACCATCGCTTCGTGGACTTGGGACTATGAACAAGTCACTAATAGAAAATCTTATAACCCGGAACGTGGCCAAGTCATGAGCACGCATGAAGGGACATGGCTTTCTGTGGCCATCGGTGGCTACTGCGCTCTAATGAGACACAAACAATTCGATTTAGCAAAAGAAGTGGCCGATGTTATTCTTGCTGAAGCTGAAAAAGAAGAAAAACTTCTTTTAGAGTTAAGAGAAAAAAGAGACCACGTAAACTTCTTAAGATCAACCGCTCTTATGGCCCACAATTTCGGTGACCTTGACCGTGTGATCGATCAATGGGAAATGCCGGAAGACGATCCCTTTAGAAAACGCATTTATAAATTAGGTCACAGACTCAATGAGGCCCAGGACCCGATCCTAGTTTACGCCGGACAGGTTAACAAAGCATTCTTATCTGTAGAAAACCACCGTCACATGTCGATGAGACAACCAAAATGTCTTCGTCGCTCAAATAAATTCCTGATCCCTGTCGGTCCATTTATGGACAAGTGGGGAAGAGACTTAGGCGAAACCAAACTTTTAACTAATGATGAAAAAGGCGAAATCGTCTGCGCTTTTTTAGAAGGCTTCGGCCGTCAGGATGCGGCCCTAGGCTACGTGCGCGCTTACCACGGAATGATGAGCGTTCTTCCTCGTGGACTTGAAACTCTTGAGCAGAACATTCCTTACGATGTTGTGGCCGAACTTAGAAATTCGCGCTTTGGAGAACTTGCTAAAGTATCGGAAGAAGAGATGGTGGCAAGTTATAAAAAACGCCTGGAAGAGTTTGTCTGCCCAATCACAAATTTGAAGTTCTAAATCATCTTTTTATTAGATTGTTAAGATTCGTTTAAGAGTCTTGAAATCTTCCATGCACCTGTGATTTAACAGGCCCTAATCTACTATACTCGGGGGAGTGTCTATGAAAAAAGGGCTTGTAGTTTTCGCGGTACTTTTATCATCTGGGAGCGTTTTTGCTTCGTTTGGAGAAGGCGACATTTTAAAAGAAGTTTGGACCTGTAAAGGCAAGAGCGACTCGGTTGTAGACTCTGTCACGGTGACGGTTGATAGAGTAAAGAACACTGTTCTTGGTGGGCTTTATGATGGGACGATGACTGGATCAGAAATCGGTTTAAGAAAGGGATCTGATCTTTATAAGCTTGAAGGCTACGTGGCCCCAGGACATGATAACAGAGAGTACTCTGTGCAGTTGGTTCAGAGTAGAAGAGATGATTTCGATTATGGGTTTGAAACAAAAGTAAAAGGACAGGCCGTTGTTGTTTTCCAAGGTTTCATTGACTGTATTGGAGATGTTGGGGGAGCGGAAGTTCTTTCGTGTGATGTGGAATTAGAAAGAAAGTAATAAAGAAATAAAAAAGGCCAGCTTGTTAGCTGGCCTTTTTATTTTAGTAATTAAAGTTTTTGTGAATGTACTCCACCGTTTTTCTGACATTACTTTCCGGAGTCTGCTGAAGAACCCCATGCCCTAAACCACAAATCCAACGATCCAGGTTTTTCAGGTCTTTTAACGGCGCCCAGAATTGTTCTAATTTCGCTTCAACAATCGGCCAGTCATAGTGCAGGTAACTCGGATCAAAGTTTCCTTGGATCATGTAATCGTTTCCAAGCGTTTTAAGCGCAGCTGATAAATCCATTCTCCAGTCAATTCCCAGAACGTCGATGTTCTTGTCCTGGATTTCCTGAAGGTAGTTCATGTGAGTGAGCTTTGAGTAGTAGACTACTTTTTTCGTAGGGTGAAGTTTCTTAAATTCGCTCGTCACTTTTCTAAGCATTGGCAGAACAAATTCTTTAAAGTCATTAAAAGTTAATTCACCAACAGCTGTATCAAATAAGCATACAGCATCTGCTCCACCTTCAGCTTGAACCGACATTTCTGTCAGAAGCTCTGGAAGAAGAATTTCACAAAAACCTTGCCATCTGCCATCGTAGAAACCTTTTTTTGAGCTGGTTAGGTTTCCAGAGTGCGACCCTTCAACTGCGTAAGTGTAAAGTGTCCATGGAGCACCAACAAAGCCTAGAAGAGATTTCGTTTGCGGAAGTTCAGCGCGAAGAAGTTTTGTCGCTTCTTTTTGGAAGTTATAATACGCTCTTGATTCCTGAATCAGTTTACATTTTTTTACATCAGCTGGTGTCTCAAGTCTGAATTCTAAAATTGGCCCTGGAGCATACGTTAATCCCAGTCCAAGTTGCTCAAGAGGGAAGAGAAGATCCGAGAATAAAATCGCGGCATCGAAATTAAAATCGCGAATTGGTCCCATGGTGATTTCACAGGCCATAACCGGGTTTTTACACATAGTCATAAAGTCAGAATCTTTTTTAATATTCTGATAGTGAGAGTGGTAGCGACCTGCCTGGCGCATGAACCATACCGGCACTTGAGTCTTTCCATCGTTTGTTTTTAGTCGATCGTTAAATAATCCCATGTCACATTCCTCTAATTCACAATTAATTTATATCCAATACTTCTGATACTTTGAATTTCTAAACTGTTTTTTGGATCGGTCTCACACCATTTGCGAAGTTTGACAATGTAATTGTCGACGGTGCGGTTAGAAGGAAATTTGTCTTCTCCCCAGATCTTTTCAATGATCTCTTCGCGGTCAACAGCATTGTTCTTCTTGGTGTAGAGCAGCTCCAGGATCGCGCACTCTTTTTGTGAAAGGGTGATCACGTTTTCTTGGGCATCCTGAACTTCGTAGCGCTTAAACCAGATTTTAAGAGCGCCGTGAGAAATTTCTTCCGGCAGCTTGTTGATCTCGCTTTGGCTTGAAAGGATGCGGTTTAACCTTAAAATAAGCTCTTTTAGAGCAAACGGTTTTGTTATGTAATCGTCAGCGCCGATTTCTAACCCTTCAACTTTTGTTTCAGGGTCATTCATTGCCGACAAGAAAAGAAGCACAAAATCTTTTCTTAGTTTTCTAAACTCACGGGCAAGATCCAGTCCGTTTCCGTCTGGAAGTCCGATATCCATCAGGATCACACTTGGATGCTCAGATTTAAAAAGCTCGCGAGCTTCCTTGGCATTTTTGGCCCACGCACACCCGTGCCCTAGACCTTTAAGGTACTCAGAAAGGGTAATTCCTAAGTTTTCTTCATCTTCAACAATGAGAATGTTAAGCATGGGCCTCCTCACTCTTTTTAAAGATTAAATCAAACTTCAGGCCATGGTTGGCCTTAGTGATTGAGAGATTGCCGTGCATTTTATCTAAAAGTTTCTGGCTTAGGTAAAGTCCAATGCCAGAGCCTTTGGTTGAATTATGTTTGTAAAAAAGTGTCCCCAGCTTTTCCAGGTCACCTTTAAAGTCACCGTGGTCAATGTAGGCGAGGTGAACCTTGCCTTCTGTCTGCGAAAGGACAATTTGAATTTTTTTACTCGTCGTATGAATGCGCGTGTTCTCCAGAAGGTTTTTCATAATGAGCTCAAGGGCAAATTCATCAGCATCAATATTGATGTTTCCATCAGGAGCAATGATTTCGACTTCGTGTTCAGGCACCCAGGCCTTTGCCAGTCTTTTAATAAAAGGTAAAAGCGACAAAGAAGTGAGATTTAATTCACCTCCGCGCTCAATGCGCGAAAGCTGCAGGATCTTATCCATTTGTGTCTCAAGCTTCGTGGTATCAGCAATCAGGCGCCCGATGAGTTTATTTAACGTCGGATCATTCTTTGATTCTAAAATCTCATTGATGACTTCACCTTGCAGGCGAATGCTTGCCAGTGGAGTTTTTAGCTCGTGAGTGAGGCTCGCGAAAAAGGCCTGAAGGGACTTTGTCTTTCTCTGATCTTTTAAATAAAGAACTAAAAGAGAAATCGAAAGAAGCATTAAGAGAACCAGGAAACTTCCACCTTCCCAGGCGAGCATCTTAGTGATGCGCGGTCTGTCTGCGTGGCCTAGAAAACTCTCAAAGTTGATCATGATATAAACCCACCACGCCCCAATCATCAAAAGAACTCCGGCCCACAGTAATGAGAGGGTAAAGAGGAGTTTTGATGAATGAGAGAATGGGTTTTTAATATTCATTAAAGTTTAATATCCAGTCTCTTAGCAATATCGGCCACCACAGTATCATCGTGAGCTAAACTCACAAATCCTACTTCGTAAGCGTTTGGCGCCAGGTAAATCCCACGGTCTAGTAAAACTTCAAAAAGTTTATTGAAGTTTTCAGTTAGGTTGGCCGGGATGTCAGCGATCTTTGTGACGTTCTCTTTTGGCACAATCCAAAATAGAGAAGAGTAAGTTGTGATCTGGAACATGTTGAACTGACCGTTGTTATAAGTCTTCATCCAGTTCGCTAGAAGTGTTGTGATCTTTTTTGTTTGTTCTTCAATTTTTTTGTAAGACTCAGGAGTCATCTCTTTAAGAGTTGAAAGTCCACCAACCATTGCTAAAGGGTTCGCTGAAAGAGTTCCTGCTTGGTAAACTTTTCCAATTGGCGCCAAATGCTCCATAATAAATTTTGAAGCTCCAATCGCTCCAACCGGTAAACCACCACCAATGATTTTTCCTAGTGTGACGATGTCCGGTTTAATTCCTGTCACTTCGGCCATTCCACCAAAAGCAACACGGAAACCAGAGATAACTTCATCAAAAATGAGAAGTGCTTTATTAGCAGTTGTAATGTCTCTTAAAAATTGCAGGAATTCTTTTGGCTGAACCATCAGACCATTGTTTGCCGGAAGAGGCTCAATGATGATCGCTGCGATTTGGTCTTTGTGATCGATGAAGCATTGTTTTAATCCTTCAGTATCACCAAGCTCAAGAATCAGTGTATCGTGGGCCACACCTTCAGGAACTCCAGCAGATGAAGCTTCAGCTTCTCCTGCTAATCCAGAGCCTGCTTTAATCAGCATTGAATCCACGTGGCCGTGGTAGCAGCCGTTAAACTTAATAATTTTATTTCTTCCCGTCACTCCACGAGCAAGGCGAAGAGCGGTCATAACAGCTTCTGTTCCAGAGTTAACGAAACGAAGTTGTTCTACGTGGGGAAGTTTAGAAAGAAGAAACTCAGCAAGCTCTAATGAGTAGGGCTCACAAGCTCCATAACTCCATCCGCGCTCAAGACCCTCGTGTAGGGCCTTTTCAACTTTAGGGTGTCTGTGCCCTAGAATGAGTGGACCAAAACTCATACAGAAGTCGACGTATTTTTTATCTTCTACGTCGTAGATATAAGCGCCTTCAGCTCTTTTAAAAAAGCGTGGTGTTGTATGCAGCCCTTTAAAGCTTCTTACCGGTGAGTGAACTCCACCAGGCACTAATGTTTTTGATTTAGAAAAAAGATCAGATTGAATATTCGACATATGTATTCCTTTAGACTCTCGTCCATGATTTAAACTCTTCAATTCCGGCCATCGGAAGGACCTCGACGCCATTAGTGCGGAAAAGATCGTATGTTTTGCCGATCCCACACGCGTGCATGCGGTCTTTGATTTCCGGGAAGTGGTAGATGTAGGCCTGGTACTGGAAGTAACTTGTCCAGTAGAAGACTTCTGTTTTTAAAATCTCTGCTTTAAACTCAGCGCTTAGATTTTTATTGATCTCGCGCTTATAGCACGCCACAACTTCTGCCGTTGTCAGTGTGCTTTTTGCTTCATCATTAGATAAAACAATCAACTGTGCATTGGTGTCGACCATGATTCCGGCAGCACGAGATGAGCGCAGGTTTTCTACTTCATCATCGCCAATGCCATCAGCAGTACCGTTAACCCAGAAGCCAAGGGCCGCGAGATCTTTCATTGTTTTTGTTCCAGCGGCCCAAAGAGATTTTGGGTTACTTCCGGAAATCGCCTCAAAGCAGTATTTGCTGGTGATATAAAGATGCAGTCCCTGATCCAATGTGACCGGGATATTTTTTTTCGTAATCAACTGATCATTTGCCGGATGTCCGTCAAAAACTTTTGGGGCCATAACAAAGGCCGGAAGTGAGCGCCCTTCAAGTTCAAACAACGACACGTCTTTCCCGTTTAAGTGCCCTTGGTGGCTATGAAGGAAAAATTCCCCTTTAGAGCTATGAAGCTTTCTAACGTTGATTCCCACAGCAAGGTGGCATCCACCGCCGTATTCATTGAAGGCCTTTCTTTCGCGGACAACTTCTTCTTTTGTGCGCGCATCCTGAACCAGAGCAAGCTTCTTTAGAAGCTCTCCGTTATCAGCGCGGTTAAGTTTGCACTCAATGGCCAGCGCTCCTTGAGAAGCAGAAGAAGGGAAGACTGTTTGAGGAAGAATCATAAAGTTGATTCCATCCAGAAGTCTTTTTAGTTCTTCGTTTGAAGAAGGTGTGTGGGCCAGTCTTTCAATTCCTGGAAGAGCTAAAACAATAGCGTCGTATTCACCATCGCGAAGTTTTTGAATACGAGTGTTGATATTTCCACGAAGCATCTTTGTTTTAACAACAACATTTTTTGCTTTGGGAAGATAGTCGGCCAGTTTCTTTTCAATATTGACGATTCTTCTTGGCGAAGATGTCCCGATAATTAATTCAGCTCTATTTTTAATCGTAGGAATTGTTTCGTTCTTAATAAGAAGAATATCGTGAGCAAAACTTCTCTTTGTCACTGCGGCCATTGTGATGCCTTCAGGACGAAGAGAGCCCAGGTCTTTATGTGAGTGAACGACCAGGTCTACCTGGTCATTTAAAAGAGCTTCATCAAGCTCTTTTGTGAAGAAGTTATTTCCACTCATCTGCCAAAGCGGCTGTGAGGTTTGAATGTCACCTTGAGTTTTAATGACAACTAATTCGAAAGTATCGCCGGTTAAGCGCTCTAGTTCGTCTTTAACTTGTCCACATTGAGTGAGGGCAAGAAGTGACCCTCTGGTTCCGATCTTATAGTGAGTAGGCAAACTGTAACTCCTCCCAATCAAATGGTGTGCTAGATAGAGTAGGTCTTGCGCGTTTTTCGGCAAGGGAAGCGATTGTTGATTTCGCTTTATGTACCTTTTCCATCTTTTCAATATTGAGCTTGGCACTTTGTCTGAAAATATCTTCCAGACGAAGAACTCCATCTTTTTCTGTGAGACTAGTTTCTATCACAGAGGGAGATCCAAGATCAATAAAGAGCTTCATTTGTGCTCTGGGAGAAGTGTGATATTTGTAACCGAAAAATTGCAGGAAGAAGAGTTCATCAAAAAGAACTTCATCCGCTCCAATAGTGTTAACGATAAAAGGGAAGCGGGCGTAAATGTCTTTTGCGCCCCACGCGATGCTCTCTAACCCGTAAGTTTTCGAAAGTTCCGCTACGCGCGCGTCGTTTCTGGCAGAGATAAACACATTGTGCTTTTTCTTTAAAAGTTTAATCAGGTCTTCGGCCAGAGTTCCCGAACCTAAAACCAGTACATCTCCGTCACTCACGGCCGTATGGATGAGTTTTCTGGCGATTCCCGCGTATGTAAGCTGACCAATCTCAGTTAAATGGTCAGTTCTGACTTTTTTATTGTCCTGGAAAAGTTTTTCCAGAACCATCATGACATGATTGTTTCTTTCAGGAGATTTTAGGAATTCTTGGTAGGCCTCTTTAAATTGTCCTACAACTTCGTACTCGGCAACGACTTCAGAGCGCAGGCCACAGATCGTTTCCAGTAGGAAAACGTAAGCGTCTTGCCCTTCAAAAATATCAGTGATGACGTCTTCTCTAAGCGCGTTTTCGCGAAGGTGTAAAAAAGGAGCTTCACCAAGTCCCATAACTAGGGTACGCTGGCACGTCTTTAAAACGAACACGTCTCCCTTTGATGGGCTCGCGTGTGAATTGGCCTTTAAATTAATGACAGTTAAATTGGTAATCATAGTCTTAACTAGTTATAGCTCTCTAAAGCATGAAAATTGTCATAAAAATGTAGGTTTTAATCTTTTTTTCTTATCATTTTTTCTGTGATAAGGTGCCTTTAATGAATATCTTTCAGACTCTATATACGCCAATAAAAGGCGCATTTTTGGCCTTCGACAAAAAAGTCGATGGTTCTATTACCTTTTTCATTAAGCATTACGGAAAAAGCCGTTTTATGATCGCCATGAGCAAGAAGGCCCAGTATTTGGGGTTGGAAAAGCTCTGGGAAAAGGGACCAAAGGCCTTTGTCTATTTCTTTCTTTTTTATTTAGTGCGCGACACCATCCTTTATATCATCCTTCCTATCGTTTTTGCTCGCATGGCCACAAATTAAGTTTTGCCAACAAGTTCCGTCGGTTTTATTCTCTAATGTACTCTTTTTTTTGACCCTTTAACGCTCACAGGAGAATCCATGGAACTAATGTTTAGTCCAAAAGAAATTTTAAATAGAGGAATCGGTTTAACATTTGATGATGTTTTATTAGTGCCTCGCTACTCAGAAGTTTCATCGAGAAAACATCCAGTTTTAAAAACTAAAATCACAAAAAATTATGAAATCGATCTGCCAGTGATCACGGCCAATATGGACACCATCACTGAAACAGAAATGGCCTGTGCTATGGCAAGCCTGGGTGGGATTGGTTCTCTTCACCGTTTCATGAATGAGACTGAACAAGTGGCAATGGTTAAAAAAATCCAGGAATACTTAAAAGAAAAAGGACTTAAAACGCCAATCGCTGCAAGTATCGGGGTTAAAGAAGAAGGCATTAAAAGAGCAGATATGCTGGTAGATGCCGGCGTTCAAATCATCACTTTAGATATCGCTCACGGCGACTCTATTATGATGCTTGAGACACTTGATTACCTAAAAAAGAAACACTCAAAAATCGACGTTATCGCAGGTAACGTAGCGACTGCTGATGGTGTAAAGAGAATGATTGAGCGCGGAGCTGACGCGGTAAAAGTAGGAATTGGCCCAGGGTCAATGTGTACAACTCGTATCATTACTGGTCACGGTGTTCCTCAATTATCAGCGATCGCACTAGCGGTAAGTGTTGCTGAAAAACACGGAATCCCGGTTATTGCTGACGGCGGATTAAAAAATTCTGGAGACATCGTAAAAGCACTTTGTGCTGGAGCTTCTTCAGTAATGGTTGGGTCTCTTGTTTCTGGAACATTTGAAACTCCAGGTGAGTTAAAAGGTGGAATGAAACAATATAGAGGAATGGCCTCAAAAGCTGCGCAAGTTTCTTGGCGCGGAGAAATGCCTCAAGGGATGGCGGCAGAAGGTGAATCGACAATGATTCCTTCTAAAGGGCCAGTGTCTCATGTGATTAACGAGCTAATGGGAGGTCTTCGTTCGGGAATGACTTACATCGGAGTTGATAACATTAAAGCGATGTCAGAAGCAGCACTATTTATCCAGATGACAGCATCGGGAATGAGTGAATCAAAACCTCACGGAGTGAGATAATGGATTTTTCTAAGCTTGGAAACTTCGCCAAACTTGGCGGTCTCATTGGTGGGATCCCGAGTTTCTTTGATAACTTCAAAGAGATGGAAGAAATTGTTTTAAATTATCCCAAGCTTAAAGACAGGATTGCTAACAAGGAAGAAGACCGCGAAAAAGCGATCAAAAACTTAAAAGAAATCAGAGCGGAGCTTTCGCTTCCATTCTTGAGAACTTTTGAGAAATTCCTCGATGCCTCTTTGTCGCAATTATATGACGGGATCAATTTCAACGATAGCGGCAACAACTTAAAAGAGTTGTCGCTGAAAAATAACATCGTTTTAGTTCCCAACCACCAGTCACACGCCGACTACGTGGCCATTAACTATATTTATTTCAAAAAATACCAGTCCCCACTTTTTGTGGCGGGTGGAAACAACCTGAATATTTTTCCGATCGGGCCCTTGTTTCGTCGTTCAGGATGTTTTTTCATCAGAAGAACATTCGCCAATGACATCCTTTATAAGTTAACTCTTGAAGCCTATCTTCACTACATGCTGGTGAAGGGAAATCCGATTGAGTTTTTCTTTGAAGGAGGAAGATCGCGCACTGGAAAGCTTCTGCCGCCAAGATACGGTCTGTATCAAATGCTGATTGAAGCCCACAATTCCATCCCGGAAAAAGACAGGATGCCACTAAAGTTTATCCCGGTGTCGATTGTTCACGAATACGTTCCTGAGCAAAAGTCCCTGGTGCGCGAACTGGAAGGCGGAAAAAAGAAAAAAGAAAGTGCCGGCCAGGTTTTTGGTCTAGTTAGACTTTTTTCATACCAGTTCGGTAACGTGCACATCAATGTCGGTCACCCGGTAGATATGCCACCTGTCGACCTGGACAATCTTAAAACCCAGACTCAAAAGCTTGCTTTCGAATGTTTCTTAGAGGTAGGGAAAAATATGCGTGTGACTCCGACGTCACTTCTGGCGATGATTCTTTTAGATGAGCCGACCGGAGCGCTTAAGTGGGAAGAAATTCTCTCTAAGGCCCGCCACATCGTCGCTTATTGCCAGAAATTCAATGTGCCGATTACAGATTCAATCACTCCGGAGAATTTAGAAAAATCACTGGAGAGATCAATTGATATCTTAATTGGAAATAAAAAAGTTGAGGCCATCGGAAACCCGAATGGAAACCACGTTTTCTATTCGATTAAAGATGATTCAAGAAAAGAAATTCTTTATTTCAAAAACACGGTTCTTCACCATTTCTTAGTTCCGTGGATTGTAAACATGGGATGGGTTAACTTATTTTCAGGGCACATCACCAATGTCGATGACCTAAAGAAGTTTTTTATCTCGCAGAGAAAACAGCTAATGCACGAGTTTTATCTTCCAACGGTAAAAGAGTTTTTAAACTCAACTCTGGAAATCGTTTCTGATGCTGTCGGAAGAGAAGTCAAAACGCTGGAAGAGTGTATGGAGCTCTCTCACAAGGAGCTTTATCAGATCCTGCAGAAAGTGAGTCTTTTTTCGCGCGCATGTAACTATCTTATGGAAGCTTACTACGTTTGTGGCTTAACTCTGACAGCGCTTTCAAAAGAATATAAAGAAGGATTCAAAATGGAGACCTTCTTAAAGAAATATAAAGAAGTTTTTGAAAGCGAGAGAAAACTTAAGCGCATTATTAAATACGCTGAAAGTTACTCGGTTCCGCTTTCTAAATCGAGTCTGCAGTACTTCGTTCACACTGGCATCGTCGCAAGCAACAGCGGCTACTATGCTGTCACGGACTCCCAGAAACTGGCCGATGTCCTGACAAAAGTGGAGTCGGATTTAAGCTCGCAACTCTCTATCAATCTTTTAAATTAATATGGCCGCCATCAAGCTAAAAAAAATCAATTGGCAGAGGCGGCGTTTTATCGCAAGTGGAGATCTTCACGACCTCGACCTGTGGATGGACGCAGACCAGACGCTTAAAAAAAGAATCCTGACGGACTCAACCTACCAACTGGTCGGGAAAAAAAGCATTGTGGAAATAAGCACCAAAACCGGAAAAGGTAGGCTTCTTTTAGAAGTTGTAGGTGTTCCCAAAACAGATCTGCCGACTTTTGACGTAGAGGCCCAGACAACTTTAATTTGGGAGTCTCCAAAAGAGGCCTTTAAAGTGGATTTTTCTGCCTTAAAAGTTCAGGCCCAGCAAGTCATCAAGGGAAGTAACCTGGCCATAAATGACACTTACCACATAGTTTTGGATGGCCCTAAATTAGAGCTTCATTTTTTTATTCAAAAAGATTATATTCATTCGTAGCATTACTAAAATAAAGGACCCTCTAAATAACTAGAAGGTCTATATCCAGAGGTAAATTATTAAAGACAACCAGAGCCCAGGTTCATTCCAGAGACCATCATTCGATCGCGACCGCCAATCAAACAAAAACCAAGGTCCAAGAGTTAACGAGCAAATCAGGATTCCTGAATGCCGCTTACTAGGGGACGACGGTCACCAATACGGTGTTGTTTCTATGGCCGAAGCAAGAAGAATTTCTGATGAAGCAGGCCTAGATCTTGTTGAAGTGAGCCCTACAGCTCAACCTCCGGTTGTTAAGCTTATTGACTTCGGTAAGTACAAGTACGAGCTTCAAAAGAAGGCCCAAGAAGCTAAGAAAAAACAAATTGTTATCCAGTTAAAAGAAGTTCAACTACGTCCAAATATCGAGCAAGGTGACTTAGATACAAAGCTAAATCACTGCCGCAAGTTCTTAGACCAAGGTGATAAGATTAAGATTTCTATGCAGTTTCGCGGTCGCGAAATGTCATATCGCGATGCAGGAATGGAGAAGTTCAAAGCTATCATCGGCCAAATTGTTGAAATGGGTGCTGTGATCGAGTCTGAGCCAAAAATGATGGGTAATAGAATTATCGCCATTTTAGCTTCGACTAAGAAGCCACCTGTGAAGAAGGCAGAGGATAAACCTGCTGCTTCAGAACAAAAAGCTAAAAAGGACTAAGAAAGTCTTTTACAAGGTATGAATTTATTGATATTTATACCTGCTTTAAAAAGCATTTAATGCATTATTTTATAAATTGATCGTTGATATAGCGAATGTTGGGAGTATTTCATGCCAAAAATGAAGACAAGAAAATCAGCTGCGAAAAGATACAGCGTAACTGGTACAGGTAAAGTTAAAAGAAGCAGATGTGGTCTAAGACACAAGCTTGAAGTAAAGAGCCAAAAAAGAAAGAACAGAGCAGGTGGACCAGCTCTAGTTCACCAATCAGAGCACGAAAAAGTTAGAAGAATGCTTCCATACGCATTCTAGTTAGAAGATAAAAATATAAAACAGATGTTTTGGGCCTAAGAGAAGAAGCTTCCCCCAAAGATCGTTACAGGAGTAGAAAATGGCACGCGTACGTAGAGGATTTAAAGCTAGAAGAAGAAGAAACAAAGTTTTGAAACTTGCAAAAGGTTTCCACTTTGACCGTAGAACAAAATATAAGCACACAGCTGAAACTGTTAAACGTGCTCTTAACTACGCTTACGTAGGAAGAAGACTACTTAAGAGAGATATGAGAAAGCTATGGGTTGTTAGAATTGCAGCAGCAGCTAGAACTCTAGAGACTTCATACTCAAAATTCATCGGATCTCTAAAAGCAAACAATGTTACTCTTAACAGAAAAATGCTTGCAGAAATCGCAGCTACTGACTTTGCTGGATTCACAGCAATTAAGAACGCTCTTAAAAAGTAGTTTTTAATACATTTTTTAAAATAAAAAAAAGGCCCTCGAAAGAGGGCCTTTTTTATTTGTGCTTTTTGAACATTGCGATGTCTGGTTTACGAGAAAGATCCAGGTGGTGTTCGTAGACCTTTTTGCCATTCTCATAGTGGGCACAAGTCCCGTCTTTATGAAGCTCAATCATCCCTTTTACTTCTGTTCCTTCAGGGACGCTGATGGCGTTAGTGTTGGCGCCGAGGCCGCTAATGTAGTTGTTGATATAGATATCTTGAATGCGAGTTCTATCAAAATTCTGAACAGTTCTTTGAGTCGTTGAATAGTAGGGCGCCATGATGGATGGTTTTGTCGATTCATGACAAAGACCAAGTAAGTGTCCCATCTCGTGCAGGACAACTGTCGGAAGGTCCATATCCACTTGGTAGATGGCATTTGCCATCACCAGGTCTGAAGCGTAGTCGCGGTAGTTAACGATAATATCTGCGTGAGTCAGTTGTACGTATTGGCCAAGTCCTGCGCTGCTAGTGACAATACCGTAGTACTGAGTGATAGCGATAACGTTTGTCTGAACGTTGGAAAACCATTGAGGGGATTTATAGATACCGATTTCGCTGTCTCTGAAGGCCGATGTCGTTGAGTAGCCTGAGTTATTGGTAACTGGAAAAGGCACCGTAATAAGTGTTTTAGAGCCTCCTACAGCATCATTCCACACCTTTGCCATCTGCTCGAGAGGGTTAAGTCCTCCGACCATCATACCCGCTGTGATATCGCCGGAAAAATCAGAAGACATTTTAAGAGTTAGAGGTAGAGAAGAATCACTCCATTTGCCGATAAGACAGGCCGATCCACTGCTACCCAAGGCAGACTGAGACGTCGTCGTCTGCTTTTTACAAGCAGCAAACAGGAGAGTGAATAAGGAGAGAAAGAGCAGGTTCCTCATTGCTTTATTATCGGGCAATAAGGGGGGAAACTTAGGGCAAAAACCTTAATTTTTGCCCTAGTTTGGGATTACTTAGTGTTGGCCTTCTTGTGGTCTGCTAAAAACGCCTCTAAACCATTTGTAGTTAGGGGGTGCTTGTAAAGAGACTTGATAACAGAAAGAGGCATTGTGCCTACATCTGCCCCAATTAAGGCGACTTCTCTGACGTGTGCTGAATGGCGGATAGAAGCCGCCAGGATTTTTGTTTTGAATCCGTAGTTATCATACATTTGGCGGATTTCAGCAATCAGGTCATTTCCGTTGTGTCCGATATCATCCAGGCGTCCAATGAATGGAGAAATGTAAGTGGCTCCGGCCTTAGCTGCCAGCAGGGCCTGGTTCATTGAAAAACAAAGTGTGACGTTTGTCTTGATGCCTTTTTTTGTAAAGTGAGCACAAGCTGCAATTCCTGCTTCAGTTAAAGGAAGCTTGATCACCACGTTTTTGTGGATCTTTGCTAGTTCTTCACCTTCTTTAATCATACCATCAAGGTCAAGTGCTATAACTTCCGCCGAGATTGGACCGTCAACGATCTCAGAGATTTCGCGGATTACGTCTTCTTGTTTGCGTCCGGTTTTAGCAATCAGAGATGGGTTAGTTGTGACTCCGTCAATAATACCCAACGAAACTGCTTCTTTAATTTCAGCAATAATTCCTGTGTCTAGAAAAAATTCCATAAATCCTCCGGTTTAAAAAATATGCCATTAGAGTACGCTCGGTGGGTGTTTTCGGAAAGCTTTTTTCCCACTGGGGTAGAAAAAAAAGTAGGTTATAATCTTATGTATGAAGTCATTACTGCTTAGTTTTTTAATCCTTGGAATCAACTCATCAAATGCTATTGAGTCGAAGGCGCTTAATTCTTTGACAGTCCGAGATGAGCCCAAAAACAAGATTAAAAAAGAGACATTGGTTATTGGGGCCGATTCGTTTTACGACGTTAAGGCCGATTATACGATGTTTTCCGGACGAGTGACTGACCGTGATGCCACAGCTTCAATCGTTAAGATCTCCAGCGAAAATAAGAACGTAAAATTTTTCCGCGCCGGGGATTTAGTAGAGTTTAAAATCCAAAACAATAAAGAAGGCGATTACTGCCAGGGCTACGTCCGTAGTATTGAGCCGGATTATTTTGTCATGTACGCCAAAGAGCTTTTTCCATGTTTTCCCAAGGAAGAGTACTTCAGACGCGGGACTGCGCTGATTATGCACTCTGAGAAGCTGGCAGAGCGCGTGCGCGAAGCCTCTGTTTACCGCGCCAGTTTAATTAACAAGAAAAAAGATTTCATGGTTCAGCTCAACGATATCAACAATGGGATCTGGAACTTTGAAGAAAGAAAAGTGCAGACGGCCGCTGATTACGACCGCCAGATTGCTGAACTTGAAAAAGCTAAGATCAAAGCATTGGATGATTTACTCTCTCGCAAAAATGATGAGATTAAGCTTCAGCGCGAGCTGGCCTTCCGCTTAGATAATATCGACAAAGAATTAGATTTCTACCGCATTGATAAGAATGATTTGATGTTTGACCGCTGGCATATGGATCACGATGTAGGGCTTCCGGTATACGAGAGGCCGGAAGAAGTAAGACCTAGAAGAGCGAGTGGTGAGAAAGTTATTGATGATTAAAAAAAAGGGCCCGAAAAACGGGCCCTTTTTATTTTAGTGCTTTCTGTAGTTAGAGTAGATGTCTTCCAGGATTTCCTCGTTGTATAGGAAATTTGGAGCGTGCTCCAGGTAAAGTTTAAGGTCATAAGAAGGAGCAAGTCCTAGCCATTCCTTAATAAGTGTAACGCTCTTTTCTTGTTGAATCCACTTGAAGATACACGCCTGACGAAGTGATTTTGGAGTCAGAGTGATCATTAGTTTATTTCTGTAGTCTTCGAAAATGATCTCAATCCCTCTTGGTGATAATCCACCAGAAATGATTCTGTATGGGTTAGCGTAGAAGAGAAGGTTATCAAATGTGATTTGTGACTTCGCTTTCATTTCATCAAGGATCGCTAGGTAGTCAGCAAAAACTTTTTCAAAGATTTTTGGAAGGACAACAGTATACGCATCTCTTTTTGGGTGACGGATAAGAACGCGCGCCTCTCCGTTAGAGATCGTGATGTCGCTCATTTTAAGTTCTGAAAGATCAGAAACTTTTAATCCCGCCCCAAAGATTAGAAGGAAAAGAATCTGGTTTCTTTTAGAAAGAAGCTCCTGGATTTTATCCTGAGAGTGAGATTCTTCAACCAGGTAAGTCCAAAGAGTTTTTACGTCGATGAATGGAGTTGGTCTCGGGATATCTAAAAACTTCGGTGAAGTTGGAAGTTTTCTAACTGGGTTTGAAGATACCAGTGATTTGTTTAAAAGGAAATCAAAGAAGATTCTTAGAGCTTGAACTCTTCTTCTTCTTGAGTTGTCAGAAGAGTACTTGTTTTCCAGGTACTTTCCGTAGTTTGTCACTAGTGCCTGGTCGAAGTTCTTTACTTCAACTGAAGCGTACTCAGTGTTCAGGTAAAAATTAAAGCAGTCTAGGTCTGTTTTGTAGTTCTTAAGTGTGTTTTGGCTTTTTCCTTGAGTTCTAAGGTTGCGGTAAAACTCTTGTTGAAGCTCGAAAAGTTCTGGGTTTAGAGGGGCGCTTGAAACCGGGGTTTGGACAGTAGATTCTGTGGTGTTTGTGTTCATAGTTCTTTCGTCTCTCTCGGAAAAGTGTGTGTGTGAAGAGTCATTTCAAAGTGTTAGCGCCCGCATAGTATCTTAGTTGGTAAATATTAACAACCAAAAAAGAGAATCTTGATAACGCGTATGAGTAGTGATAAAAAACGCGCTGAGATAAAAACATTCAAATAATCAGTAGGCTAAGCCGTGCAAGAGACGACCTTTAATCAAGAAACTCAGGAAGATGGGAGCATCCGCTTTCCTGATACCCATTCATGGCTTAATGCATTTTATTCCGAAGCGTCACTAAAAAAATTCGATCAATCGGAACTCCATCATATTATTTCTCACAAGATTTCTTTTGCTCAACTCGAAAAAAAAATTAATTATACATTCAAAGATAAAAAGTATTTGATTCTCGCACTCACTCAATCAACTTTTTGTTATGAGATGAAAGAGAGTACACTGCACTCAAATGAACGCCTGGAATTTTTAGGTGATTCACTAATCAACTTTATTGTTGGAAAAAATCTTTATCACCTTTATAAAGATCATCACGAAGGCGATCTCTCAAAATTGAGAGGAGCTTTAGTTAATGAAGAAAAGCTTGCTGAACTCGCTCGCTCACTAACTCTGGGAGAGTTTTTGTTCATGGGGCGCGGAGAGCTTCGTTCGCGCGGGTTTGATAAAGACTCGATTTTGGCGGACGCCTTTGAAGCTCTTTTTGCTGCGATTTATTTTGATTCAAATAATAGTGTTGAGATTTTAGAGACAACACTAAAATTTATTGTCGATCAGTTTGAAAAGAATACAAAGACTTCATTTTATTCTTTAGAACAACTGAATGTTTTTGATACTAAGTCCAAGCTTCAGGAATTGACGATGGCCGCCCACGGGGTATTTCCTACTTATAAATCGAGTGAACTTCCGGATCACACTGGATTTCATGTCGAAGTGTGGCTAGGAGACAAGAAGTTGGCAGCAATGACTGGGCCATCAAAGAAAAAAGTAGAAAAGCAATTAGCGAAAAAAATAATAGACGAGAAGCTTTACTAAAAAAGTAAGCGTGAATTTAGAAAGGAGACGAGAATGTTAATCGAAGATCAGCACCCCCACAACAAATCCATCATGGTGGCAGTATTAGGGGCGCCAAACGTAGGGAAAAGTTCATTGATCAATTGTTTGATCGGAACAGACCTGTCAGTTGTTACAAGTAAACCTCAGACAACAAGAAATAAATTTCACTGCGTGTTCACTGTTGACCGCACTGAAGTTGTTATGGTGGACACTCCGGGTCTGCACAAGTCAAACCAGGAATTCAACAAGCGCTTAAATGAGCAGGCAAGAGAAGGAACAGAAGGAGCGGATTTAAACCTGCTTTTAATTGATATCTCACGCGACATTTTAGAACAGTTTGTAGATTTTAAAGAAAATTTCCAGCAAGAACTTGGGCCGACATGGGTTCTTTTCACTAAAGCTGACAAAGTTGAAAACTCAGAAAAACTTCCACTAAAAGAAGTTTTTGAAAGAGCTAAAGAAATCTTCCCATCACTTGAGAAGTACTTTTTAATTTCTTCAAAAGAAGGAATCAACATTCACGATCTAACCGGAGCTCTTTGTGATAAAGCTGAGCCGGGACCACACTTGTATCCAAACGGAGATGTGTCAAACAAGAACCAAAGATTCTTCGTTACTGAATACATCCGCGAGCAGGCCTTTGAACTTTTAAAAGATGAAGTTCCTTACGAAGTTGCCGTGGTGATTGATGAATATAAAGAAGTAAAAGGCAAAACAGACCCGAATACATTTGAATCTCACATTTCAGCTTCAATCCTGGTTAACCGTCCGTCGCAAAGAGCGATCGTGATTGGTTCATCTGGATCAATGATTAAAGAAATCGGGATTAGATCGAGAAAGAAAATTGAAGTTATGACAGGAGGCCCGGTGCACTTAAACTTGCACGTAAAAGTGTCGCCTAAGTGGTTCTCAAATAACTTCGTTCTTGAAGAAATCGGTCTTCCTCGCGCGAAGGATTCTAACCGCGTTTGGAGAAAGAAATAATGGAAACAAAACAATATCACCGCTCAATGGTGATCTCCCTGATCGGGAGACCCAATGTCGGTAAAAGTTCACTATTTAACAGGCTGATGAGAAAGGCCCATAAGGCCATCACTCACGATAAGCCGGGGGTTACGCGCGATCGCCACTACGGTATCGCAACTTTTGAAGAGCTTGCTGGAAAAGATGCGGCCGAAGCGATCCTGGTTGATACCGGTGGATTCTATCCGACAAAAATCGAAGAAAACGTACCAAGAAAAAATGACCAGATCATGAATAAGTTTTTTAACATCATGACTGATCAGGCGAAAACAGCGATTAGAGAAAGTGACTTGATCCTTTTCGTCGTTGATTCACGTGAAGGTGTTTTACCTTTCGATGAGAGTATTGCTGATTATATCCGCGCTCAGAAAAAACCATTCTGGGTTCTGGTTAACAAGTATGATACTGACAAGCAGGAAGGCGAAGAGCTGGAGTTCTACCAATTAGGGATTGGCGAAGAAGAAATGTTTAAAGTTTCTGCTGAGCACGGCCTTGGATTATTAGATCTTAAGCAAAGACTACAAAAAGAAATCATCAAATTCGAAAACTCACAAAAAGATGAGATGTCGAACTTGCAAAAAGGTGTAACTCCAAGAGAGAAAGTTGTGGCACGTCTGGCGCTTATTGGAGCACCAAACGCTGGTAAATCGACCATGCTTAACCTGCTTTTAGGGGCGGAGAGAGCGCTGGTAAGTGATATCCCGGGAACCACAGTTGACCCGATCGAAGGCTTCTTTGATCTTTTCTTTGGAAAAGAGGCACATCTGTTGGATGATGATTTAAGTTTCGCTAAGACGGATTCTCTTTTATTCCAGCAATATGAAGAATTCAGAAACAACAACCCTGATGTTTATAAAGACCTGGCCGTTGCCTACAACCTTGAAGAAGAAGGGACACAAGGCGCTCCGATTTACGATGAAGAAGATTACGTTGGTGAAGAAACTCCGCTTTTTGATGAAACTCTTGAAGCAGACGAACACAACGAAAATGAAATCGATTTCGATGACGCTCTTTCTGATGAAGAAGTTCAAAAATCAGAAGATGATCTTTATGAAACTGTTTTTGCTGTAGACGATGAAGACTTCTCTGATGAAGATGAAGAATTAACAGAAGAAGAGATGTTGGAGAACGTTGGGTACTCTGAAGAGTATCTACAAGCAGAAGCCCTGATGTTAAAAGAAGAGGAAGAAAGAGGATCACAGTGGCGCTCTATGCACATTGTAGATACAGCTGGGATCAGACGCCAGAAGGCCGTTGAAGGCTTTATTGAGCAGCAGTCTGTTTACCGCTCTCTTCGTTGTATTACTGAGAGTGACATTATTCTTTTTATGATCGATTCAACAATTGGTATTTCTCACCAGGACCGCCGTCTTTTAGACATCGCTCTGGAAAAAGGAAAATCAGTTATTGTCTGTTTAAACAAAGTGGATCTTTTAAAAGAGAAGCTTGTCGACGAAGCGGCCAAAAAAGAATGGATCGCCGATTTAAGAGCGACTGTTCCATGGTTAAATCATTGCGACCTGATTCCTATTTCAGCGAAGTACAATAAACATATTGGAAAGTTAAGAGAGTCGATCAAGAAAACTGTTTTGATTAGAAACAGAAGCATTGGAACTGGAAAACTTAACCGTTATGTTTATCAGTTGATTGAAAAAAATCCAGTGGCCATTAAGAAAGCAGGTAAGAGGTTAAAGGTGAAGTATGCTTCGATGTTAAAATCGAATCCGCCGACTTTCCTTTTCTTTACAAACCTTTCTAAGGACATTCCGGATAACTATAAGAGCTACTTGAAAAACGGATTGAGACGCGAGTTTGAATTCGACAACACGCCGATTCATATTGTGTTTAGAACGGGGGAGGATTTAAACCGCCGCCTGGGCAAACGCATGAAAGAAGTTACCTGATTGATACTGACATTGTTCATAAAATAGGCCCGGAGAATCCGGGCCTTTTTGTTTCTTTTCTTGTAAGTACGCCTAACTTTATGTGAAAACTTCTCACATTTTGTAAAATCTTTGTTTACCTAAACTGTTTTAAGTGTAGAGTTAAATTATTTTAGAAATAGTATTTATTGCGCATTGGAAGGAAAGATTGCGTGATCGTAACTCTGATTAATCCACCTGTACTCATGAGAAAAGGTAACGCCGCAACTGTGACGCCGTCGCCGCCATTGGGGCTTGCTTATGTGGCCTCCTATATCAGGTCTTTTTACCAGGTCGAGATTGTCGACAGTATGGGAGAGGCCCTTGATCAAGTTACAGATATTAAAAATTCACCATATTTTTTTTACGGACTGCAGATCGACGAGATCATTGCACGCATCAATCCTAAGAGCCGAATCATTGGCCTTTCGTGTATGTTTACCAGCAACTGGCTTTTGCACAAAGAGATTGTGAGAAAAGCGATTGATACTTTTCCTGATGCACTTATTGTTTTAGGTGGAGAGCACGCTACAGCTGCTCATGAAAATATTTTAAGAGAATTTCCAAAAAATCTGGTTTGTGTTTTAGGTGAAGGCGAGGAGACACTTCTTGATCTTTGTCAGCAGCTGGAAAAAGAAAATGGAGATCTTAAAAAAATAAAAGGTATTGCTTATTGTGACGAAGAGCGCTCTGTTGTCTCTTCTCGTCGTGAGAGAATTAAAGCACTGGATGAAATCCCGACTCCGGCCTGGGACCTTTTCCCAATGGAAAATTACCTCCAGCAAGGATCTGGGGCCACGGTTCATAACCGCCGGACGATGATGATGCTCACTTCCCGCGGGTGTCCCTATAAGTGTTCTTTTTGTAGCGCTCCCCAGATGTGGGATAAATATGTTTTTCACCGCGCTCCTGAGGCCATCATTCAAGAAATCAGAAAATATATTTCTCTTTATAAAATTGACCACATCGAATTTATGGACCTCGTAGGCCTGGTTAATAAAAAATGGACCATGGATTTCTGCGAGAAAATGGCCCAGGCCAATCTTCCGGTGACCATCACATTCAGTCCTGGAACTCGCAGTGAAATCCTCTCAGAAGAGATTTTGCGCGGGTTAAAAGCGGCAAAACTTCTGCGCATTCAGTACGCACCCGATTCAGGTTCAACTGAAGAGGCAAAACTTTTAAAGAAGAATGCGAATCTGGATAAGATGACTATTTCCATGGCCAAAAGCGTGGAGCTCGATCTGCCTATTTGTAGCAATATTCTTGTAGGCTATCCTGGGCAAAGGCTGCGGGATCTTTATCGAACAGGGAAGTTTTGTTTGAAGCTTGCCCGTTTGGGAGTCGATGATGTTCTCGTTCACAACTTTGTTCCTTATGATGGATCAGAGTTTCATGAAAAGTTGATTAATGACCCTAAAAAAAGGTTCCTTAAGTATATCGGCGACACTTTTATGACCAGAACGACTGGCCCTTCATTGGGTTATGTGCAGTCGTATTCAGAAAATATCCCGTCATGGTTTTTATCTATTTTCCGTTTTGCGGTGCTTGGTGCCTGTGTGATTGTGCACTATCTTTTTCATCCTAAACGCATTTTTAAATCGATAAAAAATGTGTCCAACAAACTGCCGGTGACCTATCTGGAGAATTTACTGTATCTGAAATTTTACCGCGAGGTAAAAGTGATGAAGAAAATGGAGGCCGTTTCCATCGAGAGTTTTAAGGGAATTGGTTGATTACCAGTTAAAGATGTAGCTCACCATCGTGCTGTATGCATTTCCACCTAAGTCTTCAAACCCGTATCCGCCATCAGTAAGAGGGGCGTAGCGCTGAGTGTTTTTGTCGAAGAAGGCAACTGAGTGGAAAAGAAACTCAAGACCGATATAACTTTCTTTAAGTTCAATAGGGAATTCCAGACCAAAACCAACACCTGCCCCTAGACCACCGCCGGCGTCGTTAGGGAGTTGAGTTTGATCAGTGTATTTATTTGTAGTGTACCAGTATTCGAGACGCCCAATAAGGTAGGGGTTTGAATATGTGATTGCAGTTCCTAAATTTGCTGTATCGATGTAGTAGCGGTAGCCCAAAAAAACACGAAGCATGCTGATTTCAACCATTCCCGGAGGACAGGCTTCAGTATTTCCATTACAGCGCTTATCGGGAAAAGCTCTGACTGCATCTTTTAAAAACATCGAGTGTTTCGAAAACTCGACACCTAATCCTAAGGCCGTTTGAAAATCTTTAAAGAAGGTAAAAGAAACACCATATGAAGGCGGAAGGTTTTCATACGCCAGACCGCGGTTGCCATCGAAAGTTGTTAATCCCAGAGACAGGTTGAAAGAAAAAAATCTGCCGTAACGATAAAAGCGCTCATCTTCAACCACTTTAGCATTTTCAATGTCTTCATTAAAATCAGTAAAGATGTCTCCACCCACGTTCAAGTCGTCATCGTCAGCCGAGAAGATATCGTTACCTGCCTCCTGAGCACTAGTGATTGCTGGAGTTCCCAGTAAAAGAGTGAAGAATAAAAAGGCGCTTAAGAATTTTTTCATAGATAGAAGTGAATCCCTGCAACCACAAAGTTACTGCCAACAGTTTCAAAGACAAAATCTTTTTTCTTATTGGCCGACACACCAAATTCAAAGCTAAATCCAAGTGAGTTTAGACCTGTGAAGTGAAATTCACTTCCTAAGCTTAAATCAAATTGAAAACCTGAGTATGTTTTACCGTTAATCTTGTTGGCGATTAAAGCGCCAAGACCTGCGAAGTAGAAATTGAGTTGAGGCTCATCGAAGATATTGCGGTAGAGTTTAATTCCGGCACCGTATCCACCATCGGTGTCTGATGTTGATACGCCAACCATTCCACCGAAAGCGAATGAGCGGCTTTTTTGCATTTTAAAGGAAAGGGCCGGGAAATCGTTTTTGAGCTGGTTAGTCATTCCCACGCCAAGGCGGTTCGTTTTTTCTAACGCATAGGCACTTTGAAATGAAATGAGTAAGCATCCTGCAAGTAAAACTCGTTTTAAGAGATTCTTCATAAGGTCAAAATCCTTCTTACCTAAATAAATGTGGACTGCGCATCCTGTCAGCAGCGTTTTTCTAATATATTTATTCTAACTAAGCTCTCTATTTTTGACAACTTAACAAAGGCTTTTTAGAATGACTTTGTTTAAAAATGTAAACTTTCAACCTAAGGTAATCAATGACGACTACAACGACTTCATCTTCAAACCGCGAAATTAACGAAATCCTGAACGAAAATAAGGTTCAAGGCTTTGTTGCTAAGAATAAAATTGCCGTTTACACGGTTTTTGGGGTTATCGTGGCCGCTGTTTTAGCTTTTGGAATGTTTAAGACATTTGCTGACAAGTCTAACGTTGAATACAACAACAAGATTCACGCTTTCGAGATCACAACTCTAAAAGACTACCTGGCAAACCCAACTGCTCCAAACGCAGCTAAAACTCTGGAGAGTGGAGTAATGAACCTGCACCTGGAAATGGGTGAGTATTTAGGACTACTACCTCTCGTGATCAAATCAAGTGACGCTTTAATGGCCCACGCTCAAAACACTGAAGCGCGTGCTGTTTTATCTGTTGGTGAAAAAATCGCAAGCGATGACTACGCAAAGTATTTCATCCTGAGCCGTCAAGCAGCAGTGTTTGAAGACCTGGGGGAAGATAAACTTGCTATCGAAACTCTGGAAAAAATGACTTCTCAGTCAGTAAAAATCTTCGAAGGGAAAACTTATCTTGATCTTGGGCGCCTTTATATGAAAGCTGGTGACAAGGAAAAAGCTAAGAAGAACTTCACATACGTTGTAGAAAAAGCAAAAGGCGAAGCAGAGTTCGTAAAAATCGCTCAACTTTACCTGACAAAACTTTAAGCTTTAAAACTGGTTCATTAGAATGAAAAAATATTGTATCCCTTTGCTCCTTTCTCTGTCTGTACTGGCTTCATGTTCAACATTAAGAGAGTACAAACCTACAAAGGTGGTAGAGGAGCGCTCTCCTTTGACTCCGCTTTGGATTAAAAACCTTGATCCAAATTACGATAGCGGAAATTTACCCATTGGTCTTCAGTCACCACTTGTTCACGAAGGCATTGTTTATGCCGGACATAACGGCGGATACATGAAAGCTTACGAGCTGGAAAATGGACGTGAGATCTGGAGTGAATTCGACGGATCTGCTTACCATGCAGGTGCTGTGGCCTACAAAGACCAGGTGATTTACGGAACGGTTCAAGGGCGAGTGATTTCTCGCCATGGAATTCTTGGGACTATTAAATACTCAGTTGACCTTGGAGCTTCTGTTGAAACCAGAGGGGTGGTGAGTAATGGAAGAGTTTTCTTCCAGCTGAGAAATCACCAGGTTTTCTGTCTGGATGTAGAGACTGGAAAAATCCTTTGGGGTTACAAGCGTTCAGTTCCTTACCTGACAACTCTTCAGCGCGCAGGAACTCCTGTCGTTTATAAAGACAAGCTTCTGGTTGGTTTTGCCGACGGGACATTTGCCGCTTTATCGATTGAAGAGGGTGTTCTTCTTTATGAAACAAAGCTGACAACAGCTTCAAAATTTGTCGATATCGACAACGCTCCTTTTGTTCTTCAAGATAGAGTTTATATCTCACCGGTTGGTGGAGCTCTAAGCCTGATTGACCCGAACACTGGGAAAGTTTTAAGGACTTCGGATTTTACAGTTTCAAGACCCCCCCTTGTCCGCGACGATCAACTGATCTTCGGAACGCCCAATGGTGAGTTATTAGTGACTGATAAAAACCTTAACCTGCAAAAGACTGTGAAGGTTTCAAGTGGTGTGATCACTTCTATCGTGCCTTATAAAACATATTTTGCAGTTTCAACGACAACTGGTGAATTAAAACTACTTGATCAAAAAGGACTCAATGTAGTGGAGACTTTTAAACTAGGTCACGCTTACTCAGCGGTCTTTGGAGAAATGGTCTCGACTGGGGATAACCTGGCGGTACTGTCTTCAAGAAATCGTCTGTTCTTATTTCATTAAGCAAAAAAAAGCTCCCCGAGGGGAGCTTTTTTATTTTAAGCTTTCAAAATACTCTCTTGCCCATTCAACATTTAATCTCGTCATTACTTCATTAGAGTAAGTGCTCGATGATTCTTTTGATTTATTTCCTACAGACGCAATTGAGCGCATTGGAGTGGCCTGGATTTTATCCAGAGATGTCACCAGTGCAATGTTTGAAAAGATGGTTGTCTTTAAAAGAGTGTCCATGCTTTTTTCTGCAGGCGGGAAGCTTGAGTTTTTAATATGCGTGATCAGGTTCTCATAGATATAGTAGTTATTGCTTACGCCAAATTCACAGAGCTCTCTGATTTCCGAATACGTTTTTGCCAGGTGAATATCCAGTGCCTTGTGAACCAGCTCGTTCATTTTAGCATCATTCATATCGCCTTTCTGCGAGCGGAAGATGTCCACAACTTTTGGAGTCACTTCATCTTTTGCCAGAGGAAGAGAAAGCTCTGGTCTTTTTGAAACGTAATCAGCGTCGTCGATCTTCTTATAGTCGTAGACAAATTTTTTGTTGTTTTTATAAGTCACATTCCCGGCAAAACCAGCAGGTTTTCTTCCTTTGTGTTCAAGAAGACTTGTGTGGAAATGAGGGCAGATGTTCACACTAGGGGCTTCAAAGTCTTGAGCGTATTTTTTCATGCTTTCGTATTGCCCAAAGAGAGTCAGGAAATAAAGTTTCTTGTTTGAAAGAGTTGCTTCCTCGCTTAGTGATTTTTCTACACTTGTCGCAGTCCCTGCACTGGCCGGCATTCTCGATTTTGATGAAGAGAATTTAAAACCACTTGAAGTGATTTCCGGGACCTGGTTTTGTCCCATATTTTTTGGAGTGTAGCGGTCCATCTTTTGCTCAAAGCTTTCAGGCCCTGCACATGAAACAAGAGTCGTAAGAGTAAGGGTAGAAATGATAAAAAGATTTTTCATAAAGGCCTCTCCATGGTCTCTGATAAATCAGAGGATGAAGCTTTATCGGGTGTTTTATGAAAAAATTTGAGAGGAAAGTGAGTTGGACAAAAAGCTCCCGAAGGAGCTTTTTGTCGGTCGTCCGAACTCTAAGCTAACTAGTAAAAATGCTTACGTATTTTTTCGGCCGACTACCAGTTTAAAACGTAGGCAAAAACTAACGGTGCAACGATTGTAGCATCTGATTCGATGATGAATTTTGGAGTAGAACCATCAAGTTTTCCCCAAGTGATTTTTTCGTTTGGAACCGCACCAGAGTACGACCCATATGAAGTTGTTGAATCAGAGATCTGACAGAAGTAACCCCAAAGTGGAGTGCTACGCTCAAGATCTTGCTCCAGCATTGGAACAACACAGATCGGGAAGTCACCAGCGATACCACCACCGATTTGGAAGAAACCGATTGAGTGATTAGCTGAGACTTCTGTGTACCATTCCGCTAAGCGGATCATCGTCTGGATACCAGAGTTTACTGTGTGAACGTTTTTAATTCTTCCTTCGATAACAGCAGCAGCGTACATGTTTCCGTTAGTCGAATCTTCCCAACCTGGTGTGTAGATTGGAATGTTCTTTTCCATTGCAGCGATCATCCAAGAGTCTTTTGGATCGATCTGGTATTCTTTTTTGAACTCTGGATTCTTTAGCAGTTGCCAGAAGTAGTAGTGAGGAGGATGGCTTTGTCCCGCTTTATCAGCGTTTTGCCATTCTTTATTTAAAAGACCTTCGATCTTTCTCATTGCTTCTTCTTCAGGAATACAAGTGTCTGTGACACGGTTTAGACCTTTTTCCATAAGCTTCACTTCTTCTTCAGCTGTCAGCGCTCTCCAGTCTGGAATGCGGTGGTAGTGATTGTGAGCGACAAGGTTATAGATATCTTCTTCCAGGTTTGCTCCTGTACAGCAGATTCCGTGAATTTTGTCTTGTCTGATCATTTCAGCAAGAGACTTTCCAAGTTCAGCCGTCGACATTGCTCCTGCAAGAGTCACAAACATTTTTCCACCTTTCGCAAGGTGAGTTTCCCAACCTTTAGCTGCATCAACAAGTGAAGCAGAGTTGAAGTGTTTGTAGTGAGTAAGCATAAATTCTGTAATAGGTCCGCGTTTCATTGTTACCTCTATTTTGTAGGCGGAACTCTTAAAGAAGAAGTCCGCCGTTTACATTTTATTTTGCGATATAGAAATGCTCCACTGGAGCATTTCTTCCGCCTACTGCTTTAAGTATGTGTATGACTTCAAACAGCTCTCGTAGAAATCCACCAGGCGAACACCTTCGCGTGGCATGATCTTTCCTTGAGCAATCTGGCGGTCGATATTCTTTTTCATTGTGTACGCCATCGCTTCTGGGTTGTACTGCATAGCTGCCAGTACCGACTCAGAAGATGATCCACGGATCACTTCTTCGATGTAGAAATCTGTTGGATCTTCATCGTCACAGAAAACGTGAACTTCGTTTAGCCTTCCAAATAGGTTGTGAAGATCTCCCATTACATCCTGGTAAGCTCCCGTTAAGAACAGACCAATATGGTAGTCTTCATCTGGTCTAAGTTCGTGAAGTGGAAGCAGGTTTCTTGTTTCGTTGATGTCGATGAACTTATTGATCTTTCCATCAGAGTCACAAGTGATGTCTACCAGTGTTCCCAGAACCTCTGGTTTCTCGTTTAAGCGCGTGATTGGAACGATTGGAAGAAGTTGTCCAATGGCCCATAGATCCGGCGCAGACTGGAAGATAGAGAAGTTACAAAGGTATTGTGGAGCAATCCCCTGGTCGATGTCGTAAAGGTTTTCTGGAATGAATTCCATTGTAGGAAGAAGGGCAGAAATCTTTTTTGTGATTTTCCAGAAAAGAGTTTCAATGCGTGCGCGCTCTTCAAGTTTGATGATTCCCAGACGGAAAGCATTCATACACTCGCGCTTAAAGTCTAAAGCATCGTTGTAAACTTCCTGCGCGTTTTCTTCGTTGATTGTTTCAAGCAGGTCTCTCATGTTTTGAACAAGAGTGTGATCGCCGGCAACAATGTCCGTTTTGTAATCAGTAAATGATGTCTCGATTTTATCGACAACATTTGTGATCACGCACGAATGACGAGCAGTAATGGCCCGTCCTGATTCAGAAACAATATTTGGGTGTTTTACTTTTTCAGCATCACAGATTTCTTTTAAGATATACACGATATCTGAAGCGTAGTCGGCAAGCTTGTAGTTCATTGACGAGTCACTTGTTGACTGTGATCCGTCGTAGTCAACACCAAGACCACCACCAACGTCGAAGTACTCAAGAGGAGCACCCAGCTGAACAAGCTTAGCAAAAATACGTCCACCTTCGCGGATAACTTCTTTGACTGTTCTGATGTCAGTTACCTGAGAACCAATATGGAAGTGGAAAAGTTTTAGTGAATTAATGAACCCTTCATCTTTTAGGATTTGAACAGCTGTCAGGATTTCAGCGATCGTTAGACCGAATTTCGCTTTTTCCCCACCAGAGTCGGCCCATTTTCCAGAACCCTTAACAACCATCTTCGCGCGCAGACCAATAACTGGTTCAACGTTCATTTCGCGAGAGAGTTTAAGGATTTTATGAAGCTCAGAGAACTTCTCGATAACCACGATCACTTTTCTTCCCAGTTTATTTCCAAGAAGAGCAAGGCGAAGGTACTCTTCGTCTTTGTATCCGTTAAGGACAGTCAGGGCATCAAGGTTGTCGTTATAAGCAAGAACTGAAAGTAGTTCAGGCTTAGATCCAGCTTCAAGACCAAAATTGTAAGGAGCACCGGCATCGACGATCTCTTCAACAACTTCTCTCATCTGGTTTACTTTAATTGGATAAACACCAGTGTACTGGCCAAGGTATCCAGCTTCGCGAATGACGTCGCGGAAAGTTTCGTTAATCACTTTAACGTGTGATCTTAAAATATCGTGGAAACGTACAACAATCGGAAGAGGAATATTCTGAGCTTTCATTTCTTCAAGGACTTCAGAAATATCAATGCGTGGACCATTTTCGTTTTGGTGTGGACGCACACATAGATGTCCTTCGTCGTTGATATCAAAGTATCCATCACCCCAACGGCTGATGTGATAAACGCTATCTGCTTCTTCTTTTGTCCAAGGGGCCGGAGGGCGCGCTTTGTCGTTTTCCATGATCGTGTCACCTCATTAAAATTCAAGAATTAATAAGGCCAGAATTTAGCTTATTTGAAGTCTATTCACAAACTTAAAATGCTAAAATTCGAAGGTCGCTACCACTGGGTAATGATCACTTGGTAAGGCATAGCGCTGGAAGGAGTCTTGCGGGTAGGGAACCAGGACCCCATTGGGATCGCGGTAGTGGTAAATGCCTGATTCTTCTTTTTGAACTCGTCCGTGGAGCTCGGGAGGAAGGAGAATGTAGTCTAGTTGAGAGGCTTCGCGATTGTTTTCGCGCCCGAAATGGAAATAAGAAAATCTGCGCTCGGCAGGCTCTTTGATGACTTCGAGAACGTCTTCCAGGTCGGTTTTTTCATAGAGGGCCTGGAATTCCGGCTCCAGAAGTATCCTCTGGGCCTGGCCGTTCATGTCTCCGGCCACCACTACCGGGACATTGGGAAACTCTTTGCGTCGCTCGTTGTAGGTCTCAACTAGCGAGTGAAATTCTGCTTTTCTTCTGAGCTGTCCGTTGAAATCGATGCCTTCTTTATCCAGTTTGGATTTCAAATGCACCAGCATAATGATGAAAACTACTTTCTGATCTTTGATCAGTCTTAGCTCGGCAATATCGCGGGAAAAACGGTGAAGCTTAAGTTCGCTCTGGTTTTTTTGGTGGTCTAAAATTTCGTGCGGGTAATTGAAGTTAAGCACTTTTTCTTTATGACTTAAAAGCTGGTGGAAAAAAGGGACGCGCTTGTGGATGAGATAACCCATCTCGATACCGCGGTCAGAATTTCCCGGTAAAAGTGCGGTGTAGTACTCATGGTTTAAATAGCGGGCATTTAATAAATCGAGACTTTCTTTTCCACCGACTTCACAAAGCATGACGATGTCGGCGTTGATTTCTCTAAGAGTTCTTGCCACCCATTCAGTTTTTTCCGCAGGCTTTTTGTAACCTTCACCCGGGGCCTGATTCATTAAAAAAAGATTTTCTACATTGTAGAGACAAAGTTTCAATTACAGCTCCATCCAAAGAGCATTGTCGTGTAGGCCTTTTTCGTTTTGTCCCAGACGTCTTTGCAGTGATAACCCTGATAAAAAGTAGGCGATGGGGCCTCTCTTAAGAATGTGTCGATCTGCTCTTTTAAGCACACAGCATCTTTGGGTAATTCTTTGACGTTCTGGATTTTTGTAACTTTCAGGCTTCCTTCACGGCCAACTAACAGGCCGTAATATTTTCCTTCGTCTTCACGCAGGAAATAGTACTCATTGTTTTCAATAAAAATAGGAATCTCTCCTCTTGGAATAGTGAGAGTGATTAGTTTTTTGTTGGCGTCGACACCGATGGCCTTGGCGAAATAAAGAGTGGTGTAATCTTTAATCTCCGAGTCCTTTAAATTTTTGCGAAAAATTTCGCTGATGTAGAATTTTGATGCTTCTTTTTTGTGTTGAGGGCAAGGAGAGTCCCACATGATGATGCGCGGGAGAACGCTGGCCTCTTCTGCGGCCCAGTTAGAAATGGGCAGTCCGTATTCTTTTTGAAGTTCGGCATTAAGTTTGGTTTCGTTTAATTTTCCCGATTTAAAATCGTCGAGTTGGTTGAGCCATTTTTGTCTGATTTCTCCAGTGACTTTCTGGCAGTAGGCGTTTTCTGGACAGCCTGCGTGTTCGATTTTTGAGTACTCCAAAGCACCGTGGACAAAAGTTGTCCAAAGAGCAAATGAGAGCAAAACAAAGTGTCTAAACCAAAGCATAGTTATTCCTAAAACTGATACTTAAATTTAACCTCATTTTCGATGGAATTTCTAAACTTATTTCGGCCTTCGAGCCAATTAATTTCGCTTCTCCAGCCCTTGAGTTTTGCATAGAGGCCAAAAGTTGAGCGATCGAGGAGGAGAAATTCCTGTCGAGGGGATTTTCTGCCTTTAAAATCGAGATCCTTGAAAAAATCCTTGAAGAGGTCAAAGGGATTGATGGCCTCAATTGGATGCGTCCCAGACTTGGTATAGGGCGCATAAAGAGACTTAATCATCTCGAAGTGACGCTTGATCATATCCTCTGGTTCGTCTTCTTTAAAGAAGTGTAGATGCTTGGAGATCACGATGTAGTGATCGAAGCGGTCTTCTTCCAAACACATCAGGAGACCACAGTAATCGACGAGAAAATCTGGATCAAACTCACGGGTTGAACCGAAATCCAGCATGATGATTTTGTCGCGTTTAAAAAGGTAATTGCCGTTTTGCGGATCAGTGTGCAGTCGTTTTAATTCCCAGAGTGAAAAAAGAAAACTTTCATACAGTGATGTTCCCAGGAAATTTTTTTCTTCGTCGCTGTAGTGAAGGGTCTCTTCAAAGCTGTCGCCTTCAACCCATTCCATAGTGAGAATCTGCTCCGAGCAGTAATCAGGATAGACTTCAGGAATGACAATCATCGGAAAGCGTTCTTTAAATTGTGATTTAAAAAACTGAATCTGCTCCATTTCAGTGATGTAGTTACACTCCTGGATCAGGGATGTTTTGAGCTCCTGAATCATGTTGTCGACATTGGGCTTATTGGGATAGAGCAGGTGAATAAGTTTGTCGATTTTGTGCAGGTTTTGAAAGTCGTGTTTAATCGCATTGACGATTTTTGGGTACTGAATTTTAACCGCGACTACTTCGCCGGAATGCAATTTTGCTCTGTGAACCTGGCCGATACTGGCAGCGGCCACTGGCCTTAAATCAAATTCTAAAAAAAGCTCTCGTGGATCTTTTTTGAAATTCTCTCTGATCATGCGAATGACTTCTGCCTCTGGCATTGAAGGAGAATTTTTTTGAAGATTAGCAAAAAGGGCCGAGATTTCTTTTGGTAAAACCAGGTCTTCTGAGATGGAAATCATCTGGCCTAATTTCATCATCGCCCCTTTGAGTTCTCCCATGGTTTGAATGATTTCTTTAGAGGCCTTGATTTTAAGCTCGAGGTCGCGGGCCTTTGGATTTTTATCAATATAGTCCTGCGCTTTATTTTTAGCGGCATCAAGGGCGAGTTGGGCAGAGGCCTTGGTTAGACTGGTGCCCAGGCTTAAAAATCGGGAAAGTTTTCCTGATTTGAATTCTTCGCTCATAATCTTATTTGGTTTTACTTTTTTTCATGTCTTCAATGCGTTTTTTTCCAGATTCAAAACGTCTTTTTTCTTCGTCTGTTTCTGGAATTAACCCTCTGGTTTGAATCGGGCGGCCGATGTCATCCAGGGCGACAAACGTCAGGTAAGCTGTCGTCGTGTGTCTGGTGATTCCAGTAAAAGGATTTTCCGCGATAACTTTTACACCAACGAGCATTGATGTTTTTCCGACGTAGTTAATACTCGCTTGAATAAGAACGTGATCACCAATTCTAATAGGGGCCTTAAAGCTGATATCGCCTACGTGAACAGTGACAACGGGACGGTTTGAGTGTCTCTCGGCAACCATCGCTGCGGCCATATCGATCCACGACATAACCACTCCTCCGAAGATAGAGTTTTGCGGATTGGTATCGTTAGGCATGACGAGATAGCGCATTTCAACAGCGCTATCAGCAACGGTTTTTGGCTCGTTTTGATTGTGCATAAATCTCTTTCCTTAAGATTAGTTTACTTAAGAAGAGTATAAACCTTTTTTAGGAAAAACGATACCACCAGCGCTCCAAAGAGCACGACGGCAAGAGTAGCACCACTAGGAAGACCAAACGCATTTGCTAGGATAATCCCGGTAACAGCGAAGATGACAGAAAAGAGCGTGCTGATAACGAAGGTTTGTCTGATGTTCGTTGCAAACTTCAGTGCAAAAAATCCCGGAACTAAGAGTAATGTTTCAACCAGGACGGTCCCTGCTAATTTGATGCTTGTGACAATGAGAAAGGCCAGTAAAACAAAAAAAGTGTAATGAAAAACCTGAGCTTTAATTCCCGAGGTGATTGCTCCTTCTTCGTCGTATGTTAAGAAGAGCCATTTTTTTAGCGGCACTAAAATAAGTAAAGCAGTGATGATTAAAATGAAAAGTGAAAGATAAAGGTCTTCAGCTGTTAAAAGCAGGATATTTCCAAAAAGAAAGCTTAAAAGATCACTTTGGTCTTTGGCAAAAAGTGTATGGATGATAATCCCCATCGCCATTGTCGAAGTATAAAAAATACCGATCATTGAATCGTTGGGCAGTTTTTGTCTGAAAGTTGAGTAGGCCAGAAACAGCGTCAGAAAAATAGTGATGATAAGAGTTGAGACAAAAACCGGCAGGGCCTGTGTCGCTTCAAATAAACTAAGTGAAATGGCCAGACCTAAAAGTGTCGAGTGAGAGATGGCCGCACCCATAAAAGCATTTTTACGGGCAATAATGAGAGGTGAGATCAGACCGCAAGTCAGCGACAGGCACACTGTTCCTAAAAGAGCATAGAGCAGGAAATCGTACTGGAGAAAATCATTGATGAAACTCATGGTTTTCTCCTGATAAACTGATGGCCGCTTTTGGTTTTCTCATGAGCGTGATCGTGATTGCAGAAGTGGTGATCGTGTGAGTGATCGGCACCGTCATTTTTCTCCAGGTCTTTTTCATGGATCAACAGGTGTTCAAACTCACAGTGATAAACGTCTTCAAGAATATTTTTTGTTAAGAAGTCGCGGTGGTCATGCCAGTGAACGTCGCGGTTTAAGCACAGGATGTTCTGGCAGCTCTTGATAATCTGATTGATGTTGTGATCAACGATCATGACCGATGTCTGATCGCGCTTTTTAATCGTTTCAATTAAAGACAGCAGTTGATCCTGGCCGTTGCTGTCGAGACCTTTTGTCGGCTCGTCTAAAAGCAGGATTTGCGGTTTTTGAATAATGGCGCGGGCGATCAGCACGCGCTGTTTTTCTCCCCCTGAGAGTTTAGAAACCAGGGAGTCTTTTTTGTGAGCAATGCCCACTAAGTTTAAAAGCTCATCGCTCAGATGAGGATTTTTAATTTTATGAAGAGAGATACTGAAATCTAAAAGCTCGCTGACTTTCACCGGCATGATCGGATTGAGTTCGCTGCTTTGAGGGACGTAAGAGAGCAGGTGGTAAGGGTAATTTTTCATACTTGAAAGCGGCTCACCATTAAAATAAATCTCACCACTTTTTGCTTTTAAAAGGCCCGCGATGATTTTCATCAACGTTGATTTTCCACCGCCGTTAGGGCCCAGGACCCCAAGGCTTTCACCTCTATTAAGAGAGAAAGAAATATCCTTCAGAATAGGCTCAAGGCCTTCGTAACTGAAAGTAAGTTTCTCTGCTCTTAAAATGGCTTCGCTCATATGCTTAGTGTGCCTTAAGTTTAGTGTTTAAGCTCTCCAGCACCTGAAAGTAATCGAGTCCTTCAGAGTTCGCTGTATCCAGATCAATTGTAATATCAGTTGACCTTTTTTTGGCAAGAATATTAGCGGGAACTTTGATTCCTATTTCTTCAATCCAAATGACCTTTGGCGCTTTTAGAGCGTCATAAAGTTTTTTAACTGAAGCAGGAGTTGCTTCCTGGTGATGTCCTGAGCCTTTTATCGCTACTACTGTTGCGTTTTTCCCGCCAAGTGTTCCCAGCAAGGGAAGAAGAGCATCGTGAGTCAGCACCACTGGTTTTTTTATTTGGGCCAATGTGTTTGTTAACTCTTTTTCAATTTTCATTTCTTCACTCTGGCATTTTTTGGGAGCTTTAATCACCAGAAGTTTGGCACTGACTAATTGGTCTTCTAGTTTTGTTTTAAGCGAACAGAAAATTTTCGGGTAAAGCCAGAAGTGCGAAAGCGCTTCGTGGTTTCCTCCCGGATAAAGATTGTAGTCGCGGCTATCAAGTGGAAGCGTGAATGTTTTTGTCCCTGGAGTTTTTGATCTTTGGTAATGGATTTTTTTTATCCATGGGTTGAGTTCACCTGGGCCAGTGATCAGAGTCTTGGCCGAAATAAGCGACTTCACTTCATTGGTGCTTGGCTCGTATTCATGGGGGTCCCCAGAAATTTTAACCAAGGAAATAAACTCGTAATCCTTCACCTGATTTTCAGTGAAGATGATATTGGCCAGGCGGCAGAGCTCTGGGTGAGAGCACGCGATGGTCTCGGTGGCGAAAGCACCTTGTAAGTTATTAAAATAAAAAAGAATTACTGCTAAAAATAGGGGCGTCTTCATAAGGGCCAGAATCTAGCAGAGAATTTGCGTCATGGGAAGATTTATTGCGGATTACTTGCAATAATAATGGTGGTCCCAACGGTACCCGTTATCAAATGGGAACTTGCCTGCGGCCGTATCACCTTCGACCGAGTCTACGATCGAGTCAACAATACTCATAGGATAATTGATGGTTTCACCACTTGTTGTGTAGTACCCAGAGTATGGCTCTGGAGGGAACTGTCCAAATGATCCACCGTTTTGTACGACTCCTGACTGACAGTAAGCTGCACCCAGGGCCTCAAGTTTTTGGAAAGTAGAGGCGCGCATTTTTGGTTCACCTGTATAAGCGTTGAAGTCGACTTCTGTTTCTGAAGTTTCAGAAGAAATCAGAAGACCTCCACCAGGTTGGTCTGAACCAACACCTTCACTTGAAACGAACTTGTTAAAGTAAACGTTTAGGTCAGTTCCTGAAGGAAGTTTACATATTAATTTTCCGCTTACAGTGCTCGCTGTTCCTGAACAGCATTTCGCAGCTGAAGATGTTTCTTTTCCAAGCGGCATACAACAAGCGAAGTCTTTAGAAGAGAAGATTGCTGCGTGAGAGAGTTTATCTTGATAAGTAAATCGTTTGGCCTGGTTACCAATACCAGCAGATTCACTTTCAGAGTTTCCTTCTTCATCATAACTTGCAATCGGGTTAAACGATGTGTAAGTGTTGGCCACAGCATTGAACTGTGCTCTGGTTTGAATTGAAGAAGAGAAGATTCCCGGAACCAGTTTGTTTTGATTTCCGTTACAATAGATTGGTTCATAAGTGATCTGTGGAATACCAATGAGCTCTAAGCGCCCAAGTTTTGTCAGATAGTAGTATGGGTTACCTGGAGTTGTCACTGCACCTAAAGAAGCATCCAGAGTCTGCTTGTATTTTTCCAGAGGCATGAAGTCGATAACAACAGCAGCATATTTCCACTGACGGTTAGCTGCCGCCCCTGTGTAGGCCTTGATGTTCATCATAGGACGATTTTGAGTTTTTGAGTTCGCTGAAATACACCATGCTTCGTAATCACCCGTTGAAAGAGCATCAATAGGTTGTCCTGAAGACCCGCTCGGATAATTCGCAACACCATCACACGTTGCTTTGTTCAGGTTTCTTAAGTTTGTAATGTTAACCGCTTCAACACGTCCGTCGTCGTACATGTATTTCATATACACTCGCGAAATCGTCGGAGTGGCCGAGGCCAGGTTGGCATTGGCGTTTGCCACATTAAAAGGAATATAGGCCGGAAGGTAAATACTCACACCGTAGTCAAGATCCTTGTCGACGAAGAAGATCAATGATCTCTTTGTTCCGTTCGAGTCAGTATAAAGATCGTAAGGAGGTGACTGAGTAAACATATAAGCAAATGGAGGATAAGGAACATCCTGATTCATTTTATATGTATAATTTCCACTTTCAAGGTCACCAACAGGTGAAGTGTCAAGGCGAGTGTAACCTGTCGCTGGCAGACCATTGTATGATCCGGCCGCAGAGTAAGGTGCAGATGTGGCCCATGACGGAACAGTTGTCGTATCATCAGGTTCAAGGTTTTCAGCATCAGATGGTTCGTACACGCGAGGAGGCAGGATCTGGTATCCACTTACATCGCGGTAAAGGATCTGCATACACCCATTTTGTCCAGGGTACTTACAGAAGTACTCGTACTCGCGCTGATAAGTCGATTGAACGATCTGATCTTTTGCATCTCCAAATCCGTTGTAGTCAGCGTTTACAAGTGGAGTGCGGTAGTTTAGACATGAAAAATTTGATGTCTCAAGACTCAGACGGTTTTTTACTTTCCAGTCGTGTGTTCCGTCTGCGAATTTTCTGATCCATCCACCACCACAACAAGTTAGTGATCCAGTTTCATTGATAACTTTCCACTGGTCTTTTGCTGGTTCAGCATTTGCTGAAACACTAGGGTAGTTTGCTGTCGTTTTAGCAATTTTCGAAGCCGTGTAACGAGAGTAACGATAGTTTGCTTTTGGATCAGTCACTGAAAGTCTTGATGTCACCAGGTTTACGTTTGTTCCCATGTTTTCTGGGATAATAGTCGCAGGCCCTGATGTGAACATCGTAAAGTCTTTTCCGATTTCACGGCAGCAACGGTTTTGGTTTAATTCATAATCGTAGTATTTTGAGCTTCCCAGAGTCGGAGCAGCTTTACCTTGACCACAAATCAGCGATTCTCTCCAATAGTTTTGCTCAGCTTCAGTTCCCCCGAAGTAGGCAAGGGCCATTGAACCAACAGCATCTTCGTGCATTTTGTTTGGACCACAGTCTAGGTCTGTATGACAAACAGAACCAGCTCTTCTTAAACAAGCGTCTGCCGCCATGATCGGCTGAGTGATGTGTTGAAGAAGTTGAAGCGATCCACCTTCAATATTGGCGAAGGCCGAAGCAAAAGTTGATGTGTGTTTTGCTTCTCCTCCGCAAGAGTTTTGCATTTCTCTTAATTGAGAAAGAGTGGTTGATGAAGTGTTATAAGGAACGTAGTCCAGGTCATCGCCGATGGCCGGACAAGATACAGTTCGCGATGAACCAGTCTGAGTTGAATCACATGAACCAATTTGTGAAATGTAATCAGCTCTTTTTTGGGTATCAGGATTGCTATGGGCCGTTGAAGCTGTTGATGAAAGCGAGCGTCCTGGGCGACAGATACCCATATCGTCGACTTGTGCACTCGTTAACCCAAGAGCGTCTGTTCCACCATTGTATTTGATATTTGCGATCACTTCTGTCGTAAGTGACTTTGTCGCTGTTACATATTTAAGTGGTCTACCTAAAACGTTTGTGTCCATACCGAAGAAGATATCGTCAAACTCATTTGGAGAGCGGACCACTTCGTCGTTAAAACGGTTTGTCGTTAAGGCCGCACAGTAGAAGTTCGGCGCACATGTTAAGTTCTTTTGATTGTACTGGCCATTAAGAGCGGTGAAGTCGCGCACACATGGAGCTCCTGCACCACGGTACACACAACGTTTTCCGCTTGGACCTTGAGTTGTTGTACCTGCAAGGATTTCAAAGATTGAACCAATTTTTTCCTGGTTATTAACTTCTCTTGCTTCTGTGTCGTAAATCGGCCAGCGAGTTCTTGATTGAGAAACGTCAGCACACATATACTCCCAACCCAATTGAGCAATACAGTCAGAGTCAGTGCTACACTGGTGGTACTGTTGACAAGTCCCGGCCTGGTTTTGTTTTGGATCGCTGATGGCCAGAGTCGGATCGAAGTCGTAATCAGCGGCCACCGAAGCAGAGATATCAGGAATGATGTTAACGACTGTGTCTGTTCTGTCGGCCACATCAAGGAAAGAAGCATTGATGGCCAGGTAAAGCTTGCTCGTTGTTGCTGTGATTCTTCTTCCAGAACCAACACCAAACCAAGTCACCCCATCAAATGATCCAATGAGTGCACCTTTATTAAAACCAAACCAGTCTTTCTGGTAACCGTTAACAAAATAAGTGGCCTGAGTCTTAAGACGGTTTAAGCGCTGAGTTTGTAGAGAGGCTTCTTTCTTGTGTGAGAAAGGAATCATTGTCACTGGCAGGTAACAAGCGCGGCCAAAGTGTGTGTCTTCGTAGTTACCTAGAGTGACGTTAGTAGAGTATGTATCTCTTGATGTCGTGTATCCGCTGGCGCGAAGACCGTTACCACCAGTTGTCGCCGGGTGAGCAGAGAAAGTCTGAAACCAGCTGTCTTTTGCACACTGAGTGCAAGGAGTGAAATATCCGCTTGTGGCCGATACGATATATGTTTTCCCTAATTCAACTGCAATCATTTTTGCTGGCTGAGTTTGAGAAAGAGCGACATTCATACGTCCAAGGATTGAATTGACGTTGTAGCTTCCGTTAACTGGAGCTGCACGGTTTGCAGTATCCAGGTAATAGAAGTCTTCACCTTCTTGAATGATGGTGCTTGAAAGTTTACTTACGTCATCATAGCTTGTTCCATCAACAGCATAAAAGCGGTGAGGGGCACTACGGCTAGGAATGTTTACGTTCAAGTTGGTAATCGGCCCGATCGGGTTTTCCGGTGTCGGTGTGTAACAGTAAAAATCGACAATGTTAGCTGTCGTTTCAATTGAAGACTTATAAAGAGGTCTAACACCCCAGTCCGGGCATCTGATTGCTCTTTCGTCGTCAGTATAAGTTGTAGGGCATCCACAAGCGATGGCCAGTTTCTTTTTTGTCGATTTGTAATCTGTTTCACCTGCACCTGGAAGGCATAGAGAGTATGAACCCGAACTTTGTGCGGTTTCAATACATTTCCAGTCAGCTAAGTACTGGGCCACTCTTTTTTCAGCGTCACTTTGAGGAGTTGTTCCCGGAGTTGTTGTTGATGGTGGAGTGTGCGAGATATTTGTACAAATATTAAAGATGTTCGGGAAATTAATAAATGAAAGAGGGTTGACTGCATACTCACTCATGGCCTGAGCGTATTGCGAGTCACTTGTCGCTGAAGACTTAATACTGGCGTCCTTTACGCACTGACCTTCAATACAGCAGTCAAAGCCTTTAGCTTCACACGAAGATGTAGAGCATGAACTCACTGGAGATGAAGAATTTGATGAAAGGTCTACCTTAATTGCCAGTGTTGAAAGAGTCACTTTTGTTGTCGCAATTTGCGACATTGTTCCGGCGCTGACATTGCTTTCAAAAAGTTTAAGTGTTGTAGAAGTCAGGTATGTTCCACCAGAACAAGTAGGACAGATCTCAGCTAAAGAATAGGCCGCTGCAGAACCAGCGATTCCGTCAACTGAAGCCGTTCCACAGGCCGCTGCGTTTTCTGCGCGGCTTGGTACATCGACTCTAAAGAGTCTTTCAGTTGTTTTTGTCGAGTAATTGCTGATTGAAATAGGTACGAGTCTTAAACGAAGTTGTTTATTGCTTGATCCGTAGTTACCAACTAAACAGAAAGATTTCCCGTTTTGGTAGTAAGGAAGATTTGTCGTGCTGTCACTGCTGATCAGAAAGCTATGAATGTTTGATCCACGCAGGTACATAACTGTATCTGAGTTTTGGTTAACAGTAATAGTTCCTGTCACCTTCAGCGAGGTAAACCAGTAAAGGGCCTCATCAGAAGCAAAAGTCGGAGTTGTTGTTCCTGTCGTTGTTGAAGATGATGAAGCCGTCGTCTTTTTTCTGTTGGTTCCAGCAGACTGAGGCATACAACCTTGAAGAATCAAGACTGCAGCGATAGTGAATATAAGCGAGTGAAGGGTCTTCATCACAATACTTATCGTCCGCTCTTTTTAATTGGGTTAACTCTTTAAATTATTAGAGAGTGATAGGTATATTTTACCGTGCAAACAGCAGTGAATTGATCGGTTTTTTAGGCAGCAAGAGCAAAATGGCAAGCACTTAGAATTAATAAAGAATTATGGCCCAAGAAATTTTGCTTTAAATTGTGGAAACAATGAGAATGCCCGTTTTCGGTGGCAGTGGAGTAAAAAGATTGCCTATTGGCCGAAATTAAAGCCGGTTGATGTGGATGTCGCAGTTGTTGATGAAAATGGGTTACCATAGCCAAAATAACCGTAATTGTACATCCATGGGTTTTGGTTATAGACATCAAAAGTATAGAGCATTTGCTTTTGGAAAATCGCCTGATCTGTCAGCATATTGATGTTTTGCTTAGTCTGGTAGTTGTTAAACCACATCGGGATAAGAGAAGGGGCGACTGGAAGCACACCTTCACCAAAAACTCTTAAAGCACTTTTCTTTTTTGTTTTAATAACCGAGTTTGATTTGGTGTCGTAGTCGTAATAGTAGTTTGGATCTTTATAAACTTGTTCTTTTCTATCTTGTCTTTCAATGACAGTATTTTCAGTCGTGATCATAGCGCAAACGTCTTTAAAAGAATCTTTTAGAGCGCCTTGGCTGCTCTGGCAAGTTTGCAGGAAGTCTCTCATTTCATTTGGAGAAAAGGTCATTGTTGAAGAGGCTTTTTGCGAGCTAATTTCTTTCGAAAAAGAGTTACCGATAACAGCAGCGACATCAGTGCTTAGGCCGTAAACTTTATTTAAAGTAAATTGGGCCGGCTCGTTTGAACACCCGCCAGGCAGGCGAAGAGATTCATCTTTTAGCTCCATGCTTTTAGAGTCAACATCGCACGAGCGCAGGTATTTTTCTGCCACGTACTTTCTCATGTTTTCAATGGCGTTGTAGTTGGCATTTGTCAGCTGGTTAATGTCGTTTTGGATGCCTCTTGAGGCCTGAGTATACTTGTCTTGCAGACTGTCTACTTTTGCGGCCACTTCACCAATAAGATCTTTACATTCTTTAATGATTGAAGCTTCAGTCTTTGAATTAAAAGAGCTGCAGTCTTCACCGAATTTTTGTGATTTGTCTTTGGCCGATTTTAGCGCTTCTGATAATTTTCTTTCGGCCTCAATTTGGTCAGTTCCGCCTAATTCTGGACATTGGAAGAAGAAAAGAGAGAGACCACTTAATTTTCCTTTCGCCTCTTTACATGTTTTTTCTCCGTTTGCACCAGCGGGAGCTCTTGTTATACTGTCATATATTTCAGAAACAGTCGCAGCTTGAGCCATCTCTTCAATTTGATTCATCATATCTGTTTCAACATTTGGCTGCTCAGGAACTGTACGGCCTGAAACAATATTCTCCACGATACTTTGGTATTTTTTAGAGTTTTCTTCGAATGCTTGTTGAAGAATTGATTTTTGAGTAGGTGAGAAGCGTACAGCACTTAATTCGCCAGAGACTGACTTAATCAGCGCGTCTCTTTGCACAGGAGTGTTGGCAATCCCTTCACAAATTCCTGTCGCAAATGGTTTTTTCTCATTGAGACAATCAAGGATTCTATCTTTTGGAAGATCAACTTCCAACATCGCCGTTGTTTCCGGCGCTTGCTCGTTAAGCATTTTTAAAATAACGTCTGGCTTAACATCTTTTGGAATAGATTTTAAGATGGCCTCTGCATCAATGCGCACTTCTTTTTTAGCGTCAGTACTTTGAATGCTGTCGTAAGCTTTTTTGAAAGAGGCAAGAACGTTATCCAATTCACGAAATTGAGATTTTGATTTAAATGAAAATGTCTTAGTCACTTTGTCAAACAGGGTTACACCCGGTTTGTCTTCTTCCACGATCTCCTTACAAATTTCTGCTTCAGGAGAGTTTTTACATAGGTGGCTCATTGTGAATGTTTCAGCTTTAGAAAAATCTGAATCTTTTGATTTCTCTAAAAGAGTAGAGAGCACACTCAGGATCATACCGTTTCTGATAATACCTTTTAAATCATCAATAGAGTTTTCAACTTTAAGATCGGCCGCTTTTTGTTGTTGGGCCTGTAGAGCGTCTTGTTTTGCTTTTGTTTTTTCAAACTTTGCCAGCGAGTCTTCGTATTTCTTTTTTAAACCTTTAACCTGATCAAGAATTTTTCTTTGGTTTTCAATATCCTTTAGGCGACCTCTAAGGACATCGATCTTCTCTTGTTGGTTTTTGTAATCATCAAGATTATTTAACTCATTCATCATCTTGCCAGCGCCTTCTCTACAGAAGAGCCCCGGGTTGTATCCGTGAGTTGTTGTGGCCGCAGTGTTGGGACGATTTGGATCGTACGCAGGTTTTTTAGTGTCAGCACCAAACGCACTAAAGCTTCCAAGCGCAAGGCTTGTGCAAATAGCAAGGTGAAGTGACGTTTTAAAACCTTTCATCATTGGTTTCCATTAAGTTTCTACGTCAATCTTATCGGAAGTTTATCAAAAGACTAAAGTATTGATGGGGATTTTATCGAGTGCCCTAGTGTTTCAGGGGACTTAAAAAGAAGGGGTGGGCGCTAAGCTGTGAGATTTTCTGGCCGGTTTCTGAGGCATCGCCGCTTTAACCGTGGCCAGAAGTCATAAACGAGTCGTGGTCCTGAAGTCTCTTTCTTTGGTCTTTTAGTGACAGGAAGAAGTCTTCTGAAATTTTCATCGTGTCTTTCAGGTCAGGAGTTTTAAAGATCACATCCCTAAAGTAGCTCACGTTATTGTAACCCGCGGCCATCCAGATTAAGTGTTTTCTAATCGACACTAAAAGGGTGTGGTCACTGTGGGCATAAGGCACAGAGTACTCGATGAGTTTATTGATAACTTCCAGGTGATCCTGAGGAGTAAAGAAGATGTCATCGGCCTCAGTCATGTAAGGCTCAAGAAATAAAAATGGATTTCTTAAAGGCCCGCGTCCCAGCATGAGGGCCTGGCATTTTGTGGTCTTCATTCTGTTTTTTACCAGAGTGGCCGTGTGAAGATCGCCGTTGCCGATAATATCCAGTGGAGCTTTTTCTCCCAGGAATTCCAGGTGATCCCAGTTTGCATTCCCCGTGTATTGTTGCGCGCGCGTTCTGCCGTGGACTGCGACGAATTCAATCCCTTCTTCTTTTGCGATATGAATGACTTCTAAAGCGTTGATTGAATCGTGATCCCATCCCAATCTGATTTTAATAGTCAGCGGAACTTTGATTGCTTTTTTGACAGCGCTAAAAAGTGGAGGAAGAGCACTTGGGTCTTTTAATAATGAAGATCCCGCTCCAGTTCCAACAACTTTTTTTACCGGGCAACCCATGTTGATATCGATAAATTTTGGATTGAACTCTTCAGCGACCTTCGCCGCTTCAGCAAAAGCTTCAGCGCCTTCACCAAAAAGCTGCAGACCCATATTTTTTTCGCGCGGGTCAACTTTTAACATATCGACCGTTCTAACGTTTTTGTAATTGATCCCGTGAATAGAAATAAGTTCGCTGACTGTTCCGCCAGCACCTAGGTCTTCCATTAAAAGCCTGAAAGGGGCCGTACAGATTGAAGACATCGGAGCTAGAAGTAGTGGAGAGTCAAAAGAAAGTGAGCCCATTTGAATAGGTGTGCGACGCGCTTTAAGAACGTCGATTTTTTTTTGAAGTTCTGGGCTAAATGGTGCATTCTTGGTCATGACAAATTTCTCTAGCTCAATAATAGATTAATGACTCTAGGTAGCAGAGAGAGAAACCACCAGTCAATGGAATCGCCCTGATATGAAAAATATTTCCCAAGAATCTCAACCGAAGATGATCATTTTTGATCACGACGGCACACTGGTGTGCACCGAAACTCCTGAATTTAGTTTATTCCCGGGAATTAAAGAACTTTTAGTTGATCTGGTGGCCCAAGACTTCCATATCAGCGTCTGGACGGCGAGATCTCATAAATCTACAGTAGAGAGCTTAAAGCGCCTGGGGATTGCCGAGTACGTCGGAGAAATCTATGGCAATGATGATGGAATGTCTAAACCTCACCCGATGGGGCTTTTAAAAATCACCCAAGGGATTGAAAAAGAAAACTTACTTCACGTCGGAGATAGTCTCGGAGATCTCGATGGCGCAAAAGCTTTTGGAATTCCTGTTATTGCAGCTTGCTGGAATAGCACAATTCAGGTAGAAATTTTCCGTGCCAAAACACCATATGTCGCAATGAAGCCGGCCGACTGCCGTCCGATCATTGAAGCGCATTTTAACCTCAAATTGGGATAAGCATGTTTGATACGTTAAGTGAGAAATTTTCCAACGCCTTTAAGTACATTCAAGGCAAATCAAAAATCACTGAAGACAATATTGAAGAAACACTAAAAGAAGTACGCACAGCTCTTCTGGAAGCTGACGTTAACTTCAAAGTTGTCAAAGAATTTGTGGCCGCTGTTAAAGAAAAAGCTCTTGGTGAAAAAGTTATCAAGGGAGTTAACCCTGGCGAGCAGTTTGTTAAGATTATGCACGACGAACTGGCGCGCATCATGGGAGACGCCAACGAAGAAATCAACTTAGAGCGCCCGGGAATTGTTCCTATCCTTGTTGTCGGTTTAAACGGACAAGGGAAGACGACATTTTCTGGAAAACTTGCTCTGCATTTAAAAAACAAAAAGAAAAAAGATGTGCTCCTGGTTCCAGCGGATACATTCCGTCCAGCTGCGAAGGCGCAATTACAAACCCTGGCAAAACAAATCGATGTAGATTGCTTCGACTCTGATTTGAATCTTCACCCAAAAGAGATTGCCAAACTAGCTATTGAAGAAGCTAAAAAACGTCACAAGAGTGTAGTGATTATTGATACGGCCGGGCGTCTTCACGTCGATGCTGAACTCATGGATCAACTCAAGGAAGTGAAGGAATCAATCAATGATTTAAAACCAGAAGTCCTGATGGTGGCAGACGCCATGACCGGACAAGCGGCCGTTGATGTTTCTAAAACTTTCCATGAAGCTATCGGTGTGACGGGTATTGTTCTCTCGAAAATGGACTCTGACGCCAAAGGTGGGGCGGCCTTATCTATCCGTCACGTCACAGGTGTCCCTATTCGTTACGTTTCGATGGGCGAGAAGATGAAGGACCTGGAGTTATTCCACCCGGATCGTCTTGCTAAGAGAATTCTCGACATGGGGGATGTTCTTTCACTAGTTGAAAAAGCACAAGACAACATTAACGAGTCCGACGCTGAGTCGATGATGAACAACTTTAAAAAAGGGAAGTTCACTGTCGATGATTTCTTAAAGCAAATGGACATGATTAGTAATCTGGGTTCAATGGGCTCGATTCTAAAAATGATTCCTGGGATGGGTGGTATGCTTCGCCAGATCGGCGATCTAAGCCCTGCTGAAAACGAAATGAAGCGCATGAAGATCATCATCTCATCAATGACCAAGGCAGAACGCCAGGACTATAAAATCATCAAAGAAAGCCGTTTAAAACGAATCGCTAGCGGTTCAGGGACAACGGAAGCTCAGGTAAAGGACTTCCTTGGGAAGTTCAAACAAATGGAGCAAATGATGGGTGGGATGGCCGCTATGATGAATGGCGGAGGTTTTCCGGGAATGCCAGGATTTCCAGGAATGGGAGGAAAGAAGGGTTTTAGGCAAGATCCTAACGCTGTGAATCCTTTCGCTGGAATGCAAGGCAAGGACAAGAAAAAAGGTGGCAAAGGTCCGTGGGGCAAAGGATATTTTTAAGCATAAGCTTTTAATATTTGACTAATTAGACCGTATGAATTATTTAATTTAATCTGTTTTTTATTACTTTATGGAGAATTTTAGATGTTAACTGTTAGACTATCGCGTGGTGGAAGAAAAAATGATCCTGTTTACACAATCGTTGTAACTGACTCTCGTAAATCAAGAGACGGTGGTTTCCTTGAGAAACTAGGACAATACAACCCACACGACGCTACTTCACTTAAGAACGTAAAAGTTGACCGCCTTAAAGCTCTAGTAGCTTCTGGTGCAACTCTTTCTGATACAGTAAGAACTCTACTTAGCAACCAAAAAATCGCTCTTTAAGCTTTTGTAAAAAGCTTTTTGAGATTCACGTTTTTGGAGGTTTGTTGTGAGTGAGTTGAAAGACCTTATTAGCTACGTAAGTAAAGCTCTAGTAGATATGCCGGAAGCTGTTACTGTAAATGAGATCGTTGGTGAGCAGACGACTGTAATTGAACTAAAGGTAGATAAAACTGACCTTGGTAAGATTATCGGAAAGCAAGGCCGTACAGCGAGATCACTAAGAACGATCCTGAATGCAGCGTCGACTAAATTAAAGAAGCGCTCAGTTCTAGAGATCATCGAGTAGTAAACGAATAAAATTGATTTAACTGCCAAATATTTTGGGGTGTAAAAAAAGGAAGTTTTCGGACTTCCTTTTTTTTTGCCTCTTTTAATCTAAGGGCTTAGCTTCTTTTGCCAAAATTTTTCGATGATTTGTAATACAATATATTCTTATGAGTATAGTGCCGATCCTTTTAATCGTTGATGACAATCCTGACCTCCTTGAAATGTATGAAGAGATTCTCCAGATACCTGGTGTAAAAACTGTTGGTCTTACTTCAGGGGCGTCTGCATTGGATTTTTGCAAAAGCAATCCTGGAGTCCAGGTGATTGTTTCTGATTCCAATATGGGCGAGATGTCTGGAATGGAGCTTCTCTCTAATCTAAGAAGCTATTATCAAACTATGCCAGTCTTCTATCTTTTTACGGGTGCCTTCGATATCAGAGAAGAAGAAGTCAAAGAGGCCGGAGGACATGGCCTTATCTTAAAACCATTTGACCTCGATGAAATTTTAGAGAGAATTAAAAAGGACATTAAATTCTAATTTTCTCTAGAGAGAACAAAGTGGTCATGGAAGACAAACAAAAAGATGCCCTTTCCCGTCAGGGAGCTGAAGAGTTTTTAAAAATTTGTGAACAGTTTAAATTGGGAAGTCTTCCCACTGAATCACCAAATCCACGTTCAATGCATTTATCAGATGAAGCGAAAACGGATGTCAGTCGTGCGATTGCGACGATTAAAGGCATTGATTACGATGTCTTTTTAAAAGTGCGTGAAGTGCTTCCTCAAATCAAATTTCTCCAGGAGAAAGTTGAGGCGACACTTAAAGCAGGAAACAATATTTTCCTTTGTGGTTGTGGAGCGACAGGAAGACTCTCTCTTGCCTTAGAGACGATCTGGAGACACAAATACGACAATCACCCTGAGTATCAAAATCGCATTTTTAGCTTTATGGCCGGAGGAGATGTCGCTCTCATTCACGCGGTAGAGAAGTTTGAAGACTTCCCAGAGTTTGGCGAGCGCCAGCTGATGGAGCTTGGATTTAAGGAAGGGGATTTACTTATTTCAACGACGGAAGGAGGAGAGACTCCTTTTGTTATCGGGGCCACAGAAGCTGCTTCGAAAAAAAGCAACAACTCGCCTTTTTTCCTCTACTGCAATCCCGACGATATTTTAAAAGTCACCGCTCTTCGCTCGAAGAATGTGATTGAAAACCCAAAGATTTACAAAATCAACGTGACAGTAGGGCCAATGGCCTTGACTGGAAGCACGCGTATGCAGGCCACGACCATTTTAATGTATGTCGTGGGGCTGGCGATGTGGTTTCACGATGAGAGTTTTAAAAAAATTGAAGATGAAGTCGCAGGCATCATCTCTTTCGTGGGAAAAACAGATTTTGATTTCTTAAAACCTTTCATTGAAAAAGAAAGCGATATTTATAAAAATGGTGAATATCTTCTCTATGAGACAGACTCTTATTTTGGGATCAGTATCCTTACAGATACGACGGAGAGATCGCCGACGTTTAGCTTATATCCGTTTGAAAATCAGAAGGAAGAGCATAAGAATCCTTCGCTTTCTTATATGTATTTTTCTCAGGCAAAAACTAATGAAGAGGCATGGAACTCTCTTTTAAAGCGCGCGCCACGCACGTTTTACTGGCCAGAAGTCACAGCGCAGACCACTCATGAGCGCTTGATGGGCTTTGATATCAGTCAGCACTTTCCAGCAATGAGACAAGAGTATTTAAAAAAGAAGAACCATCATTTTAAAGTGCATTTTAACCGCGAGCTTAATCAAATTCATTTTGAGCTGGATTACTTAAAACACACGCTGGATTTAGGGGGACTGAATTTTCTTTCAGCTCACCTGGTCCTTAAGATTTTACTGAACAATCTCTCGACGACGATTATGGGGAGAATGGGGCGTTACGAATCTAACCTGATGACCTGGGTGCGTGCGAGCAATAATAAACTTATCGACCGCGCTGTGAGATACGCTACGACATTACTTAAGAAAAAGGGTATTGATGTCCCTTACGATCAATTAGTGCATGCGTGTTTTAGATTAAAAGATCAGATCCCTAGAGATCAGGCGCTGGTGCTTAAAATGGTTGAAGAATTCGAGGGCAAGAAGCAGTAATTAAGACTGCTTCTTGTCGTTGTCGTCTACTTTTTTATTGTCTTCTTTCATTCCTTCTTTAAAGCCCTTGATTGAAGCTCCCAGAGTCTTTCCCAGCTCTGGAATTTTCTTTCCACCAAAAAGAAGTAGGGCGATGGCCGCAATTAAAAGGCCTTCTGTAAATCCAATTCCCATAACTGTTTCCTAGTATAGTTTTGAAAGCTCCATCGAGTATTTTCCCGGAGCATAATTCATAAAACGTTCGTCTTTTAGTTTTTCAAATTTCTTAGACCCATAACTTGCAAACGGGAAAATCGCAATTCCTCCGCGCGGAGTGAACTCACCGATAACTTCGATGTAGTGCGGGTTCATTAACTTCACCAGGTCGTCACAGATTTTCTGAACGCAGTCCTCGTGGAAGTCACCGTGGTTTCTAAAGCTGAAAAGGTAGAGCTTCAGCGACTTTGATTCCACCATCTTTTTATCAGCGATGTAGTTGATAAAGATTTTTGCAAAATCTGGTTGTGACGTTTTAGGGCATAGAGAAGTAAACTCAGTGCACACGAATGTCGTCCAGGCCGTCTTCCCCGGGTTCTTATTATCGAAGGCCTCCAGTACTTCTGGAGAGTAAGTGGTTGGATAATCAGTGTGGCTTTCGCCTAGCGAGAAGCTTTTTAGCTCAGCTTTTCTCGTCTCTGACTTCTGGCCTTGTCTAGGCGATTTCGAAGCAGTATTCTTGCTCTTTTTCATAGGGTTTCCATAGTCTTAAAGTTCTTCTTTTGATATTACTCTTATACCATTTTAAGCCTGAGGAATAAAGCCGTGAGTGAAGGAAAAACAAAAGTTGTTTTCGTCCAGTTAGGTTCGCCTAAAAGCCCTAAAGTCAGTGATGTCAGGGCCTTTTTAAGGGAGTTTTTAGCTGATCCCCGTGTTGTGGACATCAATCCTGTCCTATGGAAGATCATTTTATACCTTTTTGTCCTGCCATTTAGGCCGAAGCGATCTGCCGAGCTTTATTCTCGTATTTGGGACGGAAAAACTTTTCCGCTTCTTTCGATCACTAAGAATTTCACTGACCGCGTTCGTACATTTTTAACTTCGCCCAAGGTTGAGGTCAATCATGCTTTTTTACTATCAGAGCCGCGTGTAAGTGCCGTTTGGGATGACTGGGAAAAAGACCCGAATCCAGCGACTAAACTAAAAGTGATTCCCATGTTCCCTCAGTATTCGGAATCAACGATTGCTTCCGGTCTTGATGGTCTTGCACATGTTTATAAAAACCGAGTGAAGATCCCTGAAATCAGCGTCGTTACAAATTTTCATACAACCAAAGCATTTATCGATAACAGCGTTCTGCAAATTGATAAGTATCTTGAGAAGTTTAAAAACGAAGGCGTGCATTTAGACCGTCTGCTTTTAACTTTTCACGGAATCCAAAAAAGAAGAGTCGTGCAGAAAGAAGATGTTTATTACCAGCACTGTTATGAAACATTCTTTTTAATCCGCTCGCGCTTAAAAAATATCTCACCGGATAAAGTGACGATGACTTTCCAGTCGCGTTTTGGTTCTGAAGAGTGGCTGACTCCTTATACGGAAGATACAGTCGTGAAGCTGGTGCAAAAAGGTGAAAAGCACCTAGCTGTGTACTCGCCAAGCTTTGTGGCCGACTGTTTAGAGACCCTGGATGAATTAGGGCATGAGCTTAAACACACAGCTCAGGAAGAAGGGGGAGACATTCACTTTATCCCTTGTTTAAATGATGATGAAAAATGGTGCAAAGACTTCGCTAGTTTTGTTGAGCACCAATGTCTTTCAGATATCGAAACGCGCGAAGCCGACTTTTATACATTAGAAAAAAAGGACTATAAGGAATTTATTGAAATGAGTGCTCAGGAATTAAAACAAAAATCGACTCCATTAACCCCAGAAGCGAAGACCTCAATTTACATTGTAGCTTTAACGATCTTCCTTGACCTGGTTGGGTTCTCTATTATTTTCCCATTGTTTCCTAGTTTAGCGAAACACTACCTGACGGTAGATGCCAACAACGTTTACCTACAGGCGATTTTTGGGTCGATTCAATCGATTTCAAACTACACGGCCGATTCAACGAATGCTTTTTCAGGGATCGTTTTATTCGGTGGGATGTTAGGGGCGATTTACTCTTCTTTACAATTTTTTGCCGCTCCACTTTGGGGAGCGTGGTCGGATAGAATCGGAAGAAAGCCGGTTCTAGTCCGTTCTATGGCGGGGATGGCCGTTGGATACGCCATCTGGTTTTTCTCTGGTTCGTTTACACTTTTAATCATCTCGCGAATTATTGACGGGATTATGGGTGGAAACATTTCAACAGCAACAGCGGTTGTGGCCGATGTAACAACCAAAGAAAACCGCTCAAAAGGGATGGCGATCATTGGAGTGGCCTTTGCTCTAGGATTTGTTGTTGGACCGGCATTTGGTGGGATTCTTTCACTGATTGATTTAACAAAAATTTACCCGGAATCAGTTGCCTGGGGAGTAAACCCATTTTCTGTTCCAGCAGCTTTTGCTTTTATCCTTTCTGTTTTTAACACGGTATGGATTTCTTCAAAGTTTAAAGAAAGCCTACCTCCAGAAAAAAGAGGTGAAGCGAAAACTGAAAGAAGTGCCAACATTTTTAAACTTTTCAAACCTCTTCCATACCCTGGTGTTAACTTAGTTAACCTTGGATACTTCTCATTTTTAACAGCGTTCTCGGGAATGGAGTTTACTCTGACATTCCTGGCGGCAGAAAGATTAAATTACACATCGATGCAAAACGCTTACATCTTTATCTGGATTGGGTTCATCATTGCTTTCGTTCAAGGTGGATATGTTAGAAGAAAGGCCGCAGTGGTTGGTGAAAAGCGTATGGCCCTGATAGGAATGGTGTCTTTAATTCCAGGTCTATTGTTAATCGCTTTAGCTTATTCGTCTCCAATGCTTTATGCAGGATTATTCTTCCTGGCCGTTGGTTCTTCGATGATCATGCCGTGTCTGACAACACTTGTGACGTTTTATACGCCTAGTGAAGAGCAGGGAAGAAGTGTGGGGATCTTCAGGTCAATGGGAGCTCTTGCCCGCGTTTTAGGTCCCATTTTTGCGGCGATTATTTACTACAAAGATGGCTCAGCAGCTCCGTATTATATTGGGGCGGTATTCTTATTAATCCCAATCATCATGGTAATGAAGTTACCAGAAGTAAAAGAGCAGGCGGTTTAAATATGAAACTTGGATATGTGATTTATTATGTAGAAAGTGTTGAAGCAACGATTGCGTTTTATGAAAACGCTTTTGGTTTTAGTCGCAAGTTTGTTCATGAGTCAGGTGAATACGGCGAGCTTGCAACTGGAGAGACAACTCTTTCCTTTGCGAGCTTAAACATGGCCGAAATGAACGGGATTGGTTTTACTGGAAGAGCTAAAGATTTTAAGTCTGCTGAGATGGAAATTGGATTAGTAACTTCTGACGTTCTTGCTGCTCATAAAAAAGCTGTTAGTGCCGGGGCAACAGAAGTCAAAGAACCAACACAGAAGCCTTGGGGACAAACAGTCAGTTATGTGAGAGACCCCAATGGATTTCTCATTGAGATCTGCTCACCAATTGGCTAACAAAGAAATGGATTGTATTTTTTCTCTTCAAAGATGCGGGTCTCATCACCGTGGCCCGCAATCACTCTGGTTTCATCCGGCAAATTAAAAAGCCTCTCTTTAATCGATTTAATAATCAATCTGCCATCTCCACCTGGAAGGTCACTTCTTCCGATTGAGCGCTGAAACAAAGTGTCGCCGGCAAAGAGCATTGGCTCATCAAAATACTCTGTATAAAACGAACATGAACCAGGTGTATGTCCTGGAGTGTGAATGGTTTTTAGGAATGTTTTAATTTCCGGGTCGAGAAAAGAGAACTCTTCATTGTCTTCAAGATAAGAGTCAATTGGCCTAGGAGCGCCGACGACTTGCCTGAAAAAGACACCTTGTTGTGGAAGAGCATCGTAGAGAAACTGATCGCCTTTATGCAGATGAAGAGTTGCTCCTGTGGCATTGGCCACTTCCGTGCTTCGGCCGATGTGATCAAAGTGCGCGTGAGTGTGAATCAACTTTTTGACTTTGATATTGAGGTCTTTTACTTTTTGCAAAATGAAGTCGTGGTCATTTCCCGGGTCGATGATGATGGCCTCGCGGGTTTTATCCGAATAGAGGATAGAGCAGTTACACTGGTAATTGCCGACGGGAAAGCTTAGGAGAACGAGCGAGTTTTTCTTTAATGTATTCATAAAGAGATCGTAGCATAAAAAAAAGGCCCTGATAACAGGGCCTTTAGTCTGGTATTCGTTGTAGAAAAATACTTAAGAATCTTTCTCCATCTCGATTTGAGATTGGATGTAGTTCTGGATTCCCACTTGCTTAACAAGTCCAACTTGAGTTTCAAGCCAGTCCACATGCTCTTCTTCACTCTCAAGGATATGAAGGAACAGGTCGCGGGTTACGTAATCAGATTCGCTCTCAGCAAGCTTAATGCATTTTTTTAGGTGAGGAATAGCTTCGTTTTCAACTTCAAGGTCAGCTTCCATCACTTCCTGAACAGTTTGCCCGATTCTGATGCGGTCAATTTTTTGTAGGTTTGGTAGCCCTTCAAGGAAAAGAATGCGCTTGATAAGTTCATCAGCGTGTTTCATTTCATCGATTGAAGCTTTGTATTCAAGGCGGCCTAGTTTATCTAGCCCCCAGTTTTGTAGCATTCTTGCGTGAAGAAAATATTGGTTGATTGCTGTTAACTCTTTTGTAAGAACAGAATTAAGAGCATCAATGATTGCCTGACTTCCTTTCATAATAAGCACTCCAAAAAAAAGTAATGTGTGAGGTGCCTAAGATTATGAGTCGGATTTTTTAGTTTTGGAATCTAAATTGTTCTGATTATCGAGGATTTTTTTGACAGCATCGACCACACATGCCCCGCATGAGTCGCCAATTCCAAGATTTTTTAGGATCTGGTCCTGAGAATGGTTGTGTGTCCCGATTTGGTCCATCAGCATTTTCTCAGTTATCCCTTTGCAAATACAGATATACATTAATATGTCCTCTTAGTTGCCATTCTATTCCAAAAGTATGCCTAGTCAAACTAAAATATCTATCTTCTAACAAGGTGTTGAATTTACGTGATTTCGTTGGGTAAAAAAGACCTGTCAAGAAAGCTGACAGGGGGTGAATTCTTTACAAGCTCACCCCCTAAGAAGGCCGTCTGATCGTATTCTTGGGAGACAACAATTATCAGGACCAAGAGGCGACGATGAAGACAAAAAATCTTTTATTAGCACTTTCTTTACTAGTAGGTACGAATGTATTTGCTGCCGATATTGAAGGCAAAGATCCATTTAGCTTACGTATGCAAAAACCACATGATGTCGTTTTGCTAAATCATGGTCTTGCTTCATTAGAAGAGCGTTTGCAGATGATTGAAAGGGCAGAAAAATACATTGATGTAGAATACTTCATTTATAGAACGGATAAATCGGCAAAACTTTTTACTCAGGCCTTGGTGAAGAAGGCACGTGAAGGTGTAAAGGTTAGAATGCTTTTAGACTGGTTCATGGTCAAGAGTGACCTCTCTCCCTTTTATGCCCATGAGTTGGAAAAAGAAGGAATTGAAGTGAAGTACTTTAACACAACTTCAACTCTTAACTTATTTTCAGGGCAGTACAGAAATCACAGAAAACTTATTTTAGTAGATGGTAAAGAAGTTATCACTGGAGGAAGAAACATTGGTGATGAATACTTTGACCTGCACGAAGAATACAATTTCCTAGACCGTGAAATGCATATTGAAGGTGATATGGTTGCGGCGATTCAAAAGACATTTGATGAAACATTCGCTGCTAAAAAAAGTGAGCGCGTGGCCCGTGATAGAATGCCTGAAATTGACGACGCTAAATACAGAAGAGGGGACAACGACGATACAGCAGGATACGAATACGACCTGAAGAAATGGAAAGAAAAAGTAAAGCTTGCTCAGGATTTCGTTAACGCCCCAATGGATGAAAAACGTGAGCAGGAAATCAGAGCAAAAGGGCAGGACGAATTAAATAAAGAGTACCGTGGTTCATGTAATGAAATTACTTTCATGTCAGAGTACCCAAATATTGGAACGAAAAACAGAAAAGAAAACCGTGTTATTAAGCACAACCTTTTTGAGCGCATTGCTAAGTCTGAAAAATCAATCCTGATTGATTCACCTTATTTCATCGTGAATAAGGAGCTTTCGGAGTCTCTGGATAAAGCGCTTGCTAATAAAGTAGAAATCAAGCTTTTAACAAACAGCTTAAACTCAACAGATGCTATCTATGTATACGCTAACTTTGATAGCAACGTGAGAACGTGGTTAAACAAGGGATTAGATTCATACATCTTCAAGGGAACAAGACCAGAGACGTATGAGGTTTTAGAAAACGAATCAGGAAAAGCGCGCTTTGGAGTGCATGCTAAGACTTTTATCTTCGATGATAAAAACGTGATTATTGGAACATACAACGTAGACCCAAGATCTGCTAACTACAACTCTGAAATGGTTGTGGCGTGTGAGAACTCACCAGAACTGGCAGCAGAAGTTAAAAAGGATATCGATTCAAGACTGGCCGGAAGTATTCACCTTGACTCTGAAAAGACGATTGCTGATGCTGAATTCTACCAGACAAGTTTTGGAAAGAAGCTTTTGTACTACTTCACAAAAATCCCAGCAAACATCTTCGATTACCTACTGTAATTTGATCATAAGCTCTCGGGCGATATTAACGCCCGAGAGCTCTTCTGCCTGCTCAAACCCTGGAATCGGATTCACCTCTAAAATCTTAATACCATCTTTTTCCGACAACAATAAATCAAGTCCCGCATAATCTAGCCCGCAGTGAAGGAAAGCTTTCTCGGCAATAGACTCTAAGTCTTTTGGAAGTTTCTTAAGGATTTTTCCATTTGAGCGTTTCGCATTTCCGCGGAAGTCGTCTTTGGCGATGGTTTTTTCAATACAGGCGAGGACTTCACCTTTAAGGATAAAGAGGCGCCATTCTTTTTTATGAGGAATGTAGGGCTGGATTAAAAAGCGTTGGTCTTTCATGGCATGGAAAGTTTCAAGCACACTTTGAAGTGACTTTTGACCTTCCAGAAAGTTTACGCCAATGCCCTGGTTGCCGCGGTTCATTTTGAGGATGTACTGCTGCCCAAGCTTAGCGATGGCCGCTTCTAATTCATCAGTCATCGTCCCTCTATAAAGGAGAGTTGGGATGGCCGGCAGATCGTACTTGTTAAAAAAAAGTGACTGAAGATCTTTTGAACGGAATGTCCCCAGAGCATTGTAAGGGTTCGAAATTTTCATCCCCAGGTTCTCATGATGCTTCGTGACCACCAGATCAAAATCGTCGTAATTGGTTCCGGTTGTTCTATGAAAGTAGAGTCCACTCTTTGCCTTTTCCAAGGGAAGGATCTGGTGTTGGTAAGGGTTTAGGTACAAAACGGAGTGTTTTTGTTTTCTGCCTTCTTCAATCAACCTCTTGGTTGTATAGAGATTAGGGTTAAGACTGGCGATAATGACATTGTTTTTTCCCATGGGGACTCACTAAGTTTTGATTGAATTCCTTAAAAGAACCTAGTTATAATATCATCCATAATGAAAGCCCGTCATGTATTAATTCTATTTAGTATGCTTTGCACTTTTAGTGCGAGTCATGCCCAGTCGACTCCAACTGCTCCTGCACCTGCGGCGGCACCTCCGGCAACGGAGCTCGGAATGACTCCGGCAATTAAGAATTATTGTGACAAACTAGAAAAAAGCTTCAAGCGCTATGGTTGGGATAAGAGTGAGTGTGAAACCTTTAAATGGAGTCACTATAGAAACTCTGTTCTAGGCGATCCATTAATGTGGACAGTCTTTGGCGACGTAAGTGATGAAGAGCAGCCAAGCTTTAAAGACAAAGACGTGACGATTGTGATGTGCGGAGTGCACGGAGATGAAATCACGCCGGTTAAATTTTGTTTTGATTTAATGTACTACCTGCGCGAAGCCTATTCCAATCCAGACAAGCTAAAAGGTGAGTTCCATAATAAAGTTGTCCTTGTCTCTCCTTTAGTTAATCCGGATTCATACTTTAAAGCGCGCCCGACGAGAGTCAATGCCCGCGGAGTAGACCCGAATAGGAACTTTCCGACGGCAGACTGGCAAAAAGAAGCGAGAAAAATCTGGCTGACAAAATTAAGAAGAGACAAAAGAAAAAATCCAGGTGAGAGACCAAACAGTGAGCCGGAAGTTGTCTTCCAGGTGAATCTGATTAAGCGCTACAACCCTGATAAGATTGTTTCGGTTCACTCGCCGCTGACTTTATTAGATTACGATGGTCCAAGTATCGCCGCCAACAACGGTCTTGATGGAGTGAAAGCACACGAGCTTTTAAACCAGATGAGTAAAGATGCTTCCGGCTACAATATTAAAGACTATCCTTTTTTTCCAGGTTCACTAGGAAACTGGGCGGGACAGGAAAGAAACATTCCAACATACACATTAGAACTTCCCTCTGCTGACCCAAGAAAGAGCAACGAGTACTGGAAGCTCTTTGAATCGGCCATGCACAAGGTGATTGTCCACAGTCTTCGTCAGGATTTGGCGAAAGCTCCGGGTGTGACAGACACGCATGAACCAGGCAAAGAGGGCGTTCCAGCGATTCCAGGCACATCGGCAAACTAAACAATCGTTTGCAAATTAAAATTGGCAAAAATTCAAGTTTTGAAGAAAAACGTCGATAAGACTCTTGAGTGAATCTGTACACTTTAGGAGAGAGCTTATGCTAGCGAGTTTTTCTGAATTTAAATTCTACCAATCATTCAGAATTCCAGTAGAAGAGGCCGACGACCTGAGATTTCTTGTTCAAATGTCAAAGGACCGAGGTCCAGAAGAGTATATTGATGATGCCAAGTTAATTGATATTTCATTAACCGGGCTTGGATTTGCCACCAGCGAGCGCATTTCTGTAGGCCAGGAAATCACCATTTCTCTTCAATATAAGAAGCACCACCTGGATTTAACCGGGAAAGTTGTGCGCGCATTTTCACAGTCACTTGATGATCAAAAAATCATTTATGGGATTGAAATCGAAGAGGAAAAGGGGATTGCAAAATTCCTTGAGCACTACATCCTTGGCTTCTCATCAGAGAGATTAAAAAACTGTCTGATCGATTCAGCGATTAAAGAACGCTACACTAAAGCGACGGATGGATTTGAAATCTTCTCGCTTTTACTTTCACTTTTTAAAGACATCACTCACTTTGGAGACAAAGAAGGGTTTATTGAATCAATGCTTGATGAAGTTATCCGCATTTTAAATGCTCAGAGAGCTTCGTTATTTTTAATTAACCCAGAGACTAACGAGCTTGAAGCTGTGTGTGCTCTTGGTGTGAGAAAAGAGCAGTTAAAATTCGACTACCGCATCGGGATTGCCGGTTCAGTATTCACCACTGGTGTGGCCCTGAACATTGATACAGTTCATGATAGCACGCGCTTTAACGAAGCGTTTGATAAGAAATTTGGTTTTGAAACGAAGTCGATTATCTGTCACCCGATCCACAACCGCGAAGACAAGATCATCGGTGTAATCGAAGTATTAAACAAGAGAAACGAAGACCGTTTTACCATTGAAGATGAAAAGACAATGAAAGTTCTTTCACTGATTTTCTCTTCTGTATTTTATAACTTTACGCCAATGTCGGATAAGTCTCTAATCAGAAGATTCTCGAATCCTTTTGACAGAAAAAATGCTCTGATTGGTAAAGTGCCTCACGTGGCCTCTTTAAGAAGCACGATCGTGAAGCTAAAAGACATCGAAGCACCAGTTTTAATTTTCGGTGAGCGCGGTGTAGGTAAATCACTTTACGCTAAGATTCTTCACGTTGAAGGTCAGCGTGGATTAAAATCTTTTGAAGTGGTTCACTGTGCTGAAAAAGACCAGGAAATGGTAGGAAGAATGCTTTTTGGGCCGGAAGAAACTGAAAGCAAGTTTATTACTTGCCAGGGTGGAACTGTTCAGCTGCATGAGGTGTGGGCCCTGTCTCCAAAAAACCAGAAGACACTTTTAGAGGTGTTGAAAACTCGCCATATCCCGAACACAAAGTTCAGTCTTGATGTTCGCATCGTAGCGACAACGACCAGAGATCTTGGTCTCCTTGTGGCCAATGGAGAGTTTGACCGCGAGCTTTATGAGTTCATCTCAAAAGCGACTGTGTTTATGGAACCATTAAGAAGAAGAGGCGATGATATCGAGCTTCTAGTGGATTATTTCCTAAAAGCTGAATGTAAAAAAGAAGGGCTTCTTCTGAAGTCGTTTGCTCCAAAATTAATGGAGAAATTAAAGAAGTATGACTGGCCAGGTAATATCAAAGAACTTCGTCTTTGTGTGGAAAGGGCAGTGCTTTATAATCCAAAGGCCCACGTGATCACTGATATCGAGATTGAAGATTCAGCTTCACCACTAGTGGATCTTTCAGAAAAGAAGAGAATGTTTGGGGACCTGCCATTTGTTGGCGACCACAACATTGCGCTTAAAGACCGTCTTTCACTGGTAGAGCGTGAAATGATCCATGCTGAGATCAGACGCTGCAACGGCAATAAGTCTAAGGCCGCTAAGGCGATGGGCATTAGCCGCGAAGCTTTAAGAAAGAAGCTTCTGATGAGTACAGATATCCTGAAGTCTCTGAACTTAACAGAAGAAGAACGCTTAAAATTCATGAAAGAAGATGACGAATTCGCAAATGCGGCTTAAAAAGGAATGGTATGTCCTTTTTAAGTCCATTTTTTAATCATCTCAATATAAAAGATTTCATCGACATTCTCATTGTCGCGATTCTTATTTATCAACTGTTGTTGATCGTAAGAGGGACAAAGGCCGCGCAGATGATTGTGGGGCTGGGTTTTCTTTTTGGCCTTTTTTGGCTGGGGATCACTTTTAAGCTTTACTCACTCAACTGGGTTCTGGCCCACTTTTTTGATTCATTCTTTATCATCGTCGTCGTTTTATTCCAGGACCAGTTCAGAAGTGCGCTGGCTTCCGTAGGGACGAAGAGAAATATCCTGACTGTCTTTTCAAAAGATGAACACGATTTTGAAATCGATGAGATTGTCGAGGCCTGCGGGGCCCTGTCGCGCGAGAAGATCGGGGCTCTGATCGTTATTGAACGCACGCACGGTTTACTCAACTTTATCAATACCGGGACAAGACTGGATTCAAGAATCCATTCGGATATTATTTATTCGATTTTTGAGTCAAGCTCCAGCCTTCACGATGGGGCCATTATCATCCAGAACTCAAAACTCACGGCTGCGGGCTGCTTTTTGCCCCTATCAAAGAACTTTGATATCGAACGCCACTTAGGGACCCGCCATAGGGCCGCTCTGGGGCTGACAGAAGTTACCGATGCATTAGTTATTACTTGTTCTGAAGAAACTGGTAAGATTAACTTATGTGTCGAAGGGATTTTTTACCTGTGTAAAACAGAAAAAGAGCTGGGGCAGTATCTTCGTCACATTTGGAGCAATGAAAGTTTAGACAGTGCTCTAAGACCGATTAAGACCAAGGACATTGTTCGTTGAAATTAGAAAAGGCCCAAAGACACACGCTCAAAATCATCGCGATCTTTTTTGCAGTATCGCTATGGTTTTATGTTTTAAACAGTGAGCCAGTGGAAATAGAAAAAAAGATTCAAATTGAGTTTCAATTGCCCAAGGGCTACGCTATCTCAAGTCAAACCGAAAGACAGCTTACTTTAAAACTTAAAGGCTCAAAGGCCTTCATTGGGAATGTTTTTTCCAACAAAGAGAAGCTGGTGGTGGATTTGAATCCATACTTTAAAAAATTCGGCAAGAGCTTTAGAGTTCAATACCATCCGTCACAAATCACCGTGCCTTTTGGCGTGGATATTTTAGAGATGCACCCGAAAGAGGCGAACATCGAAATCGACCGCCTGGTGCAAATGCAGCTGCCGGTCAAGGTTCTGTACATTGGTAATATGGCCTATGATAAAAAATTTAAAGAAGTACACGTTGAGCCAGAGAACGTCATGGTTAGTGGACCGGTTGACGTCATCAGAAAATTGTCTAGAGTAGAGACCACTCCGGTGAACCTTTCAACTGTAGACAAAGAAGAAGGGACGCTGACGGTTCCTTTGGATGAATTGGACTCGCGTTTGATGTATGAAGAGAACCCAAGAATTAAATTAAAATATAAAGTACAACTGACGATTCCTAAGCGCGAAGAAGTTAAAAAAGAATAACGCTTAGAAAGTCACTGCTCTTAAAGGATGAGATTATGTCGGAGAGAAAACTTTTCGGGACAGATGGAATTCGTGGTAAGGCGAACGCTTACCCAATGACAGCAGAAGTGGCGACGGCCCTTGGTCGCGCAGTAACTCACTACTTTCAAGCAACGAATCCCAACAATGCTAAGCCTATCATCATCGTCGGAAAGGACACCAGGCTCTCGTGTTATATGTTGGAGATGGCCTTTGCTTCAGGTGTGTGTTCTCAAGGTGGAGAGGTTATTTTAACTGGTCCTCTTCCCACTCCAGGAGTTGCTTTCGTAACTCACTCAATGCGCGCAGACGCAGGAGTCATGATCTCAGCTTCTCACAATCACTTTGAAGACAACGGGATTAAAATTTTTGATGGAAAAGGAAACAAGCTCCCGGACTCAGTAGAGCTGGAGCTTGAAAGGCTTGTTCTTAATCCGGAATTAATGCCGGCTAAATTCGGAGGCCTTTTAGGGAATGCCGAAAGATTAAAAGAAGTTTACGGGCGCTATATTGTTCAAGTTAAATCGGCCCTGGGGCACGACTACGACCTGGATGGAATGCGCATCGTTTTAGACTGTGCTAACGGCGCAGGTTATAAAGTCACTCCGATGATTTTCCAGGAGCTCGGAGCAGAAGTGTTCTCGATTGGGATTTCGCCTAATGGAGAAAATATCAACAAGAATGTTGGTTCACTTCACCCGGAAGCGGCCCGTGCAGAAGTTTTAAAATACCGCGCAGATATTGGGATTTGTATCGACGGTGACGGCGATAGAGTAAGTGTTATTGATCAGGAAGGAACAATGATTGATGGGGATAAACTCATTGGTCTTTTTGCTAAACTTCTTCTTGCCCGTGGCGAACTCAAGGCGGGAGACACTGTTGTTGGAACAGTTATGTCGAACTTAGGGCTTGAATTGTATATTAAGTCTCTTGGACTTAATTTTTATCGCACAAAAGTGGGAGACCGCTATATCATCGAATATATGCGCGCCAATAACTGTATCCTGGGTGGAGAGCCTTCAGGACACATCATCTTCAGCCGCCACTCGACAACGGGAGACGGATCTCTAGGTGGATTAAAAGTTATTGAGGCGATGAAGTACTTCAACAAATCGTTAAAAGAACTGGTGGAAGAAGTTGAACTTTTTCCTCAGTTTATCAAAAACGTGATGGTTAAAAATAAGCCACCACTAGAAACAGTAAAGGCGATTGAAGAAGCGACGAAAGAGGCAGAAAGAAAGCTGGATGGAAGAGGGCGTGTTCTTCTTCGTTATTCAGGAACAGAGCCCCTTCTTCGTGTCATGGTTGAAGGTGACAATGCTGAACTGGTTGAAGCAGAATGTAATCGACTGGTCGCTGTTGTGAAAAAAGAGATTGGTTAGTTTAGTTACTTATTAGGAGTTTAGAATGATCCCTCGTTTAGGCGTTAACATTGATCACGTGGCCACTTTAAGACAGGCCCGTGGAGAAGATTATCCAAGTGTCGTAGACGCCGCTCAAGTGTCGTTATCAAATGGTGCTGATCAAATTACGATTCACCTTCGTGAAGACAGAAGACATATTCAGGACACTGACGTTGAGACAGTTCGCCTGGTGACAAAACGTTTTGGAAAACCACTTAACCTGGAAATGGGAGTGAACCCGGAGATCGTAGAGATTGCGATTGCTTCAACTCCTGAATGGATCTGTTTAGTTCCAGAAAAACGCCAGGAAAAGACAACAGAAGGCGGTCTGGATCTTTTAGATGATGCCAACTTCATTCGTATTGAAGAAGCGGTTAAAAAGCTTAAAAGCTCAATCAAAGACGTTAAAATTTCTCTTTTCCTGGAAGCTAAGATTGAAGTCTTAATTAGAGCGACTCAACTTAACATCGACGCTGTTGAAATCCACACTGGAGAGTACGCGCGCGTTTTTGCTAACGGCGATGATGTCGGCCGCTATATTGAGCAGTACAAAGCTGCCAAAGAATTTTTAACCAACAATAAAATTGCCACGCATGCAGGCCATGGTCTGACTGAAGAAAGTGTTGTGCCGCTTTTAGAAAGCAAAATTTTCGAAGAATACAACATCGGTCACTGGATCATTTGCCATGCTCTTTTTAATGGGCTTTCAAATACAGTTAAGAACCTAAAGAGCGTTTTTGAAGCACATCCTTTAAAATAGAAAGGTGACACATGAGTTTAGTTCGCGCCTGGAAAAAAGTCCTTGAGTCTGACCTCGCCAATATCGCTCTTGAAATGAAAGAGGTGATTGAACCACCGAGTGTCATTATTCTCGATGGCCCGGTGGGTGCCGGGAAGACAACATTCACGAAGATCTTCTTAGGAACGAGTAAGCAGACGACGAGCCCGACTTATTCATTGATCAATGAGATCGACAATCTTCTGCATGCTGATCTTTATAGAATCGAAAAAAGAGAAGAACTCATCCACTTAGAAATCCCGATGTATTTAGAAGAGAAAGATTATTTCCTGATTGAATGGGGAATGCCTTACCTGCGCGATCTTCAACGAATCGTTGGTGATGAATTTAAATTTTACCAATTGAAAATTGAGATCAACGAGAACAACTCACGCAATTTTTTACTTAGTAAAATTGTTTAAATAGTGGTCCTACGTAGGCAATTTTTTCCGATTAAAATACACGGATAAAATATTTTTCTGTCAATAAATTGCATCGAATCAAGTGACCTAATTAGGCGGTTTTATTAGGGATTCACCCGATCTTAACGCTTTAGATTACCTTAATTTCAATACCTTACAATCAAAAGATAGAAAATAGTTTGTTGACTTCTATGAATCCCTAACGTCATACTATTCTTGTTAGATTGATTCTTTTCGAAGGGAATCAAGTCAGACTAGAAAGAAGGGCACGGATGAGCACTTCTACCAGTAGACGACACACGCATCTCTCGAAGAATTTTCTAAAACACGGTTACGATCAATTGGATTTTTTATGGAGGAAGACCAATGAGACTTACATCAAAAGGGCGTTACGCAGTTAGAGCAATGTTAGACCTTACTACTCATTCAAATGGGAATCCGGTAAGACTACAAGAAATCTCAACAAGACAGAACATTTCTCTTCATTACTTAGAGCAACTTTTCAGAAAGCTAAGAAATGGCCAAGCAGTTAAGTCTGTTCGTGGACCAGGTGGCGGTTATGTACTAGCTCGCAACATGGACCAAATTACAATTAAAGACGTACTAGACTGCGTTGGTGAAAACATCAACCCAGCTCGCGATATCGTAGGAACTGAAGCTGAAGCAGCGAACTCTCTAGAGTTCCACCTGTCTAAGAACTACTTCATGAACCTTGGTATCATCATGAAAGAATACTTAGCAACGACTTCACTTGGTGACCTCGTTCGTAAGTCTAAAGAAACTGAAACTGAAGCTGGTATCGCTGGTGCTTCTAATGACGCTGGAATTATGACTTCAGCAATTAGAAACCCGATTGGAGAGATCAATCAGTAATCGTTTCTACTTTGATTATAATGCAACATCCCCGCTATCGAAGAGAGTCGTAGACTTTCTCCATAGCGGGGATTTTCTTTTTGGCAATCCGGCCTCACTTCACCAATCCGGAAAAAAATCCCGCAAGTTCATCAACGAAAGTATTGAATACATCCAGCGCCTATTTAACCTAAGAGAGCATAGACTTTTTTTTCATTCGGGGGCCTCTGAAGGAATCAACTCGATTTTTAAAGGTCTGGCATTTAAGTTTTTTAAAGAAGGAAAAAAAGCGAGCTTCTTCTTTTCAGAAGTCGATCATGCTTGTGTTGTTCAATTGAAAAATGACCTCGAGGCCCTGGGCCATGTCGTACAGTTTTTTGGTGTGGATAAAAATGGACTCTTTGATAAGGAGAAGCTGATTAAAAGTCTCCTTAACGAAGTGAGCGAAGGGCGTGAGTGTTTTATGAATTACACTTACGTCAATAATGAATCCGGAGTCGTTTGGCCGCTTGAATGGGCGGCGGAAATAAAAAAAGAGACAAGGTGTTTTGTTCATGTGGATGCTGTTCAGGCCGCAGGAAAAATCCCGAATTGGGAAGTTTTAAATGAGGAGCTTGATGCTTACACATTTTCAGGCCACAAGTTTGGTGCGCTTAAAGGAATTGGTTTTACTTTCTTTAAAAAAGACCTAGAGTTCAATCCATTAATCGTGGGAGGAACTCAGCAAGAAGGTTTGCGTGCAGGAACGGAAAATGCACTTGGTGTGTATTCCATCAAGCTGGCCCTTCATGATATGAAAGAGAATTTTAACCCTGATGACCTCTCAGTTGCTAAAAATGAGCTGGAAGAGGCGCTGGTAGAGTTTATAGGGGATCGTGGTGAGGTGGTTGCGCGTTCATCTCCATACCGCAATCTCAATACTATTTTTCTGGTGCTTTATGGGCAGAAAGCAGAAGTCCTAAGTGCGAAGTTTGATATGATGGGGATTGATCTCTCTACAGGCTCAGCATGTTCATCAGGTATTATCAAAGAAAACCGCATTCTCATGGCCATGGGTTATAGTTATGAAGACTCAAGGGCGGCGCTGAGATTTTCATTCTCACCTTTTTTACGTAAATCCGAAGTGGCGGGTTATGTGGAAAAAATTAAATCAATCTTAAAGTAGGTTAAAAATAAAAAGGGAGAGAATTTTCTCTCTCCCCGAAAACTTAGAACCAATCCATAAACAATCTTAAAATTATTGCTAGTAATTTTAAGAATAGGATAATTAGCTCTAGAATTTTCAATGCTTTGAGCATCCCTGCCTCCTAAGTCGCCTTCATTGGCGTCAGGAGCTCTCGGCTTTGACCAAATCTGTAGATATGCTAGTATTAACTCATCCCCGAATTCCGGTTTGCTAGACCGTTGGGAATTTTCAATGCTTTAAACCCCTCATACCACGAGGGGTTTTTTATTGGAGAAGACTCTTGCAATTGGCATGTGGATATTTCTTAATTGAAAGAATTTGAGTAATAGTGATCTAATAAAAAGGCTTCCGAAGAAGCCTTTTTATTTTTTCTTAACGACGTCTGTCGCCAGTGAATCTTAAAATAATCAAGAACAAGTTAATGAAGTCTAAGTAAAGAGTAAGAGCACCAAGAATAGTGATCTTTGATCTTTCTTCTGCGTTGATTGCGTGTTGACCCATTAGTTTAATTTTCTGAGTGTCGTAAGCTGTTAGCCCGGCAAAGATCAGAAGTCCAATTAAGCTAAACACTAACCCAGCTGTTCCACCCATCATTGCTGGGAAGAAGATCGCTAGAAGCGAGTAACCAATAAGTCCAAAAAGACCCATTGTACAGAATGTCCCGATAGGTCCCAAGTCTTTTTTAGTGAAGAGACCAAAAGCTGAAAGCCCGGCAAACCCAATCGCTGTTGTAAAAAACGCAGACTGGATGCTTGCATGAGTGTAGATTAAAAAGATCGTCGAGAACGTCACGCCAGTAAGCGCAGAGTAAAGCAGAAATAGCCCTGTGGCCATTGCAGCACTCATTCTTTGAATCATTGCTGATAAACCAAGCACAACTCCGAATTGAGCAATAATCACGGCCCAGAATAAAAATCTATTCTGAACGATAGTCATCGCCATTTGATCGTTGTTTCCGATGTAAGTTGAAATCCCAGCAGTCAGTAAAACACCAATGGCCATCCATTGATAAACTCTGGTCATGAATCCGGCCATGACTTGTGAACGCGTCTCTACGTCCAGGCCGTTATTGTAACGTGTATTTCTTTCCATATTAACCATCCTTAATAGTTGATAGGGAAATTATACTCCTAAAAATTCTTGAGTCTAAGCTTTTTTAGGTCCTCTAAGTTCTCGAGATTCGCTTTTCGACGCATTTCAAGAAGTGTCCATGTCTCCTTTGTGTCGTGTTTGACAAAGAGTGAAATCAGTCGTTCTAAAAGATCGTGTAAACGCTTCCACATAAGTATTCCTCCATAAATAATCTTCTGGCGACATACTAATGAGAAAGCTGGCGGTGAGCCAGTTAGGAAATGGTTAATCTTTGATTAGGTCAAAATTAAAACACGCCTTTAAGAATCGGCATGATCTCTTTAATACCATAGGCAATCATTTCAATCGACATTGATAAAAGAATTAAACCCATGATTCTGGTCATAACGTTTAGGCCAATCTGGCCGAGTTTCTCTCCGATTTTTTCAGCGTAACTTAAAATGATTTTGATGATTAATCCGACAACGAGAACCATGACGATACCAGCGATCCAGTGAATGGAGCTGGTGAAGTTTTTAGCGTGAATGATAGAAGTTGAAATAGCACCAGGGCCTGAAAGAAGTGGAATCGCCAGTGGGATGATTCCAATTTCTCGCTCGAAGTCGATAGACCTGATTTCATCATTATTGATTTTTGAATTTGATTGCTGCCCGGAAATCATACTGAAGGCCGTAGTGGTTAAAAGAATTCCACCACCGATGGTGAATGAGGCAACAGAGATCCCGAAGAAATTTAAAACGGCCTGGCCGCAGATTAAGCTGATTAAGATGGTAATGGTAACCGCTGTGGCCGTGTGGTTCGCAAGCTTTTTTACGTTGATGGAATTATGGTTTCTCACGAAACCTAAAAACACGGGGATCGCACCAATCGGGTTAACGATAGAAATCAGTGTGATAAAAAATTTAAGCACATCAGTGATTGCCGGAGTAAATTCCATTTTATGACCTCAGTACCTTTGATTTAATTTTATTAATAATAGATTGCGACTCTTCAATGCCAATCAAATAAGTAATCCCGAAATACAGCACACCATAAACACCCAAGATAATCACTGCGCGAGGGATCGGGTGCTCTAGTAAACCTAAGTGAATGAAGAACTTAATCGAAAGGCCTGCGGCACTGGCGATTAAAGCACTTCCCCAAAGTTTTGATTGATAGCGGTATTCAACACCGGTTTTCCCGATGATTTTGTTGAGCTTTTTTTGAAGCAGCACGAATTCAATCCATCCACTGATTCCGGCCGATGCTGTCAGACCTGCGGTTGCATAAACCGGGTCACTGCTGATCATTGGTGCAAATTTAAAAGCAAACAAGTATCCAAGGATCGTCGTAAAGAAAATACGAACGATAGCAAAGTTAAGAGTTGTTTTTGTATCTTTAAGTGAGAAGAAAGTTGAAGAGTAAAGTCGTCCGATAGTAGAAGCAAGAAGCCCCACACTAGAACCGATTAAAACCATCCACACAACATGCGTGTCTTTCTCAGTGAATTTTCCCGTCTGGAAAAGGGCCGCAACTAAAATGTCTCCCAGAATTAAAAAGGCACATAGAGATGGGACAATGAAAAAACTAATGCGGGCGATTCCTCTTTGCAGGCGATCGCGAAGCTTGGCATAGATTTCTTCAGGCGAGCCGGTGATCGAACTCATTTCCGGAAGCTCACTGGCCGAAATACTCATTCCAAATAATGAAACAGGAAGAAGATAAAGGGTCTGGGCGTAGGCCAGGTTAGAGACGGCTCCCGTTGGAAGAAGTGAGGCCAGGATGTTGTCGATGTATGAACTCACCTGAACAACTCCACGAGAAACAATACTTGGAACAAAGTTCTTTAAGATGATTCTTACATGGAGGTTTGCAGTCTCCATGGAAAAGCGGAAAGTTTTTAGAAGTTGAATGGTTGTTGGAAGTTGAACTGCCACTTGCAGGAAACTTCCTGCCACAAGACCCCAACCAGTGTAAATGGCCAGGTCGTATTGGCTTGAGCCGTTACCGAACATTAAAAGTGTGGCGATGATGGCCACGTTCCAGATAACTGGAGCGACATAGGAAAGAAAGAATCTTCTATGGCTGTTAAGAATCCCCAAACACCAGGCCGACATAACAACCAGACCTGTTCCCGGGAAAAAGATTTGTACAAGTTTAATAGTTAGTTCGCGCTTTGGTCCTTCAAATCCGGGAGCGATTGTATCGATGAGAAAAGGAGTGGCAACAATTCCTCCGACCACTAAAAAAGACGTCATCAGGAACATTAAACTTCCGATCGTCAAAGCGACACGCGAAGCTTCCAGGTGATGTTCTGGATTTTCTGTTTTTTCGTTGTGCTCGCGGGCCAGAAGACCGGCGTAGACAGGAATAAAAGAAGCTGAAAGAACCCCTTCGCCAAAAAGGTTCTGTAAAAAGTTAGGAATTTTTAAGGCCGCTTTAAAGGCATCACCGGCATCAGAGTTACCGAAGTAGTGAGCGAAAGCTCTCTCTCTAAGAAGACCTGCAATTCGGCTTAAAAAAATCCCAAGCCCGACAAATAAAGCGCCGCTTTTTTTATTGTTACTCATATAGATCTAATTATATGAGAGGTTAGATGAAAGATCAACGACTATCTTAATTAAGACGGAAGGTTTTTTAAGACAAAGGCCCCCACGTTCATCTTGATCCCAACGTCTTTTTGAAACTCGGGGATAGGGGCAACGTTCCAGTTCCATTCAGTAGCTGGCCTTGGCAAATTCAGGTGAGCATAATTGTGATCAGTTTGAATCACTAAATTCTGCTTGTTGTAATAACTAGTCACGGTGTCAGTGATTAAAAGCACCGGAGCATTAAAACTTTTTAAGTACAGGAAATGGTTTTTGGTAACGTCTTGAAGATAAGTCTCAACATCTTCTTTTTGAAATTTATTTTTAAATGTCTTTTCAATATACGCTTCCAGGTGAAGGGGAAGCTGAGACATGATGTTGACTGAAAGAACCAGCCCCCAGTTTTGGGATAAAAAAGCTTCAGGGATTTTTCTTAAGAGTTCGCCATTAATCAGCGCACTTTCAATTTCAGAAATGTCGTGTTCAACAAATTTAATATTAGTGAAGCGGGTGAGTTCTCGTTTGACACTTTTTAAATGAACGATATCCACCAGGGTCACTTGTTTAAAAGTGCGGGCCAGGGCCTCGATAGGGATTTCATGTAAAGGGCCTGAGCCTAAAACTAAAACCGAATCGTAATGTTGAGCTTCTGATAAATGTTCGGTGATAAAAGATTTGCACAGGGTGCGATGGGGAAGCCAGGCCTTCTGGCAGCGCTTTTCACGGGCCAAAAGCGAGATGCTCTCGGCGAGGTGGCCAAGTTTTTTGGCCGAAGCAAGCTTAGGAGACTCAGATATATAAGTGAAAAATTCTCGTATCAAAAGTCATGCTCCTAATGGATATTCTTTTGATACGAGTATAAATCTTAAGCTGCTTTTTTACTAGTCTTCAGCGTTTTTGCATTCACATAGTTTACGTATGAAGGAATTCTATGGTGGAGTAGGTCCCACACAATTTTTTCTTCAAGCCCGTCAACCTTAGCACATCTCATGAGTTCTTCGACTTTTCCGTCGAGCATCTCATAATCGATAGTTGAACGGTAAACATGCTCGCACTCAACGAGAATCTCTTCGATTTCATCCTTGTATTGAGCAATTAAGGTGATAACAAAACTGTCGCGATCCATATAAGCCCCTTATGTACTTCAGCGATTAGACACTGATAAGGGGCTATTCGGATAGTTGAATAAACTACTTTAGTATTTTTTTGTTGTTGCCCTAAAAATTTCTATGGCGAAGGATAAACTCAACCCTGCGGTTAACGTTAATCCCTTTTTCTTCCTCTTCAGAAGACACCGTTGCACTCGATTGGGCCACGGGGATCAACTTGTCAGGCAAGACTCCAAAGTCTTTAATAAGAGAGTTTCTGATGGCCATGGCGCGCTTAAAAGAGAGGTCCCAGTTGGCCTGCTCAGTTGCTCCTTCACCTTTTTCAGTGTGACCTACAATAGAGACAGTTCCTTCATAGTCTCTAAAGACGTCTGCGAGTTTCTTCAGATACACTTTTCCTTCAAAGGAAATTTCTGTTGAGCCAAATTGGAAAACAATATTTCCAGGGATAGCAAACTTTAAATAATCCGAATTGTAGTCAGCAGAGAAGGCATTACCGTCAAAGAGTTCATCCACAAGTTTTGATAAAACTTTGTGCTCTTGAAGATAAACGGGGCGGGGACGAGCTGGCTCTGTAACATCTGCCTGGTCGAACCCGCCTTCTTGTCCGTTAAGCACTGAATACGAAGTATTCGGCGTACTACCGATTTTTCCTACTGAATCTGATCCACCTTTAAAGATTGTGGCGGTGGTAAAGTAATCGGCGATCGCCGCTTTAGTCGACTCGTCGGCACCCATCAGCCACATTACCAGGAAGAACGCCATCATCGCAGTCATGAAGTCCGCGAAGGCTACTTTCCAGGCACCACCGTGAGCACCACCGTGTCCTTTATTAATTCTTTTAATGATAATAGGCGCTTTTTCATCTGCCATAAGACCGCTCCTTGGTCACATATTAGATTGAGTTACTTTTTCCCAGCGTTTGCCGTCGCTTCATCCACTTCCTTGAATGTAGGGCGGAATTCCGTTGGAATACTTCTTCTACCAAACTCAGCACAAACTTTTGCGTTTACTCCCTTAGAAAAGGCAAGTAGACAAATTTTGGCCGTGATCATAAAACGCATTTCTTCTTTTAAGTTCGATTCTACTTTGGCAGCAAGTGGCTGTAGGTAACCGTATGAGAATAAGATCCCGAGGAACGTACCTACCAGAGCGGCCGCAACCGACATACCGATAACTTCCTTACCTTGAGTCAGCTTACCCATGGTGATAACTACCCCAAGAACCGCCGCAACGATCCCCAGACCTGGCATGGCATCCGATACGCGGTTAATACCACCAACCAGAACGTGCTCTTCTTCCGTTACGATATCCAAGTCAGCATTCATTAGATCTTCAAGATCGTAAGGAGATAGTGACGAAGCAATCTGAACTTTCAAAGTATCGCAGATAAAATCAATCGCGTGGTGATTGTGTAAAACAGCAGGGTAGCGTTTAAAAATTTCTGACCCCTCTGGATTTTCAACGTGAGGTTCGATTGAGATCGGGTTTGCCGAGGCCATCTTAATAAGTTCGAACATACACTGAAGTAGTTCGATATAAGCTGCCTTTGAAATCCCGGTTCCTTTTAAAGCTTGAATACATTTTGCAAGCATGGCCTTGATAACAAATGGATTGTTGGCCATAACCAGAGATCCAACAGCGGCACCACCAATGATGAGAACCTCAGTTGGCTGCCAAAGAATCGCTAAGTTACCATGGTGAAGAACGTATCCCATGATAACACAGACTGTAGTAACGACTGCACCCACTATAGTGAACATAAAATCCTCCAAATGATTTGCTATCTTATCGAAAGCTCATTTTGAATCTTTAGTTTTTGTGCACTTAGGAGATCTGTTTAGGCAAAAAAGAGTAGAGTCATTCAAGTTTGGTCAACTAATAACCGATAATACTATCGGAGAATTATATGAAAATTGCACTTTTAGTCTTTTCCTTAGTGATTAATTCAACTTTTTTGCCCGTCCTTCATGCGGCAGAAGAGAATAAAACTCAGCTATCAACATCGTTTGATGTTTTTAATAGCAAGTGGAATTACACGCCAACGCTTGAGCGAACCGAAGGGAATTCTAAAATACATACGAAATTTTTTAAACGCATCCTCTGGATTGAAAAAACTCCAGTGTCGATTGTCGACACTAGTTTTGTGTATTTAGAAAATCCACAAAAAGACCCCGATGCAAAAAAGAATGAACTTGCTTACATCGCTCAATCGATTAAAAAAAGTTTTGGACCGCAGATGGTGATTAGTGGCCAGGGAAATTCACTGACTGTTGAAGGGAAAGTTGAAAAAATTAACCGCACAGTAAAAGTGAGTCTCCTTAAAAAGAGCAATCATGTAACCATCATCACTTCGATGATCAGAACAGGGCTTTACTCAAAACTGCGTGCGGAAGTCAATGAGCTACACAACGGTTTATTGGACTATGATGGAGAGTTTAAGGTTAAAAAAGAAAAGAAGACCACATGGTTTTCTCTGCCGTTTATGATTGATGAGGCCCACGCTGCTCCGGGATTTGATTTCACAAGTCTCTTTACCGGAAGTAACGCTAACTCTAGTGCAGGTGCCTTGGGGGGATTTAATGTCAACTTAACAGGAGACATCCGCAATCTTGAAAATAGTGTCAACAACGTCAATACCAATTTAGGAAAACTCAACACCGGGATCGATGCGGCCAATGTGAACTGGGGAAATACCAATACTCAGCTTGGAGGCGCCAATACAAATTGGGGCAACACCAATGTCCAAATCGGAAACGCGAACACAAATTGGAATAATACAAATGTGCAGATTGGAAATGCCAACCAAAACTGGTCTGATACCAATAAGCAGATGGACGAGTTCAATAAAAACATCGACAAAGTTAATGCCAATGCCACTCGTGCCAATGAGAACTGGGCCGATACCAATAAAGAGCTGACAAAGGCCAATGCCACGGCAGACAAATTTGCTGATGAATACAAAAACATGAACACGAACTGGGCAGAAAGTAACAAGCTTCTCTCAAAAGCTCTCGATCCAAATCACATGGCAAAAGTTGCATTTTACACCGCGGCCGGAGCGGCCCTTGGTGGGATTGCTGTCAGTTTAGCGATTCAAGGAGTGAGTGAAGGGATTAGTTTTCTTCATGAGCTTTTTACCGGAGCTAAAAAGAAGAAATTAGAATGGGAAGATTTTGAGAAGGCCATGGCCGCTTGGGATAACCAGCTTAACGACCTCGTTAAGATGGAGCAGATTGTAGATAACTACATTGATGCTTTTAATTTCTTTGAAGGAAAAAACTTAGGGAATGATTACGTAAAACAATTATCAAATGCCAGCCGCGATATGCGTTTTGACCGCGATATGTTTATGGAGAAATTTAAGGATCAAAACTTGGATATCTCTTGTCGCAAAATGTATTACGACGCAGCCGATGAATTGGATCAGAAAGTTAAAGAGTACGATAAAATTATCCAATATGCGACCAACAACAGTATGTCGATTGCCAATGGGCCTGCTTATTTCTGTAATCAGCTTAAAGAGCTTCAAAGAAGAATCCTTTCTGCTGAAACTCAGATGCAGGATTTGCGTTTAAAAATCCTCGTGGCCGAAAATCAATACTACGGCAAGCAGTCAGATGCTCTGGATAAGCGCGATGATGATATTGAAAAAGTAAACGATCGCATCGCTAAGACGATGGATGAGAAAAAAGCTTACGATAAAAAAGTGATGGAGCGAATTCAGGAGGCCCATAAACAAGCACGCACTGACTGGCTGGCCGCTTGTATGGAAGCTAAAAATGAAGAAGGTCTAAAGATTAAAGAGGACCTAAAAGACAGCTTCTTCCTGTTTGTTTATTTTAAAAAGAAAAGTCGTTGTACTGACTCTTACGCAAAAGTTGAAGAGGCCGTAAAAAAACGCACCGAAGAGAGTATTAAAACACTGGCCGCTGAAGAGGCGTTAAGAAAAGACTTAGTCGTAAGGGCCAACAATACTGTTGAAATGAATCTTTCAGAAGAGCAAATGAACTGGATGTCGAGAGTCCACATGGATGCTTACTGCTATCAGTATGCCCATGCGGGAGAAGATAAAATCCCGGCAAAGTGTAAGGAGTTCCCTGAGCTTCTTTACTCTCTAAGCCTCTCAAAAGGTTATGAGAAAGCTAAAAACGCTTACCAAAACAAATGCCAGGATCGTTACTTGAATGGTATTAAATCTCTGGCAAAGTCTCCATGATGAGTGAGGATCTGGTATAAAACTGTTAAAGACTTTCTTCATCATTTCGTCTTTACTTTTTTCTCAGCTGAGCTGGGGGATAGATCTCTCTAAACTTTCTGAATCAGAAATGGAGGCCGTGAAAAAACTCGGCCTCTCGGAAACTGAAATAAAAAATCTCGACACCGACACATTAAAGGCGACTCTCGAAGAAAAGCTCGATGTAGAAAAAGAGGCCTTAAAACAAGAAGCGAAAGAAAAATTTCAACAAGTGGTCGACGAAAAAATTGAGCCAAAACTCAATGAGATGCGCGCGAGCGTGGAAAAAGAAAAGGCCGAATTAAAAAAAGATGCTATTAAACTCGGTGCTGGTTATATCACATCAACTATTTCTCTTTTTGCAGCCACTTTAATTGCTCCTCAGGCCATTATGGTTTGTAAAACAAAACCTTCTGCCGTTATTTATGCCGGAAGTGCTGCGATTTATGTGCTTCAGGAAATGAGAAATATTAAAATTCTCAAAGCTTCACAGCTGGCCGAAATCGAAGTGGTCAACAAAATCGATATCGATAAAACTAAAAGCGTAAAAGAAAATGCCAAAATACTGGAAGCTAAAGTCGATGAACAAGTCGGCTATATCAAGGCCTATAAAAATACCATTGATCATGCAGTCAGCGCTCTTAAGAAAAAAGCAAAAAATGCCAAAATGGTAAGTATCGGCTTCCTGGCCTCTTCGGCCACTGCGGCCGCTGAGCAAATGGATTGGATTAGCGGAGGAGGCGCTTGTGTGGCCTCGGCACCTGCTTCACTTGACCAGCTCAATTTCTCACCAAAACTTGATGCACGCTACGCTCAACTCATTGATGAGGCCCAGAGTGCCCAAGATAAATGGGCCTACTACTATGAGTGGGAGTCTCTAAAATTTGGTGTCGACCGCACTCTTTCATGGAGTGAATACGAAAAGCTAAAAAATGTTCCAGTGAGTTCAGGCATTTTAAAAAATGCCATGGGTTTTATTCACTCGACACTCTTAAGCACGGCCCTAGCGGCAGAAGACACAAAAAAAGTCACAGTGGCCGGGTCTCTTAAAGACAACAAGGCGGCCGACTGGATCGGTGATTTAGACAAACTGGGAATCGTCGGAGGACTTGCCACAAACGTCGTGGCCTACATGGCCGGATGGCAAATGGGCTTTTTAAAATCCATTATTGCCAGCGGAACTTCTCGCGCGATTACCTTTGGTGCCCAAGGGGCCCTGGCCTTTACGGCAGGTAAACTCTTTGGTGATGCCGCAACAGATTTGGAGAAAAAACTCGCGCGCATTGAGCGCTTGATTAATGATGTTCAGGCCGTCTCCAAAAAAGGAATTAATATGCTTGTTCCAAGCGACGCCGATGCCCGCCGCTTTCAGGAAATCGCAGCTAAAATTGGTGTGCCATCTGATAAATTAATTACGGAAATGAGTATCAATGAGGCCCAGGCCTATTTAAAAACGATCAAAGCAAAGGCAGAAAACCTGGATGATGAGGGCCGCGCCTTGATTGCCAAATACGAAGAAGAAATCACCACTAAACTTAAAGCAAAAGGCAGTGAATTACAGGAGAAAGTAGAAGAAAAAGCACAGGAAAAAGTAGAAGAGAAAACTTCTTTGTTGCACTTTTTTATTCCCGATGTTCAAGCGGCCAATGTCGCTCCGGTTTACGTCCTGACTAGGGTAAAAGACATTTCATGCGTAGATAAAAGATCATGTCCGCCACTTAGTTTCCCCCGTGGGACTAACCCCAATACAAAAATTTTGAATCAGTACTTAGGGTTGTATGAAAATTACTACCAGGCGATTAAAACCAAAAATCCAGAGCAGGAAAACTCAGCAGTCGCAGCTCTCGAGCAATATAAACCTGTAATGACTTCTTTTAGAGATCAGGTTTTTAAGAAAGGTTTGGAAAAAGGGCGAGCTCAAAACACGAACTATTATGCTTATGAGCGCGCCAAAATCAATGAAGAGGTAGATAACTTCGCTCGTTTTTATGCGAAACTCTCACCTGAGGATCAGGCAGAAATGAGCGCGCGTTTTAATCCGGCATCCCAGGATTTTAGCGCTCCCCAGGGGAAAAAAGCGCTGAAGATTAAATTGAAAGCAAAAATCAATGAAGCTGAAATGAGAATTTTGGATCAATTGATCGCTAAACTTGAGGCCAGCGAAGTTATCCACAACGGGCCGGATATGAGTTTTGTGGAAAGAGACAGAACGCAGGATGGGCAAGACGAGTTTAATTTTGGAAATACGAGCATTCACCCGAAAGAAAGCGGGCTCTTTGATATTATCCATCTTCGTTATCAGCGTTATATCAAAAACACTTTTCCAGATTTATAGGGGAAGACTAATCGTCCCACTCTAAATCAGTGTTAATCGTCACACCTGAAACCGTTTTTTCTTTTTCTTTTTTAATGAATGGGAAAGAAACTGGAGTTGTTCCATCGAAGGTTTCTTCGAAGGCAATGGTGATTGTACGAGGAACAAAATCCATCAACATTTTTAGGTAGTCGTGATTTTTAATTGTATCAATAACCGAAGTGTCAGCTTCGCCATCAAGGTCAATTTCCATCATCGGCTTTGATGATGTGTTTTTAACAATAAGCGCCGCTTTAACTTTATCGCGGGGAAGTTCGCTGGTCAGGTTCCACGATCCAAGGTGGAAGTAGTCCAGGTAGAAAAAGGATTTTTCGTATTTAAATTTGCGGTTGACTAAAAGCTGCTGCATAAACTTTCTAGTCGACGGGTCTTTTGATTTTTTCGCTAATTTTTCGGCAAGATAGCCGTCTTCAACGCGGATAATATAAGCGCCGGGTTTCCTGGTGGACTCAAACAACATGTACTGGAAGCCCACGGAAAAGAGGGTAAAAAGTTTTTGTTGGGGCAAGTGGACGTGGACAGCGTCGGTTTCGATCAGGGTTTTAACGCCTTCGTATAGGTCTTGTTTGCTGAGGTCGCCGCTCATAGGGAAAATGCCTTTTTTTTATAATTGGGTTAATTTTGGGAAACCCGAAAATTTTTAGAGATTTTTAGTGAAATTGTCAATTTGTTTGATGCTCCTTGTTCAATCTTTTTCCCTCTTTATAGCTAAACTTCCATTGACTCATCCCTCTAAATTTCTTATTATTCACCCTTAAATTAAGTTTAAAAAAGTTCAAAAAATTTTTTAGGGTAAATAAACCTTTTTGGAGATGAATTTATGAAATTAATGGCGAAGACCAGAAACATCGGGATCTCTGCTCACATCGACTCAGGAAAGACGACGTTAACTGAACGTATTCTTTTCTACTGTAACAAGATCCACAAGATCGAAGACGTTAGAGGTGGTGGTGCCGGAGCGAAGATGGACCACATGGAACTTGAAAAAGAAAAAGGGATCACAATTACTTCTGCAGCTACAACTGTAACTTGGGAAGGTCTAAATGGTGAAGGTATTAAATATGCTGAAGGCATCGATAAAGAATGTCGTATTAACATCATCGATACTCCGGGCCACGTTGACTTTACAGTAGAAGTAGAGCGTTCACTTCGCGTTCTTGACGGAGCTATTCTAGTTCTTTGTTCAGTTGCTGGTGTTCAGTCTCAATCAATCACGGTTGACCGTCAGATGAAGCGTTACTCAGTTCCTCGTATGGCCTTCCTTAACAAGATGGACCGTATGGGTGCTAACCCACATAAAGGTGTTGCGGCCCTTAGAGAAAAACTTTACCACAACGCAGTTTTAATGCAGCTTCCAATCGGTGCTGAAGAAAACTTCAAAGGTGTTGTTGATCTAATCACAAAACAAGCTTACTACTTCGACGGAGAAAACGGAGAGAAGATCAGAGTTGAAGCTATGCCTGCTGATATGGCAGACGATGTTGAGTCATTCAGAGAGAAGCTTCTTGATGCAGCTTCTGAATTCGATGACAACATGGTTGAAAAAATTCTTGGTGGCGAAACTGTTACTGAAGAAGAAATTCACAATGCAATTAAGAAAGGTGTTCAATCTCTTAAGCTTACTCCAGTATTCATGGGATCAGCTTTCAAGAACAAAGGTGTTCAACTTCTTCTTAACGGTGTTGCTAGATACCTTCCATCTCCGCTTACATCAGCGAAGCCAAAAGCTATCGACAACAACACAAACCAAAAAATCGAGCTTGAGCCAGATAACTCTAAGCCACTTGTTTGTATGGCGTTCAAGATTACTGACGAGCAATTCGGTCAGTTAACTTACACTCGTATTTACCAAGGGACTTTAAATAAAGGTGACACGATCGTTAACACTCGTACAAAGAAAAAAGTACGTGTTGGACGTATCGTACGTATGAACGCTAACGACAGAGAGAACATCGAAACTGTAGGTTCAGGTGACATCATCGCTCTAATCGGTATCGACTGTGCTTCAGGGGATACATTCGTAGCTGAAGACGGACCAACGCATTTATCATGTGAAGGTATGCACGTACCAGCAGCGGTTATCGAGCTTTCGATCTCTGTTAAAGATAAAGATCAACAAACAAGACTTTCAAAAGGTCTTTCACGTTTCATGAAAGAAGACCCTACTTTCCACGTTTACACAGATGAAGAATCTGCTGAAACACGTATTGCAGGTATGGGAGAGCTTCACCTTGAGATTTACGTAGAAAGATTAAAACGTGAATACAACTGTGACGTTCAAGTAGGTGCTCCTCAGGTTAACTACCGTGAGACAATCAGAACTGAAGCTAAGTTCGATTACCTACACAAGAAACAAACAGGGGGTTCTGGTCAGTTCGGTCACGTAATCGGTATGATCAAGCCACTTGCTGAAGAAAAGAAGGCCAACGAGGAAGAAGTATTCCAGTTCCATAACGAAATCAAAGGGGGAGCAATCCCTAACGAATTCATCGCTTCATGTGAAAAAGGATTCAACGACGTTATGGATAAGGGACCTCTAGCTGCGTTCCCACTAATCAACGTAGAAGTATACCTACAAGACGGTCGTTACCACGATGTAGACTCTTCTGACCTTGCTTTCCGTATTGCTTCTCGTATGGCGATGAGACAAGCTGTAAAAGCTGCTTCTCCAGTTATCCTAGAGCCAATCATGAAAGTTGAAGTTGAGACACCAGATGAGTACCAAGGGGGGGTTATTGGTGACCTTTCTTCTCGTCGCGGGATCATCCAGGCTTCTGAATCAAACGAAACAGGTGACGTTATCATTAACGCTCTTGTTCCACTTTCAGAAATGTTCGGTTACTCGACAATTCTACGTTCTATGTCTGCTGGTAAAGCTTCTTACACAATGGAATTCGCGAAATACGCTGAATGTCCAAACAACATTGGTGAGAAAGTTATGGCAGAAAGAAAAGAGAAACTTGCAGCTCAAGCTGAGTAGTTTTCTTCCAAATTCTCAAAAAAGTGGGGCCCTGCAAATGGGCCCCTTTTTTTGCCCTTTTTTATCTATCTCTTTTTTAGATAGGAAGCATTGAGTAATATCATTTCCAATCTCTATATTTTTTGTCTATAACCCCGGCATTCAAAAAATAATCTTGGGGGATCTATGAAGGCAGTATTAAGCGCAGCTCTTGTTTTCTCGTTAACCATTTCTTCTAGCTTTGCTGGAACAGCTAGGACAGTAAACGCGGACGTTAAAGCTCTAGGTCAATTGGCCATGGGTTGGGAGGAGCACTCTGTAAAAGGAAAAAATGCAGAAGAGATCCTAAAGAATTACGTAGAAGAAAATTATGGTGAAGAACGCGAACTAGTGTTCAAAGAGTATGGCGATATGGCCTATGGTGATGAGATTGATGAAGGATTCACTTCAGTGAAGTCTGCTATTCTTATGTCAGGCTTTGCTGAGAGTGCTTTAGAAGAAATACTTGAAGGTCTTGATGAATCAAGTGAAGCAGAAAAAATTAAAGAAATTAAAGCGAATATTTACGACTTAAACCACAGCTGGGCACCGGTCATTAAAAGACTAGAGCGCCAAGGTGTGAAGTTTGGTTACAGTGGAAATGGGCCTGGATACTGTGGGATTTCTTTTGTTGAATTACTAATCGTTGATGAAAAAGAGCAGAAGGTTTACGAGGTTTACCTTTCAGAAGGTGGGTCTTGTTAGTTTTTTGTTAGCTTTCATAAGTTGAATAAAGGCGGTCCCTCCAAAGGCCGCCTTCTTTTTACATGGTTTCTTTTCTTTTCCAGTATTATTAGGTAAACCTAATACATTATGAACGCTCTATTACAAAGTAATACTCTATTAAGAGTCGAGCAGGATGCGAGACAACCTCTGCGTCTAAATAAGCACAGGAGTGCTAATTGATCGAAACATCGCAACTCCAGACATTAGTGGCCGTGACCCGTGCCAAAAGTTTTTCTAAGGCCGCGGAAGTCTTAGGTGTAACCCAATCTGCCATCAGCCAGAGTATCAAGAATCTTGAGTCTAAATTGGAGATCAAGATCTTTAAGCGCTCGGGAAAGGCGGTGATTTTAACGTCTGAAGGCGAGAAACTCTACCGCCTGGGAACTCAGTTTCTGGAAGAAATGGAAGAGACCCTGACTGAACTTCAGGGGGATCGCGATCAAATGCAGGGGAAGGTGAGAATCGGAACCCTGACAGGTATTGGGAAGACGTGGCTTGCAAAAGAAGTTGTCTGGCACGCAAAAGAAAACCCTGAACTTCAACTTTCAGTCCGCATGGGACATCAGGAAGATTTGCTTCTTGATTTCGAGGCCAACAAAATTGATATCCTGATTTTACCTGAAGACGATGTGCCTCTTCATGGTGAGAAAGAATTCTTCATGGAAGAAAAATCGACACTGGTTATTCCACGTGAGATGAAGGATGTGTATTTCAACACAAAGCTGACGCTTGAAACGTTGGAAAAAATTCCGACTATCTTATTTGAGCAAGATGATCTGCTCTTTTTAAAATGGTGCAGAAGTAAATTTAAAGCGACTCCAAAAAAATTGAATGTGCGCTTCTCTGTAAACTCACACGGTCATATGCTCCAGGCAGTAAGTGAAGGTCTGGGAATCGCTGTTGTGCCCAATCACGTTTTAAATCGTTCGTATTTCAAAGATAAGGTTCTAACGCTTGGTAACGAATATGAAGTACCGAGTGGAAAGCTTTATATTGTCTATCATAAAGAATCAGAAAATCTTCTGCGTATCAAAAATACTATTGATAGACTGCTCTCACATCGTGATACATTTAATACATGATGATTCTCTCTCTATTTCCGGCCGACTTAAAACAATTTCTTAGCGAAGTTGAAAGTAGTGGTGCGCGTTTGTGCCTTGTCGGTGGGGGAAGCCGCGACTTTTTAAGGGAAGGAACTCTATCTAACGACCTGGACTTTGAAGTCAGGGGAGTGGAGATCAGTGCGCTAAAATCTTTTTTTAAAAAAAGAGGACTCACTTACACTGAACTCCCGTATGACATTGTCCGCTTGGACTTTAAAGGCTTTGACCTGGAGTTCTCTTCACCACGTCTGGAAAATCCACTTACAGGAAATAAAACCCATCACCATTTTGAAGTGGTGCTTGATAAAGAACTCTCTTACGATCGTGCTTTTGCCAGAAGAGATTTTACTCTAAATGCCATTGGTATCGAGTTTCATTTTACTAAAGATGAGGCCCGCGTTGTCGATCCTTATAACGGAGTGAGGGACTTAGAAGAAAAAACGCTTCGAGAAATCAGCGATTATTTTTTCCTCGACTCTGTCAGGTTTCTTCGCCTGGTGCGCTTCCAGGTGAAATATAATTTCAATATCAGCGATAGCATTAAAAACCAAATGGGCCTTTTTGATTTGAGTGAACTCTCAATACATCACTTTAAATCGGAGATGAAAAAATCAAAAAATGCTGGGGCCTTTATCAATGAATTTTCAAAGCTGGTGAGAGATTATCAGCTACCGGTAAAAGATGTTTATAAGATCTGGAAGAACATTCATTTTTCTTCTGATCTTGAGACCATTGAAGATTTATTGGTAAGTGTTTTCTTAAAACGACCAGAGGCCGCAAAAGAAGTGGCCGCTTTTTTCTCACTGCCTGATAAAACCTTAAAGGACCTGACGTCTTTTTATAATTCTTATCATGCCGTCTTAAAATTAAAAAAAGAGGACCTGATTCCTCTGTGTCAAAGCGAGATGGATGCACCGGAAGTGATGGTGGTTCTTCGCGATTTAAAAAACCTGGAAGATAAAAAAGAGTGGAGAAAGTATTTTCCAAGCCATCTTATTATTTCCTGGGATGACTGGGCCGATGAATGTGTGGATGCTGAGTTGATTCAGGTAACACCTGCACCTCTTCGTTCATATCTGCGTTTTTATCAGACGATGAAAAGGGTTATTCAATGAGTTTTTCTATCGCCACTTTAAAAGAAATCAATTTTGATTCCAAAATTCTAAAACAAGTTGAAGACATCTTTTTTCTTTCGACTTCGGTTAAGAGTTTTGCTTCTGAAGAAAGGCGCCTGACGTTCTTTAAACGCTGGTGCGGCGACTACCAGACTCATTATCCACAGGAGTTTTTTGTAGTGATGGAAGGGGAAAAGGTACTAGGTTATCTCAGTGGATGCCAGGACTCTTTTGCCTCTTTGAAAGTGCTCGATGTCCCCGGAGGCGCAGTTTTTCTCGATCAGTTTGAAAAATTTCCGGCCCATTTGCATATCAATTTTCATCCGGACGCTAGGGGGAAGGGACTAGGGAGTCTTCTGGTTCATCACTATATGAAAGTGCTTAAAGGCCAAGGAATTAAAGGGCTTCATCTCACAACTTCACCTGATGCTCAGAACGTAAATTTTTACTTACGCCTGGGTTTTACACATACAGTTAAGCGCGAGTTCAAAGGCCCAGAGCTCTACTTTATGGGCGCCATACTTGATTAACACTCACGGTTTTAATACTAGCCATTTTCCATTTAGTTTTTTTTGTGTTATACTTTTTATGTAAGGTTTAATGCATGGATCGCATAGAGGCCTTATCAGGAATGGAATATGGTCGATATACATTCAATTCTGGCCGATCACCGCTCAAAGGGTAAAGCTGAAGACAATCAAGATGTCGGCGGCTCTAGTATTGAGTTAGGCCCTTCTACCTCAGAAATTCCGGATATTTTTTTCGATAAGATCATTGTGGATTATAAATTAAGCCGCATTGAGATCCTCGTGCTTATGTATATCTATCGTAGAGTCTGGTGTTTTCCCAACCTTCACAGGTCGCACGGGATCTCGCAGATGATGTCTCACACGGAAATGGCCAAAAACCTGGGGCTTGCCATTGAAGATGTTTATTCGTCTTTAAGAAAGCTTGAAGAGTACGATTTCATACGCACCATCAGGGCCGGACAGTATTTTTCGCGTCGCTTTTTTTCCAAAGAATTGGACGCAATTTTTAACCAAACATACGACGATTTCGAAATTTAATGGTATGACCTTTCTATAGTTTTTCCTATAGGACAGGTTTATGAAATCCATTATGAATCACCCCGATTTAATCGCTCACCACGAAGCACTGGCCAATCATACTCTTTACAATAAAATCAGGTCTCTCGATGAACTAAAAGTTTTTATGGAGACTCACGTGTTTGCCGTGTGGGATTTTATGTCGCTTTTAAAGAGACTGCAAAAAGACATCACATGTGTGGAGCTGCCGTGGAGACCAAGTCCTTATCCAAAAGAAACTGTGCGCTTGATTAACGAAATCGTTTTAGGTGAAGAGAGCGATAAAGATTTAGAAGGCAAGGCCTGTGATCATTTTACTCTTTATTTGCATGCGATGAATGACGTCGGTGCAGATCCAAGCAGACTGCTTTCATTTATGAGTGATCTTAATTATGAACAGTGGTGTACGAAGGCCGAACACGATTTTGTGAAATTCAATATCGACCTTTCACTCCATGGAAAAATTCACGAAGTTGCAGCTGCGTTTTTCTTTGGGAGAGAAAAATTAATTCCTGACATGTTTACTTCTATACTTGGTGATCTTTCAAAAAACTTAGACCAAAAAGCTCAAGAATCGTTTCCCAACATGCGCTACTATCTTGCTCGTCATATTGAAATTGACGGGGGTGAGCACTCGCATGCAGCTTCAGATTGTCTTCAATCTCTCTGCGGAAATGATGAAAAGAAGTGGGAAGAAGCAAGAGCTGCAGGTGTTCAATCGCTGAAGTTAAGAAGCGCGTTGTGGGATGAAGTAGAAAAAAAGATAGTGTCAAAATCTTAGCACTTCCTATCATATTTTCTTACATTCATCTCAAGTGAAAAATTTCATTTACCATTAATCCTAGTTCACACATTTTTCAACTAGGAGGAAAAATGAAATCATTCTCACTTGTGGTGGGGCTACTGTGTTTGCTCGCTGTAAACACAAACCAAGCTTTCGCAAAATCAGCAGATGCTTTTCATAAACGTTTTCAAGTCATCCGTTCAGACGACGGTAAATTAGTAGGGATCAGAGACAGGACTCTTCCGGTAAAGTTCTCTGTCGTTCCCTATGTAAATATGATTAAGTCCCAGCTAAAAGCTGAACAATCACTAATGTCAGAGCAAAACCTGGCAAGCGGTGAGTACGAAGCTAATGTTCGTTCAGTATTAGATGAAGACCGTGAGCTTCTTTTAGCTCAGGGATACACTCAAGCTGAGTACGACCGCTATGTGCAGACAGTTGTTGATTCACTAAAGCAACTTGCAGTGGTTAACGTTGATGGTGTTTTTACAAACCCGGCATTCAATGAAGTTGTTTCAAAGTTCGAAGGTAAAATGACAGATGCTATTTTACTTCTAGACCCAACAATCCTTTCAAACGTCCAAGACCCGACATTCTTCTATAAGAGAAACGTCACTTACAAAGCAGTAAGCTGGGCGCTTGATTTCGCTAGAAAGAGACTGAGCAACATCCCAATGCTAAACACAGCTAGCTACGTGGTTGTTCAAGTAGAAAAACTAATTACTGAAAGAAGAAATTTTCACCAAAATATGCTTCTTCACTATCTTGAAAGCTTCGATGAAAAAGAACTTGGTCTAACTCACGATGAAGTGAACATGATCTGGTCGTCTATCTATGAATCACGCATTCCATGGTACGCTTTTTGGGAATCAAGTGCAGCGAAGTCTAACTGGACAAAGTACGGAGTCAATAACTTCTACGCTAACTTCAGAGCAGGAACAGCTAAGCTTCAAAAAGCAGGAGGCCTTTACTCAGAAGTTAACGATCGTATGAACTACGCTTTCCAGCGCGTAACTTATAACAATGAAAAAGTTGTTGTTAACCTGTTTGATAACGAGTCTATGCTTCAGTCTCGTCCAGCAGTTGCTTACAACTACGACCGTCCAACTCAAATTGCAAGAAAACGCATTATGCTGACTCTTGCTCAACTTGGACTAAGTTTTGTTCCACTGAACGCTACCATTAAAGACACTGCAGGAAACTTCATCAAGTCTTACTATGCTAACCAGAAAATCACTGAGGGAGCACTGTACGGATATTTCGAGTCAATGGGTGAAGACTCTGGTATGAGACAAGTAAAAGCTCAATACCTAAACCCTTTCGATACACTAGCAATGTAGTTTTCCTCATACAAAGGCGGCCAATTAAATGGCCGCCTTTTTTTTATTTAAAATTCAAAATAAGGACATCCCATGAAAATTTTCGCTTCTTGCCTGCTCTTGGCCTTTTCATACAATGCTTTTTCTTACGATAAAGTTATCTACGGTGTAGATGACAGAAAAGATATTTTCGAATCAAAAAATACTCTTTATAAAACTCTTGCTCAGTCAACTGCTGCGATGATCCCGACAAATGCTCTGGAAGAGCGCGAAGGTGATTTACTGGAAATTACCGGAACAACTCTGGAAGAAGATGGGATTTGTTCAGACGCTCGTTTTGCAAAACAAATCACAGCGGCAAACTGTTCAGGATTTTTAGTAGGAGAAGACCTTCTAGTGACTGCTGGTCACTGCATTGAATCCCTAAGTGATTGCTCGCGCTACTCATGGGTTTTCGATTACGCCAATACAACAGAAGAAAAGAAAACTCACATTGTGCCGAAGTCTGCTGTATACACATGTACACAAATTATTTCGCGTGCTCTGGATAGAGCAACGGACAATGACTATGCTCTCGTTAAACTAGACCGCAAAGTAGAAGGACGCCTTCCACTTAAGGTAAGAACATCGGGGAAAATCGCCAACAAAGCCGATCTGGTTGTTATTGGCCACCCATCTGGGCTTCCATCAAAAATTGCTGATGGTGCAGCTGTGAGAACAAACAAAAATAACTACTACTTCCAGGCCACTCTGGATACGTTTGGCGGGAACTCTGGATCAGCGGTGTTTGACTCAAAAACAGGTGTGGTAGAGGGGATTTTAGTACGTGGGGAAAGAGACTACGTCAGTGACCCGGTAAGAGGGTGTTCAATCCCTAAGGTTTGTAAGATGACAGAATGCCGTGGGGAAGATGTGACAAGAATCACAAACATCAAGGAATTGAAGGGTTTTCACTAAGTAATAATTTCACGTTTTAGGGGGAGACCTCTTAAAAATGGTAGGATCTGGCGACTCGTTTTCATAGGAGAACATGTGCGCCAGGTCCTTTTTTTATGCCTATTTTTGACTGCGATGAATGCCCGCGCGGCCTTCAATATCGACTTAAGCACTGTTGGCTCGATTTATGGAAAAGACGACCGCGAACTAGTTACTACTCAATCAACAAAAGAGATCCAGGAATTAAGCCGCTCAGTGGCCTTGATTGTCAGCACAGACCTTTTAGTAGAGAACTTTTTTAAAACCACCATTAAAGCTCAAACCCTGCAAGAAACATTGCAGATGTGTGTGGATGAGCGCTTTTCAAATAAAAGTGCACTTCCGGGATGTACGGGGTTTTTAATTGGGCCTGATCTCATGGCGACGGCCGGACACTGCTTTCAAACGAGTGAAGACTGCATGATGAAAAAGGTCATCTTTGATGTCGACAGTAAAAAGCAAACAAAAAAAGGGTACAGCGTTTTAAACAGCAATGTCTTTAGCTGTCAATCTATTGTGGCGCAGTCTTTTGACGGCGAGAGCGACTTCACGATCATCAAACTAGACCGCGTTCCTAAAAAACGCCCGGCACTTAAATTAAATCTGAAAAATAAAATTGCGGATAACGCCCGCGTTTTTATGATTGGACACCCATTCGGGCTTCCGCTGATGCTTTCAAAGAGCGCAAAAGTAAACCACAACGGCAGTGATATTTCTTTTACTGCTGGACTGGATTCATTTGAAGGCAATTCAGGTTCCCCGGTTTTTAACGCCAGCACTCTGGAAGTTGAAGGGATTCTGGTTAATGGACAACAAGATATTGTTTTAGATTCAAAAAATGAATGCTATCGTAATCTCCAGTACGAAGAGGACAAGGGCGCCGAAGGCATCTTCAGGATCAGCGGGCTTCTGCCTTTTCTTCAATAATTTATACATTCAGGGATCATTTTCATGGGACATGTAGGATTTGGATCTTACCGCGTAAGTATTAAGTCAAAAGTGCACAGAGAGTCTTTAGTTAGAGCTCTTGAGGCCGGTTGCACATTAATCGACACATCTTCAAACTACACCAATGGTGAATCAGAAGAGCTGATCGGCTCTGTTTTAAGTGAAAACCCACAGTATAAACCAATCATTGTAACGAAAGCTGGATATATCCAGGGGCACGCTTTACATGTTTTAAGAGAGCTTAATGAAAAAGGACAGGCCTTAGAAGACCTGGTGGATTTAAGTGAAGAGCTAAAACATTCTATTCATCCAGAATTTTTAAAAAGCCAGCTGGATCAAAGCTTAGAAAGACTCAAGCGCGATTCTGTGGATTACTTTCTCCTGCATAACCCGGAATATTATTTTCAGACAGAAGGATCAACTCAAGACGAGTACTACGCTCGTTTAAAAAAGGCCTTCATTTACTGTGAAGAAGAAGTGAAGAAGGGAAGAATTAAGGCCTATGGAGTGAGTTCAAATAATTTTGGGCTTCCACTTAATGACCCGCAAGTGACAGACCTTTCACGCATTCTTTCTGTGCTTAAAGAAATGAACGGCAAAAATTTTAAGATGGTTCAATTCCCATTTAACCTAATTGAGATTGGGGCCCTGGAAAAACTTGGCGATTACGGCGATGAGAGTTTACTTGAGTTGTGTATGGCCAATGGTCTGACAACAGTGGTTAATCGCCCTTTAAATGCGTTTACGCAAAATAAGCTGGTGAGACTGGCGACCTATGAAGAGCAGACGAAAAACCTGGACGATAAGAAGGCACAGGAGCTTTTTGATCATGCTATGAGTTTAGTCAAAGCAAAGTGGGATGAAGCCGTTGATGAAAATACAACGGCAGATGATTTTTATGAAGTAGAGATGATTAAACAGTTCACTGACCTTTGGAATAACCTTCCGACTCCGGATGCTGTAGACCAGGTCTATTACGGACACTTCTTTCCTTTTATTGCCCGCGTCTGGGGAGGCCAGGGTCTTTCTGCTGAGCAGGCACAACCGTTTTATCAATTGATGGAAACTTCCTATCTTTATTCCCGAAGAAATCTCTCAAATAAGGCCTTAGAGTTTAAAAAACAGGCGATGTCTGTGGGGCTTCTGCCAGATGATGGCGATAGACCTTTTTCAGTCATGGCAGTTGAAACTTACCTAGACTATGGTTTTGATTACATTCTTGTAGGGATGAGAAAACCTGAGTATGTCGATCAGATGAAGGCCCTTTTCTAAAATCATTCAGGCTTAGGGAAAATTTTGCCGATGAACCCAATGTTCAAAAACATATGGGGGACTCATGCAATTATCCAAAATCGTGCCAACGGCACTGGCCATCTTCATGTTATCAAGCATTCTAAGCGCCACAGAAGCAGCTGAAAAAGTTCTGTGTGTGGTTTCAAGCGACGTTGATAAAAACACCGGCAGAATGACGTATGAGATGGATGAAGACGGACGTGGGATTAAGCACATTTATATGGAAGCTTATGAAAACGGAAAACTGACAGAAAGAAAAGAAGTCGATATGAGTGAGATCAATGGAGATGGAATCATCCTTCACCAGAAAGATAAATATGTCACAGTCAGACTTTATAGCCATAACTTCGATGAAGAGCGCGGAGGGGTGCTTTATTTAGACACTCTCTATAATGCGGTTAAAGGTGAAAGAAGAGAGTATCAGATTGAAGTGGCCAAAAACGCTCAATCAGAAATCGTGATGATGAATAATAAAAAAGAATTTAACAATATGAAGTTTATTGGAAAAAAAGCGCCGATCATTGGTGTGATCGGCATTGAAAAAGTGAACTTTACAAAGAATTAAGATCGTAAGGAAGCTGAACCTTAAGCAGGTTCAGCTTCTTTTGTTTTAGAACTATTTTTTGTGATAACTAGAATGATGATCTGAACTAAGAAAAACGAGCCTAAGAAGACTGCTCCACCTTCACTGAATCCATAAGAGTGAAGTCCTGATGCCAGGATGTAGTTAACACCAAACCATGCCATCATAACACTTAAGAAAGCAGCCGCTGTCACTGTCATAAAACGGTCGTTCTTAATCCATGAAGTGTAACGCCCGTGAAGAATCGCAGTGTAAAGACAAAGAACGATCAGTGACCACGTCTCTTTCGGGTCCCATCCCCAAAATCTTCCCCAAGAGTAATCGGCCCACACTCCTCCAAGAATAATCCCGGCAGCAAGCATCGTCGTTCCCCATTTTAGAGTTGTATAGATAATGTCGGCGTTTGTGTTTTCTTCTTTTTTATCCATCTTTCCAAGGCGGCGCTTGATAAGAACAGTGTTGGCAAGAATCCAGCTTAGGGCCAGTGCACCGTAAGAAAGAATGATAGTCGTTACGTGAGTTGATAACCAGAAGTTGTCGCGAAGGACTGGAACCAGAGGCGAGATTGTTGCCGTTAGCATTCCGTTAGCGAAGTTGATCATCATCAGTGTACAAACGTTGTAAGCAAGACCCATGTAAACGAAAACTTTTTCGTTCTTAAAGTGGCCAAGAACTAACCCTAATAAAAGGGCCCCCGAACCAGAGAAGAGAACAGTCTCGTACATATTTGTGATCGGAGCTCTTCCAGAGATGATGACTCTAAAAGTGATCAGAGTGATCTGAGTGATGATTGATAAACCCGCAAGGCCAAGAGTGATCTTGAAGTTTTTAAACAGTACCATTGAGGCCAGGGCCAGGATAGAAAGCAGCATCGCTACACTTGCCAGTCCTGCTTTAGCATACCAGTACTCAACCATGTATTTGTCGCCGAAAGCGGCAGTGTAGTCAGCTTTTGATTTTAGTAAAACTGGAAGAAACGGGTCTCCTGGAGTCACAGCTTTTTGGGCCACAACTTTATCTTCTGTCAAAAAAGTTGTCAGTGGCGACCAGTTTAAGCTTGTGCCTTGGACGTCTGCAAAAAGCCAGTTGTTTCCGCTTTTGATTTCTTTATAAAGGAAGATGTTGTCAAAAAGTTTTCCCATGGCCTTCTTATAAGAATCGTTTCCTTTTCCCATTCTGGCCTCATTTCTGATTTCGTCTTCTTTAGTGATAAGAGTTTCGTAATCAATTTCGTGAGTGTCGTTAGGTAAACCTAAAAACTTCATAGCATCGACATGATCAATTCTCGCCATAAGTTTTAGAGATACTGGAAGGCCCATGCCATTTAGAGATAGAAGACAGTAGGCTTCAACCGCAGAAAGGTCGTCGACTTTTGCTTTTCCCGTTAAGGCCTTCATCGCTTCTGAAGCGTGAACATAAAGAGGCTTGATCCTTCCACCTTGTTGAATAGGTAGAGTCTCAAGTTCTTTTTTACAGAAGTATGTCTCCATCCCGTGAGCGCTTAAAGTTAGCAGAGAGAGCAGGATTAAGATGAGAGTTTTCATTAGGCATCAGCTCCTTTTTCTTTTTTTCTTTTGTTCAGATTGTAGTGCCAGATTCCACCGAGAACGAGCATTAGCGATCCTAAATATTTTAGTTCGCGCCCCTGGTCGACGTTTACTGCGAGTGTCGAGTGATAATTTCCACCGCTGTCTTGAGAGTAAGAGGCCTGGTAGAAAGTGTATCCCGAATGTTTTAATGGATTGTTCATAAAGACGTGGTGATTAGTCATCTTGCCATCGTCAAAAAGTTTAACGAAGGACTCGTAACTTGCCGGGTTGTCTGTTCCCGGGTCTTTGTCCATTTTAAATTGTGAAAGTGCCACTTCAAAGGGAAGAGTTAAGCTCTCTTTGGTCACTTCAATAATAACTTTTTTCCCGCCAATAATCAGGCTCAGAGGAGAGTAGTTGGTCGCCCAGTATTCTTTGCCCATGATCTCAAGTTTCACCGCGCGGATGTCACCTTTAATAACTTGTCCATTTTTTTGAATGGGAATGGTTGAAACTGGAAGATTAAAAGGAACAAGTCTATCCTGGTGGTCGACTAAAGAGATTTCGGCCCCCATCCACGGAAGACCGACTGTCGGTCCCTTTAATTCGATATTGTGAACTAACCACTTCTTGTCATCTTTAGAGTAGAAAGCGAGCTTCTTTCCAAAAAGAAACAGGTTGGGTTTATCTTCAAAGATTCTTTTAGAAAAAGAGCGGATGATCGATTTTTGATCAACCTGAAAATTCGCATCAACCGGAAATGGTGAGAAGTCAGGGAAGAATGTGAAGAGTTTTCCATCAACTGGGTAAACTAAGAAACGATTGTTAGCACTTGTTGTTTTAACCGGAAGTTTTTTTTCTTCAGGTGTGAAACACTCAGCAGTTTCTGAGTTCCAAATGATAATGCCTGATGGGTTTTCTTTTTCAAAACAAGTCGCCAGGTTGGCAGGCATGTAGTTAAAAGTCAAAGGCCCCATGCTCATTGTTGATTGAAATTCCGAACTCGACTCTGGGTGAAGAGTCAGGAGAACTTCCTGCTCAGCAAACGGGTTTTTAAAATAGTATTTAGAAGACTGTACTGGAGCATTGGCCGGGTATGAATTGATGGCGTCAGTCCAGACGAATTTTCCTTCGGCAAAAGGGATGTACTCAACAACGTTGATCCCTTCGTACTCTTGATTGATATTGGTTGAAAAAGCACTATAAGGAAGCTCTGTTGTGACTTGTTTTCCTTCTTCAGGGTAAGTCATTTTCAAAACATCTTTAGAAAGAATAACCTGGCGGTTAGGCTCATTCGGCGCAAGAGTGATACTACCGTCGATTCCGGCAATATAAGTGATCATTGATCCTACACCTATAATGATAAGGCCCGCATGAATGGTGTAGAAACCGTAGAGTCTTTTTTTCGGCGGCAGTCTTAAGAAGGCCGCGAAGATAATCGACATGAGCATCCCGAATTGGATGAACATGAAGTAAAAAGTTTTGTAAACGGTGCGGTTGGCGAAGTCTGTTCCGTAATACGATTCGAGAAATGTTCCGATGATCATAGCTAGGGAAAAAAGTAGAATGATGATGACGGCGAATTTCATCCCGCCAATAGTGCGCTCCACTTTGTTCCAGTCTATTTTTAATAGTCTTTTCACAGTGAGTCCCTAATTGAATGTATGCTTTTTTATATCACAGTCGATATGGGCTAGGAACGAATAACTTTCACAACAAGCATAAGAATTCCAAAGAGTATTGGCTGATGAATCAGGTAAACAAAAAGGGAGTGCTTGCCTAAATAGTTCAGAGATTTAACTAGTGAATTTTGAGGGAACTCGATTCGCTGGATACCTTTGTGCGCGGCAAATATCCCGAGTAAACTAGCACCAACCCAGGGAAACGGTGAGATATAGTCCCACGATGAGTGGGGAAGTTGAATCCAGGGAATTGTTTTATCCATAGTGATCGATGGGATGAACAAACATAGACCTATAATGAGTGCTTCTCGTGGACGTTTTAAAAACGGCAATGACATGACAGAAACAACGGCGATCGAGTGCAAGGTGCCAAAATAAATCCAATTATTCGGGAAGAATTTGTAAGTCACGGCGCTGATGACGACGGCCCAGAAAACAATCAGCAAAAGGCGTTTAAAAAATGGTTTCCACTTGATGCCCTCGCGATGAGCGAGAGTCAGGGCCACACCTACAGCAAAAAGAAAAAGAAAGACAATTAATCGCGGGAAAAAATACCAAAACGGGTGATGAACAATATCAAAACTCACGAGGCCAAAATAATCCAGGTCAAATGAGAAGTGAAAAATGATCATCAAGACGACAGTGAAGCCGCGAAGGACGTCGAGAAAGAGCGAGCGGTTTTTGTGTTTAACTTCTTCCATAATTATGTTTAGATTATTTCATGATTATGAATAAAAAGAAAACGCTAAAGATTGCTCTCTTTATCTTCGCCCTTATTGTCTTGTCAGCTATTGTGGGAGGCTACGAATTCTTTCGCTCTCGCGTGCCACAGATGAATGGAGAAGCGGCCCTCTCTGGTTTAAGTGCTCCGGTGGAAGTTGTGCGCGACAGGCATGGAATCCCACACATTAATGCTCAAACATCAGAAGATGCTTTCAGGACTCTGGGTTATGTCATGGCCTCTGAAAGACTTTTTCAAATGGAAGTCAGCCGCCGTCTAGCACAAGGGGAATTGGCAGAGCTTCTCGGAGAAAAACTACTTCGTTCTGATAAGCTTTTTAGAAACCTTGGGCTCAAGTATGAGTCGGAAAAACTTTTTGCCAGAAAGACGGCAGAAAAATCTTTTGATCCGCAAATGCTAAAAGAGATGAATGCCTTTTACGACGGGGTTAATCAGTTTGTAGAAAAAGGAGCGTTGCCGATCGAATTTAAAATCCTGGGGATTAAGCCTCGTCCATTCAGTATGGTCGACGGCCAGAGTTTCGTAGGGCTTATGGGCTTTAGTTTTGGCATCGCTATTATGACTGAGCCATTATTGACTGATCTTGCAAAAAGGATCGGCGGCGATTTAACCAATGATTTACGCAATGAAAAAATCCCTAATGAGGTGACACGCGTAGTGGACACTTCCAGCTTCGTCTCAAAAGAAGTGCTAAAAGTTATCTCGAGTTTAGAGTCTGGATTCCCACTTTTTGAAGGATCAAATGGTTGGCTTTTATCAGGAAAGAGAACTTCTTCTGGAAGCCCGGTTCTATCTAATGACCCACACATTTCTTACTCGCATCCCGGGATCTGGTTTGAGGCCCATATAAAGACACCTGAGTATGAGTCTTATGGTCACTTCCTTTCGCTTATTCCTTTTCCTATTCTTTCCCACAATCGCGAGCGCGGCTGGGGGCTAACGATGAGTTTGACTGATGATATGGACATTTATCAGGAACAAATCAATGAAAAAGACCTGACCTATCGTTTTAAAGGAAAAGATCTTCCGCTGGAAAAACGCGAAGAAATCATCAAAGTAAAAAACGCGCCTGATTTTAAAATGACTGTATTTAAAACGCACCACGGGCCAATTTTAGATTACGCCTTAAGCGAGACGACAAAAGAGAAATCACTGAGTCTTCAGTGGCCTTTTTACAGCGAGAAAAACGACCCGTTCACCACTGTTTTTCGCATGGGACGAGCTAAAAATATGCAGGAGTTTAAGGACGCTGTGGCCACGGGGATGGCGCCAGGTCTAAATATTCTCTATGCCGACAAAGAAAATATCGGTTGGTGGATTTTTGGAGAAGTTTGGAAAAAACGCCCGGGAATTAAAACCGATTTTATTCTCGACGGTCAGAGCGGAAATGATGAAATTTTAGGTACGCTGGCGATGAATGAAAAACCTCATTCGGAAAATCCGGAAAGTGGTCTGATCGTTTCGGCCAACGCCAGACCTGCAGGGTATCCGGCGCATTTGCGCGGAGACTGGCAGCCGGATGACCGCCAAAAAACCCTGGAAAAAATCCTCTCACAAAATGATAAATGGTCGCCTGAAGAGCTGATGGAAGTCCAGGCCCTGAATATGAATTTTGAAAACAAAGTCCTGCTTCATGCTTTATTAAACGATTTGAGCTTTAAGAATAAAACAGAAGAAAACCGCTATGAAAAATACGTGCAGATTTTGCGCGAGTGGAATTTAAGCTCTGAGATTACTTCCATTGCTCCTTCGATTTATTACAGCTGGGCCCGCGATATCCAAAAGAAAATGCTGGTGAATTTAACGGATGATGAAAAAGAAATTTTTGCAAAAGTTCCCAATGGATGGATCTTTTTTAAGCGCGTAATCTTAGAGCCTACGTCGCCGTGGTGGAAAAAATTCGACCGCGCCGCACTCTTAAAAGAAACTTTTATCGGCACGATCACTACTTTGGAAAAACGTTTTGGTGAAGACACTAACGAGTGGAAGTGGGGAAAGCTGCACACTCTTGAGTTCGTTCATCCCATCGGAAGAGTGAAGCCGCTCAATTATATTTTCAACCTTGGCCCTTACCCGGCGCCGGGGGCGACTCAGGAAGTGAACAACCAGAAAGTAACTTCATATAAAGGTGATTTCGCGGTGACGGCCGGCCCATCAACCCGCAGGATTATCGATTTTGCCCGTCCGGAAAAAGCGTGGGGAATTCTGCCAATTGGAAACTCAGGCCATTTGTTGTCGCCTTTTTATAACGATCAGGTTCAGCTCTTTTTAGAGGGGAAATACCGCGAAGAGCTCCTGGATCTGGATGAAGGTGATGCGCGCTTTAAAATGACTTTTAAATCTTTATAGGTCCGGGAAAAAAACTATCAGCGGTTTTTTTGTCTGGATGACCACCTTGCCTTGCCCCTGGTTGCTTAGGCCACGAGAGCTCAGGGGCCCGATCTTAAGCCATTTTTTTGCCTGATAGGCACATTCTCCGCTCACTTTGATGTGGTTGTCTTCTAATGAGGCGACGCTGAAAATTCCATCAATCCAGAATTCATGGCGTCCGGCCGCTAGAAACTCTACCTTATCTTCAAAACATAAGCGTGGAAGCGGAGACTTTTTCTTCCAGTTCCTTATATAAAGGATCATTTCACCAAAATTCACTACTTCATGATCAACTCTTCCCCCGAGAAAACCGGCAAAAACAAATCTTCCGATATTATTCTGACGGGAAAATGTTTTAAGGAAAAAACTTAAGTCGGAGAGGTTTTGGTCTGTTTTAGTGATGGTCATCTGCTTTTTACTGCTGTCTCCATCGCCTACAGAGATGGACCCTTTGCACAGAAGCGGGGCCTTTTTTAGAAGTTTCCCTTTATGTATCAGACCGCCATCAATAAAAACCAGACGGGTGTTTTCGTCTTTTAAGAGAGGAGCAATCGATTTCATGGAAAAAGGCATCGGGCCGATCACCAGGAAAGTCAGTTTATGATTTAGGGGGTGTTTTTCATTTTTGATCATGTTAATGTAGCGTCTCCAACATCACTATATAAGAAGGCGATAGCATCTTGAAAGTAAATTTAAGTTCTCTTTCCCACAGGGCCCAGGGCCTCATTAGTGCTCCAAGGTTTTACCTGGAAGGGGAAAGTCATGGGCCTGATTTTGCCATCGAGAATATAGGTGACAAGATTTTGACGGCCAGGCACCGCGGTCCTCGCGATGAAGTGAGCTTTCTTTTTGCCGAAGTCCTGGCCCAGTTTTCTGAAGGAAAAACTCTGCGTGAAATCTGGAGGATCTCTTTTAGGGAGATTGAGAGTTTTTTACGCGACGAAAATCACCTGCCATTTTCTCCCGAAGACCCCCAGGAGTTGGAGAATCTCTTTGTAAAAGTGAAGCTTTCTTTGATGGGCGCCCTCTTTAGATCAGTCCACGCTTTGGATTTTTCGGAAGTGTCTAAGGCCTCTTCCCGCTGGAATGAGCTGTCTTTAGTAGAGAAAAATAAGTCTTCCCAAGTGCTTTTTTCGGCCCTTTCTTGGGACTTTATCTACTGTGACGGAGAGATTTCTTACGTCCGTGGAGTTTTCGAAGGGCTTTCAACAGAGGCGATGGAGGCCTTCTTGGGTGAGATTTTTCGAGGAGCGGGCAAAGTTCTCCCTATGAAAGTGGTTGCCGTCTAATAATCTTTTAGAGTAAAATTCTAAGCAGTTTAGTTAATTCCATTCTATTTATTACTTTACGAGGTTTCGATGAAAAGTGTTCTTTCTTTAGTCTCTGTCTTTGTTCTATCTTCACTATTGTCTACAGGTTTTGCTCAAGACGCAGCTAAAGGAAAGGCCTTATACGCAACATGTATTCAGTGCCATGGTGAAAATGGGGAAGGAAACCTTGCTAAAAAAGCACCAAAGCTCTCTGGTCAGCATGATTGGTATGTAGTGAAGCAAGTGACAGAGATCAAATCAGGAGTGAGAAAGAACCCTGATATGCAACCATACGTAAAAGGCCTATCAGATCAGGACATCAAGGACCTGGCCGCCTATATCGTGACTCTATAATCGTTAGAAAGTTTACTCTTATTGCAAAGGATTGCTATGAAGCTTACTTTTAAGAAGGCCAAGACAGAAAAGGACATCAAAGAGATCTACGATCACAACATTGACGCATTCTCAGATTCTCCTGACTTCAAATGGACATTTGAAGAAATTAAGAAGGAAGTCTCTGAAGGATGGGAACTGTTTTCCCTGATCGATGACAGCGAAATCGTTGCTGCCGTCTTCTATAAGGTAGAAGATGACTCCCTTTTAACTAAAAACACAGCTATTAAGATCGACCATCAGGGAGCGGGGCTCTCTCACTCTATTAAAGAATTCTTTGAAAAAGTGGCCCGCGAGAAGAAATTAAAGCGCATTTACCACTACTGCCGCATCGATAATTTCAGGATGTATTCTTTAAATGAGTCACATCAATATAAGAAAACTCCAAGGAAATTAGGGCCGGAAGGACTGGTCGTCGAGTGGATGAAGACGGTAAAATAGGCCATCTCCCTAGGGAAAATCATCAATCCCCTAGGGAAAAATGATAAAAAAAGTAAAAAAAATTGTTTTTTGCTATAGACATGATGAAAATTTTCGAGCAATAATTTATCTATAAGTGAATTTCTCGAGGGAAAACGTAAGATATAAGAAAATTTCCCCTCGAAAAAAATGAAAAAAGAAGAAAAAACGTAAACGTTTCTTTAACCATAAACAACTTTAGACAATCAACAACATGTCTAATTTAACGGAGGAATCTCAAATGGCAGTTAAGAAAAAAGCAGCTACTAAAAAAGCAGCTCCAAAAGCAAAAGCTACTAAAAAAGCAGCTCCAAAAGCTACAAAGAAAGCAGCTCCAAAAGCTAAGTCAGCTCGTAAACCAAACGCAGCTTTCATGAAAGCTCTTACTCCTTCAGCTGTACTTGCTGAAATCGTAGGAAACAAGCCACTTCCACGCACTCAAGTTGTTTCTAAAATTTGGGACTACATCAAGAAGCACAACCTTCAAAACCCAAAAAACAAAAGAAACATCATTGCAGACGACAAACTAGCTAAACTTTTTGGAAAAAAAGAAGTTACTATGTTCGAACTTGCAGGGATCGTTGGAAAGCACCTATCTTAATTTTTATTAAGTAAAAGCTCCATAAAAGGGCCACCTTCGGGTGGCCTTTTTTATTTGGGCAGATGAAACACAAAATAGAGTTGGATTTTAAGGGGAAAAAAGAGGGGATTAAGGCCTTCTGAGCCCAGAGTACTTAGACTCAACCGAGTCGCTAACCCATTCAGTCTTGTCCGTTTTTCTCACTTCTTTGGCCGTCTTTAGAAATTCGTTACATTGAAAGCTTGAGGCGATATTGCTGGAAGTCTCACTCTTATTTTCCAGGTAGGCCACACAGGACTCACCATAGTAGTTGAGGAATTCCGGGAAATTTTTGGCAAAAAGATTAATGATGGCCTTATGTCTTGGCAGATTTGGGTCTTTAAAGATCTTATCCGGGATAATAGGCAAGTTTTTAATCTGCTCCAGGATCTTCTGGCGGTTTTTAAAACTCGAGCTCAAATCCTCAATACGCTTCCAGGCAAGATTCATTTTATCGCCCACTACCGGGCCATCCAGAAGATAAATCACAGCGTAAAGGTCTTCCTCTTCTTTCGTCAGAAGTCCTTTGGCCGATAATAAATTCATCGCCAGCTCTTTTTGCAGACCATTGGTAATGCTTGATTGCAGACTTAAGCGCAAGGCCGGAATAAGTTTGGTGAAACATTTATCCGGAACAACTCGCGAAATAAGATTTTTGTAGTTGTCGTCGAAGTCTTTATCAAAGCTCTCTTCAGTCAGTTTTCCGATCACGGCCCTTTGGACATCTGGTTTTTCACAATAAAGATTGGCGATGCTGTCGTTGACGGCACGCTGGTAAAAAGGCCAGGTCTTAAGAGTTGAAGGGTATTTTTCGATTAATGCGGCCAGCTCCAGACCAATGTCCGGGTCCTTTTTTGAAAAGAACCAGAATGAGTTTAGTTCAGTGTCACAGGCCTTAATGGCCTCTTTTGAGGTCTCTCTCTTTTGCTCAGAGGCCAGAGAGTAACACTCACTAAAAAACTTTTTAGCGTAAAGAGAGCGCTTTAGTTGAAAGAACTCGTCGTTGGCCAGAGCACTTGAGCGTCCGATGCCTTCGATTTGTTTAAAACTCTTTAAGCTGAAATCGCGGGTTTTAAGCTTGTAGTCGACCATTTCCATGGCCATGGACTGATACATATCTTTCCACAGCTTCATGCGCTCGCTTGGGCGGATGTCATTAACGTGGGCCAGGAATTCTTCGAAGTTCTTTTCCTGCTCGAGCGCAGAGAGGTCCTTTAGCGTGTAAAGGGGAGCGCTTTGTCCGTGAGCAAATGAATGGGCCAGCAGCAGGGTTAATAGTGACATCATAACCAAATTTTAGGGAGGGAAATGCTATTAGTCAAACGCCAAAAATGGTGGTCTTAACGAGGCTTTTAAGATACCTTTGTGGCACTTAAATTTTTAAAAATTTCATCCCCTTACGGAGCTTTATTTATGCCTTTAGTGCCAGAGGATTTTTTAGTTACAATCCAGAGTGTCGACCATGCATTTTCTGGAGCAAGCTGGAAGATTATTTTCTACAAAGAGTTCAGCAACATTATCGTGGAAAAAGACCATACGCTACACACTGACATCGTCGATGTGCTGACGCCGTACTTAACCAACCTGAAGCAAAACTTCAGAGCACAGATGGTGTTTAGGTCAACTCCTTTTCTGGTGGGGTTCTACTACGACAGAAAAGAAGTGCGCTTCTATACACCAAAACTTTCTCAGGAACTCTTTATCCTTCAACAAAGCGAGATCCTGGATTTAAACATTCCTCAAGTCAAAGACCTAAGAGTGCACACTGAGCTTGCAGCTTCTCTGCAGGCAAAAAACTTCCCGACAGTGGTGGAAAACCTTATCAGTGTTGAAGGGCTACCTGATTTATTAAATGACCCAAAATACCAGGCGATCGAAGAGAGATCTGCTCAGATCGTAAAAAAGCTTCTTAGTTTCTTAAACGAGTACCGTCCGACTCTTTTTGAAGATGTTTCAGACTTCGGTTTAGGGCTAACAGCTCAGTACGCACTTCTGCGCATTCACTTATTAAAATTCCTGGCGATCCTTCCTTCTTTAGACCACGATAAAAAAGGAGTGGAAGTTAAGCGCATCCTGATTGAAGCGCTTTCTCGCTTCCTAAAAGACAACAGAAAGGCCAGACGTGCTAAGAAAAAAGGGCAAGAGAGAGCTCTTCCTTCGACTTACACTTTAGGAATCAAAGTTTTCTATTACCTGGCCAAAATCATGCCAGCGTGGCCGCTTGCTTCGGTTATCAGAAGCGCCGTTAAACTTATGGCCAAGCGTTTTATCGCCGGCGAGAGCATTGAGAAAGCAGACCGTTCTCTGCGCGCTCTAAGTGAAACAGGAAGAGATGTAACTCTCGATCAACTAGGAGAGCTGGTTGTTTCTGAAAGAGAAGCAGACCATTATAAAGACGAAGTTTTAAAACTAGTCAGAGGATTCTCTCTGCACGTTAAAAAAGGTGAAATGAACGTGGCCGGGATTAACCGTGCTCACGTTTCAATTAAAGTGTCGGCCCTATGCTCTGACTTTAAACCTCAGGCCTTTGATTACACTTATAATTTAGTAGCTCCAAGACTTAAAGAAATCCTTCTTGCTGCCAAAGCAGAAGATGTTTTTATCAATATCGATGCTGAACACTATCACTACCGCGATGTGGTTTTTAAAATCTACCGCCGCGTTCTTTTAGAGACAGCTGAACTAAGAGATTACAAATCAACTGGTATCGTGATCCAGGCCTACCTGCGCGATGGTTACCAGCACTTAAAAGAGATTATTGCCCTGGCAAAAGAAAGAGGGCTTCCAATGCCGGTTCGTCTGGTAAAAGGAGCTTATTGGGATGCTGAAACAGTTGAAGGGGATGCTCATAGCTTTAATGCTCCTCAATTCTTAAACAAAGAAGAAACTGATATTCACTTCAGGCAATTAATTCTTAAAATTTTAGAATCTCATCCGCACCTAAAACTGGCCCTGGCCTCACACAACTTCTCTGACCACGGGTTCGCTGAAGCAGCTAAAGAGCTTCTTTACCCACAAGTGGGAGAAATCGAGCACCAGTGTCTACACATGACTTATGAAGCTCTTTCAACAGCACTGGCAAAAATGGGTTGGGCAACAAGAAACTACGTTCCGGTGGGAAGTTTACTTGTTGGTATGGCCTACCTGGTAAGACGTATTATGGAAAACTCTTCGCAAGTAGGGGTTTTAACCATCATGCGTTCACACAAAAAGCACTTAACTCTTCAGTCGCCATACGCGATTCACGAAGAAAAGAAAAAAGCGGGAACAATTGCCCGCGACCAATCAGTGTCAAAACTAGAAGACGAATTCTTCAACGTGTCTCCACTTCGCCTGTATCTTGATGATGAAAGAGCGTGGATGGAAAAAGCACTGACATCGTTTGAAGAAAAATCTCTTGGAAAAGACTACCATAACGGTTTTGACCTAAAAGGCGACTGGGTAGAAATTAAAGCGAGTTCAAACCCGGACATCCTGGTTGGACGTATTCGTTTTGCTAACCTTGAAGATGCAAAAGCGGCGATTGAAACAGTTGACCGCTCTTACAATGAAGGCTCATGGGCCAATTCAAAATGGCCGTTTAGAACTGCGACGCTAGTCAAAGCTGCAAGCTACATGCTGGCAAAAAGAAATGAGCTTTCTGCCCTTATCGTGTATGAAGCAGGAAAGTCTGTTGGTGAAGCTCTCGCTGACGTTGATGAAGCTATCGACTTCTTAAACTTCTACGCCAGAACTGAAGCCTACCTGCAAAGAAACCTGACAGATCTCTCAAGCCGCGGTCCTGCTGTGGTTATTTCTCCGTGGAACTTCCCTCTAGCTATCCCATGCGGGATGGTGGTGAGTTCACTGGTTTGTGGTAACACTGTTATCCTAAAATCAGCTGAACAGACTCCGCTTATCACTCAACTCCTGGTTGATATTCTTCACGCTTCTGGAGTGCCTAAAGACGTTCTTATTCACCTTCCAGGAGAAGGGGAAACTGTTGGTGACTTCTTAGTCAAAGACGAAAGAACATCGACGATTGTTTTCACGGGTTCAAAAGCGGTTGGAACATACATCGCAGGTGTGACAAGAAAGAGACTTTATAAAAATAAGTTAACGAATAAGACTTACCCGGTTAAGGCCATCACAGAAATGGGTGGGAAAAATGCGGTGATCGTCACTCAAAACGCCGAGCTAGATGAAACAGTTTCTGGAATCCTATACTCAGCTTTTGGCCATGCCGGACAAAAATGTTCAGCTTGTTCACGTGTTATTGTTCACAATTCTCTAAAAGATAAACTGATTGAAAGACTTCGCGCAGCTGCTTCTGATTTAAAAGTCGGAGAGTCGTTTAAGTTTGATACGACAGTTAACCCGGTGATTACGGCCTTTGACCAAAAACGCCTTCGTCAGTCGGTGAGAGAAGCTTCTAATGAAGCGACGAACTTTGGTGGATCGGTAGTTATTGACCGCTCAAATGACAACCTTCCAGGATACTGTGTTGGTCCAGTTGTAATTGAACTTCCATACAAGCGCGCTTTAGATAAAGAAAGTTTTGCTCAAAGAGAGCTTTTTGGGCCAGTGGTTCACATTATTGGTTTTGACACTCTTGATGATGCTGCCCGTTTATTTAACAGCACTGATTACGCTTTAACTGGAGGGATTTTCTCTCAGTCACAAAACGATATTGATTACCTTCTGACAAAGCTTGAATCAGGAAACCTTTACATCAACCGTACAATCACTGGGGCCCGTGTTGCCATTGAGCCATTTGGTGGATTTAAACTTTCTGGAACAGGGCCTAAGGCCGGTGGACGTCACTATATTTTAAGTCTTCACCAGACTCAGGATCAGACGATTGCAGCGGCAACTGAAGTTAAACTGAGCGTGGAAGAAGGTCATGATTCACCAGTGACTCTTAAAAAACCTTCTCGCTTAACAGCTGAGTCGCGTTTAGCAAGAATGGAGAAATTTCTTGATGTTTTCACTTCAAGTTTTGAAACTCACTATCAGGGAATCTACAGCAATTATAAAGAAGCGCTTCGCGATTATAAAAAATGGCTTTCAAAAAATTACGTGGGCTTTGTAGAAAAAGAACACAAAAACCGCGTGATCCCAGGTCAGCTAAGTTATAACGATTACCGCTTAAGCACTGAGCATGCTCTGGTTGTTTCTGTGACAGATAGACCTGAGTTAAAAACACTGATTCAAGTTTTCTCTAGTTTAATCTCGGGAACAGGTCTTGCCGTTGCTTGCCGTAACCGACAGTCGTTCCAATGGTGGATGAATTTAAGAGACACTCTGATTGAAGCAGGCTTCTCAAAAGAAAACCTGGAAGTGTACTTTGCTAAAACTTCAGAGCTGGCAAAATCAATTAATGATCCAAAACTTTCAGTGATCATCTACGATGGGCCAATGGATGAATACCACCTGCACATTGGAGATTTCCTGAACGATGCTAAACATGACGAACGCATGAAGCTGATCTTAACTGTAAATGATCATTTAAAAGCATCAGATTTTTATCACCAGGCCCTAAACTACGTATGGGTACGATCTCTTGCCGTCAATACAATGAGGCACGGAGCTCCACTGGATCTGGAAATTTAAGAGGTATACTATGCGCATTGGTTTTTTTGGTTGTGGAAATATGGGAGCAGCACTAGCGGAAGGTTTTAAGAAAAACCACCCGGGTGTAGAGATGTATTTTTTTACTCCTTCAAAAACCAAGGCGCAGCAGCTGGCCGAAAAAACCGGCGGTCACTTTGTGAGCTTTTTGGTGGATATGCCAAAAGATTTGGACTGGTACGTCCTGGGTTTTAAGCCGCAATCTCTTTCAGAGTTTACTTTCCAATTTAATGAAAATGCCAAAATCCTTTCAGTTCTTGCAGGAACGGGGATTGATACTTTAGAAAAAAAATTCCAGGTAAAAAACATTGCCCGCCTAATGCCTAACACTCCATCGAGTCTAGGGATGGGGGCCAATCTTTTTTACGCAGGTTTTGAAACAGGTGAGTTTAAAGATTACCTGAGAGCTTTAGGTAAACTTTTTACTATGAAGAGCGAAGCCGAGCTGGATGCCATTACCGCTTTTAGCGGCTCAGGTCCGGCGCTTATTTTTGAATATGCCCGTCTTTTTGAAAAACACCTGACGGCCATTGCCGGAAGTAACCCTGAGGGCCGCGAAATTATCACCCAAACTTTTTTAGGTTCTGCTAAACTAATGGAAAGTGCCATTGCCCAGGGAGTGAGTTTTGAAACTCTTCGCGAGCAAGTGACTTCTAAAAAAGGAGTGACTTTCGAAGCGCTGCAGATTCTAGAAAAGAACAACCTGGAAAACATTATGGGCGGAGCTTTTACAGCGGCCTATAAAAGAACATTAGAAATTAAAAAAGGGATTTAATATGCTTGTGGATATTCTAAAAAATAATGTGCCTAAAAAATACCAGGATACGATGTTTGTTCGTCTTTTTGGTTTGATGAAAGTGCCACTTATTTTTTGGGTTTCTCCAAGTGTCGTCACTTTAAATGACAAAGAATGTGTCATTAGAATCCCACTTAATAGAAGAACAAAAAACCACTTAAATTCGATGTATTTCGGAGTGCTGTGCACAGGTGCTGATATCGCCGGTGGACTAGTGGCGATGAATGAAATCACCGCTTCTAAAAAGAAAGTGGCCCTGTCATTTAAAGATTTCAAAGCGGATTTCCTAAAGCGCGCTGAAGGCGACGTGCACTTTATCGTGACTCAGATCCCGGAGATTAAACAATTTGTTGCTGACGTGATTAAAAGTGGTGAGCGCATGAATTTCCCGGTGGAAATCAAGGCCGTAGTCCCAAGTATTAATCCAACGGAAGAAGTGGCAAAATTCGTTTTAACTCTTTCTTTAAAAGTAAAAAACTAGGCCGGATTTTCAGAATCCATATACTCGCATGAAAGCCCAGGGTAAGTTTCCTGGATTCTTTTCATGAGCGATTGAATCCCAAATTTTTCCGTGGCGTGGTGACCGCCGGCAAACATGTGGATGCCACTTTCGCGCGATTCATGGTAGTCGTGTTCACTCATTTCCCCGGTGATATAAGCATCAAGACCCATTTTATGGGCCTCACGCCATTCAGAGTTCGCTCCACCGGTAATAATGCCGATGCGCTTGATCTTTTTAGCGTCACTTGGATTTGAGTAAAGGACGGAGTGAGAAAGTTTTTTTTCTAAAATGTGTTTTAATTCGCTTCCACTGATTTCAGCAGGCAGGGCACCGCTAATTCCAGTGAAGGCCCCTTTGTAGTTTCCAAAAGGCTGAAGCTCACTCATTTCAAGAAGTGCGGCCAGGCTTTTGGCATTTCCCACTTCAGGATGAGCGTCGAGTGGAAGGTGATAAGCAAAAAGATTGATATCATTTTTTAAAAGGGGAGCGACTCTTTTATAAAAAGGGCCAGTGAGTGTTCTGGTGCCGTGGAATTTCCAAAAGAGTCCGTGATGAACAACGAGAGCGTCAGCTTTGATTTTTTCGGCGTATTCTGCTGATTCTCGGGTGGCCGAAACGGCAAACAGGACTTTTTTAAGTCCTGTTTTTCCTTCTATCTGCAGTCCATTGGGACAGTAGTCGTCAAAGAGTTCTGGTTTTAAGAGAGTCTTTAAAAATAAATCAAATTCGCTTCGCTCAACAGTCATTATGAGTTCAGGGGACTAGGCCCTCTTCCTTCGGTAAAAGTAGGTTTGTTTTTTTCCAGGCTGTTTTTTAGTTTTGCCACTGTTTCATGCAATTCATGGTGGTGAGGTGCAATCGTTAGCGCAAGAGAGAACTCTGTTAAGGCCTGGTCAAAGTCTTTTAAAAGTACGTAAGCTCTTCCTGCATTGATGTATGGGTATTCGCGATTTTGGTAGTTGTGAGCGCGTTTAGCGAGCTCAAACCAGCGAAGACTTTCTTCCACCTGACCTTCGGCCAGGATGTAGTTTCCAAAATCGTTATAAGCAGGGCCGTATTGTGAATCTAATTGCACCGCTTTTAAGCAGTAAGCTTTCGCCTGTGCTCTATCATCAAGAAGTGAGTAGCTCCATGCTAAAAGCGTAAGCACTTCTGCTGTTTCTTTATAATTTCTCGCGCGGTAGAAATTAGCTTTAGCTTCTTCATAGTTTTTTTGAGCAATGAAGTAGTGTCCTTTGTGAAGATAGTAGTCGTATTTTTCTTCACGTCTCATTTGCAGGAATACCAGCTGAGAGTTTTTCTTCGTGTTTTCTTCTGCCAGTTCATGAAGTCGTGCTTCATCTAAAAAGAAAAGAGGAGCGCGGTTACTTTCTTCGGCCTGAGTGATGGTTGGAATGTTTTCTTCCTGAATGAGTCCAAGACGAGGGAACTGCACATCCAAGTTTGTTGTCTCAATGACAAAGTTGTGGATTTCAAAACTGTTGCGGTAAAGCAGGTTGATGTATCCCACGACCATTGTCTCCATACGAGAGCTCTTAAAAGGCATCTTGATCACGCTTTCGATGAAGTTGTGGTAGCTTCTGATTTGGTTTTTAAACTGCGGCCATTCTACAGTTGTTGCAGTCATTTCAAACTCTTTAAACTCGCGGGTAAAAAACACGCTGGTGTCGTTTAAAAGTTTTTGGATTTGGTTTTTCCCACGAGGACCGTAGTGAAGTCTTTCAAGTTCTGTGAAAGCAAAAAGCAGTCGATCCAGGTAGCCGGTAGCGGTGAAAAATTCTGCAAGCAGTAGGGTGTTGGTCGTTTCCATGCAATCTTCCTTGATATGCGAGGTATTTGAGCGAAAAGAAGCCGCTCATCTTGAGCAGTTCTCTCTTAAGGATATTTTATGATAATCAGATTTTCTTTTTCAATGAAATTCGGCGGATTGAAAGAAAGTGCCCTATAATTTCTACTATAGGGCCATTATGACTGTGTATTAATTCTTTTATTTTCTTACTTTAAAGTAGTTGGCCATGTTTTATTTTGCCATTTCGTATTCGATTAGGCGTTTATCAGCTGCCACACTTGTATAACGCTTAGAAATCATATCAAAGAGATTGTCTCCCTTTTTACCCACTGAAGCGATATCGCGGAAGTTGACTACGCCAGTTCCTTTAGGAGCGTCTTTCCCGAAGAGTTTTCCAAATGGGTTTTCACCATCTTTTTCTTCGGCCTTTTTCTTGTTGATACCGAATCCACCCATGACTGAGATAGACCCGCTACCACCACCGTAAGAAGGGGTTTTCCCTTGAACAGCAGCAGCTACACCACCTTGAGATCCGGCCTGTGTTCCTGGACCGCTACCACCGCCGCCTCCGCCACCGCCGACGCCACCACCGCCTCCGCCACCAGTTGAGCCAGAGCCACCTTCAGTGACTTTCGCAGCAGTAGAAGCTTCGATGCTGTTGTCTTTGTTTGCCGCTGCGATAATGCTACCAACAGGAGTGACACTCGATGAAGTTGTTCCACCGTCAGTTCCAGTTGATCCAGATGAGTTGATTCCTGAGTTTGTATTAGAATAAACTGTTCCTGTACCACCATCACCAAAAGTAATGATGTTGTCATTCATTGTATCGAATGTTCTTTCCAGGCCACCAGTTAAACACTGAGCGAGTCCTGGGTTTTGTTTACAGAAAGTTGTCATCGCTTCATCTTCAGAAACAGTGAATGGGTCAATCGGCTTGTAAGCATCGATCTTAGCGATGGCATTGTTGACGTCATCAGCACGTTTTCCCAGAAGGCTGGCAAGAAGCCCGTTTGCTCCCGCACTTGTAGCGATAGCAATCAGTTTACTCTTCATTGCATCTCTTTGAGACTGGTTCATTACAATTTTAAATCCATTGGCCTGAACTCTTGCGGCCTCAGTACAGTCTTTAGAAGTTACACCGATATCAACACCTTTAGAGCCGATAGAGCTACATTTCCCGACGATGTCATCTGTTTTTGGAAAATCTGTATAGATCGAGTAAAGATAGGCCAGTTTACCAGAGTCTACGGCCATTCTTTGGTTGTACATATCTTGCTGCATTGAAAGCGATTCACCTTGTGCTTTTAAGGCACCTGTCGCTGCATTTTCTTCATTCGCGTACTTTAACTGAGAATCAGTCATTTTATCTTTGTACACTAACTCTTGAGTTGCATATCCAACTTGAGTGACGCCTTCTAAAAGATCCAGTGTGACCTGAAATTTTTTACAAGCATCGTAGTCCAGAGTTTCAATACCTGCTGATTTACATTTAATAGATGCAGCAGCGGCAGAGATTTGAGAGGCCGATGCATTTTTTTGAGTGGCCGCTTTCGCAGCATCTGCACTTCCCCCAGAACTTTCAGATGCCATAATTTGTTCTTGGTCATTCCAGTCGCGTCCGTAAACACCGATCAGGTAGGCGATAGATTCACAACGTTTGGCGATCTCTGTTTTCTTTTTAGTACACTCCGTATTGTCGGTCTTTTTTTCCTTGCAGCAAGCATACTTCACGTATGGCTCCCATTGGAACTTACTGCGCGAACCTTCTTTGCTATAAAGCTGACGGATATGACTACGGCTTAAATCTTCACATTCATTTAATGAAGCTGAACCCGGAAAGTTCTTTCCTTCAGAGGCTGCGTGAAACGCAGGAGCTTCAGTTTCTGAACAGGCAGCACTATTTTCATCTGCTGCATAAACAGAGAAACTCAGGCCGGCCAGAAGTGCTGTTAAAAGAATTGTTTTCATAAAATCACCCAATATTTTTTTGGTCGATAGAGAAATTATACGTCTACTTCTCGGCTAACCCGTGTAGTTTCTTGAGTTTATTGATCAAGTAGCAGTAATCTCTAAGTAACCCCTTGGAATGTGATGGAGAATCTATTAAAGTAGGGCTGAAGTTTGATGGAAGAGTTGCCCGATTATTGGGGCACATTTGAGAGTGGAAATTATTTATGGCCAATCCAATTTACGAGTATGAATTAACTATTTTAGAACAACACCTGGACACCTTCGGACACGTTAATAATGCCGTTTATCTGGAGTTGTATGAAGAGGCCCGCTGGGATTTCATCACAAAGAATAAACTCGGTCTAAAAGAGATCCTGGAGACCAAAGTGGGGCCGGTGCTATTAGATTTAAACCTTACTTTTAAAGCGGAATTAAAAAACCGCGAAAAAATCAAAATCGTCTCTCAGGCCCGCCCGGAAATGAGAAACAAATTCGTCATGATTCTCGATCAGAAGATGATCAAGGAAGATGGCAAAGTCGCTTCGACATTAACTCTTTCGGTCGGAATGATGGATCTTGCTCAACGAAAACTTATTTCGCCAAGTACGGAGTGGTTACATGCTCTGGGGCTTGAAGAGTTCAAAGAGCCTTAGTTCTTTTCTTCGTCAAAAAGTCTTTTTAAACCTGACTGCACATAACGATTTGAGATGATCTCAAAAATAGAGGCGGTATTGTCGGTGACAATGTCGCTGTTTTTGTATTTGTAGTTTTTGTCGCTCTCATCAGCAAAATTCTGAACCATCTGGCCATTTCCACCTGGAGAAGCTTCAGCAAAATTTAAGTTGAGAGAATTCTTTTTTTTCTCAGACTTGCCGTTAGCAAGACCTTTTCCACCAGAGACTTCGATCCCAACTTTTGCTTGTGCTTGTTTGAGCAGGCTTTCAACTGCAGAGTTTTCACTTCTAGAAGATGCGATATTTGAGGCCATCGATCTTGAGTCTGCAGCTTTATTGATATTTGCTTCTCCAAATGTGGCCTTAGCTAATCTTCCAACGTTTTCTTCAGTAATTTTTGGGATATCAACTTTTGATGTATCGATTTTAGAGATCATCTGGTCGCTAAAGCTTCTGGCATTAAGGGCCTTATTGGCCAGGGAAGCTGAGTCCAGGCCATTTAAATAAGGATTACCATTAGCAGCGTTTGAAGTGGTTGTTAATAAATCTTTTAGGCCTGTCGAAGTGGCAAAACCAGCGGTCGCTGTTTCAGTAGGAATAGACACCGTCGTCTCTTTTTTACAAGCGTTGTTTCCTTTTGCATCGATCAGTTTTTTACATCTACAGTTTTCATCAAACTGGCCATTGACCAGGATACACCCGGCCACGTCAGCAGTATAGGCTTCGTTGGCATAACCAGAAGAGTCCCCGGCAAGCAGGTAAGTGTCCTTGGCCCATAAATCAATACAGGTTTGTGAGTTTGTGCGATTAGTGTTTTGTTTTCCTGCTTCAGTATAACAGTAACACTGTGGCTCAGTGATTGAGTCCCTGCCATTAGGGCAGTGATTAGCATATGAGTCTTTAAAAGTCGCAATCATCTTATCAATCTTTTTGATATTTTCCTGCGATTCTTTTTCTTGTTTATCTGCATTTTTATAAAGGATTCCAGAGTAGATTGTCCCGATACCAGAAACGATCAGAACTCCGGCCGAACTTCCCAGAATTTTTTTATAATCAAAACCGCTGGCACTAGCTGCATCGGCAGCTTGAACTGGAGTCACTCCCGCTTGAAAAGCGAAAAGAGTTAAAAATAAAAATGTCAGCAGTCCTTGTTTTTTCATAATCTTTATTTTTTTAATTTACTTGCATTATTATCAGGAGGAGTTGTCGTTGATCCGGTGACATCGGTTTTTCCATCACCAGCACCTCCTTCAGAAGCTTTGGAACAATCCGGACTCTTTGCCGGCCAGATAAGTTCATAGGCCGCAAAACCAGCAGCAAGGGCGTACCCAGCAGTTAAAAGCATGTTGCGCTTTTTTTCTAGCTTGGCAATTTCCACAACTGTTTGTTGTTCTTCTTTTAAATACTCGAAGGCCTTTACTTGTCCTTGATAACCATTAGTCGTCGTTTCAAGTTTATATTTTCCTTCAAGAGCTTTTACTTTATCTTTTGCTTTTTTCTTCAGGTAAAGATCACTTGCCAGTCCTGCTGCGGCCGTAACCCCCAGGATATTTTTTGATGTGCAAGAACTCCCTTTTAACTCAAAACCATTTTCCATAATCAAGCTGCTAACAGCATAAGCTGCGGCCGCGCCGTTCATGACCATTGAACCAGTAGTGTTGCCTTGATTAAGTTTTGAAGCATCTGAAGAAAGACCTGTCTTTTTTTCTACACTGGCCAGGTGACATTTTTCTTTAGCGGCAGCATCTTTTAGGGCACCACAATCTTTGGCCTCATTGCGAGTTTCTCTGGCCGCAGCTTTTCCCACACAACGATTGAGAGATGTATTCCACTCCATCGATGTATTCTTAGCACACGCCGCTTGTTGGTCAGCGATATACTTATCGGCAGCAGCATCATCCATCGCCAGAGACACACTCTGGGTAAGAAGAGAAAATGCGATAAGTAAACAACCAAGTTTCATCATGTTTCTATTATAGGGTTTAAATGTTCTCACCACTTATCTTTTCGGTCTAAAGCCCTCTGGGCCTTAAATTTTAATAGGATAATCAGTGTCATTAAAAATCATTGTCGACTTAAAAAGTAGGCAATTTGAAAGGGTTTATGTTAGGGTGCGCTCATGAAAACAATAATTTTTGGACTTCTTTTTTTAGTCTCACTAAGCGCTCATGCTCTGACTGCTTCGGACCTTAAGGCCGGAGACGTCGTGCTCTTGTCGCTTAATTGTTATGAGTGCCGAATGATTGAATCTGAGACTGAGTCTCTTTTTTCTCATTCAGGAGTCGTCGTTGTCGATGAACAGGGCCGCACTCGCATTGCTCAATCTCTGGGCAGACTTGATCATTTCTCTTTTGCTGAATTCACAAAAAATATTACGCCGGGAACATTCGTTCACGTTTATAGACCTAGAGAACTTAAAAACCTTACTAAAGAAAAACGAGCGCTCTTAGAAAAAGTGATGCTTGATGTGTTCAACGAAAAATTTAAGAATGCACCTTTTGATTCAAAATACATCTGGAACAATTTTAATGCTAATGGAGTCGAGTATCTTTACTGCTCAGAGTTCATTGCTAAATTCCTGGATCATTTCCTTACGAAAAAAACAATCACAGCACCAATCAGTTATAAAAAACACTACGACTATTGGAGCAAGTATTTCAAAGGTCAGGTTCCTGATGGAGAATTAGGAAATTCACCGGCCTCATTTTCAAGAGATGACAGATTTGAGTTCGTTGGAAGAATTTAACCGCTATTATTCCACTGGCGGCAATCCTCCTGTGACCAGAAGCCTGCTGGACTTCTTTCGCACATGTGTGAAAGAAAGAATGCCAGAAAAGGCCCGCATTCTGGAGCTGGGATCGGGGACTCGTTCACTTTTTGAAGAGGTCTCACTTCCCAGAGAAAGAGTGACGGCCATTGATTTTTCCTCCGTGGCCATCGAGCGGGCACGTGCCCTTGGCTCTCCCATCGAGTATAAAAATCTCGATATCACTTTTCCCGATGCTCTTGAGGGAGAAAAGTTTGATGTGATTTTTGATTCTCACTGCCTTCATTGCATAGACAATAGAGCGGCCAGAGTGAGTGCTTTTAAGAATATCCACGATGCCCTAAGTGAAGAAGGGATTTTCTGTGCAGAGATGATGGTTCAACCGGCCCATAATAGTGTGAGTTTTCCAATGAAATTCATCCCTACGGCGCGAGAATTGGAAGAGGAAATTCTGAAACACGATTTTCAGATTATCTATTTTATGATTGGAAGGGGACTTAGTTTTGAAAATGGAAATCAGGAATGTGATCTTCTAAGAGTGATAGCAAAAAGAAAAACATCTGCTTAAAAATAAAAAGCCCGCTTTCGCGGGCCCTTCACACAACAACAAACACTATCCTTTCGGAGGATTTTAGGGTTGGCGCCCTAAAAATTAATTATAATCCTTTGGATTCGGTCTTTTCTCAGTAATTCTGGCCTTTGTCAATTTGCCCACTACCACCTCTGAAACTTCTTCAGGGTAGATGATTTCTTCGCGAAGCTCGATGTTCTCGCCAGCCTCTAGTGATTCTAGCACTTTAGAGCTCTCATGCAAGCTTAAATTGCGAAAAGTTTTTCCTGTGTGCGTCTTAATTGCGATAACGTCCTGCGCCTTAAGATCTAGTGAAGCGTGAGCTCCAAGTGACAGAAAACATAATGCTAATAGAATGAGTCCCTTCATAAATGACCTCCTGATTAATTCGATCCAATCCTTGATCGTTATTCTGACAAGAGGTAATACAGGATTCGTGCCAACCAAAATGCTCAACTTTTCTCGGTTTTGGTGTCAAAGGGGACTGTTTTGATCCGTTTTGTCATGAATGAGGTGGGGCCACTCTAAATCTGGGGCCAGAATGATTCCGGCCCAGAGTCTAAGTGTAAGGTCAGGTGGCTACTTAATAACCGAAAGGCATAAATCTTCACTCTCAATCATTTTTTCGATTTCTTTTTGAGTGTATTGCCCAAGATGTTCAGCAATCAGGTTGAACAGGGCCTGGTCTTCGTGGTGGAAGCGATCCAGCGAGGTTTCTAGCTTAAAGACTTCACAGAACCTCTGCCAGAATTTCTCTTCAACAGCAGCTAGGGCCACGTATTTGTGATCTTTTGTCTGGTAAAGCGAGTAACAAGGATAGACCCCATTGTGAAGGAATCTGTTTCTTCCTAGTTTTCTATCAGCTTCGGGCCAGAAGATTCCCAGGACTTCTTCAGTCACTTGATCGAGGTATGTTTTTACGAATTGAGTTTTATTTTCTTTTGTCGCTTGAATATAGGCCGCTAAAAGATCTGTTGCTCCCTTGTGGCCGAAGCTGATTCCAGCGATAGGTAAAAAGGGAGGATCGATAATTTTTTCTTTTTGTCCTGCTACGTAGAGAGATAAAAGACCTGTCATCGCCATGGCATTGAGATCGTGCATTGATTTTTTTTCAGTCGCGCTGGCAAGAAGTTCAATGACTACCATCGGTTTTTTTAATGTTAAATCACTATCACTGATTCTCAGCTTCTCTCTCGTTTTTGGAGGAATCCCGACAATGACAGCATCGGCATTCACCACTAGCTGATGGATTTTTTCCTGATCAGCGCTCGAGTTAAAATCAAAACGCTCGATTTTTTTGCCGCGGTTTAAATTCTCATACCAAGAAACAAAACTTGAATCGAATTTAGCAAAGAGTCCTGAGAGAAAAGGGTCCTGGAAAACGTGGTCTTCAATTTTCACCACGTCAGCACCCAAGTCCGTCAGGATTTTTCCACATAGTGGACCTGGAAGCCTGTGGCTTAGGTCGACAATTTTCATTCCTTTAAGAGGTTTAAAAGCACTCATTACGACGGCTCTCCTGGAGTCAGAACTTTTACAAACTCTTCGAAACCATCTCCTTTAAGCTCACACGAATTCATCGTGCAGATTTCAAACATCTCTTGTCCGTTTTCGCCGTTGTGGTAATCAAGGACAAAACGGGGAAGGAAAAACGGGATAAATTTTAAGTAATCTTCTCTTTGCGCCCATGATTTTGGAAGTTTCATCACTCGCATTGCTTCTACCGGATAAGTAAGTGCACGCAGTGATTCACCTGCAGAAACCGGGTTCACTTTTAAAACTGTGTGAGTGACAGAGTCTTTAAGTGAGAGCATCGTATCCAGGTAGTCGCGGTCGGAAAATAAAACGGCAGCCCTTCTCATTAATTGAATGTAGGTGGCCACTGGTGATTTAAAAGAAGCATCAAAGTAGTTGTAGTCCTGGTTTGGATACAGCTCAAAGTGATCAGCTAATTTCGCTCTCGTTCTCATCTGGTCGCCGTTTAAGAATTCTTTTGAAGTAAAGTTCATAGCATCCTGGAAGTTTTGCTTGAAAACTTCATTTGATGAAATTTCATAAAGTCTTAGTTGTGATTCAGCAAAGAAGACGAAGTCTTCAAGGTATGGATGAGAGAATTCCACCGTTGTTGTGTGTCTCATCTTCATGCCGCCTTCAGCATTCGTTAAGAACGTTTTAAAGACACCTTCAATCGTTGTATTGATCAGGTTTGAGGCCATGCGCTTGATAACGTCAATTTGCGAGTATTGAACCACATCAACCAGAGCTGAAATCAGCATAAAGTTCCAGCTAGCGACACCTTTGTTGTCAGTGGCCGGAGGCATGCGGTCTTTTCTTTCGTTAAGAACAGCACGTCTTACTTTTCTAATGATGTCCCAGTTTTGCTGCTGGTAGAACTCTTCTTTTAACTCAGGATTTAATGAAACAACATTCAGGTTGTGCTCAAAATTTCCTTTAGAAGAAATCTGGAACCACTTTTTGATGGAGTCCATATTTTTAGCAAGAGTTTCTTCTTCATCGTCATTTCTATTGAGGAGGTCTTCAAATTCTTCTTCAGTAAAGGTGAAGTAAAGCCCTTCAACTCCTTCACTGTCAGCGTCTTGAGCAGAGAAGAAGTGGCGAAGTCCATTGACGTCGTCTGAAAGCATCTCTTGCTCTAAATAATCAAGAGTGTTGATCAGCGTATCGAAGACCAGCGGAGAAGGATAAACTAAGCTTAACTTAGTCATCGTTCTTAAAAATCCTGCCTGGTCATAAAGCATTTTTTCAAAGTGAGGCACTAACCATTTTTCATCTGTTGAATAACGGTGAACCCCGCCGCGGGCGTGGTCATTCATTCCTCCCATCAGCATACGCTCAAGAGAGTTGATGATAAATTCACCGTGTTCTTTAGCGATCATCCCTTCAAGCATTTGTTCCAGTGCCCATTCATAATAAGCAAAAGTCGGGAATTTCGGAGCCGTTCCATATCCACCCCAGGTTGTATCGCGGAATTCTTTAACTGCTTCTAAAATTCCATTCGGGTGAGGGAAGTGTCCTTCAAACTGCACATCCCCAGGCGGGATAGATCCTTTTTTGATCGCCTCTGTCACTTGAACAGCATTTTTTTCTACCTGTTCTTTTTCATGATCGTAAGCGCGCTTAAGTTCCATGATTAAAGCAGGAAAGTTAGGAGCGTTGTCTTTAGATGTTAGAGGGTAATATGTCCCAACATAAAAAGGGCGAGTGTCCGGCATTAAAAATGCCGACAGCGGCCATCCGCCAGAGCTTCCAAAAAGCTGTGCGGCCTTTTGATAATAATTATCGATATCCGGAAATTCTTCGCGGTCTACTTTGATTGAAACGAAATTATCATTTAAGAATTTTGCCACTTCATCATTAGAGAAAGATTCGTGGGCCATAACGTGGCACCAGTGGCATGACGAATAACCAATCGATAAAAAGATCGGTTTATTGTTTTTTTGAGCGTACTCCAGGGCCTCAGGTCCATAAGTCCACCAATGGATGGGGTTATCCTGGTGTTGTCTCAAATAAAGTGATTTTGCATTTTTTAAACGATTGAAGTTTAGGGAAGAACTCATTTGTTGGCCTTTGTGATAAAAAACTAAGACCTTAATTATAGGACAGGCCCCCTCATAAAGGGAAGAAATTATTGATTATGCACATCAGTGAAAAAAATTTAGGATGACATCTAATGTCTAGACGGGAGTTGGACCTTTTGGATAAGAACTCCTCATGAAATTTTTAGGCGTGGTAGGCATGACCCTTATCCTTGGAGGTCTTTGGGGACTTTCGGGTGTGATTGCTGAAAACAGATTAAAAGAACTAGAGGCCCAGGGGCACATTACGTACGGACCACTTCCGGCAATTGCACCTCAGAGTTACTCTTACGAAGGTCTTCACCAGGCCTTTGACCCATCTTTGCCGCTTAAGCGCGCGGGTGAGCTTTCAAAAGCAGAATTTGAAGAACTTATCCTGTCTTCATTAAACCCTCAGATGCAAAAAGGGCTCAAACCTTATATCGGTTCAGTGCTTAACTTCTCTGTAGAATACCAAATGGATCCTTTCTGGATTATTTCCATCATTATGGTGGAAAGTAATTTTAAACTTGATGCCCTAAGCCCGAAGAATGCCCGTGGTTTAATGCAGATCAAACCAGACACGGCCCAACATCTTTATCAATTAATGCAAAAAAATTTAACGGAAGATCAGATTGCAAAAAATCTTTATCACCCGGAAGAAAATATTGAAGTCGGTGTTTTTTATTTAAAAAAGTTACTTCAGAACTTCCGCATGAACTACCGTTTTGCGACAGTTGCGTATAACATCGGGCCACAAAAACTAAGAAACCGTCTTGAAGAGAAAAGTTTAGATGTAAACAACTTCTCGTATCTAGTTAAAGTTAAAGACCGTTATGTGACTTTAGCGCAGAATTTCTCTGCTACAATTAAAAATCGTCCTCACCCATACGAGGGAACGTACGTGTATTCTGAGCAAGGGTTAAAACTTGAAGAGAAGATCGTAGATCTCTTCAGCAACTCTACTTCAGAGACTCTTACGGCTTCTTCGCACTAATATAATCTCTTTTAATTCCTTACAACTAGTTCATAGCGTCTTTTTTTATTACGCCGGTCTGCTAGATTTATACGATTGAAATTTTCACTTGGACGATTAACCCTATGTCTCAAAATAACGAGTTTGCAAAGATCATTGCGATTGATGGACCTTCTGGTTCTGGAAAGTCTACAGTTGCGAAGGAACTTGCCCGCGCCCTAGGCGTGCTTTATATCGACACTGGTGCCATGTTTCGCGCACTGGGATTCTATGCTGATCAACAACAGATTGAACTGGTTGAAGGCGTAGACTTAACTAATTTTTTAAATTCCATCAAAATGGATTACGGTGTTTCATCGACGTGCCTTATTCGCATCAACGGTGTAGACCTGACTGAAAAAATCCGCGAGCACCATGTTTCAAAACTGGCCTCAATCATCTCTCAACTTCCTTCAGTGAGAAAATATCTTCTGGATTTCCAGCGCTCACTGGCAATGAATAAAGTTTGCGTGATGGAAGGCCGTGATATTGGAACAGTGGTTTTCCCGAATTCATTCTGCAAGTTCTTTATCACTGCTTCAGTTGATATCAGAGCAGAAAGAAGGCTTAAGCAACTTCAGCAAAGCGGAGACAACTCCGTTACACTTGAACAAATTAAAGACGACGTAAGAAAGCGCGATGAAACAGATATGAACCGCGTAGTTGCGCCGTTAAAAAAAGCTGACGATGCTATGCTCTTAGATACAACAGAACTCGACATCAATAACATCATCAATATTTTATCTAATGAAGTGAAGTTTAGAGCGGCCCACTTGGGGTTTTCTCTGGGTTCTAGCACATGAACGTATTGATCAATAGATCAGATGCCATCGGCGATTCAATTCTCACGATGTCCATGGCGAAAATGATTAAAGACAAACATCCAAATGCGAAAGTTGTTTTTATCATTTCCGCCAAAACAGCAGATGTATTTAAAGATCACCCTTACGTCGACGCTTATAAAATTTATCATCGCAATGCCCGCTTTTACATCAAGATCAATGAGATCTTAAAGATCTTCCGAGAAGTAAAACCTACTCACTATTTTTTTGTCGGCGGCGGTTACCTGCCGAATTTTGTCGCCTGGCTTTTAATGGTTCCTTTTAGAGGTGGATTAAAGTCGAGATGGCACACTTATTTATTTTTGAATAAAGGTGTTCGTCAGAAACGATCGATGGTGACGATGCATGAGATGGAGTACAACTTAAATCTCCTGGCGCCAATGGGCATTGATTACAATTATCAGGACAAGGAAAAGTACGCACCGGAAATCTCGATGAGTGAAGACGAAAAGCGAGAAGGGATGCTGGACTTTTATAAAGACCTTGAGGCCGAGGGGAAAACCACCGGACTAAAAATGGTTTTTATCCACCCGGGAATGACTGGGCATACATTAAACTGGTCACCGAGAAACTACGGGCGTCTGGTTTTAAAGCTGGAACAAAAGTTTCCGGAAAAATTTCTATTTGTGATTTCGTTTACACCAAGTGACGACCTGTATGTAAAAGGTATGCGCGAAATCCTGGACCAAAAAGAAAACGAATCACTTCAAAACCGCATTTATTATTTTAACGGTGTAAAAAAAGGGCTTCGCCATTACATGAGCATTCTGAGTCAGGCGTCTTTGTTTGTCGGACCGAGCACTGGAACAACTCATATCGCTGCCGTTTTAGGCGTGCCGGTTGTGGGGTTATATTCACCAATTAAAATTCAATCGGCCCTTCGCTGGGGGCCATTGTCAAAGAACTCTGAAAAGACCAGAATCTTAGTACCCGATGTTATTTGCGGGGAAGTTAAAAAATGCGCTGAAAGAGCGTGCCCGTACTTTGAATGTATGAGGAAAATCGAAGTTGAAGATGTGGTCAAGCAGGCCACAGCGATTATGGAATTATAATGAAAAATTTAATCACTCTTGAGCGCTTTAACGAAATCACACAAAAATTTAATGCTCTTTCTCCTATCATCGTTGTCGGAGACGTAGGGATTGATAAATACACTTTTGGAGAAGTTAAAAGAATCTCTCCAGAGGCACCTGTGCCTGTTTTAGAAGTAACCAAAGAATGGCTAAAGCTTGGTCTTGCTGCCAACATCTCACACAACTTAAAAACGCTTGGAGTTCAATCAACTCTTTGTGGTGTAGTTGGTGAAGACACCAATGCAGCTGTGTTCGATACTCTTTTAGAAGACGAAAAACTCAATACATGGGGAATCGTCAGAAGCTCTGGTCGCCCGACTATCTTTAAAGAGCGCGTGACAACGAACACTCAACAAATTTGCCGTATCGATTACGAATCGAGCGAGTATGTTGATGAAGCCACTGAAAAAAAATTAATGAGCCGCTTTGATGAATTCTCAAAAACTCACTCGGCCGTCATCATTGAAGACTATGCTAAAGGGACACTGACAAAAAATGTTATTGCCCACCTGATTGCTGAATTTAAGAGCAAAGGAAAACTAGTAGCAGTCGATCCGGGAAGATCAACTCCTCCTTTATTTTATAAAGGCGCCAATCTTTTAAAACCAAACTTAGCTGAGGCCCGCGCCATGGTTGAAAGCCTTGGTTACAAAGAAAAGAAAGTTGAACAAATGGCAAAAATCCTGGTGGAAAAACTGGAAGTTGATAAACTCGTCATCACTCTTGGGGGAGACGGGATGGCCTTGATGGACGTAAAAAATGGCGGAGAGCTTACAGTGATTCCTACTGTGGCCAACGAAGTTTTCGACGTATCAGGGGCAGGAGACACGGCCATCAGCGCACTGACATCGGCACTTTTAGCAGGCGCTACTCTTGAGGAAGCGGCCTGGATTGGAAACTGTGCTTCTGGCGTTGTCGTTGGAAAAAAAGGCACGGCCACTGTTGATCTCAAAGAACTCAAAGAGTTCTACGATCAAATCAAGGCCAAAATCCGCCACTAAAAAATCGTGTAAAAATTACTTGACAAAAATGATCCACGGCGTTAGATTAGACCTGTCCTTAGGCTGTATGGGTCTTTAGGATAAACCCGTGGAAAAGGGCGATGATTTTCGAAAGGGGATCAGAGCAAAGCTTAAGACCTTAGGGGCATTATCATGGTGCTTGATGGTTTTTTAGGTTGCCGAAACGGTAAAGACGGCTTTCTTCGTTAGACGAACGGGTCGGCGGTGTGTGGCGAGCACATTTAGCTGGAAGAAGGTGTTAGGTCTTTGGGAGGAGTTTTTGGGTCCGTAACGACGTTTAATCGTTTTCCTAGCTTTCTAAACCGACATTCATTGATGATCGGGCAAGCACCTCAGGAGGACTGGCCGGATGACGAGAGACAAAGGTCCTTGAGTGAAAGGCCTTAATTAAAAGTTGTTAGACTAAAAACTTTAAAATTTAAAAAAATTCAATTTTTTATAGAAGGGCGAGACTAAGTTTCTCGCCCTTTTTTTATTTTGTCTTTTAAGCTGCATGCCTTGCCAAATTCGCGGCGTCATGGAAAAATTTTGCCTTTAAAACGACCCTCTTACATCAAAGGTAAAAATTCATGGCCCACGATCTAGAAAAAGCGAAACAAGACTTTCTTGCCAAGCTTGCCCCACTTACAAAAGAAGCAGAGATTTTAAATTTAAAATCAGAATTCGTTGGAAAAACCGGCGTTGTCTCTGAAATGCTTAAATCGCTCAAAGATATGAACCCGGAAGAGAGAAAAACTTTCGGACCAAGAGCTAACGAACTTAAAGATTTTATCAACGATCAGTGTAATCTTCAGCTTTCAAAAATCGAAGTTGAAGAGATCAATAAAAAATTAGCTGAAGACAGAATCGATATTTCTTTAACTGACAACATTCAGGTAAAGACGACAAAAGGTGGTGGCTTCCACCCGAGAACGATCATTCAACAGGAAATCGAAGACATCTTCCTTTCAATGGGATTTGATGTTTTAGATGGTCCGCATATCGAAGATGAATTTCATAACTTTGAAGCACTAAACATTCCGGCCGATCATCCAGCTCGCGATATGCAGGATACTTTCTGGTTCCATGATCCGCATACAACTCCTGCAGACACTAAAAAATATTTACTTAGAACTCACACTTCAAATATCCAGGTGCGCGGGATGCTTTCAAGAAAGCCTCCCTTTAGATTTATCGCCCCTGGAGTTGTATTCCGTTCAGAGAGAACAGACGCTTCTCACGAAATGGTTTTCACTCAGCTTGAAGGGATGATGGTTGGAAAAGACATCTCGGTCGCCAACCTGATTTATTTTATGAAGACCATCTTAAAAGAAATCTTCAAAAAAGACGTTGAAGTCCGCCTTCGCCCGGGATTTTTCCCGTTCGTTGAACCTGGTTTCGAATTGGATATCAGATGCCTTATCTGTAGTGGGGCCGGCTGTTCAGTTTGTAAGCAGATCGGATGGGTGGAGCTTCTTCCATGTGGAATGATTCACCCGAACGTTCTTAAGGCCGGAGGAATTGACCCGAACGAATACAATGGATTCGCTTTTGGTCTGGGGCTAGATCGTCTGGTTATGATGAGATATGGAATTGATGACATCCGCCACCTGCAAAGTGGGGATCTTCGTTTCAACTCTCAATTTAAACTCTTCTAATTTTGTAAGGAAAATATATGTTAATCTCTCTAGACTGGATTCGCGATTTCACAGATGTCCCAAACGTATCAAGCAAGGATATCTATTCTAAATTCACGCTGGCAACTGCTGAAGTTGAAGACGTGCAAACAGTAGGCGAGCACCTTGAAAAAATCGTGATCGCTGAAATTTTATCATTCGAAAAACACCCTGAAGCCGACAAGCTTAACCTGGTAACTTTCACTATCGGCAACAACGATGTGAGAAAAGTTGTCTGCGGAGCAAGCAACGTAAAAGTGGGAATCAAAATCCCTTACGCTTCAATTGGAGTCAAACTTCCAAATGGTCTTTTACTAGAGCCAAAAAAGATCCGCGGTGTTCTTTCTGAAGGGATGCTTTGTTCTGAAGAGGAGCTAGGATTTGCCGAAGAATCAGAAGGAATTATGGAGCTTCCAGCAGACGCACCATTAGGTGTAAACATGCTGACGTACTTCAAAATGAAAAAGGATACGATCCTGGATATCGACAACAAGTCACTGACTCACAGACCAGATCTTTGGGGACACTTCGGCATGGCCCGCGAGTTCTCTACCATTTTCGACATTCCTTTAAAAAACCGCTTCACAAAAGAGTGGAGTGATAATCTAAAGAAAAAATACACTAATGAAAAATCGCCAATCAGTGTGCGTTTTGACGGTGAAAGCGCCGGGATCTCATACTTTGGTCTTTCAATGAAAAACGTGACGGTGGGAGAGTCTCCCGATTGGCTTAAAAACCGCCTAAAGGCCACAGGTCTTCGCTCAATCAACAACATCGTCGATGTTTCAAACTACGTGATGCTGGAGCTTGGTATGCCTCTGCACATCTTTGACCGCGACTTAATCGCTGGCGGCGAAGTTGTAATCAAAAAACTAGCAGGTGAAACAACTTTTAAAACCCTTGATGAAGTCGACAGAAAACTAATCGCTGGTGATACAGTGATTTCTGACTCAAATGGCCCGTTAGTTCTTGCCGGAATTATGGGGGGTCTAAACTCGGGTGTAAGCGAAAAAACAAAAAATATCTTTATCGAAGTCGCCAACTGGAAACCTGCAATGGTTCGCCGCACATCGACTCGTTTAGGTCTTCGTTCAGACTCTTCTCAACGTTTCGAGAAAACTCTGGACTCAAAGCTTACTGAAAGAACGCTTCTAAGAACTGTAGAAATGATCCTGGAGCTTTGTCCAGGAGCAGAGGTTGTAGGAAAGGCGGAATATGCAGGGATTGATTTAAACAGCATTCCTGTTCTTAAAATCGAGACAACTCTTAAGAAAATTAAAACAGTCCTAGGATTTGACCTGACTGAAGAGCGCCTGCTGAATATTTTCGCTCACCTTGATTTCGAAACAACAAAACAAGGCGATAAATTCTTAGTCACAATCCCAAGCTATCGCTCGACAAAAGACATCGAACAGGAAGCTGACCTGATTGAAGAAGTTGGCCGTATTATCGGTTACGACAACATCCTTCCGGGAAGCCCACTTGATATCATCGCACCAGTAAAACTAACTGAAATGCAGAAAGTTCAGCGCCGTGTGCGCGACTTTATGGTTTTACAAGCGAAAGCTTTCGAAACAATGTCGTACCCGCTGATTGGAGACTCTCTATTAAAGAAAGTTTCATGGCCGACATCTACATCGCTAAAGCTTATTGACTCTCTCTCAGTAGATCACAACCTGATGAGACCAAGCTTAATCCCAAGCTTACTAGAGGTGTGTGAAACAAACGCGAAGAACTTCGATCGTTTCCGCTTTTTCGAACTAGGGCGCGCTTACACTGAAGACCAAAAATCATTTGCGAAAGAAGCTCTACACCTAGGCGCAGTGTTTGCTGATAAAGAAAAGAATCCCTATGTAGACATGATCAACGTCGTTAGCAATCTTCTTTCTTCTCTTAACCTTTCTGCTGAATTTGTAGAGAGAAACGCAAAGTTTTCTAACCCTCTTGTTCCTACAGAGTGGATTGGAAATCATCCTTTCGAATTTCAAAACATCAGAGTGATGGGGAAGTTTGTAGGAGCTGTTTTCTCTGTACACCCAATGGTTCTTCGCGCTCTAAAAGTGAAGGGACACGTGTGTATCTGCCTTTTTGATCTATCTATGTTTGAGAATTTCTCAGCAAAAGATAAGACTAAATATAAACCACTTAGCAAATTCCCATCTTCTACATTTGATTGGACTGTCGTTGCGGCCCCTGAAACATTAGCTTCTGAGGTTCTTGGGGCATGCAAAAAAGTGAAGCTTAAAGAGCTGAAAGAAGTGCAAATTTTAGACATTTTCTCCAATGAAAATAAGAAATTTGTAACTATTCGCGCGACACTTGCCGATGAGGCCCAGACCCTAACTTCTGAGCTACTTAAACAGGCAGAAACGGCTTTAATTGACGCGACTTCAAAGGCAGGTTTTAATTTAAAATAATTTTTTTAAAAAAAGATTGAAAAAAGTATTGACGATCTAATTGGGTGTCTATATTATCGCCTCTCACCAGCCAAGCAAACTGCTTCTGAAAAAACGAACGAAACACTTCGTTGCTGGATTTTGTTCTTTAAAAATTTAAATATAGAAAAAAGATTTTGAAGGCTCTGCCTTCAATTCAAGATGAGAAAGGTCCCAAACAAAAAATATCTGACGTAACTATTCAGTCACGCTGTTAAAAGCTCAAGTTGTAATAAAGTTGAAAGTGATAAAAAGTCGGAGCCAGTACATTTCCTTGTCACTGGTAATTAATGAATAGATCAATCCGTATAGTAGTTTGTTAAATTAAATTTAAATCAAATTTTATATTGAAGCTTGGAGAGTTTGATCCTGGCTCAGAACGAACGCTGGCGGCGTGCCTAACACATGCAAGTCGAACGTGAAAGTCCTTCGGGATGAGTAAAGTGGCGCACGGGTGAGTAACACGTAGGTGACCTGCCTTTTAGAGGGGAATAACCAGAAGAAATTTTGGCTAATGCCGCATACGAAGCACGGTTTTAAGACTGTGCTTGAAAGAATGCCTCTGCATATGCATTCGCTATTAGATGGGCCTGCGGGACATTAGCTAGTTGGTGGGGTAAAGGCCTACCAAGGCGACGATGTCTATCCGGTCTGAGAGGATGATCGGACACACTGGAACTGAGACACGGTCCAGACTCCTACGGGAGGCAGCAGTGGGGAATATTGCGCAATGGGGGAAACCCTGACGCAGCAACGCCGCGTGAGTGAGGAAGGACTTCGGTCTGTAAAGCTCTGTTAATGTGGAAAAATGGCAGTTGGTCTAATAGGCCGATTGTTTGATGGTACACATAGAGGAAGCACCGGCTAACTTCGTGCCAGCAGCCGCGGTAATACGAAGGGTGCAAGCGTTGTTCGGATTTATTGGGCGTAAAGCGCGCGTAGGCGGACCTGCAAGTCAGATGTGAAATCTCGGGGCTCAACCTCGAAACTGCGTCTGAAACTACAGGTCTAGAATCTCGGAGGGGGAAGGGGAATATCGCATGTAGGGGTAAAATCCGTAGATATGCGATGGAACACCAGAGGCGAAGGCGCCTTCCTGGACGAGTATTGACGCTGAGGCGCGAAAGCGTGGGGATCAAACAGGATTAGATACCCTGGTAGTCCACGCTGTAAACGATGAACACTAGATATTGGAGGATTTGACCCCTTCAGTGTCGTAGCTAACGCGTTAAGTGTTCCGCCTGGGAAGTACGGTCGCAAGACTAAAACTCAAAGGAATTGACGGGGGCCCGCACAAGCGGTGGATTATGTGGTTTAATTCGAAGCAACGCGCAGAACCTTACCTAGGCTTGAAATCCTACGAATCCCTTTTAAACGAGGGAGTGCTCTTCGGAGAATGTAGTGACAGGCGCTGCATGGCTGTCGTCAGCTCGTGTCGTGAGATGTTGGGTTAAGTCTCGCAACGAGCGCAACCCCCATTTTTAGTTGCCAGCATTAAGTTGGGCACTCTAGAAAGACTGCCTGGGCTAACCAGGAGGAAGGTGGGGATGACGTCAAGTCCTCATGGCCCTTATGTCTAGGGCTACACACGTAATACAATGGTCGGTACAAAGGGATGCGAACTCGCGAGGGGGAGCCAATCTCAAAAAACCGATCTCAGTCCGGATTGGAGTCTGCAACTCGACTCCATGAAGTTGGAATCGCTAGTAATCGCGGATCAGCACGCCGCGGTGAATACGTTCCCGGGCCTTGTACACACCGCCCGTCACACCATGGGAGTTGTTTTTACCTGAAGCCGTGGCCCTAACCGCAAGGAGGGGAGCGTCTACGGTCGAAACGATGACTGGGGTGAAGTCGTAACAAGGTAGCCGTAGGGGAACCTGCGGCTGGATCACCTCCTTTTAAAGGATCCAGCTCTATAGGAGCTTTATCCGGTCAAATTGTTTGGAAGACCTTTCTTATTTTTGAATTTCTTTAGATCTATAAGAGAAATATTTTGTTTCAATCTAATTATAAAAATTGGGTTTGTAGCTCAGGTGGTTAGAGTACGTCCCTGATAAGGACGGGGTCGCAAGTTCGAGTCTTGCCAGACCCACCATTAATTAGGACGAATTGAAGCATTAGCTCTTTAACATTGACATAACAGGATCAGATAGAAGACGAGAACCCATGTAAGTAACGAGAGTAATGCCCTCGTTATTTGAAATTAAATTAAATATAACTTAATAACAAAATGAAAAAAGCTATTAAGGGTGTATGGGGAATATCTTGGCAGCAAGAGGCGAAGAAGGACGTATATTAGCCAGCGAAATGCATCGGGGAGTCGGCAAATAGACTTTGATCCGGTGATGTCCGAATGGGGAAACCTTCACACTTGAAAGAGTGTGAACCATGTAATGAGTAAACTAGTTACATAGGAGCGAACGCAGGGAATTGAAACATCTTAGTACCTGCAGGAAGAGTAATCAAACGAGATTCCGGCAGTAGCGGCGAGCGAAATCGGAAGAGCCCAAACCAGAATACTTGTATTCTGGGGTTGTAGGACTCACATACGGAAAGGCAATTATAGGAGAACGGTCTGGGAAGTCCGGTCAAAGAAGGTGAAAACCCTGTATCCGAAATGATTGTCCTCTAGTGAGTATCCTGAGTAGGACGAGGCACGTGAAACCTTGTCTGAAGCTGGGGGGACCACCCTCCAAGGCAAAATACTACTTGCTGACCGATAGTGAACAAGTACCGTGAGGGAAAGATGAAAAGAACCCCGATGAGGGGAGTGAAATAGATCTTGAAACCATACACTTACAAACAGTCAGAGGGTTATTGTAAAGCCTGATGACGTACCTTTTGCATTATGATTCAGCGAGTTATGATATGTTGCGAGGTTAAGCCGTTGCAGGTGTAGCCGTAGGGAAACCGAGTCTGAATAGGGCGATTAGTAGCATGTCATAGACCCGAAACGGGATGAGCTAGCCATGAACAGGTTGAAGCGGGGGTAATACCTCGTGGAGGACCGAACTCGTGACGGTTGAAAACGTCTGGGATGATTTGTGGTTAGGGGTGAAAGGCCAATCAAATTCCGTGATAGCTGGTTCTCTCCGAAATGCATTTAGGTGCAGCGTCCGACGAATACCAATGGGGGTATAGCACTGACTTGGCTAGGGGGCTTACCAGCTTACCAAACCATATCAAACTCACAATACCATTGAGTACTATCGGGCAGTGACACGGCGGATGCTAAGGTCCGTCGTGAAAAGGGAAAGAGCCCAGACCATCAGCTAAGGTCCCAAAATCGTCGCTAAGTGGAGAAGGTTGTGGAATTACTTTGACATCCAGGAGGTTGGCTTAGAAGCAGCCACCCTTTAAAGAAAGCGTAATAGCTCACTGGACTAGTGATTCTGCGCCGAAAATGTAACGGGGCTAAAGTGACGTACCGAAGCTATGGAATATGTAAATATTGGTAGGAGAGCATTGTGTTTGCCGATGAAGGCGTACCGTAAGGAGCGCTGGAGGTCTCACAAGAGCTGATGCTGAAATGAGTAGCGATAAGAAGTGTGAGAATCACTTCCGCCGTAAATCTAAGGGTTCCTGGGCCAGGTGACTCCGCCCAGGGTTAGTCGGGTTCTAACATGAGGCCGAAAGGCGTAGTGGATGACCAACAGGTTAATATTCCTGTACTTAGTAAAAATCGTTTGACTAGATGGAATGACGGAGAAAGGTAGTGAAGCCACTTATTGGTTGTGGTTTAAGTATGTAGGGGGTCGATTAGGCAAATCCGGTCGGCGTTAACTCTGAGATACGAATACGAGCGCAAGCGAAGTTCATGATCCTCGGCTTCCCAGAAAAGTTTCGCTAGGAGATTTTTATTAACCCGTACCATAAACCGACACAGGTAGATGAGGAGAGAATCCTCAGGCGCTTGGGAGAACTCTTGTTAAGGAACTCTGCAAATTGGTGCCGTAACTTCGGGAGAAGGCACGCCTTTGATGGTAAGATCACTTGCTGGTCAAGCTGTTGGAGGTCGCAGTGAAAAGGGGGTAGCGACTGTTTATCAAAAACACAGGTCTATGCAAACACGTAAGTGGAAGTATATGGGCTGACGCCTGCCCGGTGCTGGAAGGTTAAAAGGAGAGGTTATCGCAAGAGAAGCTTTGAATTGAAGCCCCAGTAAACGGCGGCCGTAACTATAACGGTCCTAAGGTAGCGAAATTCCTAGTCGGGTAAGTTCCGACCTGCACGAATGGCGTAACGACTTCCCCACTGTCTCAACAGGAGACCCAGCGAAATTGGTGAGCGCGTGAAGAAACGCGCTACCCGCGGAAGGACGAAAAGACCCCGTGAACCTTTACTGTAGCTTGGCATTGGGTTTCGATTAACATTGCGTAGGATAGGTGGGAGTTTTTGATCCGTGCATTCCGGTGTACGGGGAGACAACCTTGAAATACCACCCTATGTTAATTGGAATCCTAACCTACGATCGTAATCCGGTCGGGGGACAATGTCTGGTGGGCAGTTTGACTGGGGCGGTCGCCTCCTAAAGAGTAACGGAGGCGCACGAAGGTTCCCTCAGGCCGAATGGAAACCGGCCATAGAGTGTAAACGCATAAGGGAGCTTGACTGTGAGGCAAACGAGCCGAGCAGGTGCGAAAGCAGGTGTTAGTGATCCGGTGGTTCCGAGTGGAAGGGCCATCGCTCAACGGATAAAAGGTACTCCGGGGATAACAGGCTGATCTCCCCCAAGAGTTCACATCGACGGGGAGGTTTGGCACCTCGATGTCGGCTCATCGCATCCTGGGGCTGGAGCAGGTCCCAAGGGTTTGACTGTTCGTCAATTAAAGCGGTACGCGAGCTGGGTTCAGAACGTCGTGAGACAGTTCGGTCTCTATCCTCCGTGGGCGTAAGAAATTTGAGTAAATCTGACCTTAGTACGAGAGGACCGGGTTGGACGAACCTATGGTGAACCGGTTATGACGCCAGTTGTATCGCCGGGTAGCTAAGTTCGGAAGGGATAACCGCTGAAAGCATCTAAGTGGGAAGCCTATTACAAGATAAGATTTCTATTAAGACAACTTCTAGACTAGGAGTTTGATAGGTTGGGGGTGTAAGAGCAGTAATGCTTTGAGCTGACCAATACTAATTTGTCGTTTTGCTTTTTTTTGATTACATGGGTTCTGCTTTTATTTGGTCTTGTTTTGTGAATGTTAAAAATGTTCAAAAATGAGGTTGATTTGTAGTGTTGAAAGACATATAAACAGCTTCGAAATTATAATTTGTTAACGATATATCCAGTTTGGGTGTGTTATTAGCGAAGAGGAAACACCCGATCCCATCCCGAACTCGGAAGTTAAGCTCTTCAGCGCCGAAGGTAGTGCCAGGGAAGCTTGGTGTGAGAAAAGGTCAATGCACCCTCTTATTTTATAAAAAGGCCCAAGTTTATCTTGGGCCTTTTTGTTTTTTGGAGTATCTAAAACGTCATGACAAAACCAACAAATATTCATATCGGCCACTGTACGTCCCCTCATGGGATTAAAGGTGAGTTTTCTTTCGTTCTCTATAATTTTGATGATTCTGTATTGGAAGATGGGATGACTTTGACTCTCACTCCAAGATCTCCAGAGAGCTCTGTTCCGCAAGATGGGAAAGAGTTTAAGATTAAAACTATTCGCATTGGTAATAAGGCAATCGCCACGCTGGAAGGTGTGAGTGATCGCAATACTGTTGAGGCGATGATTCCGTTTGATATTTACCTAGCTCGTGAAGCATTTCCGGAGACGGAAGATGATGAGTACTATGTGAATGATCTTTTGGGTCTGGAAGTTTATCACTACTACACTAAGAGTCTCTTGGGGCGAGTGATGGATTTTTATGAGAATGGAGCACAGATCGTTTTAAAAATTAAAACAGACAAAGAAATTATCGAAGTGCTTTTTTTAAATCAATACATTCCAGTAGTGGATATTGAAGGTGGGCGATTGGAAATTATTCCTCCCATTTTCGTTGAGTAGTGAATGAAAAAAATTTGGATTATTACATTGTTTCCGAATTATTTTGATTCATTAATCAATTTTGGAATCACGGGGTCTGCTCTTAGAGGAGAGCGTGAGGCAAAGATTGAAATCAAGACTGTTCAGTTAAGAAATTATACTCCTAAAGATTATAAAGGCGTTGATGATTCTCCTTATGGAGGAGGTGTCGGTATGGTTATGCGTGCTGATGTTTTAAAAGAGGCGCTTTTAAAAGGTGTTGTTCAAGACGGCGGTTATGGTGAAGATTTTCGCCATAAGCTGCATATCGTGTTTCCAGGTCCGCGTGGGAAAACGTGGAATAATGAATACTGCAAAGATTTTGCAGCGAGATTTTCTGTGCCGGATTCAAAAGATCTGGTGTTTATTTGTGGCCGTTATGAAGGTATTGATGAGAGATTTTTAAATCTTTACGTTGATGAGCAAATTTCTCTGGGGGATTTTATTTTAACCGGGGGAGAAATCCCAACGATGGCCATTATTGATTCGGCCTTGAGATTTTTTAACGGGGTTCTTGGAAAGCGTGAAAGTGCTGATCAAGAATCATTTCAGAGCAATATGCTGGAGCATCCTCAGTACACGCGCCCGAAAGTTTTTGACGGTGTAGAAGTGCCAGAGGTGTTGACCAGCGGGCATCATCAAAATATTGAAAAATACCAAAGGGAAGAGGCCATGAGGATCACTAAACTTCACCGCCCTGACCTTTTAGAGAAGGATAAAAAATGAAATTGTACTTAGGACTGGTTCACCACCCGATTAAAAATAAATTAGGGGAGCTGGTGACCACATCAGTAACCAACCTGGATATCCACGACATCTCGAGATCGTGCAGAACTTTTGGGGTGAAGAAATACTTCATCATTACGCCTTTTGTGGCCCAAACAGAGCTGGTTAACGAGATTCTAGGTCACTGGGAGCAGGATAAGGCCAATGCCTTTAATCCGGACCGCCAGGACGCTCTGGCGATTGCGCAGGTTGCTAAGTCCATCGACGATGCAATCGCGGAGATTGAAAAGATTGAAGGGAAAAGACCTTTAATTGCCGTGACTGGGGCAAACTTTGATAGTTTTGACGGGGATGTGAAAGAATTGACAAAAAAGATGGAAGTTCTTAATATGCCTTGTTTTCTATTATTCGGGACTGGATGGGGGCTGCATCAGCTGGCGCTTGATAAAGCGGAGTTTAAGCTTTCACCAATTATCTCGAAAAATTCTGATGGGTACAATCACTTGTCAGTAAGGTCTGCAGTAGCGATTTATTTGGATCGTCTATTCGGAGAATAAAAAATTTATCACCTACTCGGTTAAGAACAACACGGTGTTGGTCCTCTGGGAGTAGCTCAAAAATTGAGGAGTTCATATGAACTTAATCGACATTGTAAACAAGGATCACGCGAATCCTAAAGTAAAAGATCTTCCAAATTTCCAATCGGGAGATACAATCGCAGTACACACAAAAATCACTGAAGGGACAAAGTCTCGTATCCAGATTTTCGAAGGTGTTTGCATCGGTTTCAAACAAAAAGGCGACATGAATGGTCACTTCCGTGTTAGAAAAGTTTCTAACGGGATTGGAGTAGAAAGAGTTTTCCCTTTCCACTCACCAAACGTAGAAAAAGTTGAAATCGTTCAAAAAGGTAAAGCTCGTAAAGCGAAACTTTACTACCTACGTGAGAGATCTGGTAAGTCAGCTCGTATCGCTATCGATTACGATCGTAAAGAAGACTAGTTCTTATTTAAAAAATAAAGATCTTATAAAAAGCCCCTCGAAAGAGGGGTTTTTTTTTGTTAAATTTTCACCATGTTTGATTTCAAGTTTATTAGTAAAAAATCCCAAGAGCACGAAGGCGCTTTTTTTATCGCCGGCTGTGATGAAGTGGGAAGAGGTCCTCTTGCTGGACCGGTAGTGGCTGCGAGTACCTCAATCGAAGTTTTAAACTTCGATGAGAAAGAAATTAAAGCATTACTTAGAAAATTAAAAAAACTTGGAGTCAACGACTCAAAAAAATTATCGGCAGAAGCAAGACTCGGCATTTTAGGCGAGCTTTCATTTAATGAGCTGTCGGCAAATCAAATTTATACGTTTCAGTATTCAAAAAACATTACCCTTAAAATTTTAATTAAAGAATTATCAGCAGGTGTGATCGATGAGATCAATATTCTGCAAGCATCTCTTTTGGCCATGAAGCAGGCACTTCTTGAAAGCGCACCTGTGCATTTACCAGGAGTGATCCTGGTGGATGGAAATAAAAAGCTTAAACATGAAGTGGATTTTCATGAGCAGCATGCGGTGGTGGAAGGAGATGCAAAATCTCTTCTGATCGGGCTCTCATCGATTGCGGCGAAAGTTTACCGTGATCAATTGATGAAGAGTTTGGGAGAAAAGTATCCAGGCTACGGATGGGAGCAAAATGCTGGTTATCCGACCAAGATGCACCTGGAGGCGATTTCGCTTTTAGGAGTGACTGAACTTCACAGGCTGACATTTAAGGGAGTCAAAGAAGTTTATGCAGAAAGGGGATATGGTAGAGGCGCAAGTCTCTAGAGAGTTTCATCAAAAGGGTTTTGCGGTCCTGGTCTCCTCGCTTGTTCTTCGGGCACAAAACTTAGGTCAAATTGATATCGCTTATCTCGAAAGGACAGCAAAAAAAACATGGGTTCTTAAAATCATCGAGACAAAATCTTCTATCTATCCTGCGCGTTCACAGTTGTTTCGACTTTTAAAAACACAAGACTATTTAAGTAGGGTTTTAGATGTCGAGTCAAAACTTGAAGTTAAGTTTTGCCAAAAAGCTGATCCTCCATTAACCTTTTAGTATGAAAAAAATAATTATCTCAACTGTTGTTTGTTTTACACTTCTCTTTTCATCTGTTTCACAGGCCGCTCTTGATCCAAAACTAAAAATGTTAGGGACAATGGCCGGATATGGAGTTGTTGGGGGAGCGCTTTTAGGAACTGCAACAATGGCCTTTGGAGCTAATGGACGAGCGATTGCGAAAGGAGCATCTCTTGGTCTTTATGCCGGGCTTATTTTTGGTGGGTACATTATTTTAAACTACGAAATGAAAAAGCGTGGTTATGGGCAAGAGACTAAAGAAAATTACTATCCAGACAGCTCTGGAGAATACGAAGACCCGCAAGGGAATCTTTCTTTTCAATTTGATGAATTCCGCCTGGCGCAGGTAGAAAATAAAAAGGACCCAAAAGTGGATCCTTCATTTTCTTGGAATTTTTTAAGTTACGAATTCTAAACTTGGTAAGTTTGTTTTCTGTTACCAAATTTCTGGTGTAGGTTTTCAGTCTCATCAGTTTCAAACTGCTCTTCAATTAATTTGAATGCATCGAAGTTATAAAGCTTAAAAACTTTTAAGAATTCTGTTTTTACGTTTGAAAGTTTCACCTGATCTCTGTTTTTATTCAGAATGTGAAGAGTCTCAACGAAGATACCAATCCCTGAAGATCCTACGAAATCCAGCGCGTGCATATCCAAAGTAATTGTGCATGTCGGGTTCTTTTTTGAAAGTTCTTGCAGCTCTAAACGCAGTGGCAGTGAGTTTTCATAGTCTAGTCCTCCAGACATATGAACAATAATATTTCCCTGCGAATCAGTGTGGATTTGAGCTTTCATGGCCATTTGTACGTTCCTTTTTAAAGGTTAGCTGTGCTAGAATGAGTTTAGCATTAAATCAAAAGCGATTCTCCTGCCGTTAACTTTTGCCCGTTTCGAGGAGATCTATTTACAGGATTAATTTTGTCGGAATTAACACTCGTTACACTTCCCATTGGAAACACTGGTGATATTACAAAAAGAGCGCTGGCCGCTTTAGAGTCCGGTCGCACTTTTTATGCTGAAGACACGCGTGTTTTTAAAGACCTCTTGAATTCTCTGGGCATTTCTTTTCAAGATAAATTTATTGATTCCTTCCACGACCAAAGTGTTGGGAAAATTGATGTGATCGTCGGAAAAATTAAAAACGGCGAATCAGTTTATTTGGTCTCAGATGCCGGAAGTCCGATGGTCTCTGACCCTGCTTATCCGCTTTTAAAACGCCTTTTAGAAGAAGGTATTGAGATTAAGACTCTTCCTGGGGTAACTGCGGTTATTACGGCGTTGGAGCTCTCAGGACTTCCGCCACACCCGTTTCACTTTTGGGGATTTCTCGCGCGAGCAAAAGGTGAGAAGAGGGACTTTTTTAAAGGCCTTAACCGAGTGGTGGGAACGCATATTTTCTTTGAATCTCCTCATCGCATTTTTGAAACGATTGAGCAGTTTTTTGAAGTGAATGCAGACAAGACGTTGGTTATCGCGCGCGAATTAACCAAAACGTATGAGTCTGTTTACAGGCTTTCAAAAAGCGATCTGCCTAATCTTAAAACCATCGTCGTAGATAAAGGCGAGTTTGTTGTTCTTTTTCATAATGAAGTGGAAAACGGAAACTCGGTTAATCAAGACGAAGTCAATGACCTCATTAACGATTACCTGGAAAATGGCGGCAGTACTAAGAAGCTGGCGAAGATTTTTTCTAAGGTTCTCGGCAAAGACACTAAGAGTGTCTATGACCAACTAAGCCGGTAAGGTTAAGAAATAATTTTCCGCTGGAAGCATTCTCCTGTAAAATTATTTAAACTAATCAAGTTAACAATGAAATTCATGGGACGCTTATGCTAGTTAGGATTATTGGCGGTCACGGTGGGGTATCACCAGGCTTTAAAGCAACTTCTTATCTGATTGATGGAAGACTTTTAATTGATGCAGGCTCAGTTGCTTCAGGTATCCAAATTGAAGAGCAGTCACATATTGATTACGTACTTATTTCTCATTCACATCTCGACCATATTTCTGATCTTGCCTTCCTCGCCGACAATTGTTTTGGGATGAAGGGGAGACCTTTTGAAATTTATGCCAACACTCCGGTGAGAGAGGCGATTAAGACTCACTTGTTAAATGATGTGATCTGGCCTGATTTTACGGCCCTTCCCAATAAAGAAAATCCGACACTGCGTTTTCACGATATCAAACCAGAGATGTCCTTAGTGTTAGGAGATTATCGCATTCTTCCGGTGCCGGTGAATCATTCAACAGGGGCCTTAGGATTTATTATTGAAAGAAAAAATGCATCTGTTGTTTTTACGCAGGATACGGGACCTACTGATGCTATCTGGGAATATGCTAAGCAGGTGAAGAATTTAAAGGCGATTTTTACTGAAGTGAGTTTTCCCAACGCACTCTCACAAGTAGCGCGTGACAGCCAACACCATACTCCGGCGACGATGAAAGCGGAGATCAAAAAAATGCCTCCAGATGTACCAATTTTTCTTGGGCACTTAAAACCGAATTTTCAATCGCAGCTTTTTAAAGAGATTGAAGATTTAAAAGATGAACGTATCACGATCCTGGGATCAAGTGATACGTCCTATGTTTTTTAGTCATTGATGATTAAGGCATACCAGGCAGGATAAACATCTGACGAGTTGGGATGTTTACCGGTGTAAAACGGGCCGGGGCCTGTTTTGGAGTTCCGCTTAAATCCGGGCCAGATGGAGTTTCATCTTTTTCTTCTCTTCTTGATGATTTCTCTTCACGTCTGTCAGTACATGTTTTCTTTTCAGAGTCCCATGCGTATCTGATACCAGGGCGACCATCATTTGAATCCTGAATCCACTTGTCATTTTTATCATTACATTTTTTCTCTTCATCAGAAGATGAGTCTTTTTTGTTGCTTGCTTTAGGGTCTTCGATACAAGATTTCTTATCTTCAGAAAGAACCAGTGTTTTTGGAGGACTCATCGCCGCACCTTCTTCACTACAGTTTGCTTCTGTTTTTAGGACTGAAGCTTTAGGATCTTCGATACAAGATTTTTTGTCTTCAGATGGAACCAGTACTTTCTTTGGATCCATGGCCTCGCCTTCTGCTTTGCAGGCCTCAGCTGTTTTTATACCCGATGCTTTATCCGCTTTAGGGTCTTCAATACATGTTTTTTTATCTTCAGAAGGGATAAGCGATTTTTTAGGATCCATCGCTTCGCCTTCGGCCTTACAAACTTCTGCTGTCTTTAGGGCCTTAGGATCTTCAATACATGTCTTTTTGTCTTCAGAAGGGATAAGTGATTTTTTAGGATTAAGGGCCTCACCTTCGGCCTTACACATTTCTCCACTCTTAAGACCTGAAGTGCTTGGGTCTTCAACACACGTCTTTTTATCAGTAGAAGGGATGAGTGCTTTTTTAGGGCTCATGGCCTCACCTTCGGCCTGGCACATTTCTCCAGTCTTTAGTCCAAGGACAGCTGGGTCTACACATGATTTTTTATCTTCTGATGGCACAAGTACAATCTTAGATTTTTTATTTTCGCTTTCGGCCTTACAGATCTCCGGTGTTTTTGGAGAGAGTGTTGAAGGGTCAACACAAGATTTTTTATCTTGAGATGGGAAGAGAACCATTGCTGGTTTTTTATTACTTCCTTCTGCCAGACAGATGTCTGGTGTTTTAGGAGAAAGGGTTGCTGGGTCTACGCAGGTTTTTTTATCTTCTGATGGCACAAGGGTCATTGCCGGAGTGAGTTTCTTTCCTTCCGCCAGACACATTTCAGATGTTTTTAATGAACCTTCACTACTTAAGACACCATTTGATGGAGTCAGGTTCTCGCAGCTTGAGCTTCCTGAAATAGAGAACGTTACGTTCTGACCAGTTTTATCTTTTTGTCTAAGTTCCAGTCCACGTCCTAGCTCATCTGAAATCAATTCAATTTTCTGTGAACACTCGGAAGACTTTAATTCTTTATCTTTTAATTTACAGACAACTTTTGATGTATCGAATTTATTTTCTCTATAAGGAAGATTTCGTACGAAAATACGTTGTTTGTTATTTGGGCCATCAATTTTAGTACAGCTGACAGCATTGCCCATTCCTGCAAATGTGCTGTCGATAACACTTTCAAGTTTCAATTCATCAAGTGCTGTTTCTGCTTTGGCCTGAGCGCGGTTGAGCAGTCTTTCGTTAGAGTTGATAAAGTGAAGAACTCCCTGGATTTCATCCAGGTTTTGCTGATTGAGCACTTCCAGGAATTTATTGTAGTTACAACCCTGGATATTTTCCTGAATAAAGCCCGGATTAGCGACGGCCTTTCTGCAGGCCTCATTCTTTTTCATCCAATCAGAAAGTTGTTTTAAGTGTTCAGACATCGCAGATGAGATCGCCGTTTTTTCGTCAACCAGAAGTTCTGACTCTGAACCGATTTTGGCATTTTTAAGAGCGCCAATTAAACGGTTTAAAGGAGCATTTCTTACTTGTCCCAGGTAATTAGCATCAAAAAGTTTTGTGCCTTTTCCTGTTTTTTCAAAACTCTCAACACTACACAAGCGGTCTTGAGCGTGTGTCAGAAGTTTTTTAAGCAGGTATTTATCGTTTGCATTGAGAGCAAATTTTTTATCAGAAGAGTTTCCAAACTTAGCGTTACTCGCTTTATAGAGATCATCGATAACATCGCCGATTTTACTTTTTTGGATATAAGCAGAATTGTCGCCATCATCAATGGCCTTTAGAAAATCAACTAAACCAGGAGTGCCTTTTTTGATATCGTCAGCATCACTACCAAACTTTGCTGCTTGATAAAGTTTTGCTACTTTTTTAAGAGAGTTTTGGTATTCCTGATAAATGGCCGCTTCAAAAGCTTTTCCTTCGTATTCCTTTTTTGGATCATGGGGAACAAGTAGCATGTTGCCTTTAGAATCGACAACAGTGTCTTTGCCTTCGTAGTTTAAAAATTTGGCCTGAAGCTCAAGGTAGAGTCTTTTGAATTCTGCTTTTTCGGCCACGCAATTAACAGAAGCGGCCTGGGCAGAAGTTAATGAAAAAAACGCAGGAATGAGAATCATTCCCAGAACACGCGACCATTTTTTTAAGGTGGTTTTCTTCATTTTTTCCTAATCTAGCTTCGTCTAATCATCGGTCAAAAATACATTGTTACAAAGGCTAATCGGCTTATCCTTAATAAAACTTGAGAAATTGGATCAAGTGTTTATGTTTTATGTCTTTTCAACTGCCAAAAAAAATGGCCAAATAGGGGTCCTCAGGACCAAAACATGACTAATCAAGTGATTACCAAAGAAATAAGTGAAGATTTCGATCCCCAAAAAGAAAAGGAGATCATGGACTTCCTTACCCAGAATTTTGGGTTCGAGGTTTTTACTCCGGGGCTTGAGCGCACCCGAGCAGTGTATGCACCTTTTATTGACGGCTTCAAAAAGCAAGGAACTAAGGTTGTCATCATTGCAGGGACTAATGGGAAGGGGCAAACGGCCCACACTCTGGGGTCGCTGCTTGCTAAAGAGAAGAAGAGTTTTGCCCTTTGGACTTCTCCGCATATTCTAAGTATCCGCGAGCGTTTCTTATATTCTAAAGACGGGCATTCGAAAGAGGCCAGTTATGAAGAGTTGAAAAACTCTATCGAGACCGCCCAGGAAAGACTTCACCAGGAATTGCCTGGAACGAAGGTTTCTTTTTATGAGTTTTTGTTTTTGGTTTTTTTAAGAGAGGCCTTGAATCGAGCTCCTCTAGATTATCTTCTGCTTGAAGTGGGCCTTGGGGGGAAACTTGATGCTGTTAACCATTTTGATGCGGATTGCGCTTGTATCACTTCCATTTCCCGCGATCACCAAAGTATTCTCGGCAGCCGTTACGAGCAGATTTTAGGAGAGAAAATTGCGGTGTCCCGGGCCAATAAAGTTCTCTTTACTCATTTCTCTCTGAATTACTTAAACGAGCTGACCAGTCAGTACGTAAAGAGTCATCAGGTCGACTGGAGAGTGATTCCAAAAAATGAGAAATCGGATAATTATTTTCTGGAAAATCAGCGTCTGGCCTGGGAGATGTTTTACTATTTAGAACCAAAGACAGATCTGACATTTGAGACGGGGATCTCGCACCTGCCCCTCTATAAAGGGCGTAGAGAAATAATGACATTTAGCGGGAAGTCCCTTATCTTTATAGGTGCCCATAATATTGATGGCGTACGCAGAATGCTCGAGAGTTTTGAGGAAGATAAATCTCTCATCATGCCCGAGAGTTTACTGATTAGTTTTTCAGCGAGGCCTTTAAATGAAGTGACTGTGATGCTGAAATCACTGATCGATTTTTTTAAAGAAAGAGCAGAGCTCTCGCTTACAACTTTTGACCATCCAAAAGCTCTTCCACCAGAAGGACTTAAGGAAGCGGCGGAACTTGTTAACAAAGGAATGTTAAATTTTGTCTTCGACTGGAAAAGAGAACTTCAAACGACCAAGTCGCAAACCATTCTGGTGTGCGGGTCTTATTACTTTATTGGTGAAGTTCAGCGTTTTATTCGCTCTTAGTTTTTCTTCATCTGTTTTTGCCCGCGAAACTTTTGAGTTCGACCTGGGCCAGAAAATCAACGTGCTTTCAGATAAAGCTTTTAGAAAGTCCAGCACTAACGAATTTGAGGCCGTTGGTAACGTTGTTATTACTCACTTAAAAAATTCTATTTACGGGGAAAAGGCGAGAATCAATTTCACGACAGGTGAAACTGAAGTCATCGGTAACGTCCGTTATATTGCGCCAGAGATGACCCTGTATGGGACGAAGTTGAAATACAACTTTCTCACCAAAATTATTGACCTGGATAATGCCCGCGTGCTTTCTGATAACTATGTTGTCACTGGAAAGAAAATCATTCAGACATCAAGTGATAAAATTTACGCCGAGGAAGCAGAGTACACGACATGTCGGGATTGTCCGGAATCGTGGAGTATCTTTGGAAAGCAAATCACAATTACAATCGGTCAGTACGTCACTTTGAAACATGCCTTTATCAAAGTAAACGGTGTGACGGCCATGTATGTGCCGTATATTGTTTTTCCTATTAAGCAAAAAAGAGAGACAGGACTTCTTTTTCCTTCAATTGGATTTAGTTCGGATGAAGGCTTTCGCTACCAGCAGCCTTTTTTCTGGGCGATAGATGATTATAAAGATCTCACACTGACACCTTCCACCTTTGGGGACAGGGGGCTTGGGGGAGAGTTACAGTACAGGCAGAACATTAAAGAAAAGAGCTGGTTTGAGTTAAACACTCTGGGGATTAACGACCGCATTTATGAGCCCAATAAAGTTGATAAGAGTTTAAGTGGGAAAAAAGAATTTCGTCAGTTCTCTGATCTGGAAGGACATTACATTTATAAGCACTACCTAAATGGGCACGTGTATTTTAATGATACGTCTGATCTCGACACTATCAGAGATATGGATTTTTTTGCTAAAGAGCGCGTCCGCGGAACAGAAGTCGGGGGCGGTGGATTCTTAGAGGGAAGAAACTCACTTTTTTCTCTTAGTATGCAAAGCTATTACAACAAAAACATGTTGATTAGCGATCCGAAGAAATTTGATAAACAGTATGTTCAGATGTTGCCAAAGCTGACCTTGTCATCTGTACCTTATAACATCCTTCATAGCCCATACCCGTTTCTTAAGAATGTCTCTTTTGGTTTTGGTGCCGATTATACAGTTTTTAAACAAAACACAGTGGATATCAACGGACCGATAAGAAACGCCCGACGCCTTAATTTTGCTCCATACTTAGATTGGCAATTAGGAAACCTGGGGCCGGTTTTTTTCTCTCATCACTTAAAGCTTGATTATCAAACTTATCATTTACCAACTGAGCAAAATAAGAGTTTTGCTAAAAAAGGTCTGATCTATGAAACAGAGGCCAAGGTAGAGTTGGAAAAGATTTATGGGCTTTCTTATATCGAAGAGAGACCTATTAACTTAAACTCTGAAGAAGCGGCCCGGGCGAATAATGCTAAAAATGTGACGACAATCGGAGTGCTTCCAGAAGTTAAGTCGGGGAATTCTGAACAGACAACACTGGTTTACAACAACAGTTACCGTCACTCTCAGGAATTTAAATTAAAGCACTACTACCTGGGTGAACAGAAATTTAGCGGGAATAAAAATTTTAGAAACCAGATTGAAAGCGATGACGGTCAATTTGATTACCTGGATGCTTTAAGAGACCGCGAGCATTTAACTAACCAGACGACGGCGCAGGATTCACTTCCTTTGAGCAACACACTTGAATTTCAGTGGAATAACAACTTAATTAGAAAAACATCTAATAAATTTGATCCCTATAAAGACAACCGTTATTTAAAAGACAACTTTAACTACAGCAATATTACTTTCTTTGATGTCTCTCAGGGGATTGATATGACTGTTGATTCTGAGCGTCCGTGGGGCGACAGGCTGACCAGGCTTTACATCAATACCGGGATCGCGCTTGATCGCTTTACTCTTGGAGTTCAGGAATTTTATTTTCATAAGTCAGGTGAGCACAAGCTGACGTCGACGATTGGTTTTAATTTTGATCGCCTAAAGCTTAATGGGGACTTCACTTACAACTCGTTTAATTCTTCAAGCACACCTATCACTAAGCTTGTGGGTTATGACCTGGAGTTAAATCTTAACGATTTAATCACACTAAAAAATGAACTCGATTACAACATCGAAAGTAAACTGATTTCACAAAGTAGTTACTCGATTCTCTATGCGCCTATTAACAATTGCTGGAAGCTGGAGTTTAATTACACACGCGACTTAATCGATAAAAAATTTGGCCTGCTTCTTTACATCAACTACAACAGCAATAACTTTACATCTATCAATGTTAGATAAAATCCTGATCATCGATTTTGAAGACAGCTTTACCTACAACATTGCCAATGTTTTATACGCTCACGAAACAAGTGTGCAGGTTTTAGGACATAGAGAGTTTTTTTCGTCTCTCTATTTTGATGAGCTGATGAAGTCATCACAGAAGCGCGCTCTTATTCTTGGCCCAGGTCCCGGGCATCCGGATGAATACATTCATTACCAGGAGAAGATAAAGTTGCTCATGGATAAAAAAAATCTTTTCGTCATGGGGATTTGTCTGGGCCATCAGCTTATGGGGAAAATCGCCGGCAGAAGAGTCGATTATTCAAGACATCAGGTTCATGGTCAAAGTGAGCTTATCGAGTTTAAAGGGCGAAAAATCCCTGTTCAGCGCTACAATTCACTCTCTGTCTGGGAGAAAGAAAAGGAAGTGGACATTCAGGAATTTCCAAGAGGAGTGTCTTACCAATTTCATCCAGAATCCATCGGAACAGCTGATAATGACATCTTCTTTAAAGATCTGCTGGTTTTTTTAGAGTGATGAGGTAGGCAAGATCAGTCCCCTGTAAAATGCTTGTCCTGTTTTGGGTTATTATAAAATCTATGGCCCAGGACTTTAAAATTGAAGGCATTTACGATCAAAGAACTCTGAAACTTTTGAAACAAAAAGGGCTTCGAGACTTTGGGTTTAATTTTTCACCAAGAAGTTTTAACTTCATTCAAGAGCATATTTTTTTGAGTGATTTAATACCGCTTTTAGATCCATTAGATAGAATCCATCTACATTTTGACCGCTCCAATGATCCGATGATTAAAAAGGTGTTGGAAGACTTGAAAAAGGCCGGATTTAATCCAGAGAATGTTTATATCGATTGTGATGAATGGAGTGAAGGCCCAGAAACAATGGGAGTGAAGTACTATCTTACTTATCATCCGGAGCTGGATATTTCTCTATGTAGAGGAGAAAATTTTTCGGGAATGATTTTTAATTTTTCTTATTTTGAAGAGCTTCACCAGCGCAACGTTTTAAATAATTTTATTTCTAATTTTTACACTCACTTTTCAAAAGTGCTCACTGACGACAAGAAAATCGTTCTGCGCATGGATTGGAATAGCAATATCATGCCATCACTTTTTGATTATTTCGAGTTCGACCTGATGAGTTTTTCCATCAACTCAAAAATTGAGGTCTGTTACCGCAATGTGGACTTAAAGAAGCTTACCACCGAGATGGACTTAATTAAAAAGAATACACATTCATTAGATAATTTTTAAAGTAACTGGAGAGAGGGCCATGTTAAATATCGTTCTGGCAAACGATGATGGAGTTCATGCTCCTGGGATTAATATTTTAAAAGAAACTCTACGGAGTATTGCTAACGTCATTGTTGTGGCTCCCATGAATGAGCGCTCGACCACAGGGCATACGCTGACACTTGATACGACTGTGAGGCTGGAAGAAATCGCAGATGATGTTTATGCTTGCAATGGTTTTCCGGCTGATTGTTCATTGATGGCCATCGGTCATTTGTTTAAGAATCCCCATTCAAAATATTACGGACAAAAAATAGATTTACTTGTTTCGGGGATTAACCGCGGGGCCAATCTCGGGCAGGATGTCTATTACTCAGGTACTGTCGCTGCCGCTAGAGAAGCTGCCTTTCATGGTATTCCTGCAATTGCTGTGAGCTCGTGCATGGATTTTAAAAATCCCGACAAAAACACTCTCTACTATTATAGTGCTTCAAATTTTATAAAAACTCTTGTACAATCAAATATATCGAAAGCGATACCGCAAATGACACTACTGAATATCAACGTTCCTTGGTGTGCAGAAGCGGAGATTTTAGGAACTAAAGTCACCCGAACCGGACTTAGAAAGTATTCCGAAGATATCGAAGAAAGACTAGATTTCAGAGGAAGAAGATACTATTGGATTGGCGGAGTCTATAAAGGCTTTGAAGAGTTTCCAGATTCCGATTGCCAGGCCATTGAAGATAAAATGATTTCTGTTGCTCCCGTTAAACTCTGCGATTACGGACGATCACAGATGGAAATAATAGAAGACTTAAAAGGTTTTCTAGAAAATATTTTTCCTCGCTAGCCGATAAGGTTATGTGACGAAGGATTCAAGGAAGATATTGGAATAATGACCATTACGAAAAACGCCCTATTACTTATGATTTCTCTTTTTGCTTTTGCCTGTGCATCAGTGAAAAGCGGTCATTACGTCATGGTTAAACCTACCGACACTATCGAAAGCCTTGCTAAAGAGTTCAACGTTCCCAAAGAAAAAATCCAAGCATCTAATACCGGCAAGAAGATTAAAAGCGGAGAGTGGGTCTTTATTCCTCTTAAACGTGGAATCCTTGAGCAGGATATTGAAGCTCGTCCATTTGACCCTAACCATCTTTTACAAAGTGGTGAGTTCCTCTGGCCAGTTCCTTCAAGCAACCGCCTAAGTTCAAACTTCGGTGCTCGCTGGGGAAGAAAGCATGAAGGCGTGGACATTCCTGCGCGTGTTGGATCACACATTGTATCGGCAGCAGAAGGGGTTGTGGTTTATTCTGGAGATGAGATTGGTGGGTATGGAAATATCACCGTTATTGCACATAAGAATGGGTATTTTACTGTTTATGCCCATGCTAAAGAAAATTATACGAAACAGGGCCAGAGGGTTTATCGTGGGCAGGTTATCGCACAGGTTGGGATGACGGGGCGAACGTATGGGCCGCATCTTCATTTTGAAGTTAGAAAAAATGGGCAAGCTATCGACCCAACCGACTTCTTAGCAGCTAATTAAAATAACTGAGAATTGATTCTGAATGGTATCTACGTCGTTGCTCGGGGGACTTAGTCGTGCGACGTACGGACGTACGTCTCCTCCTGCGTTCCCTCGCGCCTAGTATCTACCATCCATAATCAATTCTGGCGGATTATTTTTTTTGGGGAGTGGATTGCGCTAGTTCTTTCGTTGGAACATGTCTAGGAGTTTTAAGTACATTAGGGCGGTGTTTTTGGCGTCTTCGAGGGCGGTGTGTTTGACTTCGCCCATGCCGAGGAAACTCATTAGTTTTGAGCCTGAAGAGCATTCAGCGGGGATGAACTTGAGGTCGATTAATGTGTTGGCAGTTGATGAGAGGTCGAGGTTTCTGTGGTGGAAATGTTTGCGCATGAATTCCCATGAGAGGTCGCGGTTTAGAAATGGTAGGTCGATGGCGCTCATTGATTTTCCGAAGAGGATAATCTTTTCGTTCTTTTCGTTTTTAAAGTAGTTTTTAACTTCTTTGCTGATGAGGTAAGTCTCAAGTTCATCGCGGAAGCTATCCAGGTGTAGCCCTGTAACATGGGCCTTGTGGATAAGCATTTCGTTGTGTTCGATAACCCATTTATCTAGTCTGGGTTTTAGCGTCTCAAAAGAAGGGCACTTGATATAGAAGTTGCGGGCAAGAGAGTCTTCGACTTTTTTAGTTTCTGTACAAAAAGGAATCATTCCGAATTCGATCATGTAATCGTTTTCGTTTAGGCCAGTGGCCTCGATATCAATAGATAAATAACGCATATTATGCCAATCGTTTAAGGGTTTTTCTCAATGTTAAAAGAGGAAGTGATTTCTGTCTACAAATAAGAAAATGTGAGCTCGACTAAGTCGGTTTCTCTAAAGAGTTCGCGGACGCGTTTTTGGCACGAAAGGATGTTTTCTTCGTTGATTGTGACAACGCATTTTTTGCAGATGCCATCGCCTCCACAGCTGGAAGCGACTGGGATGCCATTTTTTAAGAGAAGATCCATTAAAGTCATATCAAAGACGGAGTAAGAGATATCCAGTGAGAGGACGAGCCTTTTGGAAGCAAGACCTGTGACTGTGAGTTTTTTCATTGCCCGCACCAGAGTCTGGCGATACTTCTATCGTCGATATGCAGACTCGATTCTTGTTTTTTTTCACCCTTGAAGTTGGCGTGGCCAAAAATATTTCCTAAGTTCTCTACGTGATAGATAGGAAAATTCATTGCCAGGAAAAAATCCAGTTGGGCCTTTCTTCCGCGTGTTGATTCATAAAGAATGCGGTCCGGACTTGAAAGAAAAAGGTGGCGGGAAAAATTGAGAAGTTCATTGAGTGTGTACGATGAATCGATTTGATCAATCTCATAGGCCACTAAGTGTTGAAGGTGTTGAACCGGATTTCTACCGTCGCTGGAGAAGAGGACGATTTCCTGATTTTTTCCTTTAAATTCGCAAATAGGCATTGGCAATGCTGAAGGGCGGGCCTTCATAAAATAAGAGAGTTTTGGTTGAGTTGTATAAGGTTTAAACAGAGTCATGGAGCTTACTGCAAGGAAATAGTCCTGGCCGTCGCTCATGCCAATAGAATGAGTTCTCTTAGGTTCTCTACCAAACATTTCATCTCTTAGTGTCGGCTCTTTAGAAAGGTCGTAATTGCAGTTGGCCTCGAAGTTTCCTTTCGGAGACTTGTTGGCATCAAGACCATTTTTTTCGTATTCGTAATCAGAAAGTTTAGAGTAAGTAGGTGACATGTATTGTTCTACAACAGCTCTAAAGCTTTTGCGCTCAAACGTTTCATAACGGGTAAGAACATCATCACCTTTTAGGAAGCGTTCATTGAGCTCATCATTTTTAATTAAGTCTTTTTGATTCTCGCGCAGGAAGTTTTCCAGTCCCACACTCACGCCCAGAGCAGTCGGGGCCAGAGCATCGAGTTTAGTGGCCACTGAGAGCAGGTTTTGTTTCGGAAGAAATTTTTGCGCCAGGAAATCAAGACCTCTCAGGTAAGGCATCTTGGTGTCATCTTCCAGGCGTTTAGGCCTGAAGTCGTAGTAGTAACTCTTGCCGTTAACTTTTAAATAAATCTGCAGGCGTGAAAAGGGAGAGGCTTCATCAGGTCTTTTTGACATTTCAATCAATGAAAGCATGATAGATCTTTCAATAAAAGAAAGAGACTTGTTTTCAAAAATAGGAGTATTGAGTGTGCGATAAAATTTGAGTGTGTGCTCATCTTCACTGATGTATTGAACGCGGCCTAAAGGAGCACAGTAATTTATTTTGGCATTTTGAACTGGTAGCGCAGATGTGTTTTTATTCTCCGCCATTGATTCAAATTTTTTTGAGATGTAAGCGCAGGAACTAAGTAAGAAAATAGAGCACAGTAGGAGAGGTTTCCTCATAGTTCATTGGCCCTATCGTCGATGTAATAAAGTCCTTCGATTTCTTCTTTAACCTGAGATTTGTTTTTTACTTCTTCAGCTAAAATGTCATTCAAGTTAAGCTTCTCAGCTTCAGCGTTGGTCGCCTGTACCACAAACATGACCCACATTCCCGAGTGTTTTTCTCCGGCAGAAGATGCCTGGGTCGTGGTGCTTAAAATTTTATATCCACGGTTAATGAACTCATAAAAAAGTTTATCAAATTGCTTTTCTCGATACCCTGAAGACCTTGGTGGAGGTGCCGGGATGAAGTAGGTGAACGACTGGATCTTATAGTCCATTTGGTAGTCTTTTTGGGGCCTTAATAGGGCCTTTAGGGCTTCTTTGAGACGATTGATCATTCTATATGCCTTGTCGTAATGAGTGTTACTAGTTCAATATTAAGACTTACTGCCTATGATAACCTCAATAAAGTTTTATGGAAAACTTTACCCACAAAAAAATTTAAAGCAAAAAATAAAATAGCGGTTATAATCATAAGTGTAAGGGATAGGATGTCCACTTACTAGTGGCAGGATGCCAAAAAAAATGGGGCCTTTGCAGGGGGCCCCTTTTTTATTTTAGAGCTCAAAAAATTTCTACAAACAACTTCCAATCTTCATATCAGTCGGCATTTTCTTAGCAATAGTACACAAGTGATTGTGAAGCGCAGAATACACATCCCAATTATCAAAGATTGTCGTCGCTTTTCCTTTTACCACCGCAAAGACTTTCATCTTTCCGTTGATGTTGACGAAGAGAGGGGCTCCGCTGTCGCCTTCTTCAACACGAGAAGAAGATTTCGAGTAGACGTACCCTCCGCTCCATTTGTAGTTATTTAAATCGGCCATGCGTTTTGTATCGTTACTCATCTCGCTAAAGAGATTGATAGAAACGGCCTTTAATGGATAGGCCTTGATGTTTTTAATAATCTGATTGTGTTCGGCCAGGGTCACGGGAGTCGCGAAGTTTAGTTCGTCTATTTCTGGAGTGGCCTCGTTCCACCAAAGAACAGCAAAATCCTCATCAGGGCCGATCTGCGCTTTTTCTCCGCGCGAAGCAATCTTATCAGCAAGTGACTTTGGAAGTTCGATATTGATGTGGCGATCGAAGTTATTTTTTGGCACATATCCGATGCGCACTACTTGTCCGTCTGGTCTCTTTACGTATTTGTAATACCCAGTTTGGATGTTGAGTTTGTTGTCTTTAGAGATGTAAGCAAGCTTCACACAATGAGCGGCCGTCACCAAGATGTTTTTAGCAATAAAGGTGGCGTTACAATAACCAGGAATACTTTCGCCGGTTGAATCGGGGGCTTCACTCTTAATCTGCACCACTGGAGTCCATTCGGGAGAGTCGGCAAATGTAGAGTTTGTCAGGGCAAATAGAGGTGAGGCGCTAAGAAGAAGGCATAGGGGAAGAGCGAATTTAAGCATAAACCAATCCTTTGATTTTTTTCTTAAATCCTATCCATCCCCGAGATTCTTTGGGAACTTACATTTTATTACTATGGAGATTACTCCAGAGGGGCTTCGATCTTCAGATCTGCTTTTTCCACGCCGGGAGCAAGCTTGATGATCTTAAACGCATTTCCTGTTGGTTTAAATACACCCATCTCTGTGACCACCAGGTCGACAACTTCTTTTCCTGTAAGAGGAAGCACGCATTTCTTAAGAAGTTTTGCTGTGCCGTCTTTACTGAAGTGATTCATCATGATGATGACCTGTTTAGAGCCATTAACTAAGTCCATAGCTCCGCCCATTCCGGTGACCTTTTTCCCTGGGATCATCCAGTTGGCCAGGCTTCTTTCGCTATCGACTTCCATTCCACCAAGAACACAGTAATCAATGTGCCCGCCGCGGATCATTCCAAAGCTCAGTGAGCTATCAAAGAAGCTCGCTCCAGGAGCAACACTGACTGTTTCTTTTCCAGCGTTGATTAAAGTAGGAGAGACTGATGATTTAGTAGGTCTGCCACTTACACCAAGCACTCCATTTTCAGAGTGAATCATGATGTGCAGATCTTTGGGCATGCGCTCGGCGATGATCGTCGGCATTCCAATTCCTAAGTTGACGGAGCTATGAGGAGCGAAAACTTTAATGACCTCATCTGCCATTTGTTCATTTGTCCAGGCCATCTTAAACTCCTTCCGTCACTAGAAATTCAATTTCGTTTTTATAATTTTTTCCTTGGAAAATCCTTTGGACAAAAAGTCCTGGAAGGTGAATGTCTTCTGCCGGGATTTGTCCGACTTCGACTAACTCTTCCACTTCTACGACGGTGATCTTTGCGGCCATCGCCATAAGAGGGGAGAAGTTTCTAGCGGTTTCTTTAAACCACAGGTTTCCATAGGTGTCGCCTTTTTGCGCTTTAATAATAGCGAAGTCGGCGTGAAGAGCAGTTTCTAAAATACAAGGGCGGTCAAACATCTTAACGTCTTTTCCTTCAGCGATAAGAGTGCCGTATCCTGTGGGTGTGTAAAAAGCGCGGATACCCATTCCGGCCGCACGGATTCTTTCAGAGAATGTCCCTTGAGGAACAAGCTCCACCTCAACTTCTTTTGAAAGCATTCTTTTTTCAAGGTCAGGGTTTCCACCGACATATGAGCAATAAGCTTTTTTAATTTTATCTTGAACTAAAATTTTAACTAAACCACGTCCAGAGTTTCCAATGTTGTTGGAAATAACTGTCAGGTCTTTTACGTCAATGGTCGTTAGTGCATCAATGCAGTTTTCAGCGATTCCGCAAAGACCAAAGCCTCCGCTCATCAGAGTCATGCCTGATTTAATATCGTGTAGGGCCGCGTGGGCATCCTTAAAAACTTTTGGAGAGTTCGTTGGTGTCATTATTCAAAATCCTTGAGAGCGTTTTTAAAGCGGTTCATTCCTTCTACTAATTCTTTCTCAGTAATGATTAAAGGAGGAGCGAGGACAATTCTTTTATTTTGAGTTGCGAGGTGAATTCCGTTATCGAAAAATCTTTTCCAGGTAATATCGACGGTTAAATCTACCGCGGCCAGCATTCCATGGTATCTGATTGTTTCCACTTCTTTCATCGAACGAAGGGACTCCATTTCTCGCTTAAAGACTTGTGAAATATGTTCCAGGTGTTTTTGAAAATCAAAGTCCTGACAAATTTCTAAAACACCTTTAAGGGCAGCAATCCCCATTGGGTGGGCGTAGTTGGTCAACCCGTTAGCAAGGACGTTATTCATGTAGTAAGTGTGAATCGGCTCACTCGTCCAGACGGCCCCGAAAGGAACCATTCCGCCAGTTATACCTTTAGCTAAACAGATAATGTCCGGTTTAACATTGTAGTGCATGTATCCGAATGAAAGTCCGGTGCGGCCAAAACCACAGATAACTTCATCCATGATTAAAAGAATTCCAAACTCGCGGCACAGTTCACTGATGCCATCCCACCACTCTTGAGTGCCGGCATAAACTCCGTTTCCTCCAGTGATCGTCTCAAGAATAAAGGCCGCAATTTTATCAGGTCCGGTCTGAAGAATAATTTCTCTGGTACGGGCGATAGCATCCGGCTCATGAGGTTCAGGAATTCTTACTACCCAATTTTCTGGAATCATGTGGGCCTTGTTTCTCCAGTCGCCGGTAGCGGCCAGAGCGCCTAGGGTGGCCCCGTGATAAGAGGTCTGTCTTGCTAAAACAATCTTTCTTTTGGTGATGTCTCTGGCGAATTTAAGAGCGTTTTCGACCGTCTCGGCTCCACCAGTGGTATAGAAGATCTTGCCATCTTTTTTATCCATGTACTTTAGAAGTTCATGAGTGACTTCTGTTTTTCCCGGGAAAATTCCACGAGGAGCACTCATTGGGACAGTGTCGAGCTGCTCTTTCATGTATTTTATAATGGTCGGGTGATTGTGACCAAAACTTGCCTGATAGCTGATCGAAGACATATCGATGAGCTCGTGGCCGGTATCAGTATAGATTTTTACTCCATCAACTGAAGCGATACTAAAGCGCAGAGGGTTCTTTTGTTTTACCCAGGTAAAGAAAAAGGGATACTCTAATTCTTCCATATTTTTATTTCACTTTTTTAAAATCGTGTCCATCGTTAAAGAATTCATACTCGCGGTAATCTTGATCGTGGGCCGGGCATCCTCTCCAGAAGATGTGGTGGCCGCGTTTTAAATCAGAAGCTCCACCACCACAAGTAAATGATGGGTCTTGAGCACCATTTTCAAAGTGTGAACAAATTGATTTAGGGAATTCTTCGTGGTCTGAAAGAAGGTTTTTAAAGTCTTCTAAATCAGTCACTTTGTATGTTTTCTTTGACAGAAGCGCCCAACGATTAAAAGTTGTTGAACTCATAGAGCTCTTGTCTTCTAATTTCTCAACATGAAAGCCTACGCAGTGGTTAGTGTGAAAAACACTTCCCACTTGTCCGGCCTGAAGTCCTGAAACTTTTTCAGCAACAGTCGGAGTGATTTCTAAATGCTCTCCACCTTCAGGAGAAGCAATCAGGTAATTGTGTCCTGACGTCACTGGTGCTTTCATTAGTGTGTCTCTCATAAGACCAAGGCTTTTTTCTTCAAGCACTCGTCTGACAAGTAAAGGCCAGATAAGACCAGCTTTAGCATTGGCCGTATTGATGTTGTTAACACCAATGAGAGTATTGTCTGTCGTCACTCCCATTAAACCTACGCAACCAACCAGTGTCAGCACTAGCTGAGCTGTATGGCGGTCGTTAGCAGGAACGTGGATAAGCGACATATAGTTTTTTGCCGATCTGTGCATATCCCATGTCTGTCCCGAGAGAATTTCATCAGGAGTCTGGATGTGAACAGTTGAGCATCCTTCTTCTGGAAGGATAATATCTCTAAAGTCAGTGTAGTTGTTTAAAACAACCAGGTCGGGAAGTGTCAGACCCGCACCTTTGGCGATCCCTTCAATTTCGCTGGCGATATTGGGAGCAAATTTCTTTGAAAGATTAAACTGCTCCATGGCCAGCTCATCTAATTTTTTTGCCAGAGCCGGGTTTTTTGCCAGCATCAGGTTGCGTCTGATTTCAGTCAGCTCTCCGATGGCCGTGCGAAACTCTTCTCCATGAGAAAGTCCCCAGTCGTAGTTACTTTTTCCTGGCTGATATTTGATATAAGGGAACATACAATTTGTGCTCATGATTCTAAATACTCCTTCATCGCATCGAAGCTTGGGCAGATCAGGTAGTGGCCAGTGTCTTTATTGAGCACAAACATTTTGCTCATTGAACCTGGGATTGAACCTTTGAAGTACCCAAAGCCATTGTCGATTCTAATAGCATCAATTTCGTAACGAGAAAGTTGATCAACCAGTTTATCGTGGAAATTCTTAGTTGTTTCTCTGTAGTCTTCCAGATTCGCCATCACATTTTTAAAAGCATGGTAGTAGCTTAGGAAATGGAATTCATCTCCATCCCAAGTACTGATCATCATCAGTGGCTGCTCCAGGAAATACTTTGTTGAAGTGTAAGCGATCCCTGATTGGCCAGAGAAGTAAATCATTCCCGCATCTGGAGTGATTTCACTAAAACACGAGGCCATAAATTGCTTTTGTGAATACCTGAAAAATTGTGAAGCTGTTTCGTTGTAAATGAGAGCAACATTGTATTTGGTTGCCAGCTCTCTTACCCCACGAAGGAATTCGTAAGGAACTTTTTCCATCGTTTTTTGTAGCACCGGCTCGATCCAAGTCGCCAGGTATTCACCTGTGGCAAATTCTTTTTCTACCGATTTTAAAACTTCTTTATAATCATTTTCATTTGGATTTGGCAGACGAGTGACTTTAAAGTATGGATCGTTCTCTAGACTTAGAGATCTCGCCAGCATTGAGCCGTTTCCAAAGAAGTGGTTTTTAAACGTCAGCATTTTATTGACGTTTTTCTCTTTGATTTTTGCGTCTGATTTTACCCAGATCGCCTTGGCAACTTTATCCACACACTCAGACTGGCCTGATGTTGTGTAACCGTGGCGAAGATCTTGAGGGAGAACAGAAAGGAAATCTCTGACTCCTTTTAAGAAGGCCTCTGAAACGAAGTTTGAAAGACAAACTTTGTTCACCATATAAGGAAGCTGGAAATCCAGGTACGCTTTATCCAGACTTCTGATTGAAAGAGGGATGTTTACTCCACGGCTTAAATGGATCTGTGGTTTTTTCCAGTCAACTTTTGTCGTGTAGTAGAAGACGTCTCTGTGGTTTTCGAAATCAGGATAATCTTCTCTCATGTAGTTTTGTTCAACAGCTCCTAGAGAGAGGTTGATGTTGATCATTCCACCGGCAAGACGGTCGCGGTTTCTTCCCTGGATGCGTTTAACTCCTTTAACGATGGCCATTGCTGAAAGAGCGTATTTAAGTGCTCTTCCCAGTCCTGATTTTTGAAGGCTTGGGTCAATGGTTAAATCCAGCATATAAAGACAGTCATGGTCGTTGAAGTTCGGGTCTACACGCACTCCGCGCTCAAGCGGGTACAAGTGAAGAGGGCCCGCAAAAGCAATCCCCATTAGCTTTTTCTTTTTATTTAAAAGACCAAGACATAGAGAACTCTTATCTAAAACCGTGTGTTCAAATTTTTCAATATCTGTCTGGCGAGCAGGCTCGTAAACGGCCTTTTGCATGTTCATAATTTCCTGACGGAAGTTCAGGAAGTTTGTCGCATTGATTTCCACTAACTCTACATGTGCCGCTTCAGCTGTCTTTGAAAGAAGGGCATTCACGCGGTCAAAAACGGCCTTGATATCCAGTTTTTTGTTAAGGGCACGGGCAAGTTTTGTTTGAATTAAAAGATCGTGCCACTCGTAGTTCTCTGTCGCTTCAGTCGCGTCCGTTTCAACGTGAGTTGGAAGATTGGCATGCTCATTTAAGAAAAGCTCGCGGCAGATAGCATCTAGTCTATCAAATAGGAAATCTAAATCTTTTGGGCCAAAAGCAGTTGAGAGCCTAAAGCGCAGAGTTTGTGCTCCCGCCGGGTAGTAAAGAAGACCGTGCTTAAAGCGCAGGTCGACAAACTTATTCATGCTCGCTGAATCTGGTACGTCAAAAGCAAAAGCAAGACCGTTGATTCTCGGTCTCTTGATGTATTGAGAGTGTTTCTTTAAAAGGGCCTGAAGTCTTGGGTAAACTTGCTTTTCAAGATCTAAAATGCGCTGCTGGCATTGATCAAGACTGATAGCGTGAGCGTATCCTCTTAGAAGAGAGGCCACAGAAAACTCTTCACCTTTAAAGATATTTTTTGTTTCTTTATGTGAAAGAACAATCCCTACCTGTGCTTTTTTTGCACACACAACGTAGTCTGGATTGATTTGTTCACCGTTAAGACCCTTAAGGTTTAATTGTCTATGCCAGAAGAACTCGCGCCCTAAGTGAAACCCCGTCTGAACTTCATCGTGGATTACTGGAACTTTAAAAGTTTTTGCCATTAATAGCAGGGCCGTGTGAAAGCGGTCAGATGAATAACAGTCTCCACCTTCACATTGCATAGGCTCGATTAAAATAGCGAAGATTTTTTTAGAAAGAAGCTGCTCTCTTACTTTTAAAAGAGTCTCAATTTCTTTTTTTACCATCGGGTCTGAGTGCCACATGCTTGGAACCATGAAGTCTTTTAGGGCCGCTTCGTTCCAGGTCTCTCTCCATAATTCTGGAAAGCGCACGTTGATTTTTGAGTCTTCCAGCTCCGGGTACTTTACGTACTCAGCAAGATAATTCTTCCACTCAAAAGGCTCGCGCTTGCTTTTGTTCCAAGTCGCCGCCAGAGTCACCATCATGCGCCCGTGGAATGATCCTTCAAAGGCAAGAACCTTATTGGCCTCAGGGTTTACGCGTGAAAGATAACAGTAGCCAAGGGCCACTTCGTTTGCTTCCGCTCCCGAGTGGGTGATGGTCATGTGGGTTTTTTTCCACCCTAATTTTCTATTGAAGAATTTAGTGTATGAAAGCTTAGTGTCTTTAAATTCTTTAGTGGTAGCGTCGTTTATCCAGCTTTCTAAGAACTCTGCCGTTCCAAAAAAAACAGACGGGTTAAAGCCATGACCAAGTGTCGCGATTTGAGAGGCCGCATCTAAGAGGTAGTGAGTTGTCCCATCACTTGATTCAATCCCCATATAAGGGCCGATAGAGCTCTTAAGCCTTGTCAGGTAAGTCTTCTTCTCCGCAGGAATCATATTGTCTGCGTAATATTTTTTTAAGATGTCATTTCCAAATTCAGCGTCTTTACTGTTGATGATAGGTAATTTCATATCGCTCTCACTCTCTAAAGGATGTCTTTTTTAATAATATCGCCGATAAACTTAATATAAGGGTGCCCGTTGTTTTCCATCATCTTTGGGAACATGGAAATCGGAGTGGCCCCCGGGAAAGTGTTGATCTCGTTTAAGAAGATCTCGCCGTCCTTGGTGTAGAAGAAGTCGATGCGTGATAGGTGGCGAAGTTTGAGTGCCTTAAACGCCTTAATCGCGTAGCCGCGCATTTTTTCTACCACTTCTGGAGATAATCCAGGTGCGACAACTTCTGTCGTTGTCTTTGAGTTCGGGTCATACTTTTCTTCGTATGAATAGAAGCTGCTCGGGCAGTTGATTTCTCCTGGAACACTGGCGTGGATTTTTCCTTCAAACTCGTAAGTTGAAATTTCAAGCTCACGGGCCTCGACCATTTTTTCGACCAGGACGTACTCAGAGTATTTAAAAGCATTTCTAAGTGCATTTTCCAGCTCATCTTTTTTGAAGACCTGGTAGCAACCTACACTTGAGCCTTGAGAAGCGGCCTTGACGAAAACTTTTCCGTGTTTATCAAAAAGTCTGTGTGCTTTTGGGGCATCTTCAATGTTTGTCAGGAATTCAAACGGAGTGTTTGGGATGTCTAAAGCATTGAACCACAGTTTACTTGTGACTTTGTTGAAGCTGATAAGACTTGCCTCAGGTCCACAACCTAAATAGGGAAGAGAGATCAGGTCTAGGTAGGTTTGAATTTCACCTGTTTCACCTGGAGGTCCGTGGATGCACGGAACGACGTAGTGGATTTCTTGTTTAAAAGAAGGACCTACGAGTTCGCGTTTAAAGTTAAGCTCGACGCTCTCTCCACGAGAGCCGTCGGCATTAACTAAATAGAAATTTTTATCTTTAGATTTGGGTTGTCCGATTTCAACTTTGATAACGTTGTAAAGGCCAATCTCCAGGAGATTTTTCTCTATGTATTTTGAAGAGACAACTGAAACTTCGTGCTCAGTCCCACTTCCACCAAAAAGAAGAAGTACATTTTTTTTACTCATAATTTTCACCCCATCCTTAAGGCGCTTTTTTTACTAGTAGAGAATTATCTTAATTTAGCAGGGACTCTCTCTAGGTTCAGTTTTGTAAAGAGTTCTTTTAATTCAGTAATCGTTAAATTCTTCGATCCTTGCTCTCCGTATCCGCGGATACTAACGGCAGCGTTTTCCATTTCACGGTCTCCGATAACCAGCATGAAAGGAGTTTTCGATTGTTGGATCTGACGAGTCTTGTAACCCATCGTCTCGTTTCTTTCGTCAACTTTGACTCTGAAGCCCAGGTGCTTAAGCTCGCTTGCCAGGTTCTTAGAGAACGCTAAGTGTTTTTCAGTTGAAACAGGAACGATCACCGCTTGCTCTGGAGCAAGCCAGAAAGGGAAGACCCCTGCCACGTGCTCAAGGTACACCCCAAAGAATCTCTCCAGAGAGCCTAGTAGGGCGCGGTGGATAACAACCGGACGCTCTTCTTGACCTTGATCGTTTGTGAAGTTCAAATCAAAGCGCTCTGGAAGTTGGAAATCCAGCTGGATTGTTCCCAGTTGATGGTATCTACCGATAGCGTCGGCAATTTGAATATCGATTTTTGGCCCGTAGAAAGCTCCATCACCTTCGTTGATATGGAAAGCTTGTCCTGATTTTTGAAGAGCGCCTTTGAGCGCCTCTTCAGCAATATCCCAAGTCTTGTCATCGCCCAGTTTTCCTTCCGGACGAGTTGATAAACCAACTTTGATATCTTTAAAACCGAAGTGGTCATAACAAACAAAGAACATGTCCATGAGCTTAATGATTTCGGCCTGGATGTCTTTTAAGGCGATAAAGATGTGGGCGTCGTCCTGACAGAACGTGCGCACGCGAGTGAGTCCTGCGACTGCTCCAGCAGCTTCAAAACGGTGAAGACGGCCAAAGTCCGCGTATCTCATCGGTAGGTCGCGGTAAGAGTATTTATAGTGCTTGAACATCATCATGTGACAAGGGCAGTTCATCGGTTTAATCCCGAATTCCTTCTCATCCGCGTGAGTTAAGTACATATTGTCTTTGTAGTGAGCGTAGTGCCCAGACGTTTTCCATAGTTCAGTATCAAGAACTTGGGGAGTGATAACTTCATCGTAGTCGTATTTTTTGTAAATGCGTCTCATGAAATCAATCAGCTCGTTATAAACAGTTGTTCCTTTTGGCATGAAAAAAGGCGAAGCAGGAGCGATTTGATCGAAATGAAAAAGTTCCATTTCTTTTCCTAGCTTTCTGTGGTCGCGCTTTTTTGCTTCCTCAAGGAATGTCAGGTGATCTTCTAATTGTTTTTTAGTCGTGAAGCTTACAGCGTAAATACGTTGAAGCATTTTATTTTTTGAATCACCTTTCCAGTAAGCTCCAGCTACACTTTGAAGTTTGAAGAATTTTGGCAGGTGTCCAGTGTTCTCTACGTGAGGGCCTCGGCAAAGGTCGATGAATTCACCTTGTTCATAACAAGAGATCTCTTCGCCTTGAGGGATTCCCGAAACCACTTCAACTTTTAACGGCTGATTTTTTTGTTTCCAGAACTCTACTGATTCATCACGCGAGAAAACTTTTCTTTGAATAGGAAGTTTTTCATCGATAATTTCCTGCATGACCTTTTCGATCTTTGCTAAGTCTTCATCGTGAATCTTCACATCTAAATCAATGTCGTAGTAAAAACCGTTTTCAATAACAGGACCAATACCGAATTGTGGGTTATGGGTTTTATAAATACGAGACACGGCATGTGCCATTAAGTGAGCGGTTGAGTGACGGATGGTGTCAAGGTCGTATTTGGCCATTTAAGGAACTCCGAATAAAGGGGATTTAGTTACTTTTTTACACAGTTATTCTACCGCCCTCTCTTCGCCAAATCAACGACTTGAATCTTACATCCGAAAAAATCTTACAATGGGCTTTTGACGCTGTAAGAATCGCGTGATATGACCTTTGGGCCGAAAGCTTTAAGAAGTGTTAAAGCTCGTTCACTATTATGGAGAAATGCCATGGTTACAAGTCAAGATTTAGGTTTATCTATTGGATCAAACCCTAATGAAATCACGCCTTATATTGGCCTTTTAGAAGAAGAGGTTAAGTTAGAAGGTATCGTGACAAAGACCGAGGTGGCGAGGTCGTATTATCAGCTTGGAAAAGTCTATTATGACAAGGCCGATTTAATTGGAGCAGAAGAGTCGTTCGTTAAAGCTCTTACATTTGCTGATCCTATTAAAGATGGATTCTCAGTTCTTAAGACATACGGTTTCCTAATCCGTATAGCTTCAGAGAAGCTAGAGGACGCAAAAGCACAAAAATACATCGGGGAAAGTGAGAAGCTAATGGATGCTCTTTCACGTGCTCTTCCGACGCTAACATCTGAATTTTTCTACAATCTAGGGGTTGTAAAAAACTATAGCGGTAACTTTGAAGAAGCTAAGACAAACTTTGAATTAGCTTACAAAAAATCAAACGAAGAAAACGAGCCGGAACTTCTTTCTAAGTGCCTTCTGTCTCTAGCGACAAATGCATTCTACAGAAAAGATTTAGAGCTTTCTTTAAGATACCTAGACCAGCTTAATGACCTGCTAAAGATCATTAAGAAGTTCTACCTTTCGGGGGCCATGTATACGTATTATGCGAAGATCTTTATCGAAATGAACGAAAACGATAAAGCGCTTAACTACTACAAGCTGGCCAACGAATACCTTCAATCAAAAAAATGCTGGAACCTATATGGGTATATCCTGTTTGGTAAAGCGACAGCTTTAAAGAAAGCTGGAAACTTTGATGAGGCCCTAAGCATGTTCCACCTGGCGCAGGAGTCTATCGATACCACTATTTTTAGACGTCTAAATCATCTTATTGAAGCTGAAATTGACGATGTAAATGACTCAACTGTTGACCTTTACCTTGATAGAACAAACAGAAAAATCGTTGAAAGATCACTCGGAACAATTGATTTCAAACACAGATTCGTTCTGCTTGAAATCCTTTTCCTTCTTTCTAAAAACCCAGGAACTTACTTTGATAAGGAGCAACTGGCGAAGATGATCTGGAAAGACGAGTACAACCCGTTAATCCACGATAAACTAATCTATACTTCTGTGTCTCGTTTAAGAAAACTTATCGAGCCGACAGATGCGGACTCAAAACGCAAATACATCATCCGTGGAAAAGACGGTTATACGTTTAATCCATTGGCAAAAATCCGCTTCCATATGGAAGTGAAGACAAACTCAGAGCGCTCAATCGGTAACGTTGATTTGAGTTCTCCTGTTTAATCTTTAGTGATGACTAAATTTATTATTATCGACAAAGCCTCTGCCTTAACACCAGAGGCTTTGTCGTTTTTAAAGGACTACGATCAGCGTTTTTTCCCAACTCCATGGGATGAGAAGTCGTGGGAGCAGGTCTTTGACTCGGCGAGTGAGAGATTTATTCTCCTGGCCGACGAAGGGTTTGCTTTATTTGACATCAATAGCGCAGATTCCCTTGCTCATTTGCTTAAAATCCTCATCAATCCAGACAAAAGAGGCGCAGGTTTAGGGAAGGCCCTTTTAAGTGAAGCTATTGAAATATTAAAGAGCAGGGGAATAAAAACATTTTTCCTTGAAGTCGAAGAAAACAATGATTCGGCCATTGGTCTTTATCAAAGAGCAGGCTTTAAAATCATTCATAAGAAAAAGCATTTTTATAGCAACGGGAGCACGGCCCTCATTATGACTCTTAGTGTTTAGTGATCTCTGCAGAGGCTAAATGTTTGCATTTGAAAGAATTTTTGCTATAGTCATCGGGTAATGATTTTTATTTGGGATTATTTCAAGAATTTCTTGGGCCCAACTCTTCTAATCATTACCTCCGAAATACGAGTATTAAATGTACCGAATATAGTAAGGGTGGATTTTTTAATTCCGCCCTTTTTTTTTATTAATGGGATAAAAAGATGGTTCTCAAAGGCCCACGCCAGGGAATGGAATTAAAACTTTTTGAGTTAACTCAAAAGATCGTTAGCGAATGCAATCTTGAATTGTACGAGATGGAGTGGAATCCCACATCAGGCAATTTGGTTGTCTACATCGTTGATCCAAAAACCAACACAGCTGTGCTTGATGACTGCGTAAGAGTGGACCGCGGATTTAATCCGTATATGGAAACTGAAACGTGGATTCCGGATAATTTTACATTAGAAGTTTCTTCTCCGGGTCTTTATAGAATTTTAACGACAGTTAAGCATTTTAAGAGCGTTGTCGGTGAAGACATCATGCTTAACCTGGTGAAAAAAATCGACGAAGAAAAATACCCGGATTTCCCGAAAGCTCTTCGCAACAACCTAAGACTAAAAGTGAACCTGGTAAGCGCGAGTGACGAGGGTGTGGTGATTGATGCCAAAGGTGTAAAAGTTGAAGTTCCTTATGAGCAGATCAAAAGGGCAAACTTAGAAACCGACATCAATAAAGTTAGAAATACAAAAGACGCTGAAGTGGACTCTGAACTGGAAACAGATGATGAGTTTGTCGGCGAAGACGAATAAACAAGAATATAAACGTTAACTAAGAACAATAAGGTAAAAGGGAAGGTTCAGATGAATTTTTCAGAATTAGGCAGAATGATTGAAACTCTAGGAAAGGACCGTGGGATCGATAAGCGCGTTGTAGTGCGTGCTATTGAACAGGCCTTCTTAGTAACAGCTAGAAAGAAATTTGGAATTCAAGGTGAATACGAAACTCGTTATAACGACGCAGACGACGAAATTGAAATCTATCAATACAAAAACGTAGTTGAATCTGTAAAAGATCCAATTATCGAAATCACTCTAAAAGACGCTAAGAACTTAGACAGCGAAGTAGAAGTTGGTGACCAGTTAGGGATCAGAATTGAAAATCCTAACTTTACACGCGTTGACGTTCAGACAGCTCGTCAGATCATCTTCCAAAAAGTAAGAGATGCTGAAAGAGAAATCCTATTCTCTGATTTCAAACACAGAGAAGGTGAACTAGTTACTGGTATCGCTAGAAGATATGAAAGAGGAAACGTTATCGTTGACCTTGGAAAGTCTGATGCCATTTTATCAAGAAAAGAAATCATTCCTGGTGAAAACTTCAAAACTGGGGATAGAATCCAGGCTTACTTATCAGAAGTAGTCATGACTAACAGAGGGCCGGAAATCCGTCTTTCTCGTACGTCTCCAATGTACTTAGTAAAACTATTTGAAGTTGAAGTTCCAGAAATCCTGGATGGAAACATCGAAATTAAATCAGCGGCAAGAGAGCCAGGTCAACGTGCGAAAATCGCCGTGTACACAGCGGACAGAGAAATCGATCCGGTTGGAGCTTGTGTTGGTATGAAAGGGTCTCGTGTACAAAACGTTGTAAATGAACTTCAAGGTGAAAAAATCGATATCGTTCGTTGGAACTCGGATATTGAAACTTTTGCAAGAGCAGCACTTGCTCCTTCTGAAATTTCAAACATCCAGGTTGACCACGCTAACTACTCAATGGACGTTGTTGTTGAAGAAGACCAACTATCACTAGCTATCGGAAGACGTGGACAAAACGTTCGTCTGGCGGCGATGTTAACTGGGTACAAAATCAACATTATTTCTAAAACGAAACTTCAAGAGAAGATTAAAAAGGCCGTTGAAAGTCTTATGCAGATTGTTTCTGTTTCAGACGCCCGCGCTCAAATGATGGTTCAAAACGGAATCATGTCGATTGCTGATCTTTCAGCAATGGATGCAGAGACTCTAGCTGGAATCCTAAGTGGAAACGAAGCAGATGCTAAGCAAATCCTAAAAGATACACATGACGCTATCGAAAAAGGAACTATCAGCCTTGAGGACGATGAAGAGGAATTAATTTCAGCTTCAGCTGTTCCAGCTTATAAAGGTCTCCTTGATAAGCATAAGGAAGTATCGGCCGATGGAAAGGATAAGTTCTCTGAAGCAGAAAGACGCTTAAGAGAAGAACTAGCAGCTTTCAAACTGAAGTAAGTTAAGAATGTAAACGGAGTTAATAATGCCTAAAAAAGTTTTTGAACTGGCAAAAGAATTAGATATGGCGCCACTCGACCTCGTCGAAGCGCTAAAAGCGAAGGGGTTCGCAGTCAGAAACCATATGACTGAATTATCTGACGCTGATGTCGAAGGTTATCTTGCCGCTGTAAAAAAGGAAGAGGAAGTCAAAGAAGACACGACTGCTAAGAAAAAAGTCGTGCGCAAAAAGGCCCCTGCCGCAGCAGTGAAGACTACTGAAAAGAAGACTGTTGTAAGAACAGCAGCTGAGACTTCGGAAGGAGAGGAAGCTGAGAAGAAAACAACGAAAAAAGCTTCGACTGTAAAAAAGAAAGTGACTGTAATCCGTCGTAAAACTGATGACTCTGAAATGGATGAATCAGAAACAATGCAAATGGATGCACAGGACGAAGAAGAAAGTGCAAGAGAAGTGACTGCTCAAGAAGCGGTTGAAACTGAAGCTCCAGAAGTTGAAGTTGAAACACTTAGTGCAGAAGCTGAAGAGTCAACTGAGCAGGCAACTGGTGGTCTTCGCGTGGTTTCAAAACCAGTGAAGAAAGACACTCCAAATGAAGCGGGTGTAATCACGAGAAAAGCGGCCGACAGAGAAGCTCATAAAGAAGCGCAAAGAGAAGAGAAAAAAGCTCAAGCGACTTCAAGCATCGATCGCGTACACCGTTTTACTCCGGTGTACACGCCTTCTAAAGATCCTAACTTCAAAGAGAAGCAGGAGAAAGAAGAGGCGGCTAGACTTGCGGCAGCTAAGGCCCAGGCAGCAGCAGCGGCAGCTAAGAGCTTTACAGCTCCAGGTGCTGAAGGTGATGACGACGAAAGTAAAAAAGAAGAAGAAAACAAAAAACGCATGGGCGGTCTCGCTTCAATGATGAGTGGGAAAAAAGCAATTGCCAGCAAAGCGCAAGCGCTGACTATGTCTCGTGCGGAAGAAGAACTTAAATCATACACAGCTTTAAGTGGAACCGGTCGCCCGATTTACACTCAAATCTTGAGAAAGAGAGATTACGTGGGGCCAACTCAGCAAACAGAAATTACTGAAGTAAAAGATTCTAAACGTGTTGTTCAGATCCATAAAGGAGTTGTCCTGGGTGATCTTGCACACAAGTTGAGTGTGAAGTTCAAAGACCTTCTTGATGAATGTCTAAAACTAAACCTTCTGGTTAAAGAAACAGACTACGTAGGTCCAAAGCTGGCAGCGGACATCGCGGCACTTTATAACTACAGAGTTGAAGATAAAGCTTTCAACGAAGAAAAAATCATCGGGAAAGCTGCTATTTCAGAAGACCAAAAGAGCAAGTTCCCGGTTCGCCCACCAGTTGTAGCGATCATGGGACACGTCGACCACGGGAAGACAACTCTTCTTGATACGATCAGAAAAGACAAAGTAGCAGCAGGTGAAGCGGGTGGTATCACTCAGCATATCGGTGCTTACCAAGTTAAAGTTGATGGTGGAAAAACTGTGACTTTCCTGGATACTCCAGGTCACGCGGCCTTCGGGGCCATGAGACAGCGTGGAGCAAATGCAACGGACATCGTCGTTCTTGTAGTTGCTGCAGACGACGGGGTAATGCCTCAGACAAAAGAATCAATCAAGTACTGTGAGAACGCTGGTGTTCCAATCATTATCGCAGTTAACAAGATGGATAAGCCGGGTGTAAACCCAGATAGAATCAAGCAAGAGCTGACAGAGTTCAACCTTCTTCCAGAAGACTGGGGGGGGACAACTCAATACGTTCACGTATCAGCACTTAAGTCTCAAGGGATCGATGATCTTCTTGAGGCCATCCTTCTTCAAGCGGAGATCTTAGATCTTCGTGCAGATCCAAAAGGAGCTGTTGAAGGAGTGGTTATCGAGTCAAAGATTGAACAAGGAAGAGGGCCAATGGCAACCCTTCTGGTTCAAACGGGAACTCTGAATAAAGGTGATTACATCGTTGTAGGTGAAACTTATGGACGTGCAAGATCGCTTAACGATCATGCGGGTGTTCAGCTTCAATCAGCAGGACCTTCGACTCCGGTTCAGGTTCTGGGACTTGAAGAAGCTCCAGCTCCAGGGGATCGCTTAAACATCGTTAAAAACGAAAGAGAAGCTAAGAAGATTGCTGAAAACCGTGTAAACGAAAGAAAGCTTCTTCAGGCAACTCCAGAAAAGAAAAAAGTATCTCTGGAAGATTTCTTCTCGAATGCTTCTAAAGAAGGTGAAGAGCAAAAAGTTCTTAACCTTATTATCCGCTCTGACGTTCAAGGTTCATACGAGGCGATTAAGTCTGCTGTTGAGTCTCTTGGAAACGCAGAAGTTACAGTTAAAGTTATTGCTGGTGGTGTTGGGCCGATTACGGACTCTGACGTTCAGATGGCAAGTACAGCAGCTGGATTCTTGATCGGATTTAACATGAGACCAGTCACTTCAGCTCGTAAATTAGCTGAAGACAAAGGTGTCGACATTAAGAACTACTCGATCATTTATGAGCTAATCAATGACGTTAAGCTTGCTCTTGAAGGTCTTCTTGACCCTGAGTTCGTGGAAGAGTTCATTGGACGCGCAGAAGTTCGCGAAGTCTTCAACATTCCAAAAGCTGGTGTTATCGCCGGATCTTACGTTATCGACGGCAAGATTGCTCAAGGGTGTGGGATTCGTTTACTTCGTAACGGGAAAATCATGCACGACGGGAAACTTTCTTCTCTTAAACGTTTCAAAGACGATGTTAAGGAAGTTAAGAACGGTTACGAGTGTGGTATCTCTCTTGAAGGATACGCTGACATTAAACAAGGTGATATTTTCGAGGCCTATATGATGGTTCAGAAGAAAAGAACACTTGAAGACAGTGCTGGGATGTCTCAGTCTGGATCTAAAGCGACTCAACCTGTACTGTAATTTTTATGGCAAAAAAAACGAACAATTTTAAAAAAGAAAAATACGAAGAAAGGCTGTTGAATGAAATCAACGGCCTTCTTCGTAGCTCTATTAGTGATGCAAGATTGCAAAGAGTCTCTATTACAAAAGTTGAGCTCTCTCCTGATTATGGCTATGCTACTGTTTCATGGGACACTTATGATTCAGGGACGCGTGGAGATGCAAAAAAAGCACTTGATTCTGCGACTGGAAGAATTAGATCAGAGCTGGCAAAAGTCTTAGAAGTCAGACACGTACCAGCGATTTCTTTTATCTACGACAATCAGTTTGAAGAAGAAAAGAAGATTATGGATCTTCTAAAAAAAGAACAAGACGATTCAGACGAATAAATCCCAGTGAAAACAGATTATCAGAAAATCCCACTTGTCTTTAATGTCTACAAGCCGGTGGGACCTTCTTCTTTTTCTATCGTTCATCATTTCAAAAAAAATTTAGGATACGACTTCGGAAAAATCGGGCACTTCGGAACCCTTGATCCTTTTGCTGAAGGAGTGCTTTTAATCGGCGTTCAGGGGGCCCAGAGGCTCAACGATTACATCCATGAGTTGCTTCCTAAAACTTACCGAGCGGTCGGAATTTTCGGTGGAAAAACTGACACAGGTGACCTGACGGCGCTTGTGAATGTTGAAAAACATATTGCTGTTGAATTTCAAAAAATGGCCAAAGAAGAGCTTGAAGAAAAATTGGCGAAGCATTTTTTGGGGGAGTACTGGCAAGCTCCTCACAGTGTATCTGCTACCAAATTTGAAGGTAAGAGACTTTACGAGCACGCGCTGGCCGGGCGATTGATTCAAAAAGAAAAAGTAAAACGTGAAATATTAGATTTTAAAATTGCCCGTTATGAATACCCTGAGATGGAGTTTGAAATCACAGTGAGTTCAGGAACCTATGTTCGCAGCTTCTTTGAAGAAGTGGCCGAACTCCTAGGTGGATATGGGGCCTTGCAAATCCTTGAGCGCACAGCTATTGGAGAAAACACCTCTGCCAATGGAATCAGGCAAAAAGATTGGCCGATCAAAGGAGAAATGTTTGATCTGGAAAAATGGGGAAGGCCGCTAGATCAGGTTCTTCGTCTTAACAAAGTTCGTTTAACCAGCGAACAAACCTCTAAATATCTTCAAGGTCAGAGGCTCAAATTGGATTTGATAGAATTGGTTTATGATTCACAACAGGAATTAATTTCATCGCAAAACATACTGTGGGTGTATAATCAGGACTCACATCTTTTAGGTTTAGCGCGTCCTTTGAACGAAGAGCTGGCCGCGATTTTTAACTTGCAATTGGCCATTTCACTTTTTCTGTAATTCATTTGCTGACTTAGTATGAGCGTGTAAAACTAAGGGATGATTACGTATTTAAATACGTAGCATAAGGTAGTTGCTTTGAAAATTTTCACTTTATTGTCTGCATTATTCATACATCTTTTTTTCAGCATCACTCATGCTGAGATGGTGTATTACTACCACCCACCAGAGTCACCTCTTGATGTGCGCTACAATTATCATTGGAGTATTCTTAAAGCTTCATTAGATGCGACTACTAAAAAGTATGGAGCTTATTCGCTTAAGGCCGGCGTCTTTATGACTGAGGAAAGGCAGTTGCGCGAATTGAGTAAGCGCAACAGTAAGCTCAACATCATGATTCGTGAAACAAATAAAGAGTTTGAAAAAAGATTTCTTCCCATCAGGATACCAATTGACCGCAGCTTGATTAGTTACCGCGTGCTTTTAATCGATAAAAAAAATAAAGACCTCTTTAAAAATATTAATACCCTTGATGAACTTAAAAAGTTTACCTTCGGCCAGGGAGCTGGATGGGGAGATGTGGATATTTTGAAGCTAGCGGGCTTTAAGGTAAAGACAGAAGTCTATTACGACAAGATCTTTGAAGGCCTCTTAAAGGGAGATTACGTCGCTTTCCCTCGTTCGGTAACCGAGGTGGTCGACGAGATTGAAAAGCGCAAAGATAAGATGCCTGACTTGATGATTGAAGAAAACATTTTACTTTATTATCCGCTGCCGACTTATTTTTGGTTTGCTAAAAATGAACACGGCAGAAAACTGCGCGCCCGCGTGAAAGAAGGGATTGATATTATCCAGCAGAATGGAGCGTTTGAGCGCCTATTTGACCAGTATTATAAGACTCAAGTATCGGCGCTGAAGCTAAGAAAGAGAAAGCTTTTTAAAATTGATAATCCGCTGCTTCCAGATGCGACTCCTTTGAGTAATAAGAAGCTTTGGGTAGACATCAATAATTTTTGATTTGAGTTTTGCGACGAGTCGTAAGAGGAGGCGTGAAATCACTCACATTTTGCTAAACATCTCGCAATCTTATGTTAAAATAAGCCCATACAATAACTGATTATTTGACTGGAGTTTGAGTGAGCACAACATACATTGCCATGACTGTGGCGATTTTAATGGGGATCGGGCTATTAGTAGGAATTGGAGCGCTTAGTTTACTATCTGGTGCCCTGAACTTTCTTTTTGTAAGGCCGAAGATTGAAATCCTAAAATCAACTTTAGGTGACAATGGTTTTGCATTCGCTTTCAAATGGGATCAGGATGCTGAACCGGTAAAATTCGACCGCGTTCGCGTTCACTTATTCAACCCGTTTGGATCTCCAACAGAAGTAGATATCACTCGCGAATTTGACGGATCAGACTTTGATTTCGCTCGCGATGTAGACATGGGTGAGAACCTTAAAAAAATCCTTACAGCTTCAACACTTGATAAAGCAACGATTGAAGTTGAAGTAACGGCAACAAAAGACAATGTCACTCACAAACAAACTTTTAAAGCAGTAGACTTCGTAGCAAAGAGAAACGAATCTACACAAACTGTTGAAGATGTAGCGAGCAAGTTTGTTGTAACAAAAGAAAAACCAAGATTTGAAATTCCAGAGAGAACTTTCATTTCACCTCCACTTCCAAAGACAGCTAAGCAACTTAAGATGGCGACGAATCCAATGTTCGCTGGAGAGTTTGCTGGTGCAGCTGCTGGTGGTGGTGCGGCCGCTCCTGCTGTTGAGAACTTTTCGATTTCAAAAGTATGGATTGAGCCAGGGTGTATCGTTTGTGACGCTTGTGAAGCAATCTTCCCGGAAGTTTTCGAAGTCACAGATTCAACTTGTATCATCCGCCCAGGTGCTCCTTTGAACGATGGATTAAAAGTTCAGGAAGCTGCTGAAGCTTGTCCGGTTGAAGTTATCAAGTTTACGAAGGTAGGTTAATCTGCCGAAAAAATGCTCAAAGGAGCATTTTTACTGTGCAGTTTAGAGTGAAACGCAAAATAGATTTTAAAGAGTTCGGCAGATATGTTCGTAACTTTAAGGCCCTCCAGGTGAGGGCCTTTTTTTTGGTGAAATTATGAAAGGATTCATTTTTCTCTCTCTTTTTTTTTCGTCAGCTTTTGCCTGTGAAAATTATCAAGGGCAGTCTTTTTGCGTTGGCGATAGAGCGATTGCAGACAATGCAGATGGAAGTATTGTCGGTGTCAGTAAAAGTAAAATCTCCATTGATTTCACTGGGGGATCGACAACTAAAAAAGGAGTGGCCACTTTTGATATTTCAAAAGTCTATTTAGGTAAAGAGTGCTCGGGAGATTTTTGTGTCAATGATAAAGCTGTCGGGGGAAACCTTGAGGGTGTCATCGTCGGCGTTTCAAAAGATGGCGTGGCCATCAATCATAAAAAAGAATCCGATAAATACTCGGTGATTAAAACCTATCTACAGAAAGACTCTCTGGTGAGAAAGGGCTGTGTGGAAGCTTATTGCGCCAATGACTCTGCTGTTTACAAAAGCTTTGACGGCTTGATTGTTGGAGTGAATGCCAAGAGTTCTTTAGTGGCCATTAGCTTCGTCGGTGGAACAAGCAAGTACACTGGTGTCGGAACGTATGCTCTAAAGACTGTAGGAGTCGGCAAGGGCTGTTTCCAAGGGTATTGTTATGGCGATAGAGCAGTGAGTGGGGCAGTGGATGGAGTGATTGTGGGAGTGAACCCATATCGTGGGCAGGTGTCGGTTTTGGGAAAGATCAATGGAAGGCCGGTGATTGAGACAAATGACATTAAAAATGTGACGATGAGATCGCTTTCTGAAAACGTTCACGCCAATGATTCAAAACGAATGATTAACACCCTTTCGGATTTTAACCATTCGTTTCGATAAGTCGCAAATTAAGCTTTAAAAGTTTCGATGGTGTTAGTCGTAAAAAGCTTCTTGAAAGCTTCTTCATTTTCTTTCCACACACTCTCAAGAGTCACTGTCTCTGAAAGCACAGGGCATTCAAACGTTAGTACTGGAGACTTAAACTCTTGCGGTCCAAATTCTCCTAGTGAGCCTGGAGTTGGGTGAGTTAAGAAATCTGCTTCGATTGGGTATTTGTTATATTGGGCCAGGAAATCCGCCACTTCTTTACAAGCACCGTTATAGTTAATAACCGGGTACCATGAGTGGAAGCTGATGATGAACTTCGGTGGATATTTTTTAAAGAGTTCAACCAGGAATTTGTTTTCCGGCTCTGAAAGAGGCTCTTTTCCCGGGAAGTATTTAGCTTCGCGCGCCTCTGGAGACCACTGAGATGAAGGCAGGTTGCGGTTGAGGTCGACACCGTTAGCGTTTACACGCGTTCCAGCTTTATAACCATCAACGTTAACGACAGGAACAACAACAACTGGCATATTCAGTTCGTCGTTTTCTTTTAGCCATTTAAAAAGTTCTTTAGCGAGGTGAGCACCTTCGACTTCGTCGCCGTGAACGGCGCCTAAAATGTAGTTGTACTTTGGAGCATCAGAAGACGTCTTCCATGCTTCGATTTTTTCACCCTTAACACTCGTTCCATGTGGCAGCTCGATGAATTTCATTCGTTTTCCTTATTCCTTCAAAAGTGTATACACCGCTGATTGTCCCGGTGTTTCTTCGACTTCGATTTCCAGTTCATTGAATTCAAATTTATATTCTGCAAAGACCGCGCTCTTGATTTCCTGAGCTAGGTAGGCAGCAATTCTTTCTGCTGAAGTGTTTTCAATCGGCATTAAAAGAACATCTGTCTTTGGAATGCTGAAGACACTTTCATCAGGAGTGATAATATTATAGTTCTTTTCTTTATCTTCGATGATAATTTTTGGGTGATTTTTTGGGATCAGTAGTTTGTGGTCCAGAGAATCACAGATTTTTCTCACAATCGGCTTGATGTTTAGGAAATCAAAAACCATGTCATCATCAAGCTCCGGAGCGTTTCCTCTTACCTGGACGCGGTAATTGTGACCGTGAAGAGGCTCTCTTGTTCCATCCTTAAAAAGCATGAAATGCGAAGAAGCGAAGTTGAAATACTGTTTATAGACGCGAATGGAAAATGCTGTTTTCATCCCTAAGTGATAACATAATCGCTTTAAAAAGAGTATTATTTAAACTAGAATTTAAACCTATGAAAAAATCAGAAGTCCTTAAAACTCTTAAAAAATTGCGCCCGCTTTTTGACCAATTTCCAGAAGGTGTGGAGGCGATTGATAAACTCCTAAGCCTAAGTGAGGACCTGCCGGATACCAAAGAGGCTAAGGCCTTAAATTGGGATTCAAAATTTCCGCTGCCGGATGAGATGAGAGAGCTTAAAAGTGCTTATGGTATTTTTGCCGACGGGGCCTGTCGAGGAAACCCGGGGCCCGGGGCCTGGGGTGTGCTGATTCAGGACGCTCAAGGGGAAATTATTTTAAAATCTTCGGGAGTTGATGTTCCTACAACCAACAATAAGATGGAGCTTGAGGGAGTCATCAGAGGCCTTAAGGGACTGATTGAGAAATGGATTGAAGAAGGGGTTTCAGATCGACTGAGCCCGGTTTTTGTTTATAGCGATTCGAAATATGTCACAGAAGGAATTACGAGCTGGGTGACTGGCTGGAAAAACCGCGGATGGAAAAAGGCCGATGGAAAAGAGCCTGAAAATCTGGAACTCTGGCGCGAACTCGATCAGCTTAAATCGCGCTTTGACACTATCACTTTCCACTGGGTCAAAGGACACGCAGGCCACCCGCAAAATGAAATGTGCGACCAAATGTGCAACCACGCCTTAGATGAGGCGGGTTTTTAGTTTTATAAGGAGATAATAATGAAAGTTCTGACGGGGTTATTGCTTTTAACTCTACTGAGCGCTTGCTCTGGCCAGCCAACAAAAACCAATCCACGCGAGTACCAAATCGGTGCTTATCTGTGGCAACAAACAAGTGGCGAGTACCGTGCGCTTACTTACCAAGCTTACAACATTGCTAAAGAAAAAATTGAACGCGAGCTGGAAAATAAACACAACAGAAAGCGCGCAGTTGTTTTTGATATCGATGAGACAGTTTTAGATAACTCATTCGGTGGAGCAAACGAAATTAAAGAAGGTCTTTCATGGAAAGAAAGTCACTTCGCTGACTGGGTAAAACTTAAAAAAGCGGTAGCGATTCCAGGCGCTCTTGATTTTATCAAGTTCTTAGTTGATCGCCAGGTTGAAGTCTTCTACATCTCAAACAGAAGAGTTGAGATGTTCGACGACACAATGACTAACCTTGTGGCACAGGGTTTTCCAGTTAAAAAACAAAACTTAATGCTCATGGGGACTGAGCACACTAAAGAGCCTAGAAGACAAGAAGTGCTTAAGAAGTACGACATCGTGATGCTGGTTGGGGACAACCTGACGGACTTCCACCAGGCCTTCGAAAAAAAGAGCGTCGCAGAGCGAAATGCGCTTGTTGATCAAATGAGAAGCGAGTTTGGGCAAAGATTTATTATGCTTCCAAATCCTTTGTACGGAGATTGGGAGAGAGCACTGCCTGCGGACAAGACAAGAATTGAGCTTTTAAAAGATGAGCCTTAGCTTGATCTTTAAGCGAAGGGGCATTAACGTATTAGAGTAAACAAAATCGTTCACCATCATACAAAGGAATGACAATCATGAAAAAGGTGCTATTACTCGCTCTAGTTGGGGCAATGGCCTTTGGATGTTCTAAAGGAAAGGATCCAAAGACTGAAGAAGAAAAAACGTTCTACGCTATCGGGACAATGTTTGGATCACGTTTAACTCAGTTAAACATGACTGACGCAGAAATCGATTCACTTACAGCTGGTCTAAGAGACGCTGCTAAAGGTGAGAAACAAAAAGTTGATCCAATGGCATACCAGCAAAAAATCCAGGATATGTTCAAAGCTAGAATGGAAAAACAAGCTGGCGAAATTAAGAAAAAAGGAATTGAATTCCTAAATAACTTCGTAAGCAAAGAAGGAGCAACTAAAACTGCTTCTGGTCTAGCTTATAAAGTAATCAAAGAAGGAACAGGACCATCACCAAAAGAAACTGACGTTGTAAAAGTTCACTACCATGGAACTTTAATCGACGGAACGGTATTTGATTCTTCTGTTGAAAGAAAACAAGAAGTGTCTTTCCCGCTTAACAGAGTTATCCGTGGATGGACTGAAGGTCTTCAAACTATGAAAGTTGGTGGGAAATCAAAATTCGTTATCCCATCTGAGCTTGCTTACGGCGACGCTGGTGCTCCACCAAAAATCGCTGGTGGTGCAACTCTGATTTTCGAAGTTGAACTTCTTGGAATTGAAAAAGGACAAGAAGCTGCGGCACCAGCTGCTCCAGCAATGAAGAAAAAATAATTTTTAGATTCATCTAAAAAAATAAAAAGAAGCCTCCCTGATATTCTCAGTGGAGGCTTTTTTGTTTTTGGAGGAGTAACTTATGCACAAATTAACTTTTTATGTTCCAGTAGATTCAGCTGAGAAAGTAAAGTCCGCCTTATTTGCTGCCGGTGTAGGAAAGATTGGCAACTATGACTCATGCTCTTTTGAAACCAGAGGTGTCGGCCAATTCAGGGCCCTCAAGGGCGCAAATCCAACTATTGGAAACGTGGGCGTTATAGAAAAAGTTGAAGAGCTTAGGGTTGAAATGGTAATGGATGATACTATAGTTAAAGAAGCAGTGATGGCCTTAAAAAAAGCTCATCCCTATGAGACTGTGGCCTATGATGTGATAAAATGTGTAGAGGTCTAAAATGAAAAAATGGATTTTACTCTGTGCCCTTATGAGCGCCAATGCTTTTGCTCAAACATCTGCTGATGATCAGTTTCAGCGCCAGATTGATGAGATTATGAAAGCGCGCGAAGAAATGCTTAAGTCGCTGATGGATGACTCTAATATGGGTGAGTTCGAAAACCGTATGCGCGAAATGATGAAACGTTTTGCCGGCCCTGATTTTGATATGTCTGATTTTGAATCACCTGTAATCGGCCAGTACGACTGGGTGGTGACGGACACACAAAAAATTTTAAAACTCAAAGTCCAGCAGGCCAAAGATCATCCACTCGATATTAAAATTGAGCAAGGGATGATCAAGATTAAAGGGGACGTTGTTGCCACTCAGGGGACAGGGAAAAATAAGTCGACTAGAAAGACCAGCTTTGAGCGCAGTTTCTCTTTACCTGACGATGTCGATCAAACAAACCCAGAGTTTGAAAATAAAGATGGAGAAGTGCTGATTAAGTTCAAGCGCTTAGCTATCGGAAAGAGCTCTTCTAAGAGTTCGTCGCCAACGAGTAAGGTCAAAGTAAAGGGTGAAGAAGCTCCAAAAAATGACCGCGTCCCTGTGACTCCAGCAAATGATGACCTGAAAATCTAGTCTTTCTAGACGTGTAAGAGGTGTCCATCTATTCCTACTTGAATGGTTTTCCATTTAGCGGATAATAGATGGATGACCAGGATTTTAATTGCAGGGCTTATGATTTTTCTCTCGGCAAATGTCTTTGCCGAAGATGTCTATTATCTCAATAATCTCAAAAGCTGTGAGCTCAAAGTTTTAAACAATGGCAAACTCGAAGTTGTCGATAGCTCGCCGTTTTCCGATACCGTTTTACAAATCAGAAGACTTCCAAAGAACCCTGCGATGGTAGCGTTTAAACAGTTTGATCGCATTTATGTGACTAAAGAAAGTTGCGTGGTCTCAGTGGATGCCAGGCGAGTAAAAAATCGTCTTAACGGGCATGAGTTTAAAAAAGAAGCTCGCCAATACACTGAGCAGGAAAAATTCAATTCTTATAAGTATTACCTCGAACTCGAAACTGGCATTGTGAAAATGATGGACGATGCTCCTGTGGGTGAAGATTACAACAGCATTTTCCCGACTTCATCTTCAGGCAACCCGGTGAGCTGGGGAAGTGCCAAAGAAAGTACTTATAAAGCAGGAATGCTTCTGTCTTTAGGGTTTGGATACAAACTTAAACAAGAGCGTTTCCTGGCCTTTAAAGTGCGCCTATTGAGCGGACAGAAATCGGATACACTCTCACTGACAGATGTGAACACCGGCATTTCACAAAATGGGTCGTGGACATATGAAGACTCATTTAAAAATTTCTACGCTGGCTACAAGTTCTTATTTGATTACGGGACATGGAAGCCAATGGTCGCTGCCTATTTAGGTGTATCGATGATGACATCGACGATGACTGATGAGATTTCAACTTATGAATTAAAAAGTTCATTATCTCCAGCGGCCTTATTGGAAGCAGGGTTAGAGTACCACCTGAATTCGCACTGGGCGATTGCCGGGATTTTGGGTTTTGAGTACATGGGAAAAAAGAGCATGACGTTTTCTGATTCAAGTGGATCAGATTTTAAGACGGGAATGGGTTACAACAACAACTACCTGAGCTTTGGCGTGAAATATTATTTTAAATAGAGTGTTTATGAAAAATAATTTTCTACTATTGACCTCACTTCTTATACTCTCGGCCTGTAAGCCGGAGACCACCAAGCTTGGTGGTTTTACTTTTAATACGCCTGGTGGATCGCCGATTAAAGCGACAACCGGTACCTCGATGATTCTGGTGAATCCGGCGAGCTCTCCAGGATTTGTTTCAACTCCTACAGTACAGGTTTCTGGCGTTGTTTCAGGCGAGACAGTGCAAATTTATCGCGATTCATCTTGCAGCGCTATTGTCGGCTCAAGAGTGGCTTCGGCCGCAACAGTCTCTGTGACTTTATCTACATTGAGCGTGGGAACTTATTCTCTTTATACAAGAAGCACGAACCAATTTGAAAGCAGCACTTGTTCAGGGCCCCTTCTGACTTATCAATACCTGGGAGTCGCTCCCAAGACGGCAACGGGGATGACTCTTCTTTCACCGGCCTCATCTCCAAGCACGGACTCAACCCCGACGATTCAGTTGACTGGACTTTTATCAGGCGAGACGGCCAATATTTATATTGATTCAGCATGTACACTTTCTTATGGAAGTGCAGTGGCCGTGGGAACAAGTGCAACGATTACAACGAATCCACTGGCCCCTGGCACGCACATGTTTTACAGCAACAGTACGAACTCGTTGGGAACGGGGTCGTGTTCGAGTGCTCTTTTAATGTATGAGTACACAGGTGTAATGCCTAACACAGCTTCGATGCTTTCACTCTATGCCCCGACGATCACGCCCAATTATTCAGCAACACCTGTCATTTTAGCTAATGGTGTGGCCAACGGTGACACTGTTTATCTTTATACTGATTCGGGATGTTCGAGCGTTGTAGGAAGTGCCTATGCCACATCAACATCAGTACAAATTACTGTCTCAGCACTTGCAGTGGGGACTTACGGCTTTTATACGAACTCTGCCAACATCATTGGAACGAGTGCTTGTTCGAGTGCACTGGTTTATTACTCTTATGTGGGGCCAGCTCCCTCTGTCGAAATCAGTTGGAGTGCCAATCATGAAAAGGCAGTTAACCAAGCAGGTGGAGGATACCGCGTTTATTACAGCCGCACTTCAAGCTTTGATGTGAGCACGGCGACTTATGTCGATGTTCCTTATGCTGGAGGGCCTCTTTCACCGACGTCGACAGTGATGACGAATTTATTAAAAGGATCGACATTCTTTAAAGTTGTCGCCTATTCAAGTTTAAATGCACCAGGATCAAGCAGCGGCTCACAGAGCTTGCCTTCGGTCGAGTTCTCAGTGAACTTGCCGTAGGAAGGATGGATAAGATGAAATTTAAAATACTGATGTGCCTGTCATTGAGTTTGTTAAATGTGGATGCTTTTGCCAAAGCGGCCAAACTTAATTATGTCCCAGGGGAAATCCTGGTGAAGTATAAATCTTCAGTCTCTGCAAACAATCAGAAAATTTCTATTGAAAGAGAAGGGCACAAAAGACTGGCCCGCTACAATCGTGGTCTGGTCCGAGTCAAACTAGTCAGTCAGACAGATATGAAGCAGGCGATTTTAGATTTTAAAAATGACCCGGATGTTGAATACGCTCAGCCTAATTATATCTATAAAGCTTTAGCTGTTCCCAATGACCCTCGTTACGGCCAACTTTGGGGATTAAAAAATACGGCACAAACAATTACGACGGCCGGTGGAAAAGATACTCCTTCAAGCACTAACAACCCTGGTGTTGCCGGAAGAGATATGCAGGCGGAGTACGCCTGGAACACAATCACCGATTGTTCTTCTGTCACTGTGGCAGTTCTGGATACGGGAATCAATTACAACAACTCAGACCTTTCATCTAATATGTGGAATGGTGGTGGATCGTATCCTAACCACGGCTATGACTATGTTGATAACGATAACGATCCAATGGATTTAAGTGGTCACGGTACACACGTGGCCGGAACGATTGGGGCGCGCGGAAACAACGGTGTGGGATCAACCGGAGTGTGCTGGCGATCAAGCTTGATGGCCGTGAGAGTTTTAGGAACTACTGGAAGTGGTACATCGGCCGGCATTGTGGCCGGAATTTATTTTGCGGTTGATAATGGGGCCAAAGTCATCAATATGAGTTTGGGTGGAGACAGCTATGATGCTGCTTACAGTGCAGCGATTGATTACGCTCAAAACCATGGAGTGTTAATTGTAGCGGCAGCAGGAAATGATGGAACTAACAACGAATCACTTCCGATGTACCCATGCAACTTCACTCAGGCCAACGTTATTTGCGTGGCCGCCTTAACTCAGAATTATTCACTGGCCTCTTTTTCAAACTATGGAACAACAAGTGTTGATGTCGGTGCTCCCGGTGTGAATATTGTCAGCACATGGCCGGGAACAAATGCTTCAGTGTCAGATTCATTGACCAGCGGATGGAATTTTACCAGCACTGCGGGAAGTCCATGGGCCTATAAATCACTTAACTTTGGTTCGCCGACGGCCTGTCTGGTGAATCCGTCAAATTATAATTACTCGAGCGCGAGATATGTTAACAACAATGATGCCAGAGCATGGAAAGCTTTCTCTATCAGCTCATCTGTTGCAGCAGCGACAGTTAATTTCTATGCCATGTATGATTTGGAAAATAACGCTGACTACGTGACGATTAATAAAAAAGCAGGCTCTGGAGATCCGATGTCAGGGGGAACTGTGCTTGATTCTTTTACGGGATCAACAGATGGTTATGCGCTTCCTCAAGAATACGACTTGAGCTCACACATCGGCTCGACAGTGAGTGTGGGGTTTAATCTTTTAACTGATAGTTCTGGAACTGATTTAGGTGCCAATATCAGTGTCTTTTCAATTGATACACTGACGTTAAATACGACCAGCTACAATGTTATCAGCGGAACTTCGATGGCCGCACCTCATGTGGCCGGAGTGGCAGCAATGATTTTTGCTTACAATCCAGATTACACTTACGAGGAAGTCGCGAAGTCAATTAAGATGGGTGGGACAGCTCAATCCTCTTTGACCGGAAAGACAGTAACCGGCCGATCGGTGAGTGCAGTGGGTGCACTAAATTACATCCAGGCCCCTCTTGGTGGAGCGGCCAATATCCTTCCATAAAAAATGAAAAAAATAGTTTTTAGTTTTATTCTCCTTCTGTTGCTTGGTTTTAAAAAACCACTCGAAGGAGAGTATATTGTCACGATCAAAAACACGAAAAACAAAGAGGCCTTGGCCTTAAAGCTTGAAAAATTTCCTCCACAAAAGATGCAAGCGTTGGGCCCTGGTGTTTACCTGATTAAGTACGAAAAAGACCCGGGTCTTAAAAAACTTAGTGAGACTCTGGGCAAAGACATCAGCGTTCAACCCAATCTTCCTTACAAGGCCCAGAAGTAACTCCACAGAATGTGGGCATTTTGTCCGACTAAAGTTATCCACTCGGATACCGATAAGCTTCGAGAGAATTAATAAACGCTCGAGGTTTTTATTAAAAAGTTAACTTATTTAGGATTAGTCGCCGTCATGGCCGTTTTCTACCAAAGGGCCTTTGCTTTGGAAGAGACGTACTTTAAAGGTAATAAGCTCGATGTTCCTTACCGTGAACAGGCCATTATCATTGGTAAAGAAGGCTTTTATCCCAACCGTATTGTCGTTTACAAGGGCGAGAAAGTTCGCTTTTTCATTACGGCCGTAGGGGTGGATTCGGCTTGTTTTAGTATCCCGGATAAAAATGCGTTTTCGACTCCAAGTAAAGATAAGATTGCTGAAACAGAGGTCTTTTTTGATAAAGTTGGGGTTTTTCAATTTAATTGCCCGAATCTGACTTTCAATGGGAGAGTCATGGTTTTAGAGAAAGCTTCCGATATGGCAGAGACACAAAGACGAGGACTTGCCTCTGATGTGGTGAAGGTCTGGCGACCAAAAGACACACCTAGTGAATGGGTGCAGATTAAGCGCGAAGACCTGAAAGAAGATATAATGGATTTAGACCGCGACCGTCTTGAGTATCGTGAAACTCCCAAAGATCAGCCTCGTGAGATGATTGATTTTGGCAGCAGAGATTTAGCGACGGTGGAAGATTAGGACGAGAGTAAAGTATGTCAGTATTTAAGGACGCCATTGACCAGTTTCTCTATCCCATCAAGGATCTCCTTGAGGATGCTGGCGTTTCCGAAGTTATGATCAACGGGCCGAAAGAAATTTTCATCGAGAAAAAAGGTCTGGTCTATAAAGTTGAAAACCAATTCCACAATGAAGAAGCGCTTATCTCAGCGATGAGAGCAATCGCTCAGTCGGTGGGACGTCGTATTGATAAGGACAATCCTCGCCTTGATGCCCGTCTTCCAGATGGGTCTCGTATTCACGTTGTTTTGCCTCCGATGGCCAAAAACGGAACGACGGTAGCGATCAGAAAGTTTTCAAAAGAAAAATTAACACTGAATGATTTAATTACTTTTGGTTCTCTTTCAAAAGAGGCCGCTAGATTTTTAGATATCTGTATTTACCTGGGGAAAAACATTATTGTTTCCGGTGGTACGGGTTCTGGAAAGACGACGATGCTGAACGTTTTAGGTTCACGCATTCCTAAAACACAACGCCTGATTATTATCGAAGATGCGGCCGAGCTTCAGGTAAAAGCTGAGCACGTTGTAAACTTCGAAACAAGAAAAGCAGATGCTGAACGTGGAGTGACGGAAGTCTCTATCCGCGACCTGGTTATTTCGGCCATGAGACTTCGTCCCGACAGAATTATCGTTGGAGAGGTTCGTGGAGAAGAAGCACTCGATCTTATCCAGGTAATGAACACTGGTCACGACGGTTCAATGGGAACAGTTCACGCTAACAATCCGGTTGATGCCTGTACGCGACTAGAAACACTCTGTCTGATGGGCGACACTAAGATTCCACCTGATGCCGTAAGGAAGATGGTTGGCTCTGCAATGCAGATTATCGTTCAGTGTTCGCGCTTTCACGACGGGGGAAGAAGAACGTCTCACATTTCAGAAATTACCGGTATCGATAAAAATGGAAACTATATCTCGCGCGATATTTTCAGATGGGTGCAAACAGGAAAAGACCCGGACACTGGAAAATATATTGGAGAGATGGTTCCGTGCAATTATGTGCCGACATTCTTTGAAGATATTGTGGTTAACAAACTTCCATTTCCAAAAAGCAATTTCCTTGCACCTGAATGGTACAACCAGAAACTAAAAGGTGATAAGGGAGAAGCGGCCTAAGAACTAAAACTCGATATCAATTCCTTCAGGCCCGATCTCACAGGTGACTTCGGTTGATTCTTCGTTTTTAGCTTCATGAACGATATTTTTTAAGTCTTCCACGGTGATTTCCGGGTCCAGGTCAAAATCCAATGAAATGGCATTAACCAGGTTGTGAAGGACTTCATAATCGCGCAGTGACTTGAATTGGTCGATTTTGATCGTCAGGGTGTAAGTGTGGTCTTTAGCATCTTGGACAACGTCGATTTTCACAAGCTTCTCCTCATAGCGTTTGTGGGCCTTGCCTATTCTTTGATCTCTTTAATCGTCATAGAAGGTATTATAGCAACGACTTTGATTTTTTGATCAACTTTTTGAGCTTTTTCTAACTTTGCTTTAATTTCCTTAAATTGCGGATGTTCTTTGGTTATCTTATAGATGGCCGCATGACGGTGAAATTTGACCACTAAATCATGACCTTCCTCAGAAACGGACTTAACCTGATCGGTAAAAGAGTCGGTGAGTTCAGTCTTATTCATGGTTTCCGCCGAGAGGTGAGTTGAAAAGAGCATTGAGGCAACAACGACAAGCAGTGATTTCATTTATTGTCCTTTTTCCTTGTTATCCATGTATTCAAACATATGTCCTAAGCGCGAGAAGCCTTTAATTGCGGCCTTCATGTCTTCGACTTGTTCTTCGTTATATTGATCTAAATCATCATGACGGGCATCAGGATCGTAGTTAAATCTTTTTGTGAAGTACTCACTTTGAAATGAGGATTTTGAATCTTTTAATAAAAGTGCTTTCCATTCTTCAAAAGGAACCGGGCGATCAAAAAGTCCCGGGTCAAAAACAGTCGGGACGAGTTTCCCATCTTTTTTTACCAGTACTAAACTGGCCACGTGATAAGTCCAGCCAATTTCGCCCATAGAAGTTTGGACAAAGAGTTCACCTTCGACAAAAGCTTTTCCGGAAATCACACCCATCTCATCCATCACCATGGCCATGCGGTGAGCTCTGGCATAACAGCCGTCGGCCGGGTAATTAAAAGAGTTGTCTTCATCGTTTTTTAACGTGGTAAAAATCTCGCGTGCTCTTTCTGGAGAGAGCACTGTGAGTTCGATATTTTTTCTATTGTGAGGAGAGTAAAGAGTAGAGGTTAGACTTTGATTTTCTAGTGAGCCATTGCAATTTAAATCGGCCGGAGGTGAGCCTGCATTTTTTAAAACACCCGGGAGTGACTTGATCTGACGAGCAAGAGTTGCAGCAGGGGCCGCTTGAAATGTTGTGCTTAAAATCAGGGTCAATAAGAGAAGGACCTTTATCATTCAACTATTCTAAACCAGATAGGGAATCTTTAAATATCTAAGTATTTCTTTCCGCAATTTTTTTGCTTATTCCAGAGCGTATTTGGCAGGTATTTGGGTTTACAGGCAATGGGGCTTTTGAAATAATCATTGCATGAGTTTAAAACAAGATAAAGCAGACTACATCGTCGAGAGATTAGAACAATTATACCCAGAGACCCCGATTCCTTTGGATCACAAGGACTCTTATACTCTTTTAATTGCAGTTTTACTTTCGGCCCAGTGTACGGATGAGAGGGTCAATAAAATTACCCCACTTTTGTTTAAGCGTGCCGACACTCCAGAAAAAATGGTGAAGCTTTCGGTTAAAGAGATTGAAGATATCATCAGACCTTGTGGGCTTTCTCCAAGAAAATCAAAAGCGATTCATGAGCTTTCTCAAATTCTTTTAGACAAACATAAAGGCGAAGTCCCGGCGAGCTTCGAAGACCTTGAGGCCCTGCCAGGAGTTGGTCATAAGACGGCTTCGGTGGTGATGGCCCAAAGTTTTGGTGTTCCGGCCTTCCCGGTCGACACTCATATTCACCGCCTGGCCCAGCGCTGGGGACTGACGTCGGGAAAAAATGTCGAGCAGACAGAAGCGGACTTAAAAAAAGTTTTTCCCAAAGAAAAATGGAATAAGCTTCACTTGCAGATTATTTTTTATGGAAGAGAGCATTGCACGGCCCGCGGTTGTGATGGGCTTACATGTGAGCTTTGTTCGTCACTGAATTTCCTTAAAACAAAACCGGTGAAAACAAAAAAATAATTTAGGCGTGGATTCCAGATCTCAGAGCTGAGAGAAGTCCAATAAACTGGTCGAACATCTCGCGCTTTCTGAATGAATAATCACCCATTAAAGCAGGTTTTAAATCTTCCGGTTTATCCGTTGGTTTTTTATTGTAGATTAAAATGCGAAGATTATTGTCGTCTAAAAGTAAAAACGTCATATCGAGATTAAATGTCATTAAACGCATTTCTCTTTTGCCGCTCTTTGGATTAATACCGGCAAAAAAAGTGGTCTGAAAAAGAAACTCAGGATTAGTTAAGCTCTCCATCACAGCTTTTGTCAGCACTTCAAAACTCACGCGCATCCACTCGAGAGCTTTTTCTTCGGCCTCAAGTTGCCTTGGAGAGAATTCGCTTTTATTCATATTCTCAGAAAAAAACTGAATTTCTTTTTCGATAAAAGCATCAAGCAGATTATTAAAAAGCACGCGCGTGTTTTTAATTTCATCGTCGTTTAACATTTCGCCGTTGTAAATTTTTTTACTGCCAAAAAAAACGTTGTGAATGATTCCTTTTTCCAATTCGGCCAGTTGAAGAGCGCAGTTGGGTGACTTCGGGTTTTCCTGGGATAAAACCAACTCTTTAGTCAGCATGCTTCCACCGATGGTCCTTTGGTTTACGGCCAGGGCCAGCCAGGTGTAGCTCTTTAAGTTTTCATGGGAGTTCTCTTTTAAATAGAAAGACTCAAGCGCCTTATAGGTGTTTTTCTTAAAAAGGTTCGATAGCATGTAGGGTTTTCCACTTAACAATAATAAAATCTTTGTTTAAGATAGTCCGAGTGAAGGAGATTGTGGACAAAAAAATGAATGCACCTAAGCATAAGATCGGCGTTTTTGATTCTGGTATCGGTGGATTTAGTGTCCTCAATGAACTCCTTAAAGCTTTTCCAGAAGCAGAGTATTTTTACTACAGCGATGATGCTCATGCTCCCTACGGTCCCAAAACCGACGAATACATTAATCAAAGAACTTTTGTCATTACTGACGAGTTAATTTCTCAGGGAGTGGAGATGATTGTTGTGGCGTGCAATACCGCGACAGCTGTTAGTATCGATGCCCTGCGGGCCGCTTATCCGCAGATGCCTTTTGTCGGCGTAGAGCCTTACCTGAACGCTTACTACAAAGAAACCGGCCCTTCTAAGATGGCGGTGCTGACAACCGTTTCAGCAGGAAAGTCTGAGCGTTTTAAGCGGTTAAAGGAGCGTCTTGACCCAAAAGGTTTTATTGACCATTATTCTCTACAAAACCTGGCCCGCATGGTGGAAGAGCTCTATAAACATCCCGAGTATGAGGGAGAGTTCGATAAGCTTTTAGTGAGTGAGTTAGAACCACTTCAAGGCAAGCAGTATACGCACGCTATTTTGGGGTGCACGCATTACCCGTTAGTCAGAAACAAAATTGAAGATGTATTAAAACTTAAAACACTTTCACCTTGCCCTTATGTGGCCCAAAGAGTGAGAGAGCTTTCAGTCAAGCCGGGAGAAGTGCCCGGTGATATAAGTGAGACTTTTGAATTTTATTCAAGCAGTAAACCCGAGTGGGTGAAAAAAAATCGCTCTGATTTTTATTACCCCTTCAAAAAATAAGGATTTTTTTATGTCAAAAATTAAGTCTATTAAGGCCCGCCAGATTCTGGATTCACGTGGAAACCCAACGGTAGAAGTTGATGTCGTCACTGAAGCCGGCAACCTTGCACGCGCAGCTGTTCCATCAGGAGCTTCAACTGGTTCAAAGGAAGCCCTTGAACTTCGCGATGGCGACAAGTCTTACTACATGGGAAAATCTGTTTTAAAAGCAGTAAAAAACGTCAATGAAATCATCGCACCAAAAATTGTGGGGATGGATTCAACGGAACTAAAAAAGATTGATTCAATCATGCTGGAAATGGATGGAACAGAAAACAAATCTAAGCTTGGGGCCAATGCTCTTTTAGGTGTGTCGATGGCCGTTTGCCGTGCTGGGGCCATGGATTTAAACATGAGCCTCTATAAGTACATGTTTGAAAAGTGTAAAGCGCCAAACTCGCACAAAAAATATGTTATGCCATCTCCTTTAATGAACATCATCAACGGTGGATCGCACGCTTCAAATAACCTGGACATCCAGGAGTTCATGATCGTTCCACACATGAAAAAATCTTTTGGCGACAACCTTCGCGCAGGTGTTGAAGTGTTTCACTCGCTTAAGAAAGTTCTTTCTGAAGGAAATCACTCAACTAACGTCGGTGATGAAGGTGGATTTGCTCCGGATCTTCAATCACACGAGGAAGCTATTGAACTTATTCTAAAAGCGATTACAAACGCCGGGTATAAACCAGGTGTCGATATGTCTATCTCTTTGGATGCAGCGGCAAGCGAGTTCTACAAGGATGGAAAATACCATATGCAGGGGAAAGTTTTTTCTACTTCTGACATGGTTAAATACTATTCAGATTTAGCGGCCAAGTATCCGATATATTCCATTGAGGATGGTCTCGATGAAGGGGATCACCAGGGATGGATCGAGCTGACAAAAGCTCTTGGTTCAAAAATCACTCTTGTTGGAGACGATTTATTCGTAACAAACAAAAAGATTTTTGAAGCGGGGATTAAAGCAGGTGAGGCCAATGCCATTCTGGTGAAAGTAAACCAGATCGGAACAATGAGCGAAACTTTCGAAGCAATGGAGCTTGGGTTTAATAACAACTACAAGGCCATCGTTTCACACCGCTCAGGGGAAACCGGCGACTCTTTCATTGCTGATCTTGCTGTGGCCACAGGTTGTGCGCACATTAAGACAGGCTCAGCGAGCAGATCTGACCGTATGGAAAAATACAATCAGCTTCTTCGCATTGAAGAAGAGCTTGGGGCAGACGCACTTTACATTCCGGTAAAATAGTCTTGTCACAGGGTCTTCTCAAAAAGCGTAAAGCTTAAAGAGAGGACCCTGTGTTTACTTTAAAAAAGAAATCTCCATCTACTGCTCACAACAAACCTCTTCCTCTTGAAGGAGATTTAAAAGAGCGCCTCTTTTTCCACGATGTCATCAATCACACTCACGGGCTGCTTCTTTATTTGGGACAAAAAGAAATTGATAAAGAAGACGTTCCTGCCGCTGATCTCAAGATGCTGGTAGGAGAGATTAAAACTCTTCAAAGCCTTATCCGTGATCACTATAACTTCAGACACAAGAATCTGGCCGTAACGTTAGACTGGGTGCCTTTTAGCGTGGCCAAACTCTCTTTTGCTCAGCTTTCTGCAACCTATATGGGAGACATGAACGTCAGTTCAAGTTTTAAGATGGAAGGGCCATCAGTGGAGAGCGCACAGATTTATTACCCATGCTTTTATCGTATTATGAACAACCTGGTTAAAAACATCGCTGAGGCACGTGTGGAGTCGGTGGAGTTTGAATTCTTTTTAAAAGAGACCGGGTTATTTATCAAAACTAAGAACTACATGAAAAAAACTGATGAAGGAAATTTACCGGAGTATTTATCACAGGTAATCCTGGCCGAAAACGTGACTCCTATTCAAGGCCTGGGACTAGAGTCTATTCATCATCTCGCTGAAGAAAACGGCGGAAGTTTTTCTTTTGAGATCTTCGAGAACACGTGGGTGAATCGTCTCTTTCTTCCAACGAAGGCAGTAAAATCCGAGAAAATCGCTGCTTAAGACTTGTCACCAGTCTAAATTATTCTTAATCTATTAAGTATAGAATCAATCCAAGAAGGAGTGAGCATGGAATACTTTATCGGGTTAACGTTTGATCCAGGCTCTATCCACTACAAAAAGATCGAAAGCTTCAGGAAGCGCTTTGATCCTAAATTCGAAAAAGCTGAAGTCCTTCAGCTGACGATCCTTCCGCCTTTTTCAGTCGACTTTCAAAGAAAAGAAGATGAGACAAAATTTGTTGAAGAGCTCACGGAGCTACTTGAAGGCCACCTTTATGGACTGGATGCTCTTTCACAGATGGAGTTTAACGGCATCACTTTTTCTATGGGAAAAAAAGGAGTGCTCTCTCTGACTCCGATCATCTCGCCAGACATCTTACACTGTCAGGAATCGCTCTATTTTTTTCTAAAAGAATATGGAGTAAAATTTAATAAAAGTAAAAATGCCGGCAATCCGCTTTTACCTATCGGTCGATTTGAATTCACCGACAGTATGGAAGCAACGATTGAAACGGCCAAGATCGAATTCTCTTCTCCCTTTGTGATGGTGGCCGAAAGCTTTGTGCTTTTTCTGAAAACTCCCAGAGAGTGGAAAAACAAGAATAACCTTTTTGATTTCGATAACCGGAATCATTTTTTTTTCGTGAACCAATTGTATGCGTAAATTACTTTGTCTGATCTCCCTGATGTCTCTGCCTTTTAGTGAGGCCTTTGCCCTGGCCGCTCACCGCGGGGGTGCAGAGCTTTTAAACCCAAAGGCCTACTCTATTATGACCAGCGCAATGGTCTGGCAAACCTCGGCAACCCTAGATGAAGAGGGAGTTGAAACAACTCTTGCTGACGGATCAGAGTACCGTCTGATTGATGTGGATTTTGGCGTGTCTTATGGGATTAGTAAAAATCTTGAGGCCACTCTTTTTGGACGCTTTAGAAGTGTTACGTCAACATTAAATGATGTCACTGCAAGTAATTCAGGCCCTGAATCTGTAGCGATAGAAGGAAAATACGCTTTTGATCCTATCGGCAATCTTCGCTATGCCATTGCGGCCCACTATCGCCAGACACTTTATTCAAATGCTACTTATGATGGAACGGCCCAGCTTCCGACAGAAGAAGTTATCTTAGGAGATGCCGGGAGCGAGTACGGTGTAGACCTCTTGGCCACTTATTCATCAGCTTCATGGAAGTGGGATATGAAAGTGGGTTACAATAACCCGGCCAACGACAACTCAGAAGAAGTTGTCTACAAGCTTGAAGGGATGTACCGCCTTACGAAGCTTGGTCTTCTGGCCGGTGTAGAGGGGATTTATTCACTTAAAAAAGATCAGTTCACTGAGACACCGCTTTTAAAACCAGTTCAGGCCACAGGGGCTTCAAAACTTTTCTACAGCATTAACCGCGAAAAGCTCGCTCCTTATGTCGGGGCCAACTATGCTTTTGATAAAATCCTTTTTGGGATCAAAGGGCAGACCGTGGTTTCCGGGCGCTCAACAGATAAAGGAAGCTCGCTTTTGGCAAGCCTTACCTGGAACTCTGAAGGGGTGACTCCAGAGTCGGTGAAGGTAGAGTCGTTTAAGGAGTACATTGTTGATGGCTCAGTCTTAAAGGTCTCTGCTAGAGGGAACTTCATTCGTATCGACCAGGGTCTATCGACCGATGTTGAAAAAGGGATGAAGTTTGATATCTATCAGACAGATTATTTTGGCGGTAACGTCCTGGTGGCCTCTGGCATCGCTTATGAAATCGGGGCAGATTGGTCAATTATTAAGCTCGTGAAAAAGTACAAAGAGATTGAAATTAAACCGGGCTTCGCCGCTCGCGGGTACTAGGAAAGAATTTAACTGTTTGATAATAATCAGCATGGTGATAAAATTAAACTATTATTATTAAAACTTGAGGAAACGGCATGAAAAGCTTTCGTTTAATGTTTATCGCTCTATCCCTGGCGCTTTCGACAAATGTTTTTGCTAAGACATTTTCTAGCCAGTTCTCAGAGTTCGAACTTCCTAATGGTTGGGACTGTGCTCTGGAAGGATCTGAGTGGGTTTGTCAGAGTGAAAATAAAGACCGTAAGAAAGAGGCCATCATCATTTTGGCCGCTAAATATAGAGGAGAGCAAGACTCTCTTGATGAATACCAAGCGTATTTAAAAGCGCCGAAGTCATTCACACTTCCAGGTGGAAAGACACAAATTTCGGAAGCAAAATCAGTAACTGTAAGAGAGATCAACGGACAAAAATGGGTTGACTCACTTCACTTAGCTTCTGAAGTTCCAGGTTTCTATACGAGATACCTAGCGACAGTAAAAGACTCTCTAGGGATCGCAGTAACGTTCTCAGTTGCTAAAGATCACTACGATGCTTACCAGGACATTTTTGAAAAAATTATTGCTACTCTAAAAGTATTTGACCAAAAATCAAATGCTCAAGGAGCAACGAGAGTTAAGCAACAAGAAGGTGACTTAATTGGAGAAGGAACATACATTCCAGACCAAGGGACACAAGCTGACATCTCAATGCAGAAAAAAGGAAAAGATGGCTCTGGTGGTGATGAGACGACAACAATCATCGGAATCATTGCAGTGGCCGCGATTGCATTCTTCTTAATCAAGATGAAAAAGAAAAAAGGTAAAAAGTAGAAATAAAAAAAGGGACCCGAAGGTCCCTTTTTTATTTCTAGATGATATTTAATTTTTTGAGGTTTTCTCTGGAGAGTGGAAGAGTTTTATCATGGGCCTCTTCGTAACTCTTAACTTTCTTCCAGTCGCTCTCTTCGGCCGATCCTAAAAGAACTCCTTTTTTTTGCCAGGATTGATCTTGAAGATAAGGTGAGCCAGTCGCATTGGTGATTTCGACTTCTTCTTGTGCCTTTAGTTCGTTGGCGATTTTAAGCTCGCTGGCGATTTCTTTGAGTTCGCTACTTTCACTGCCTGAGGCACGTGCCTGGGCCCGGTAGAAACCTCTTAATAAATCGAGTTTGCGAACTCCATCTGTCATACTTGAACTTATCGGTCGGAAAACGAAAAAACTTTAATCCTAAAGGGTTTTTAGTTAAGATAGCGAGAGTATGGAATATAAGTCATTTAACTGGGCACTATTAATAGAGCAATTTGAAGGAGATGAAGAGATCCTTCAGGATATGATTGTTAATTTTCAAAAGTCTTCACCTGCTCTGCTTGAGACTCTTCGTAGCGCAGTCAAAGAACAGGATGCGGCTAAACTTTCCTTAAGCGCTCACACATTTAAAGGTGTCTTTAGAAATTTTTTCTCGGAAGAAGGAAGTAATATTGCTTATGAATTAGAGATGTCTGGTAAGAAGTCCAATTTTGAAAACACGCACTCACTACTGAAAGCTTTAGAGTCTCAACTAACACTTTTATTAGAAGAAACTCTTGTTCTTAAAAAATCTCTAGATAAAGTTCCTTAAAATATTTTTGATGTCACTCAAGTGTGTCTTGTGTGGATTGTGGCCAGCGCCTTTGATTTCATACAAGTGGAGATCGGCGAGCTGGGCCTTTACTTCGTTGAAGTGAGTTTTGTATTTAGCATCCAGGCTTCCGACAATTCCCACAACTTTTAAGAGCGAGAGTTTTGCCATTACTTCCTGATAGAAATAAGGCGAGGTTCCTGGAGAGTTAAACTCCATTGAGGCCTGCCACTCTTTAGGTGCATGTGTGAGTTTTTTTTCCAAATCTATTGAATAATGAGCAGACTGATTATACCCGGTAAAGATCGGGTTTTTATACCAGCTTTCAAAAAAGATCCTCAGGTCATTGTCATCTTTGACATCTTTAAAAAGCAAGCGGTCAGATTCAAGTCTCGTCCTTTTTTCTTCGGCCGTCTTAAACCCAAAGTGTGAAGACTCCAAAATCAATTGCTCTGGCCTTAAATAATCAAGGGCCAATTCTAGAGCAATCCTTCCTCCCATTGAGTAGCCATAAAGCGTATAAGGGAGTCCCTGAGCTTTAAAGAGAATCAACTCGCTTAGGTAGTAGAAAACATCTTCGCGCTTTTTAAAGGCCCCTGCACGGCTTTTACCGTGGCCTGGGAAATCAATAAAGAGATAAGCGCATTGATGGTGAGAATCCATTAAAGGAATCATATCGCTGTGATCTTCCATAAAACCATGGAAGAACACGACAAGCCTTTTGGCATTGGGGTGGGGAATGTAGAGATGGTGTAGAAGATTTTTAAAAAACTCTTCGCGGGCAAAGTTCGCCACTTCAAAACGCTTTGGTTTCATTCCTTCTCTTACCAGGTCTTTTCCTGCCGGATAAAAATAACGAGGGATGAGATAAGGGTGAAGTTCTTTTTTTAAATGGGCCTTAATATCATCAATTGTTTTGTCGGGGTCAGTGCTCTTAAAAACCAGGGCCTGGGCCTTGGTCCATTCGTGATGGTTAATTCCCACCGACACGGCCTCGGCCATCCAGGGCAGTTCTTTAACCTTGGCCTCCACCTCAATGGGATTGATGAGTTCGCCACCGCTTTTAAAAAGAATGTCTCCACGGTGAGAAAATGAAAGAGTGCCATCGGCATTTTTAACGCCAATATCTTTAGTGTGAAAAAATCCTTCACTATCAACAGGAGCGCCAGGAGAAAGAGTCGGCCCTTTAATTAAAAAGTATCCGTTTTCATCGAGCTTAACAGTTTGCCCTTTTAAAGGAGTGCCATTGAGCATGACCAGTGAAGACGTTTCACTCATGCCATAGGTTTCAAAGACAGGAAGATTTTCTTTTTTTGCTTCTAATTTTAACTCCTCATTTAAAGGAGCACCCCCAATGAGAATTCCTCGGCATTTTTTTAGCGATGCGAGTTCAGAGGGGTCTGTGAGCGCGCGCTTAAATTGTAGCGGCACTAAAGAAATAAACTGAAAGCTATTTTCGCGCACATTGGTCAAAGACCCCATACTAAAAAATGCTCTCCATAAAATCATCATTCCACCGATGTGGTGATGAGGAAGATTCATAAAACTAGTATCGTCTTTACTCATCTTGAAAAAATCAATCACACTTGTTGCCGAAGCATAAACATTTTTTAAAGAAAGAAAGATGGCCTTAGATGGCCCGCTTGAGCCAGAGCTTAAAATACTAAAGGCCATAGACGATTCATTGATCTCGATGTCAGGAAAATGAGAATCTTTTTTCCCAGAACCAATAACTCCAGTAATGATTCGTTTAAAACCCAGGGTCCTTTGATAAGAGAAAAGAGCGCTTTCTGGTTCTTTGGAAGAAAGAACGACGACATCTTTTTTAGCAAAAATGGAGGCGAGTAAGTGGGCAAAGAAAAAATAAGGGGAGTCGATTTTTAAAGCGTAATAGCTGCCTTCATCTTTAAGAGAGTCGGCCAATGACAAAGAAAGTTCAATAAGATCGCGGTAATTTGAGGTGTAATCTTCTTCTTTAAAAAAAGGAAGGTCCCCAAGACGATTGTCTTCCAAAAATTGGGCGCAGTAGGCTCTTAAATTTAAATGTTCCATGCTTAAGCACAGAGAGGAAGCAGGCTTAATTGAATGGGATCGGCTTCTTCTCCTGTTAGAAATCTTACTCCAACACCAAGAAGACGTACAGGGCTACTTTTTTTTGCAAGGCTAACATTGAGCAAGCGGTAATAGCTTTCGATATTGGCCAGCTTGTCAAAATGATTCTCCTCAAACTCAAAAGGAATGAGTGTCTCTTCAGAAGTCGACTGTTTAAAGTCAGAATACTTCACTTTGACAAAAATCTTTTTTATTTTTTTATGGGGCTCATCTTCAAGGTGACGCTCTACACGACCTTTCATCTCTGAGAGAAGTTCTTCCAAATAAAGCTTCATTTCTTCCGGATTGGTCATGTCTTTTAAAAAAGTATTTTCCACACTAAGAGATTTTCTCTCCCAGTCTGTGCAGACTTCTCGATCGTCAATTCCTTGAGCGTAATAAAAAAGATCCAGGCTAAACTTGCCAAAACTTAAGGCCAATACTTCTGGAGGGAATCGCCTCAAGTCTTCGCAAGTTTTAATGCCTAGACTTTCTAAATGCTGGTGTCCTTTTTTACCGACACCAGGAATAAGTTTAACTGGAAGCTCTTTAATAAAGCTTTGCACTTCGTGGGGTTTGATGACGAAAAAACCATTGGGCTTTTTCCAGTCGCTGGCGATTTTTGCCAGAAACTTATTAGGTGCAATCCCCACTGAGGCCGTAAGCCCTGTTGCTTTTAAAATGTCTTCTTTAATCATTCGACCAATATCTGTCGCACTTATATGATCACTGACGTCGATATAGGCTTCATCTAAAGACACAGTTTCTACCTTGTGAGAGTACTTCAGAAAAATGTTCTGAATGATCTCTGAGGCCTTTTTATATTTTCTAAAATTTGGTGGAAGGATCACCAAATTAGGGCAAAGCCTGACGGCGTAATCCGTAGGCATTGCTGATTTCACCCCGAACTTGCGGGCAATATAGTTACTTGTGCAAAGGACGCTGCGAGTTCCTGGTGCCCCACCAATGGCCAGGGGAACATTCTTTAGTTCTGGACGATCACGCATCTCTACTTGAGCGTAAAAACAATCCATATCTACATGTATTATTTTTCGAACCATAAGACGTAACTATCCATTCACGCAAAATTGCGCGTTCAATTTATTTATTTTTCGCTAAAGATCAGTAGGAGCGAAGAAGTCCTACTAAGTTTCCTACAATTTTAAAATCGGCCACATTTTCGTCGACGACGATAGGTGAGTAGTTTCTATTTGCAGGAAGGAGTTCAATTGCTTTTTTCTGTTGGCTGAAGGTTTTTACTGTCGCTTCACCATCAATGACTGCTACGACGATCTGGCCATTGCGTGCTTCTTTGGTTGAACGGCAGACAATAACGTCTCCTTCAAGGATTCCCGCTTCAATCATTGAATCCCCTTTAACTGTCAGGGCGAAATATTTGAATCCACCTTTAATAAAGGTGCGCGGAACAGAGATCATGTTAGTGGCGTTTTCAATGGCCTCAATCGGGTTACCGGCAGCTACCATACCCAGTAGAGGGATTTGGTCTGAGTCGGATTCGGCTTCGTCATTTTTGATTTCCAGGCTTCTGCGCTGGTTCCATTCTCTTTCAATCAGTCCTTCTTTATTTAAGTACTGAAGGTACTTTTGGACTGATCCAAAAGATTTAAGCCCAAAGTGGTCTTTGATTTCTTTTTGAGTTGGGGAGTGGCCATGCTCTTTATTGTAGGCCACAATGTAATCATAGAATTCTTTTTGTTTTTTTGTAATCGCCATAAAATAAGCATAGGCGTAACTTTTGCGTAAGTCAACAGCTCGGCAAATTTTTTTCTAACTTATTATTTTTGCTCCACCCCAGAACTATCATCGCGGCTTAAAACCTCGGCCAATTGGGCCTGGGCCTGATGATACACAGACAAGAATTGTTTCTCGTCGTTGCGCACTTTGTGTTGCTCAGTGATCATTGCAAGATCGTGGGCGGCGAACTTTTTAATAAGCGCGTGCACTTTTTCTTCTGACTGACCCATCTCAATTAAGAGGTCGCTGGCGAAATTTAAACTCGAATCAAATGTCTCGCGCTTAATTCGGTGAACCCCCATATCCATCATATCGAATGAGTGACCACGGTTTCTTGAGCGGGCAAAGATTTTAACGTGTGGGTATTTTTCTCTGATCGTCTTGGCCGCTTTAATTGAATCTTCAACGTCATCGATGGCCAGAACAAAGTATTTTGCCTTGGCGATACCTGCGGCCTCGAGAATGTCGAGCCTTGAAGCATCTCCATAATAAACTTTGTGGCTAAAACGTCTCACCAGTTCAATCTGGTTCGGGTCGCGGTCAATGGCCGTGAAAGGAATTTTTTGTGTGCGCAAAACGCGAGCAAAGATTTGTCCGAAGCGACCGAAGCCTGCGATGATCACTTCAGGAGACTCATCCTGAATGGTATCGTAGTTAGGAGTATTGCTATTTTTACAAGCGATGGCCTCGTACTTGTCGTTTAGTAAAATTAACAGCGGACTCATCGCCATTGAGATGGTGATCACCACGGTTAAAAGAGAAAGAATGTCTGGATCGGCCAGGTTATATGTCAGGGCTATTCCAAAAATGACGAAAGCAAATTCCCCCCCTTGTCCGATAGCAAGTGACATGAGTTTTGAATTCATCTTGTCCATCTTAAATGAACGGGCGATGAAAAAGAGAAGTAGGTGTTTAAAAATCAGGTAGGCAACTGAGAGACCGATGACCATTAGAGGTTTTGAAATCACCAGGTCCAGGTTTACACTCATACCAACACCGATAAAGAAAAGTCCCATTAAAAGATTCTTAAACGGGCCTAGGTCGGCTTCAAGTTCGTGGCGGTATTCAGAGTCGGCCAGAAGAACGCCGGCAATAAAAGTCCCCAGAGCTGCAGAGAGACCAATTGAGAGCATTAGAGCGGCCACACCTAAAACAATGACGAGTGTAACGGCAGTAAAGAGTTCTCTGATTCTTGTGGCGCTGATTACGCGGAAAATCGGCCTGATCATAAAACGGCTGGCAAAAACTAAGAAGGTGATGATTAAAACGAACTTGAGGAAAGTCCCCATGTTAAGTGAACTCGACCCCGTGTCAGCGAGAGTTGGAATGATGGCAAGAGCTGGGATCGCCAGTAAGTCTTGCATTAGTAAAACAGCAAATGAAGACTGGCCAAACTCTGTTCCAAGCTGGCTTCTTTCACTTAATGTCTGAAGCGCAAAGGCCGTTGAAGAAAGAGAAAGGGCAAAACCAATGACTACTGTTGAGACAGTGCTAAGGCCAAGTTGCAATCCAATTCCCATGAAAACCAATGTACAGACTAAGACCTGAAGACCACCAAGGCCTACAAGTTTTGTCCGCATCTGCCAGAGTTTTTTTGGCTGGATTTCTAGGCCAATAATGAAAAGAAGAAGGATCACTCCTAGTTCTGAAAAGTGTTTAATGTTTTCTGTTTCATGGGCGTGGTCAAATCCAAAAGGACCCACGAGGATTCCGGCGATAAGATAGCCAAGAATAGACCCCAAACCCAAACGGGTGAAAATGGGGACGAGAATAACTGCTGAACCGATTAAAACGAGGGCCTGATTGATAAATGAATTCATGCCCTCTATTAAACTCTGTGCGATTTATTTTTACTAGTTTTTTATTCCTTTAAGGCGCGCTCAAAATGAGGTGAGTAGCGGGCAAGCATCTGCATATAACCCGTGACATCGCTTTTTTGTGGCGCAGGCAGTTCCTTAAAGGGAATTATGTGCTCTTCTGGTACGTATCTAAAGGTGAAGTTAATTCTTCTCGTCTCGAAGTTTTCCACATTCAGTTTGAAGACCGTCTTAAGTTTATTCTCTACGCGCTGAACGCGGTGGAAGGCCTTATCTTTATAAAGTTCCCCACCAAAGATCTGCAACGAAGAATCTTCTAACCACTGCTCATAGATCACATTGTTTTTGAGGTCTTTTTTCCCGAGAACAAATTGGAAGAAGGCCCTCTCTCCAAAAGAAATAGAGGCCACTGGCCCAAGTTCAAAGTCTTTATGATCGCCTACGCGAGCGGTGTCGATTTTTTTCCCGGTCTCATCAATAGATGTTCCATAAAAATTGATCAGGCACGTATTGAGCTTCCATCCGCGAGGGACTTCGTGCTTTTTAAAATGCATCTTAGTAATGCCTTCAATGGTCTCTAGGATCTTTTTTAAGGCCTTCGGGTAATCTTCGGCCTTAATGCATCTGTTATGGATGCCTTTTGGCGGGTGATAGTAATTAAGGCAGGCAAACTGCCAGTTTCCTAACCAGTACACCGGGCGCAGAAGCTGCCTTTGTGTATCGCCCTCGGGCGGCGGGTTGTTTTCAGAGTAGCGCATCTCCCAGATAGGGTGAAGGGTGCCCAGCCATTCCAAGATGGCCTCTCTTTCATCTTTCTTAATAAAGGTCGGATGGTAGAAAAGCCCATCCTTTCGTACGATAATTTTCTTGCTCATAATAAAGAAGTTTTAGTTTTGCTTAACCCTGAATGTAAATTCAATGCCCTTTTATATGTAATTTTTACTAACTTTAGAAGACTTAATTGTTCTTTGACAATTTGGTTGCTAAACCGTGCTAACGAAAATTGTATACCGTGGGGGAATTACAACATGAAGACTTCTAATTTAACTAAGACCGCTCTAGCAGTAGTTGTTGTTGCTCAACTTCTATCAGTAGAAGCATTTGCTGGAACAGTAAAGGTAACGAACCTAACTACCAACAAAATGGCGATCCAGGACCCGTACTTCCAGTTAAGCAAGCCAAGCATTACTGAAGTCACAGAAGAAGAGGCGTTGGAATTCATTAACGATGCAACTCTTGGACTAACTGTAAAGAACGTAACAGTTCCAAACATTCCACCAAGACCACCTGAAGAAAAAGGTGTGGTTAGCCCTGGAACAAATAAAGGGCTGGCGGCCGTAGCTGCTGATGGAACAACACCAACTCCGAAGTCTGGAGTTCTTGATGGTGTTATCATGGTTATCGACAAGCTAATCGCCATCGGACAAAAAATCATCCCGACAATTGAAAAAGGAAAAGCGGTTGTAACAAACAACCCAATGGCAGCAGTTTCTGTTCTTCCAAGACTAGACTCTAAGGACACAGCTGTTCACGACATGGGTGGATGGTCAATTCCAGTAACTAAGCACTACAAAATCTCTTACACTAACGGATTTAACTCTGAAGTAGTGGCCTTCGTTTACAGCATCACGTTCCAACACGGTGGACAGTTCGAAGGAAAAGGTAAATACCTTACAGGAATTAGAGCATCTGCTAGAAATATCTCTGTCGCTTGGGGATTTGACCTAGATGCAAGTTCTCAGCTAATCGCAATCTCAAACGTTGGAACTCCGGCAAACGTAGTCGCTGGTGCAACAGTTGAAATGTCTTACACAGTAAAGAACTGGACTAAGACGCTTACAACAAACACATCGTTCTTTGTTGCTGGTGACGGAAGATTATACAGACTTGATTAATTAACCCACAATTTATCTAACTCTTAAAAGGGCCTGCATTTTTGCGGGCCTTTTTTTTGATCTTGTTCTTTTTTTCGTTGTCATGGGATATTGTTTGAAGTATCGAACAATTGTTGAAATAGACATCCATGTATACAAACAAAGGAATTATATCATGTTTAAAAGCCTTATCTGCCTGGTTTTACTAGGTTCTTTTTCGGCCGTGTCGGCCCAAAGTCTGGAAGAAGCTCAAACAAAGAGCATTTCAGGGTACTCAAAACTCGTCTACAAAACTTATTCTGACTCGCTAAAGACAGCGATCACTTTAAAAGAAGACATCGCTAACTTTGTTAAAAATCCAAGTGTGATGACAATGGAAGTGGCAAAGAACTCTTGGAAGCTAGCGCGCGCTCCATACGGACAGAGTGAAGTTTTCCGTTTCTACAATGGTCCCATTGACCGCGATGGTGGTCCTGAAGGTTTATTAAACGCATGGCCGCTTGATGAAGCGTATATCGACTACGTTGTGGGAGCACCAAACGCAGGGATCATCAATAATTTGAGCGAATACCCAGTGATCAATAAAGAACTTCTTGAGTCTCTTAATGAGCTTGATGGAGAAAAAAACATCTCTACTGGTTACCACGCGATTGAATTTCTTCTATGGGGTCAAGACCTTTATGTTGATGGCCCGGGAAGAAGATCATACGAAGACTACGTTAAAGGCAAAGGTCTAAACGCTGAAAGAAGAGCGGCTTATCTTTTAATCGCAGCTGATTTATTAGTTGATCACCTCCAAGGCTTAGTTGATGAGTGGGCGCCAAACAAGGCGAACTTCAGAGCTGAGTTTGAATCACAAAAACAAACAAGCACACTTAAAGACATCCTTTCAGGAATCATCTACATGACTGGAGATGAACTCTCTGGAGAAAGAATGTACGTGGCCTACGAAACAATGGGGCAAGAAGACGAGCACTCGTGTTTTTCTGATATGACCCACATGGATATTCAGTGGAACTTCTGGGGTGTTGAAAACGTTTTAAGAGAAACAAAAATGTTAGAGCTTACTCCTCTTAAAAATACTGAACTAGCTAAAAGAGTCAAAGCTCGCATGGCAAAGGTTCACAAAATGTTAGCTGAACTTCCTGCTCCATTTGACCAGGCGATTCTTTCAGAAACATCTAGACCGCTTATCTTAGCTGCTATTGAAGAAATGGAAGTTCTTGCTAAGGATCTAGTGGAAGTCTCAGAAGCACTTAACGCTAAAGTAGATTTTTAATATGCACGTACTTCTTTATCTTCTTCTTTCAATGTCTGCTTTTGCGAACGAAGAGTTCCCGGCGGGTGCCGGGAGCACTTCGGATTTATCTGTGGGGGCCTTTAGTCATCCGTTAAGTGGCGCCCGCGGACAAGAGCGCAGAGATTTTGTTTTAGGTAACAGCTTCTTCCAGTCAGTCTGGGTGACATCACCATCTTCAACTCCTATTAGAGACGGCCTTGGTCCAACTTACAACGCGACTTCATGTACGGCCTGTCACTTTAAAGATGGACGTGGAAGAGGCCTTCCAGATCAGGATGGCAAAGTGGATATTTCTCTCTTATTTAGATTGAGAGTGAAAAATGCTGATGGATCGGTGAGCGAACCAGAAAATTACGGAGGGCAATTTAACCCGCAAGGGATTGCCGGAGTTCCAGGTGAAGGAGACGCTTTCGTCAACTTCGAAACGGTGACTGGCAAATTTAGTGATGGAGAGGTTTATGAATTAAAAAAACCTCGCTATACATTTATCAATCTTGCGTTTGGAGCTTTTCCAAAAAACACTATTTTCTCTCCCCGAGTTGGCCCGCAAATGAGCGGTCTTGGATTGATTGAGAATATTAAAGAAGAAGATATTTTAAAGCAGGCAGACCCGGATGATTTAGACGGGGACGGCATTTCGGGAAGACCGAATATGGTTTACTCCATCGTTGAAAGAAAGAAGATGCTTGGCCGCTTTGGTTGGAAAGCAGGAAAGGCGAGCTTGCTAGAACAAAACGCTGCTGCTTTTCACGGCGATATCGGAATCACCAGCTATCTTCATCCAGAAGAGGACTGCCCTTTAGTTCAGATTGACTGCGCTAAAAAAAGAACACAAGACGATATTTCTCCGGATCTTTTAGGGAAGGTGACCATTTACACTCAGCTTTTATCTGTTCCAGTTAAAAGAGATGTAGGTTCAAAGTCAGTGGAAAATGGCAAAGCTCTTTTTATGAAGATGAACTGCCAGAGCTGTCACACTCCAAGTTATGTGACAGGGACCAATTCAGAGTTTGAAATTTTAAACAACCAGACAATCTATCCATACTCGGATTTTCTTCTTCATGACATGGGCGATGAACTTGCCGATGATGTTGGCGCATACAAAAATGAAGAAGACGCCGGAACACGCGAATGGAGAACACCACCTCTTTGGGGGTTGGGTCTTGTTCAAGTGGTGAACGGTCACACTCGCTTAATGCATGATGGGAGAGCAAGAGACTTTAATGAAGCAATCCTATGGCATGGAGGAGAGGCCCAAAAATCAAGACATAAATATTTAAATCTAACGAAAAAAGAGCGCGACGATGTCGTGGCCTTCTTAAAAAGTTTATAGGGGATTTTATGAAATTATTTTTAGTATTAGCGATGCTCTCGACAACTGCCATGGCAGAAACATTTAAGCTTCCAGCTGGGATCACTTTTCGCGCTAAAGGTGTGGGTTATGATTGTGGTGAATTTTTCACTGATTATAGGCCAGCTCCAAAAAAATACGCTGACCAAAAAATCACTTTTCTTCAGTTAGCTGCTGATAAAGACCTGAACACTTTTTTAGTGGAAGGGACATTCCCGGGAACTGACGGTGGACTTTGTACATTTGGACTTTTTTTAAATCGCTCGCGCGATACAAAGTCGATGGAAATTGACCACACTGAAGTTGTCTCAACAGGATCAGTTGAAGCTTGTACTGAAACAAAGAACTGGATTGACTACAACATGAGTTCAATGAAGTACTACGCTTCAAAAAGAGGGATTCGCTTCATTGCTTTTGAAGTCATGAATGAAGAAAATGATGTTTGTCCAAACAATACAGTGAGAGCGGTTTTCGATAGAAGATAATTAAAGGCCGAAGCGCTTAAAAAACTTCATAATCATCGCACTCGCATCCGGACCTTTCGGCTCATTGTACGGAAGGTCTGGAACTCCACCGCTCCAACCGTGAGAGAGATTGTTGATCATGTAGCGCTCGATAAAAATATCTTTATCTGAATTCGTGGTTGTATATAGAGTGTAGCCGTACGTTTTTGTATCCGGAACGCTCTTCACATTTTTTTCCAGGAAGTAAGAGTTATCTCTGATTCCGTTATCCAAAAAATCATTAAAAATTTTAAATTCAGTTTCAACCTGGAAAGCATGAATGGGGCTCATTAAAGGTGAGTTCATCCCGTGGAAAATGATAATCGGCATGACCTTTGGTCGTTGTCCTACAAAAAGTGAACAATTGTTTCCGTAGAAGCCCGCAACTGAGGCCGGAACATTCGCTCCACTTAAAACAACTTCCGCAAAATCCATTCCCATGTAAGATGAATAAAATTGTGAACCATCATGAGAGGCCAGTGCTTTAAATCTTTCCGGGTAACAATTTCCTAAAATATTAACCATGGAAGCCCCGGCACTCATGCCGGCAGCAAAAACTCTTTCTTTATCGGCGTCGTATTTTTCAATGACTGCATCGAGCATCTCGACAATGACTTGCGCTTCACCTGCGCGAGCGTTGTTGGCCGGCATGATCCAGTTCCAACATTTAAAAGAGTTGTAAGCGATATTTTGTTCAGGAAAAAGAGCGATGAATTTTTCTTTGTCGGCCCACTTTTCGATACGCGAGCCCTTTGCAAAGTCGGCCGCATTCTGCTGGCAGCCGTGAAGCATGACAACAATTGCAGGCTTTACTCTCGAAGAAAGTGTATCTGGGACATAAATTTTATAATTTCTTGCCCCGTAGATTCCTTGATATTTATCAGTGGTCCACGTACCCGCAAGAGCGAATGAAATTGAACAAATGTTTAATACTACGAGGAGATAAAGTCTTTTTAGTGTCATAGGGCGCCTTTATAGAGCAATTGTGAAAGATTTTGTAGCCTAATGCGTAGGTGTTAGACAAAGTAAGTTTAAAAAAAGTTCTAAATATCGGCTTTTTCATGGCCCGTCTGATCTTGACAGTTTCGTTGTGGCGCGCGAATTTTCACGTGCAAATTATTTTTCCTTTTGTTTTTCATTAGAGGACCCCTATATGAAATTATCAAAAATCACTCGAGATTTTGGCGATGTCGCATTTTATACAGAAGGCACAGGTCCATTCCTGTTAGGCCTTTCTGGTTTTACATGTAGCCATTACAATTTTATTGATTTAGTTCCCGAACTAAAAAAACATTTTACAGTTGTTTTGATCGATAACCGTGCAACTGGAAAATCTTCTGGTACATCACAAGACTATTTGATGAAGGATCTTGCAGAAGATGCTCTCGCTGTGATGGATTCTCTAGGAGCAAAAACTTTTGGACTAATGGGAATTTCAATGGGTGGCTTTATCGCTCAGGAAGTTGTTCGTTTAGCTCCTGAGAGAGTGAGTGCACTTTCATTAATGTGCACGACATCTGGGCCTCCAACTTTTGATCATCCAAAAAAATTAACAGAAGCTGATCTTCGCGCTTCGGCCCTATGGCCTGCGAAAGATTACGCGGAATTTATGACTCGTTTTACGACTCATGAATCACTGGAAAAAAATCATCCGGAAATTTTCCAGAGGATTATCAATTTCCGCATGGAAAACCCAATGGATCTGGAAGAAAAAATCCGTCAGAATAAAGCGGCGGTTACATTCTTAGAAACTCCTTACGACCTATCGGCCATCAAGTGCCCGACATACGCTCTGGCCGGAGCTGGTGACAGGTTTGTAAGCCCGGAGTCTCCTGCCATTTTTAAAACAAAAATTCCTCACGCAGAAGTTGAACTTATTCCTGAAACAGATCACTACTTTTTCATGGAGAAGCCGACTTTGGTAGGTGAAAAACTAAATAACTTTTTTAAAGGAAAGCTTTCATGACATTCATCAATCTAAAAAAAGCGGCAGTCTGGCTTCCAGAAGGTTTTGAAGATGCAGCTCACATCGCTCGTGAATCAGGAGTGCCTGAGCATGTTGTTTCTCAAAAAATGGGAATCGTAAGAAAGTGCCGTGCAGATAGAAATACTCACCCGGGTGATATGGCCGTGAACGCTGCCAGAAAAGTTTTAAAAGGCATTGATCCGCTTTCAATCGATATGGTGATCTGGACAGGTTCAGAATACAAAGACTACATCGTGTGGACGGCAGGGATTTATGTTCAAAGAGAGCTGGGATTAAAAAATGCCCGCGCTTTTGATATCTCGGCGAGATGTTCAAATAAAATCCTAGGTCTTCATTTAGCTAAATCGCTTATGCTGACGGATAAAAAAATCAACCGCGTTCTTCTTTGTGGAGGTCACAAAACGGGTGATTTAGTTAACTACAAAGACGCTAACACAAGATTCTTATACAACCTTGCTGACGGTGGATCGGCGATTCTTCTTGAGAAGAGTGATGTGGCCGAAAACCCATTGCTAGACTCTTCAATTATCACAGACGGGGATTTCACAACGGATGTTATCGTTCCAGGTGGTGGAACAAGACATCCATGGAAAGAGGGAATTGATGTGAGCATGAGCTACCTTCAAGTTCCAGACGTTGACGGGATGAGAGAGAGACTTGAAAAAAGATCGATCACAAACTTCCTGCAAGTTATCCGTGAAGCTTCAAACAATGAACTAAAAAAACCAATCGATTATCTAGCGATTCTTCACATGAAGAAATCGGCCCACGATGCGATTTTAGAACCAATGGAACTTAAACAAGAGCAATCAATTTACCTGGATCACTACGGGCACTTCGGAGCTCCTGATCAGGTGCTTTCTTTGGGGTTAGCAGAAAAACGCGGGAAGCTTAAAAAAGGTGACCACGTCGTTCTGGCGAGTGCGGGGATTGGTTATATGTGGTCGGCGATGTCACTTCGTTGGGACACAAATACTTTTGATACAAATGAACTACAAGATTTAGGATAAAAGGAGATAAAAATGAAAGGATTAAACAACAAAAGAGTTTTCATTACAGGTGCAGCTTCAGGAATTGGTCGTGCGACAGCTGAGAGATTTTACGCTGAAGGATCAGAACTGGTTCTAGTAGATATGCCAACACTTGAGCAATCGGAGCTTAGTGCACTTTTTCCAAATAAAATGACTTATATCTCTGGAGACGTAACAAAAGCGGAAACTCTAGATGCTATCAAAGCTGAAATGGCAAAAGGCGTAGACGTTCTAATTAACAACGCTGGTATCACAAAAGATGCAACTCTTCTAAAGATGACAGACGATCAGTGGGACGCAGTGATCGCAGTTAACTTAACTTCAATTTTTAAGCTTTCAAAAGCTGCTGCTGAAGTGATGAAAGCTGCTGGAAAAGGTGGATCAATCATTCACGCTGCTTCAGTTGTTGCTCACTACGGAAACTTTGGACAAACAAACTACTCAGCAACGAAAGCTGGTGTGATCGCTATGGCAAAGACTATGGCAAAAGAGCTTGGAAAAGATAAAATCCGCGTAAACGCGGTTGCTCCAGGATTCATCGCGACTCCAATGGTTAAGAAAATGCCTGAGAAAGTTCTAGCGATGATGGAAGAAAAAGCCTCTCTTAGAAGATTAGGTGAGCCAGCTGATATCGCAGCGGCTTACGCTTTCTTAGCTTCTGATGATGCTTCATACATCACGGGAACATGTCTAAACGTTGATGGTGGTACAATATTAGGCTAGAACTTTACTCACTTTTAGAAGGGCAAAAAGCGAAAGACTCTGATCCAACATTAGTTTTGGTCAACGGTCTTTTTGCAGACACCACATCGTTTGATGGGGCGTGCTTCTATCTACGTGAAAAGTTTCAATACCTAAGATATGATTGCAGAGGGCAGGGGAAATCACCCAAGCCTGATTCGATTTATCACTTAGAAGATCATGTAATGGACCTGCGCGGACTTCTCGAAGATCATAAGCTTGGAAAAATTTTACTCATCGGTTTAAGTAACGGTGCTCGTATCGCAATGGAGTATGCAAGACGATACCCAACAGATGTTGTTGGTGTGGTCGCTTGTGACACCTTTGATATCCCGACACCAATGATTAAAGCCAAACTTGGCAGTTGGCTTATGGCCCACGAAACAGGTGGACCTCTTCATCGTTTTGATATCGCTACCCCATGGATATGGGGCGAAGATATTTTTAATGAAAAGAGTGAGTTGTTTCTAAGCTACCGCGAGCGCGCTGGCACCATTGAAAGTCATGTGGTTTCCAATCTCCTGTTGGGGGCCATGCAGACTGACATCGATATCTCTGAGATCAATTGCCCGATGCTTTTTGTGGCCGGAAAAGAAGATCTCCTGACTCCGCCGTTTCTGCATGAAAAGATGCAGGCAAAAGCAAAAAACGCGGAATTTAAAATGGCCCAAGGCGGGCACGCAGGTCTCATTGAAAGACCAGCTATAATGGAAAAACAAATTCTTCCTTGGATTGAGAAAATAGTATGAGTCATTGGATTGATTTTTTAGAAAAAAACGCTCACGTTTACGACGATAAAGTGGCCATCATTGACCAGGAAACAAATCGTCGCCTGACATATGCTGAGTTAAACCGCGAAGTGGATCAGTGGGCCGCTGTGCTTTCTCATCATGGCGTATCTAAAGATGACCCTATTGCTTTTTTGAATACGACGAACTGTCTTCTTCACGTGACACTTATGCTTGCGTGCTCGAAGATCGGAGCGTTTTTTGTTCCTCTGAATTTTCGTCTTTCAAATCCAGAAATTGAAAATGTGGTGAAGGCCTTAGGTCCAAAACTTTATGTCGGCGTGGGAGAAAAAGTTCTCAACGTTGATGTGCCTTATTTAGATACAAAACAAGTCAATCTTAACGAGTACACATCTTACCCTGAAAATAAATCCACACTCGATGACACTATCCTGATGCTCTATACATCGGGCTCAACAGGTGTGCCGAAAGGGGTTATGTTTCATGGGAATATGCTTTTAACCAATCAGATTGAAACGTGTAAGGGATGGGGGCTAACTCCTGATGATATCACGCTGGTTGAAACTCCGTTCTTCCACACTGGTGGATACAACGTTTTACTTCTCCCACTTTTATACTTGGGTGGAACGGCGATTCTTGCCCAATCTTTTAATCCAGACAATGTTTTTAACTGTATCGAAAAAGAGAAGGTCTCGGTGTACTTTGGTGTGCCGACGATGTTTCAAATGTTATTGGAAAAGCCGCGTTTTAACGAATGTGATTTTTCTTCAATTCGCTTTTTTGTCTCTGGTGGGGCCGCTTGTTCGATTCCAATGATTGAAGAGTATCAAAAGAAAGGACTGATGTTTAAGCAGGGATTTGGTCTTACTGAAGTTGGGCCAAATTGTTTTCTTCTCGATGAAAAAGACGCCATTAAAAAAGCGGGATCAATTGGAAGACCTATGCCTCACTCGCGAGTGCGTGTCATCAATAAAGAAGGAAAAGATGTGGCGGCCAATGAAGCAGGAGAGCTGCTTTTAGCTGGCCCTCATGTGTGCGTTGGTTATTATAAAAATCCAAAGGCCTTTGAAGAGACTTTCAAAGACAACTATTTCTATACTGGAGATCTTGTTCGTTTTGATAATGACGGGTTTTTCTACGTGGTAGGAAGAATCAAAGATATGTATATCTCTGGTGGTGAAAACGTTTACCCAGGTGAAGTTGAAAAACAAATCACGACCCATCCAAAAATTTCTGAAGCAGTAGTGGTCTCAGTTCCCAATGAAAAATGGGGCGAAGTAGGCTTTGCGTTTTTAAAGACTGATGGAGAGAATTTATCTTCTGAAACTCTGCGCGAGTATTTAAACCCATTACTTTCAAGATACAAACACCCGCAGCATGTTTACTGTATGAAGGAATTTCCGCTTTTACCTAACGGCAAAGTCGATAGAAAAGAGCTGAAGAAAAAAGCGCTGGAATTAGTGTAAAAACTATTTTCTGTTAGCTTTAACTTTTACAGGCACGCGAGATTTATTAAGGTTTGTTTTTGAAACAAACACCATCATCACTAAGCTTGTAGCTAAAACAAAAACTGTTGCGTCCATAAAGCTCATAAAAATCTCCCAAAGATGGGGTCAAAACATCTGACCGGTAAACTTCTTATCGGGTTCTTTTTAAACTACTTTAGTCGAGCAGCTTCCTCGGTTAATTTGGCAAACAGCGCATCCTCATCCTCCGGGCGAAGTCTCAGATTCCATTCACCTTTAGGGTAAAGCACGCTGGCGATCCCAGATTCGCATTCACCCAGGCAAGTTGAGGCGGATACGCGTACTTCACTCTTTGAAAAACATTCGCGGGCGCGGTTTTTGAGGTTTTTTCTCATGGCCACGGCCTCTTCGGGAGAGCTTTCTGTGCCATCGGGACGGTTGTATGTGCAGCTGGTGCAAACAAATAAATGGGCCTTTAATTTACTCATAAAATCCTCTTTGCACTGATCGGTAATTTCTCGCCCAGTGTTTTCTTCTGACTATATTATAGCTATCATTAGAGAGAAACAATTTCATTTTTTTAAGAGGTAACCATGGGACTGGGGCAGAGACAAAAAGCTCTAGAGATCAATCTTAATAGCAAAATTTACGGAACCTTCGCCGAGATCGGTGCAGGTCAGGAAGTGGCACGCCATTTTTTCCGCGCTGGTGGTGCGGCCGGGACGATTGCTAAAAGTATTTCTGCTTATGACATGACTATGAGTGATGCCATTTACGGCAGAGAAAAAACCGGCCGTTATGTTTGTGAAGAGCGTTTACAAAAAATGCTCGACACTGAATATGAAACACTAGTGTCGCGTTTAGAAAATGTGAGAACAACAGAGACCACTTACTTTGCTTTTGCCAACACTGTATCGGCAAAATCATTTAAGGGGACAGGTGAGAACCACGGCTGGATTGGAGTGAAATTCCAACATGAGCCAAAAGCAGAACCTTCTCAAGTGATCATGCACGTAAGCATGCTTGATGCTGAAAACGTTCAACAGCAAGAGGCCTTAGGTTATATCGGTGTGAACTTAATCTATGCGGCTTATTATTTAGCTCAAAATAGTGAAGAGTTTATCGCAAGCTTGATGGACAGTTTAACGACATCGAGAATTAAGATCGACATGATCAGTGCCAAAGGTGCTGCTTTTCACGGCATCGACAGCCGTCTGTTATGTCTTGAACTGGTTAAGAGCAAGCTTTGTGAAGCCGTTATTTTTGATGAAAACGGAAACGTGCTTCAGGCCTCTGAAGTTCTTTATAAAAAGAACGTGCTGGTTGTGCGCGGAGGTTATAGACCACCAACTAATTTAAGTTTAGACATGCTGGAGTGTGGGCTTAGAAAATTCAGGGCCTCACTGGATAAGAGTGAGCAGGAAAACATAATCGTGATTCCAGAAATCAGTATGTCACTTTTACTTGACCGCGGTACTGTGGATAACGAAGACTTCCTGGCCCGTGTGGACCTGTTGTCCTCTTTGGGGCAGAAGGTTTTAATTTCTAATTCAGAGTCTTACAGTGACCTGAACATGTTCTTTACAAAATACGCTAAGAAAAAAATCGGATTTGTGATGGCCTCATATAATCTTGAAGAAATCTTAAATAAGAGCAAGTACGACGGTAACCGATGTGGTTTGGGTTTAGTCGGATCAATCGGGAGATTGTTGGAGCCAAATACAAGGCTTTATATTTATCCTGCACGCGATGAAGAAAATAGTGAGATCCAGACTATTGAGTCTATGCAGGTTAGTGACGATATGACGTTTCTTTTAATGTATTTAAAAGAAAATCATCTGATTGAGGATATTGAGGACTACAATCCTGAAGTGATCTCAATCTGGTCAAGAAGAGTGTTAAAAATGATCCAGGATGGGACAGAGGGTTGGGAGAAATTCGTTCCAGCTTCGGTTGCCAAGACTGTTAAAAAGAAATGTTTATTTGGAGCAAAGTGTGACATTTAAAAAAGTATTATTAGTTTGTGCAGTATTATCCATTTCACCTAAGGCTTTTTCATGGGGAAAAACAGGACATCGAATTGTCGCTGAAATCGCCCAGAGAAACTTAAATACAGATGCTCAAAAAGGTGTGAAAGATCTCTTAGGTGTTGAAGATCTTTCTCGAGTAGCGACTTTTTCTGATGAGATCAGGTCAAATAAAGCTTTCGATTACACAGCTCCATGGCACTACGCCAGCATTCCTACAGGGAAAACGTATTTCGATCAAAAGCGCTCTAAAGACGGCGACGTGATCGAAGGACTTTTTCGCATGGAAGAAACTTTAAGAGACCCAAAAAAATCAAAAGAAGATAAGGCCTTTGCTCTTAAATTCATGGTGCACATGATGGGAGATCTTCACCAGCCGCTTCATGTGGGGATTGCTGAAGACCGCGGAGGAAACACTGTACGCCTGAGATGGTTTAAAGGTGAGACAAATCTGCATGCTATCTGGGATGAGAGCATTGTGGATTTCGAACAACTCTCTTACACAGAGTACTCGACTTATTTAAATCATTTCACAAGCGATGAGAAAAAAGACTACAGCAAAGGGACATTCTTAGACTGGGCCAAAGAGTCACAGGATCTAAGAGGGTTAGTTTATGACACTGGTGGAAGTGAGAATTTAACTTACGAGTACCACTTTAGAATGAAGCCCACAATGGAGCTTCGTTTACGTCAGGCCGGAATCAGACTTGCAAGTCTTCTCAACAGCATCTTTAAAAATGAGAAGCTTCCAAAAGAATATGAAGCATTAAGACAAAAAGTGAAGGATAACATTTAAGGTCAGGTGAAAAATTATGAGCGCTCCTCTTGAAAAGAAAATGCAAAGAGATGTTTTAATTTGTGATGATGACAAAGCTATTTGTGAAATTCTAAGAGAGTATTGCGAGCACATGGGATGTTTTAAAAATATCGTGTTTGCTCACGATGGAATTACGGCGACTCAAAAACTGCGCAATCAAAAATTTGCTTTAATCTGTCTGGATATCAGCATGCCGAAAAAAACAGGTTATGACCTAATCGGTGAATTCGATGCTAACAGCATCAACAGTAAGGACAATATTCTGGTGGTGTCAGGGACTTTGGAAAAAGACCTGATCGCTAAAATCATCCAGGGCGGAGTGAAGAACTTCATGGTTAAGCCTTTTGATGAAAAACAGTTCCAGGAAAAAGTTTTAAGAATTTTAGGTGCTCAAAAATAAGGATGTTTTTATGTCTAAAGAGTCCATCAGACTAAATCCTGGAGACTATCTTCTGCGCGAAGGTGAAGAGAGTACAGAAATGTATTATCTTCAGTCTGGAACTCTTTCCGTCTTTAAAAGAAAAGGCGATAAAGAACACCAGATCGGCTCGATCATTTCAGGAGAGCTGGTTGGTGAGATGTCCTTTTTAGACAAACATCCACGTTCTGCATCGGTTAAGGCCGTCACAGAATGCGTTCTTGTTATTGTTCCTCATGAGAAGCTGGAAGCGACTCTTAACGGGCTTCCTAAGTGGTTTACGGCGCTACTACACACGCTCTTAGACCGTTTAAGAAAGGCCAACGCCAGAATTAAGATCTAAGTTAAAAAGTAATTTTGAAATTGCGTTCGATGCTTTCTTTTTCTTTGATTGGGAAGGGATTGTTTTCCACTGAAAGGTGGTGAAGGTTTTTTAGTTCTTTCAGTTTAAGTGGCAGTTCATTAAGTTTATTATTTTCTAAATTTAAGCGCCTTAGTTTCTGTAGGCGATAAAGACTATAAGGGATTTCTTCGATTCGATTGTTCCCTAAATCCAGGTAGTGAAGATTAGGAATCTCGTTAAAAAAGTTTTCTAACGATTTCGCACTTAAGTTGTTTCTTCCTAAGATAAGCTCTTTTAAATGAGACCTGCTTTTTAGTTCAGGAAGTTCTGATAAACGATTATTTTTCAGGCTCAAATACTGAAGCACAGGAAGCTCGAAAACTTCTTTGGGAATTATGGCAATCTTAGTGGAGATCAGGCTGAGTTTTTTTAGTTTTTTAAGGATACTGATATCTTCGGGGAAGTAAGTGAAATTTCCGCCGATAATCTCGAGCTCTGTTAAGTCCCAGAGGTTTAAAACCTCAATAGGAAAGCGCGATTCATTTTCATCGCACTTTATAACTAAACGCTGAGAGCTTCGCGATTCAAACATCAATTACAAATCCTGAATATACTTGTTGTGAGCATCAACTAAAATACATTTTGGGGTAATGGCCCTGTCACTTAAAGCGTAACTGAAAATGATAACTTCTTCACCTTTTTTTATTAAGAGAGCAGCTGCACCATTGATGCAAACCATTCCCGAGCCACGCGGTCCAGAGATCACGTAGGTTTCTAAGCGGTTTCCTGACGTGTTGCTTACCACTGTGACTTTCTGTCCTGGCCATAGATCAATGCGATCCAGAAGGTCCTGATCGATAGTGATAGATCCGATATAAGATAGGTCAGCCTCTGTCACAGTCGCTTTATGAATTTTACTTTGTAATAGTTCTCTTAACATTGATGTCTCTTTCTCTTAATTGCTGTTTGGTCCCGGAATACCCAGGAAGTATAAAATTGAAGTCATTGGCCCGTGTGAAAGATGTTGTTGGGCTTCTTTTCTCACTACGTCTTTAGCGTGGAAAGCAATCCCCAAACCTGCTGTCGCCAGCATCGGAAGATCGTTGGCCCCATCTCCAATAGCTACGACTTGTTCTAGTGAAATATTTTCTTGTTGAGCGATTAGTTTTACTAAGATCGCTTTTTGGTTAGCGTTGACGATGGTCCCTGTCACGTTACCAGTAAGAACCCCATCTTTTGCTTCAAGTTCATTGGCAAAAGAGTAGTCTAGTCCCAGTTTCTTTTTTAAAGCGTCGGCAAAGAAAGTAAATCCCCCGGAGATGAGTGCAACTTTGTATCCCAGGATTTTAATTGTTTTAATAAATTCTTCTACGCCTGGAGTAAGTGGAAGATTTTCTAAAACTTCCTGCATACGAGAGACTTCAAGACCTTTTAGTTTTGAAACGCGAAGGCGCAGAGACTCATCGAAATCAATTTCACCATTCATCGCTCTGTGAGTGATCTCTTTAACTTCAGAACCCACACCACAAAGCTCTGCCAGCTCGTCGATAACTTCTGCTTGAATCAGCGTCGAGTCCATATCAAAGACGATCATGCGCTTATTTCTTCTAAAGACGTTGTCTTTTAAGAAAGCGACATCGATTTTGTGGTTGGTAGAAACTTGCATCAGTTCGGCCTTCAAGGCCTTGCTGTCGAGAGTTTTTGGGATCGAAGTTGAAATCTCCATTGAAGAGAATTCCTTCGGGCTTACTTTATCAATGCGCTCGATGTTGATTTTATAGTTGGCGAGGATTTGGGCCAAATCAGCAACAAAACTCGCTGTCACTTTTTGGGGAGACACGCACGTTACGATAAATTTTTCGCCTTCCATTTCCGGAGTCACGACTTGTTTATCAACGACTTTGTAAGAAAGAGAAAGCCCCATCAGGTTGGCATCAAAGAGCAGGTCCTTAAGCACGTTACCGCTATGGTTATTTTCGTTTCCGTTAAAGCCCAATACGAAACTTAGAGAAAGAAGCCCGTGGGTTACGGCCTGTCCCATGTCGAGAACGTCGACATTGTACTGGCTGATGATTCTCATTAAGCGCGCCGTGATCCCGGGACCATCTGGTCCACTAACAGTAACAAGAATAGTTTTTCCATTAAGTAGTTGGTTCACTCGCATCCTCTATGTTTTTTTTGCGTTTTTTCTCTTTTCTAATTTTTTGGATTTTACCTACCAGACCCAATGAATATTCAACGGCTGAGTAAAGTGAAAATATTGAAGCTAAATAAATAAGAATCGTCCCGATTAACGGCATATCGATTCCCCATGGGACATCGTAGGCCATAAGCAGGGGAACACCCACCATTTGTGTAGCGGTTTTCCATTTACCTAAAGCACCAACTGGAACACTTAATCCTTTTTCAATGGCCAGCAGGCGAAGGGCGGTGATGTACATCTCGCGCAGAACGAGAATGAGAACAACTAAAACATTCACTCGGTTCATCGCTAAAAGCATGATCAGTGCAGAGATCACCAGAAATTTATCAGCAATTGGGTCTAAAAAAGAGCCAAAAACAGTCACGATATTTTTTCTTCTGGCGATAAAGCCATCAAGGAAATCTGTGATTGAAGCTGCGACGAACGTCCAGGCGGCAACATAGTTGAGAAGTTTTGTATGCTGACGTGCCCACTCGTAGTTGACCAGCACGGAAAACATAGAGAAAACAATAATAGGGATCAGAATCACCCTGAACATAGTTAAGCGATTTGGAAGGTTATCTATTTCCCACTCGTTACTCATTTTTTTCCTTCTTATAATAAATGTAACTCTATTTTAACCTAAGAGTAGTGAAGCTTACTAGGAGAAAAAATTGGAAAGACACTTAAGTTTAATTAAAACCGATTACCAGGAACTGGAAAAAAGAGTTTTTCCTCGTTTTCCCTTTGGTTTTATGATTTTTAAAGAAGCTTCGGGCGCTAAAATGGTGTTTGAAGTTAAAGATATTTCACTTACAGGGATGCAACTATCTTTCAAAGACGGAACTCATGATTATAAAGTGGGCTCAAAAATCGAAGGTGAGCTGCACTGGAGAGGAATCAATGTTTCTATCAAGGCGAGAATTCAATGGGTGCGCGAAGCTTCATTGGGACTAGCGTTTGATTCGAGCATCAGTTTTGAAGAAAAAATGCGCTCATTTTTATCTTTCGACAACATTGTTTCGCATATTAAACCACTTCATAAAACCGACATGTCTATCGACCTGCCAAACAACCTGATGTTCTGGCTAAAGGCCGATGGTGTTCTTGATCTTTATGTCTGGGAGCACGCGAGTGCCGGGATTTCGCGCTTTCAAATTCTTATGATGGAGCATTTCATCGAGTGGGAAGAAGGTGTGGGCCTAAAAACAGGTCGAGTTATGACTCAAAGAGACCTGGACACTCCGCTGTCATTGGAAGATGAGTTTGTTTTCCAGATCGACGACTCAGTTGTGGCAGAAAAAATCGAAATGGCCTTAGGCGTTGTGAGAAAAATCTCTGACGATCACCTGCCAACAGACGCTAAAGAATTTCTAATCTATAAACTTGGCGGATAAACCAAGAAAAGTCACCTAGCACATAGGTGACTTTTTCTTTCCTAACTCCCAGAACCCTTTTATAATCAAAGGGCATTTACCTCTTTTATTAAAAATTGGAGTTCAATCAATGAATCGTAACCTTGCTTTGGAATTTGTCCGTGTAACTGAAATGGCCGCTATCGCTTCTGCCCGTCTAATGGGTCGTGGAGATGAAAAAGCTGCAGACCAGGCCGCTGTTGATGCCATGAGAGCAATGCTTGATTCTGTTGAATGTGATGCCATTGTTGTTATCGGTGAAGGCGAGCGCGATGAAGCTCCCATGCTTTACATCGGTGAAAAAGTTGGAACAGGAAAAGGGGCTGAGCTAGAAATCGCTCTTGATCCACTTGAAGGAACGACAGTGTGTGCGACTGGTGGTTACAACTCAATTTCAGTAATGGCCATTGCTGAAAAAGGAAACTTCCTACACGCACCAGACACTTATATGAAAAAAATTGCTTGCGGACGCGAAGGAAAAGGGCTGATTGATATCAATGAATCACCAAAAGAAAATCTACGCCGTCTTGCTGAAGCAAAAAAATGCCGTATCGCCGATCTAACAGCTATTGTTTTAGATCGTCCTCGCCATAAAGAACTTATCCAGGAAATCAGAGACGCTGGTGCTCGTATCCAGTTAATCGGAGACGGTGACGTCTCTGCGGCGATCGCGTGTTGTGATCCAAACTCTGGAGTGGATATCCTTTTTGGTATCGGTGGAGCACCAGAAGGTGTTTTAGCGGCAGCAGCGATGAGATGTATGGGCGGAGACTTCCAGGGAATCCTTCAGTGGAGAAACGACGAAGAAAAAGGCCGCGCTAAAAAAATGGGAATCACTGATTTGAACAAAGTTTTCAAACTAGACGATCTTGCACGCGGAAACGTTATGTTTGTTGCGACTGGAGTCACAACAGGGAACTTCCTTCAAGGTGTAAAATTCAAGTCATGGGGAGCAATCACTCACTCAATCGTTATGAGATCAAGCTCTGGAACGATCAGACACATTGAAGCTGAACACCACTTTGATACAAAACCTCGTTATTAATTTACTGACTAATATTTTACGGAGAAAATGTTATGGCAAGTGCCTCTAGAACTGAAGTTGTCGATGTGGATATCAACAAGCTTTATGACGTTATCGTCGATTATGCAAAATACCCTGATTTCGTTGATGGCGTAAGCTCAACAAAAGTTTTAAGTCAGAATGAAACAAGCGCGAAAGTTGAATACTCTGTAAATTTAATTAAGAGCTTCAAATACACTTTAGCGACAACTCAATCTCGTCCGACTAAAGTTTCATGGGTTTTAGAATCAGGTGACCTTTTCAAAAAGAACGATGGTAACTGGACTCTAAAAGACCTGGGCAACGGGAAAACTGAAGTGACTTACACTTTAGAAGTTGATTTCAAAATGTTTGCACCAAACGCAATTCTTTCTGCTCTAACAGAAAAGAACCTGCCAGTGATGATGCAGTCATTTTTTAAGCGCGCTAAATCTGTTTAAGACTAAGGAGCGAGTGTTATGAGTGATAAAGAAAATAAAGGCTCACCTATCGAAGGCATTATTAAAAAAGTAGTGTCGGTTGGTGTTGGTGCTGCATTCATGACGGAAGAGTCGGTTAAGAAAATTTTAGAAGATCTTCCTCTGCCAAAAGAAATCCTCTCTGGGCTTGTCCAGAATGCCAAAGGCGCTAAAGAAGATTTCACCAATGGGATCAGAGAAGAAATTAAAAATTATCTTTCGAAAGTAGACGCTTCAAAAATTGCCACTGATATTTTAGACCGCTACGACGTTGAGGTTGAAGCGAAGTTTAAATTCAAAAAGAAAAATGATCAAAACTGATTTAGACCAAAGGCTCCGCTCATTAAAAGCGGAGCTTGGTTCTTCAATTCTTGTCGCTGTTTCTAAGTATTCACCAATTGATGATGTGGCCATGGCCTATGAGTTGGGGCAAATGGATTTTGGTGAAAACCGCGTGCAAGACCTGGAAGAAAAAGCAGCTGCTTTTGCCACTCGAGGGCTTAAAGACGTTCGCTGGCACTTCATCGGAAACCTGCAATCCAACAAAGTCAAAGAGCTTTTAAAAATCCCCAATCTTTGGAGTATTCATTCTGTGAGTTCAAAAAAACTCGTGGAAGAAATCATTAAAAGAGAAGGAGAGTTTAAAGGGGAAGAGTTAAAACTTTTTTTCCAGCTCAACACTTCTCATGAAGACGAGAAGTCGGGATTCGATACAGTGGAAGAGATGCTTGAGAGTATGCTTTTTTTAAAAAAGCATGGAGGCCCAAAACTGGTGATCCATGGGCTCATGACTATGGGGTCTGTGCGATCAGAAGACTTTGAAGCCGCTGCTTTAAAATGCTTTGGCGATTTAAAAAATGCCCGCGAGCTGGCCCAAAAAGAGCTGGGGCTTTCGGATTTAAAGCTCTCCATGGGGATGAGCCAGGATTATAAAATGGCCCTAAGGGAAGGAGCGGACTACATTCGCGTGGGCTCTGCTATCTTCAAATAGGCCGATTTTCCTCATGTTTTTAGTGTTTTAGACCCTCAAAACCTATAATATTTTCATGACTTAAGCGCCCTTAACCAAATCCTGATATATCTAAAAATCAGATACAGTAGCTATGGCTTTTCTATGAGGAGAAAACGAAGGGCCTTGCTATAGTGCAAGAAACGAAATTTGAGAGGGATTTATGAGAAAGGTACCAGAGCTTAGTCTTTTAAGTTATGTTCACGGGACACAAAACGACAAAGTAAAGTTTGTTAATGATATCTTCGGCGGTCTTAAAGACTACGGATTCATTATTCTAAAAGACCACACAGTTGAGCAAAAGAAAATTGACCGCGCTTATGAGCTGGTAAAAGAATTCTTTGATCTTCCTCTTGAAACAAAAATTAAATACAAAGGAAACAACGGCGGACAACGCGGATACACTCCTTTTAAAACAGAACACGCTAAAGACAACAAGAACCCGGACCTAAAAGAGTTCTGGCACGTTGGGCGTGAACTGGCAGCAACAAGTGCATACAAAGGTGTTTACCCTGAAAACGTCTGGCCAACAGAAGTTGCTGAACTTAAAAAGACATTCATCGAGCTTTACGAAGCAATGGATGCAACGTCGGTCACTCTTCTTGAGGCAATCGGAAAGGGTCTTGATGTACCAAGTGATTATTTCTCAAATATGATTCACGACGGGAACTCAATCATTCGTATGATTCATTACCCGCCTACAAAAGGACAAGATACAAAGAACTCAATCAGAGCAGCAGCTCACGAAGATATCAACCTTATCACGATGCTGGTTGGAGCGACTGATTCAGGACTTCAACTTCTTGAGCGCGATGGAACTTGGTTAGACGTAGAGTCTCGCCCAGGTGAAATCGTCGTTGATACAGGGGATATGATGTCGAGAATTACAAACAATGTTCTTCCTTCGACAACTCACAGAGTAATCAACCCATCTGATGACGGGTCTGCAAGATTCTCTATGCCATTCTTCGTTCACCCACACTCGAATGCAATTTTAAAATGCATTCCTTCTTGTGAGAGTGCTGGTGGAAGAACTCCACAGCCGGAAATTACTGCAGGAGAATTCTTAACTCAGAGATTGAGAGAGATTGGACTTATAAAGTAAATAACAAGGCCTCGCAAGAGGCCTTGTTTATTTGTTGTTTACTAAATGAAATGCACGCTAAAAATTCAACTAACTTCATAAATTTAAAAGCTCCATAATCTTTTAACATTCCCTTACTAAACTGTTTCTCGAGGGGAGATTTATGAAATACATTTCGTTTCGTTTAGAAAATAATTCTTATGCAGTCTCGATACTAAAAATCAAAGAAGTGATTGCAGAAAAAAATATTACACCTGTTCCTCTCAATCCAAATCATTTAAGCGGTATTATAAATGTGCGAGGAATAATCATTCCGATTGTTGATCTATGTCTCAAGTTAAATTTAAGAACAGACGAAGATAATTTCAGGAAGACGATCATCATATTAGAGGTCAAAGACAAACTCATTGGAGTCTTAGTCGATTCTGTCTCTAGTATCCTGGACGCCAAGGCGGATGAGATCAAACCCGTTTCTGAGAATCTCATCACATTCAAAAAAAATTATATAGAGGGAGTCATCAGTGACAACGAAAGACTACACCTACTTATCAATCTCGAAGACGAACTAAAACTCGTCGCTTAAAAAATTAATAGGGGTTTAAAATGAAGAACTGGGGTTTAAGTGCCAAGGTTTACTTGGCCATGGGTTTCCTTGTCTTTGGAATTGGCGCCGTCGCCTTTAATGGTTTTTATCAAATGAATAAAATTAATAATGTTCTTCAGGACATTAGTATTGTTCAAATGAATAAGGCCAATAAAACTCAGGCGCTTTTAGAAAAGTTTTATCTTCAGCAGAGTATTGAGAAGAACTATATCGTTAACGTTGAAGAAGGTGCTTTTAAAACGGCAAAAGAATCAATTGAGAAGCGCGATGAAGAAATTAAAGCGCTTATTAAAGAAGGAAAGAATGTTTTAAAAGGGGAAGAGTTACAATCTCTCCTTTCTTTTGAAAAGATTTATCAAGAGTGGTTTATCTTAGATCAAAAAGTTGAAGGCCTGGCCCACGATAAAAAAATCAAAGAAGCGGCAAACTTGATTGAAGAGCATGGCCGTACTTTAAGAAAAGAGGCAGAGGCCATTTTAGAAGGATTAAGTTCTCAAGTAAAAAAAGATATTGATCAGGAAGCATTGATGGCACAGACAGACTATGATGAAGCAAAGATTTTCTTTGTAGTTTCAAGTCTTTTAACGATTGCATTAGGATTAGGAATTGCGACTTTGATCCTGAGAGCTCTTTCTAAATCCATGAACACTATTATTGAAAACCTTTCAGAGAATTTTTTGCAGGTGACCTCAGCCTCTCAGCAGATTGCCGCTTCTTCTGAAGAGCTTTCAACTGCGGCCACTGAGCAGTCAGCTTCATTAGAAGAGACAGCTGCTTCCATTCAAGAGATGAGTACAATGGTGCAGAAAAACTCTGACTACGCTAAACGCGCCAGCCAGATGGCCTTAGACAGCCGTGGAAGTGCTTCTAAAGGGAAAGAAGTTGTCGACAGTATGATTATGGCGATTAACGGAATCAATGACTCGAATACAGATATCATGAAGCAAATTAATCACAGTAATGCTGAGATTTCAAAAATTGTTGAAGTGATTGGTGAGATTGCCAAGAAAACACAAATTATTAACGACATCGTTTTTCAGACAAAGCTTCTTTCCTTTAATGCTTCTGTTGAAGCGGCCAGAGCTGGTGAGCATGGAAAAGGGTTTGCGGTTGTTGCTGAAGAAGTAGGAAAGCTTGCACAGGTTTCAGGGAACGCTTCTCTAGAGATCTCTAAAATGCTGGAAGAAAGTATTCACCAGGTTGAAACAATCGTTAAAAACACAGCGACTCAGGTTGAAGGACTGATTGGTAAAGGAAAAGAGAAAATCGAATCGGGGACAATGGTTGCTAAAGAATGCGGAGATGTCCTGGAAGAAATCGTTCATAAGGTTTCTGAGGTTACAAGTATGACGAATGAAATCGCAGTGGCCTGTGAAGAACAATCCAGCGGTGTTTTAGAGATCACAAAAGCGATGAATGTCCTGGGTCAGGTGACTCAGACAAATGCGGCCACATCGGCGCAGGCAGCGGCCGCTGCTGAGTCTCTTTCATACCAGGCAAATTCGCTGAAGTCTGTGGTTGATACTCTGGTGGTGACAGTTAAAGGTGCACAAGAGGAAGAAGCACAAAGGGAAGTCGTTAAGGATAATGTCAGAACAATTAAAAAGCCTGAAGTCAAAGCGAGTGTTGGATATATGAAGAAAGTTTCTGGAGAGTCATACTCACTTCCGGGAAACAATGACCCTAGATTTGAAGAAGTTTAAAAGAGATACAAAGAGCGGCCATTAGAATCTAAGTCCAATGGTCGCTCTGAAGTTTAAAATGTTCGTTGTTTGTTCTGTGCCGTCTGAAAAAGTTTCTGTTGAGCTAAGTGATTCAACAGATCCTTCAAAAACCATGGCCATACTTTTTGAAAAAGGCATCATATAACCTAAACGGGCCTCTGGTAAAAGAGTGACACGTCCTGAGCTTTTGTCGTCATCGACAGTGGTCTCAGACTTACCAAGACCAGCAGCTACGGTGAGATAGAAATTGTTTTTGTTATCAGAGAAGGTTACAAAATGATAAGTCGCTGCCACCGTTCCCATGATTCTTCTTGTAGGGATATCCAGTTCCGGGTTCTCAATTCTGTAGACTTCGTTATCCATTCTCGCACCAAAACTCATTTCAAATTCAGGCAAGAAGCGGTAGTTGTATTCCAGGGTCACGTTGTAGCCCGAGCGGCTCGAGTTTTTTTCATCGGCAACAGAAGACGAAGATTGAGTCAGTCCTTTATTGTAGCTGGCCTTAATCGCCCAGTTATTCTGCGCTCTGAATTTTTTATAAACTTCGTTGTAGTTAATGTCTGGAGTAAGGCTTGGATCAGCAGCGATTTCCAGAGCTACGTTTCCGTAGACAGTAGAGTTGGAGCTGACGATATCTTCTTTATTAAAAGGAATCGTAACCGTGCGGTCAACCGGCACCCAGAGAGAAAAATCGCGGTTAACTTCAGCTGCCTTACAAACCACGCTGACGTTGTCGTTAGCAAAAATAATCTCCTGGCCTTTCATGACTCCGTCTTTAATCCCTTTGGCCACCACAAATGACCTGCGGTCTTTAGAGACTGTTTGAATAACGGTCAGTTCTTCTTTAGCGTAAGAATTATTTACGAGAGAAAAAGTGAGAATTCCAAACAGAAACAGTAAGGTAGAGTGTTTTTTCATACTTATATTCTACCATGGGGCCCGCCAATAAAAAGACACACTTTTTTTTCCACCCCTTAGGAGAGACCGTCCGGAACACTCGGTTTTTATAGGGGGTTCTCCAAGGGGAAAGAAAGGTACCTGACAATGGATGTAGGAGATAAAATAGTAAAGGTCACATCATATTTTGCGATAAGTAGTTGAGGAGTTACGACTAGATGCTACTGAAAAGAAGTTTTATCAACACTTTTAAGCTCGCCACATTGATGATTGTGGTGTCTGCCTGTGTGCCAAAGGCCACGGAGAAAAAAGCTGTGTGTGGAGAGAATGAAGCGTTTAGTACAGTGACGAGAAGTTGTTACAGTATTGAAGAGCAAAGATATAAACCGGTAGGGACGAAGTCGTCTGATACGCTGGCCGAGGAAACTCCAAAAACAATCACGCTGACCTATACAGATGCAAATAAAGACCAGGCGGTTTCTTGTAAGGTGTCTGCGATTTCATCTAATATTGAGGCCATTTCACCGCTACTTTTAAATAATGGTTTGGAAAATAAAGCAGCTGATGTTTATGCAGCTTTTTACAATCTGGCCAATAGTATTCCGGTTCCAGATACGGCTACGGCTGCGACGTATAGAAATAATATGTTGACAGCATTCACTACGATGAGAACTAGTTTTTCTCAAGCAAGTATTGATAGTGCCATGACTGTGTTTGTGGCCCAGGCAACGAATCTTTTAACTCTCGCGACAAATCATCCTAGTGAGACGATTGTTCAAAATTATTATGTCTTGGGACAGACAATGCTTCAGGAGTTTGCTCCAATTAAAACTCAGGTTAATAACCGTTGTGAGTGTTCTGCTGGAGTTTGTACAACGACGATTTCACCTAAACTTCATAAATCGGGAAGTGCAGGGTTCTCTTATACAGTAACGGATGTAGATGGGGAGAGTGCTACGAAAGCAGTTTCTTTAACTATTTCTCCAATATCGACAGCAACAGCTTATTTACAACCAGTAGCCAAGTCGCTAAACGTGACAGGTGCTGAAAGTAATACATCTACACCAACGGGTATTAATTTTACGATTCCGGCAGCAGGGGATATCAATTCAACAGCGGCTGCAAATTTCCAGTATACTTTTGTTTCATCACCAAAAGGGACTGTAACAAACTGTATGAACCTAGCTGGTTCGACGAATGGAAAATACGATACGACTTGTACTTATACTCCGACAGATGGAGATGCGTATACGACTTCAACTCCAGCGGCAGCGACAGTCACGATTAATGGTGATATCACATATACTGCAGTTGCAAACGGAATTTACGGCAATAATATTTCGATTCAGTATTTTGATCTTCAAGATAGCAATTCACCTTTTACCAAAGCAGCTTCTTTTGGTTTGATTTCTTCATACCAGGAAAGTTTTGTTAGAGTAAATGGAGATGCAATAAGCATCTATTTAAACCTTGGGATTACGACAGCGCAAAAAGTTGCTGATTTGATTAATAATCATCCTCAAGCTAATAAGTTGGTTTCAGCAGCTGTCGTTGCGGGGCATGAAACACAAACGCCATCTCCAACAAGTACACCTTCTGCAGTTTCTCTTGCTGGCGGGGTGAATGCTTACGACACTATTACTTATAGAGTAAGTAATGGGATTTCTAGTTCTACAAATACGGGGACTATTCAGATCAATGTGACTTCGACGAATGATCTTCCGATGGTCGGAAGAGACTTTATGGATCTGTCAGTTTATGCACCATCTACTACCTTTCGTGAAGAAAAGACGAATCATTTAGTTACAATTGATTTGCAAGATGTAGATAGCTATGCTTCGGCAATGACTATTAATGCTGTAATAGATGAGAACTTGGCAACGTCAACAACTTGTCCGGCAATAACGACAGCAGGAATGCTATTATTAACACCAAATTCTAAGTTTATTGTAACTCCTCCAGCTCCTGCAGTCGCGACTTGTGATACTACGACTGGTAAATGTACAGCAACAGTTAGAGTTGATTCATTATTAGATTTTTATGGTAATGTATGTCTTTATTACTCAGTAACGGATTCAAGTGGTGCAACTTCAGTTAATGCTCAAGGTGTATTTATCTCTGTGACTGGAGTGAATGATGCTCCATTATTAAGTGAAACTGCTCTCGCACTAAATAGTCCATCAAACGCAGCAGTTACTCTCGTCTCAACTACAAATATGACGATCAATGAAGATTTAGCGTCACCATCAACGAGTTTTAAAAATATTTATGTTAGACCAAGTGGGGATAAATACGAAGCGTCAGAACTTACAACAGTGACCTTAAATAGTTCCGTCTCAACTCTGGTTCCCAATGTTGCTTGTTTAAATTATAAACCAGGGACAACAACACCGGTTAACAACGTTACAGCAAGTGTTAATGCGTATTATTTTGATATTACAAATCTTCGTTGTTATGTTGGAACAGGGACAACAAGTGCAGATTGGAAATTGTACCCATCATTAACAGCGTACCCGGCCGATTGTAATATAAATGTTTCTGATTCGACTACTTATGGAGCTGCAGTGCCTAGTGTTGCAACTACCATTGGTAAGCATTATCTAAACACGCTAAATAATAAGTGCTATATTTATACATCGTCTGGATGGGAATTAAATCCAGCAATTTCAAATTATAAAATCTCTTATGTTCCGGCAACAGATAAATCTGGAACAACTAATATTACAGTAACAGTGCAAGATAATGGTGGGACAGATGATTCTGGAGTAGATACACGAACAGGTACATTTCAACTAACAGTAACCTCTGTTGATGATCCACCTGTCTTCCGTTCATTTTTCACATCAATTCAAACAAACGAAGGTGGAGACACTCAGAGTGCAGGCTTTGTAGTTGATGAAGATGACGGTTCGACAGCAGACGAAGACAATCAGCAAATTAGAATTACGGCACTTACATCTGATAATACAAACGTGTTACCAATTTCTGCGATTAGTATTTTTTACGATCTAAATGATAATGGAGTGGAAGATGCTGGAGAGGCCCGTCCAAACACACTAGCTTCTGGAACTCCAACAGCGATTGTTATTGATGCAGCTGGTGTTGTAGATGTCAGCGCTCATAAAATTTATTTTAAATTGGATCCTGTCGACGGGGTTTCCGGGAATGCGAATATTGGAGTGACTATTTCTGATGGTGGTCCATTACCAGCTAACTCTGTTACAAAAACATTCTCTTTCATTGTTCATCCGATCGCTGCTCTTCACGGTGGATGGAATAATATTTCGTCTGTTGGTTTAAAAACAGACAAGAATGGTGCTCCTGTTGCAGAAGGAGAGACTCAGTGTAATTATAACCTTTCAACAGATACTCAGAAATGTGGAACTAATGCTTCTTGTACAGGGACAAGTACCCCTCACAGTACAATTATCCCGACAGCCGCTGGAGTTATTTTCTGGGATTCATCTAATAAGCGTTGTTATAGAAGTACAAGCAATACAGAATACTCTTGGGTTGATTTGAAAACATCGTGCCCTGTAACAAGAAAAGCGGGTGTAAATTCAGGTGAAAACTATTTTATTGATGATGATCCAACAAATTCGCTTACACCATCGTTTGTAGGACAATATGTTTTAGATACGGTAACTAATAAATGTTATGTTAGTACAGGCGTTACAGATGATGACTGGCAAGAATACGTTCCTGCAAAGGTTACGCTAGCTTGGAAGCCTTTTACGCTTGTTGGCTCTGGTCCAGAGAGTGGAGTTCAGATTGCTGGATGGAACGTCTATCGTCGAGAGAAAGACACTGATTATGATTTTAAAGGTGGTCACCTAAAGAATACATCTTCTACATCTGTCTTTACAATTACTGACCCAAGCGTAAGAACATATACAGATACGACAGCAGTTGCTGGTAAAGTTTATTACTATGTAGTTCGTCCAGTAGACAACAGAAGAAATTTTCCAACATATACGTCAGAGATTTTCTCGGAAGTTCGTGTCTTGGCTGCTCCGGCAAATTATTCATTTGTTCACCGCTGGATTGTAAACCAGGAAATGTGTAATGGTATGAACATTACAACAGGGACGACTCCTAATCATGTGGACCAAACAAGTAACTTCCGTTGTGAATACTCAGGACCAGGCTCAACGGGCGGTTATTATGACTATGGAAGAGACTTATTAGTTGATACACAAGAAATGGGGTGTGCTTATGCTCCAGCTCCGGCCTGCACTAGTAACGGGTGTATTGGGGTAGGTGCTCCAAACAATGCATGGGCAACAACTGCGAATGAACTTTACTACAGTCGTTCAACTGGTATTTGTTATCGTTCAACAGGATCATCTTCATGGGAAGTTCTGCAATCTTCTGCAACTCCAGCTCTTTATTCTGAAGGTGCAAGAACTGCACTTAACCCACCACTTGTTAACGTAACAAAAGATAGAGCTATGGCACTTTGTGCGGCGAGAGCTGTTCCAACAACAGCTGCAGATATGGATCTTTCTTCGACGTCTGTAACTCTTCCTAATAAGAAAGATTACATAGCCTATGCTTCTCATAAAATTTCAATCACTGATCCAGAAATTACTGAAATGGAACAAGGATTCTCACTTAACGTGCAATCACGTTGTAACGGAAGTGCAGCAAGTGGTTTAGAAACTGCTTATACGGATTCTGCGATTCCTTCGACATCATTTATTTATTCACTTCCAGGTACAGCTTCTTCAAATATCAGATCTCTATATACGGGATCAATTGCTTGGGGAAGTAGTAAAGGAACTGAAGCTTGTGTGTCTCGTTTTGGGATTCAAGATTTATATGGAAACGTTGCGGAGTGGGTAAATGATGGAATGAATTGCTCTGCAAACATATCTGGATCTACGCCGGTGAATAATACAAAAGTATGTACAGCTAAAACTGGGGGAACTTACAGTTTTACCGCGACAGATTTTGCAGGAACTTCTTCACCTACGTATGCTTTCAATAATATCATTGGACCGTTCTCTGAAGGTGGAGATGGTATTATTAATGCTTCAACGACTTCATTAATTCTGGCCAATGATGCTGTGGATACATCACTTAAAGTTGCAATCGGAGGGATTGCTGGATTCCCAAGTTCGGGTGTTATAAAAGTTGGAAACGAGTTGATGGCTTATTCAGGTCTTTCTTCAGACGCTACGGGCGGTTATTTTACAGGCCTAAGTAGAGGATATAGTGGCACGACGGCAGCCAATCATGCTTCAGGGGCTACTGTTGAATATTATTCAGACGATTCATGGTTAACGAACTGGACGTTCTCAGATCAATTATTTGGCGCAACTCACTTTATTTATCCATTAGGTCTACCAGTAACGAGTAATCTTGACCGCACAAACTTTAGTGCATATCTTGACTGGATTCTGGCAATCGGACCATCAAGCGGAATTACAACGAACAAACTTCATGAAGACGGTATTATTGTTAATGGTTCAGCTGCAGGTAACAAAAACTTTGCAGTAGGTGGAAGTTATCTTTCAGGAAATAGAGCAGGGCGTTTTAGCTCTGAGCTTATTGACAGCACTGTGAGTAGAGCGGATGTTGGGTTTAGATGTGTGATCCCGGTTGATGATTCGGCCTACGATACGGATTCTAAACACACATATCCATATTAAAAATTCATTTTAAATACAACCTCACAAAATTATATTTTTAATTTTTGCACAATTTTAAATATTCATATTGAATTATGTTATTTTTTTTGTAAAACCTTTCAAGTATTGCAAAATATTCCAATGCGACTACTTGACACTCCTTAAATTCATCAAGTTTAATTAAACAAATTTATTTACAGGGAAGTAAAGAGCCATGGAATTTTCATCGGGGAAAAGGATTTTTCTTTTCATTTACCTATTTGTTTTATTTCTTTCTTTTAATTCGAATAATTCAAACGCATTAGAGAACATTCTAGGGCAAGATGCTATTCTTGTTGGAGGTCAAGTTGATCTAAATGTAAATAATCATAAAGGAATTTACGAGAGGTTTAAGTGGATTGTTCAAAAAAACGATTCTAAATCAATTCCAAAAGTCTTTATATCATCAAGTAAGTTCAACGCTTTTCTGAATAAAACAGGAGAGTATCAGATTTATGTTCAAGGTTTTAAAGATGGTGAATGGATAGAGTTAGCATCAAAAAGTGTGATAGCTGTTCCTTCCGTTTCTAGTGAAATACTTAGCTTTGAAAATGTAAAACCTTCAACTACATGCCGGTTAACTCTTGGTTTATTCGATTGTTTTGAATTTCAGCGTAGTTTTGATATCCAAAAACCATCTGGAACTTATTCAATTGTTCTTATTAATGATCAATTAAAAAATGTTTCGGTAACTGTTAATGGTGAAAGCTTAACGAAAAGATTGAGTCTTAACGATCATAATGAAACTGTTGTTGAAAGAATAACCTTAAAAAAGAAAAATACTATAAGCATTAAGGTTGGAGCTCAAGGGATATTTGATGATCTAAATCACAGTTTAAATTTAAAGATAGTGAAAGACATTGATAGTGATGATTTAAGATCAGGGCAAACAATGGCCCAAAATCAATATGTAAAAGCGATTAATCAAAATAAGTCAGGTAAATATTTTGAAACAAACCAACCTCCTGCACCAACTGCTCAAAATATCAAAATTCTTCAGAATTTCCAAGGTGTCACAAGAATTTCTCCAAATGACCCAGACGCAAATCAGATTCATTCTTATGCAATTACCACTGGCCCTGAGAATGGAGTTGCGTATGTTACGGCGCAAGGATTTTTATACTATCTTCCTTTAAATAATTATTTTGGTGCTGATCAAATTGTTGTTCAAGTTAAGGATAATGGCTCTCCGTCTTTATCCGCATCAATTACTGTAGATGTTCAAGTTGAGCAGAATATCGCCCCAAATCCAATTGCTGTAGATATTAATGTATATCAAAATTCGATTGGGCAGACGTTTGTTAATCCAAATGATCCTAATACTGTTTCACAGTCTTTTACGTACGAAATTTATCAAAATGCAGCTCATGGAGCATTGACTCCATATGGTGCTCGATTTGCATATCGTCCAGCTCCTAATTATGTCGGCACAGATAGTTTTATTATTAAAGTGAGTGATAGTGGCTTACCGGCGTTGTCTGCACTCAAAACTGTAAATGTAACAGTTAACCCTAATACAATTCCAGTTATCAGCGTTGCTGATCAAACTATTTTTCAAGCTCAAAAGATTAGCTTGCCAGTGACATTCAATGATCCAGATGTAGGGCAAAGTCATTATTTTAGTATAGAAGGAAGGCCAACAAAAGGAACTGCAGTTATTAATCAACAAGGTGTTTTGTATTATTCAGCAAAACCAGGAGAAGTTGGACAGGATTCAATCGTTGTTGCAGTAAAGGATTCTGCAGGTGGAGTTGGAACAAAGAATATTCTAATTACTATTGTAGGTAATTCATTACCTATTCTAGGTGAGATTAATGACTTTTTCATTTTTCCCGGTGGAGTCGTTAATGCGACTATAACTTATACGGATGCCGACCTTAATCAAAAACATACGTTCCTTGTTCTGTCGAAAGGGAAACATGGAAAGGTTCTATTAACTCAGCAAGGAATTTTGACTTATATACCCGATGACGGTTTTATTGGAACAGATAGCATTACGATTGCGGTTAGTGATAATGCTAATCCGGTAGGAATTGCTTCAAAAGCAATTAATATTACAGTTCGTCCAAATAGTAAGCCTGTTGTTATTGCGAACGATTTAATTTCAATCCAAGGCGAAGAAGTTACAACTCAAGTTTCATTCACTGATGCAGATATCGGACAGCATCATACTTTTTCAATTGTAACGATGCCTGCTCATGGGACCGCTTCATTAGATCAAAGCGGAATTTTAACATATTCAGCGAATTCTGGTTATCGAGGATCTGATAGTATTGTTGTGGCAGTTAGTGATAATGTTAACCCGCCGGGTATTGGAACTAAGACTATAAATATTTCTGTTATTGATAATACAATTCCAGTTGTCGCAGGAAATAACATTGTTTTACCCCAAGGGGGAGTCGGAAGTACGTTAATAACTTTTACAGATCCAGATGTTGGGCAAACTCATACCTTTCAGGTACCAATCAGTCCATCCCATGGGACAGCTACTTTTGATCAAAATCACAACGTTAATTATACACATACTGATAAATGTTCGATTGCGCCTGATACTTTTTCTGTGAGTGTTGCTGATAGTGCAAATCCTCCAGGTATTGGAACGAAAACTATCAATGTGTCTTTCACTCCAAATACAAAACCAACCGCAATCATCGCTGACTTTTCTATTCAACAAAATGAATCATCTTCAAAACAGTTAACTGTTTCTGATCCTGATGCCGGTGAAACTTTTACATATTCTATTAAAAATGGGGCGCAGTATGGTAATGCCACAGTCTCTTCAACCGGCCTAGTGACATACACTCACTTAGGAATTGTCCCTTCGGCAACTGATACTTTTGAAGTGTCTATAAAAGATAGAATGGGGGATTGTTCTGGAGGTGAGGTTGTTAAGATTGTTAATGTCAATATTTTACCAAACCGCGTACCTACATTGAATATTGCAGATCTTATTGTAGAAGAGGATTCAAGTACTCAGACAATCATGAATGCAAATGATCCAGACCAATATCAGGTTTTGGATTATATTGTTTCGATTCCTCCTGTTAATGGAACAGTGGTTGTTAATCAATTTGGAAATTTAACTTACACACCTAATGCCGGATACTTTGGGCATGATGAATTTAAAATTACAGTTAAAGATAATGGGCAACCAATTTTAAGCGCTGAAAAAATTGTCAATGTGACTGTTGTTCCTAAAAATTCTCCACCTAACCCAACATCTTCTTCAATTGCAGTATTAAGTGGGTTAAACGGAAGTACGACTATTTCTCCAGGAGACCCGGATGTCAGTCAGATTCACACGTTTGAGATTATTTCATCGCCAACTCTTGGGACTGCAACGGTTAATAATTTTGGAGTCTTAACATTTATAGCAAATCCAGGTGCTGTTGGTCTTGAAGAAATTCAGGTTAGAGTAACAGATAATGGCACATTTCCTCAGTCGGCTATCGTATATGTTCCAGTTCAAGTTATTCAAAATTTGCCACCTAATCCTACTGCAATTAGTGAGCAAGTAATATCTGGAATGACGAGGTTATTTGCGATTTCACCAAATGACCCTAATGAAGCACAATTTCCTCAAGCATATTCATTTATTATTGAAACTCAGCCAGCTCAAGGAACAGCAGTTGTTGATGAAGAAGGGAATCTTTCTTATACGGCAGCTGTCGGTTTTGTCGGAACTATTACTTTCGATGTTAAAGTTTTAGATGAAGGCAATCCACAACTTTCTGGTCTGGCCCATGTCACATTAGATGTTTTAGCGAATTCGGCTCCTGTTGTTGCGTCTGCTTCTTTGACAACAGATTTAAACGTCTCATTAAACCATCAAATTCAATTTTCTGATGCGAACTCTGAGTATCAAACATTTACTTATTCTATCTCAGAGCAAGGTAGCCATGGAGTTGCATCAGTAGATGCCTCGGGAATGGTGACATATGAACCTGAAGAAGATTATTTGGGAGAAGATTCAATCGTTGTAACAGTAACTGATAATGGAAACCCAGCTTTATCTGGAAATGCTACATATTCGATCAATGTTCAAGATAGCAATAATATTCCTCCAGTGATGTCTGGAGTCAGTCATGTGTTTGAATCAACATCTGAACCAGCATTCGTACGATTCAATCTTCTCGATTTAATGGATACTGATGGTGAAATTGTTGAAACAAAAGTTGATTTTGGTGATGGTTCACCTATTTTAGTTATTAAGAAAAATGATCTTGGTCCAAATAATGGCCGTGCTTTTTTAGACCGTTTTAATCATTTTTACCGACAATATGGAACGTACCTTTTAACTGTTAAGGTTAAAGATAATTCAAATGCTGTTACGACAGAAACTCGAAGTATTGTTTATGGGCCTAACACTCCTCCTGTGCCTAGGATGAATTATGATGTTTTAGTTGGCCAGGTCCCCTTAACTATCAATTTAAATGGATCTCCTTCTACAGACGCTGACGGAACAATCCAACGTTATACTTTCAATGTTCTTAGAGCGGACAATAGGCAAAACGTTTATAGTTCTTCAGGGACAGGCATCCCAGCTTTTGCTCACACTTTGAATGCTCAAGGCAAATATATCTTAAGAGTATGCTTGGTAGATGATAAACAAGCGATTCGTTGTAATGAGCAGTTTGCCTACGCAGGAACCTCTCGGCCAGATTATGGTGGAAGAATTTCTTACGCTTCTTTCTCTGCGACTCCTCGACAAGGTTCAGCTGGATATTCAATTAGTTTAAATGGATCTGCATCAACAGGAGCACAAAGTGCACCGATTGTTGCTTATCAATGGAAAGTAACAAGCTTATTGTCAGAACAAAATGGAAGAATCTATTCTGATTTTGCGACCGGTGTAAGCGCTTCCATGATTCTTCCTTATTCTGGTCTATATTACATTCAACTGACAGTAACAGATCAAAATGGAAATCAGTCAACGGCCCAAACTTCTGTTATTGTAGATGGGCCTTCATCACAGCCAGAATTAATTGCAGTTAATTATGGAAATGGAACTTTTGGTTACAGACTTGAAACCAATGGAAAGCCTATTGATTCAAGTACTATTTATTGGGACCTAGGCAATGGTACATTTGCAACAGGGAACCAGGTTTTCACTACATATGGAATTGTTGATACTTATGCAGTCAAGGCTCAGGTCATTGATGCTAATGGAGTCAAATATGAATTAACGAAAACAATTAATTTAAATAATGACCCGACTTTCCCAAGTATTGTTATTGGGCAAGCACCTAACGGAACTTATAATCCAAATCAATCTTTTAATATTGATGTCAGTGGAACGACAGATTCTCATGGACCGTTAACATTTACTTGGACATTTGGAGAGGGCATTCCTTCAATCACAGGTGTCGGGAATGATTATGCCGTCATTTCTGGAACGTATCCGACTCCTGGAGATAAGAAAGTTGAATTGCGGGTGACAAACACTCAAGGTTTCAGCAGCCTTTATACATTTCCTATTACTTTTAGAGCCGCAGGGGCCGGAAGTCAAAATGGACCTTATTATCCTGGTTCTATTTATCCTGGTAGAGGGAGTGCGCCTTTAACTGTTAATACGGCTTACAACACTCTAAATGATAATTCAGCTCTGTATTATATATGGAATTTTGGTAGATATGATGGTGATATTGTCGTGACATCTGCTCCTAATGCTCAAAATACATATTATCATCCAGGTTCATTCGCAGTTAATGTCACATCTGTTTATGCTAATGGAAATCGCAAATCTAATTACATTGGAAATATAAACGTCAATTCATATAATCAAAAGCCCGTTGTTATAGGGCAAAATTTAACTCTTCATAAAAATACATCGGTGACAACCTATGTTTCTTATTCAGATCCAGATTTGAATATTCAATTACATAATTTCAGTATTTCGCAGCAACCGGTAAATGGAGTTGCCAGCATTTCAGCAAGTGGGAAATTGGTTTACATTCCAAATTCTAATTATCTAGGTAATGATACATTAAAAGTTCGCGTAACGGATAATGCAACAATCCCAGCATCTGGTGAAGCAAATATTAACTTTAGTGTCGTTGAGCCAAATGCTGGTAATGCAAACATGCCCCCAGAAGCTGACGATTTATACTATGGATTTGAAAACAGCTCTTATCCTAGACAGGTCTATTTTACACTTGCAGGACTACATGACCCCGATGGATTTATTTCTAAAGTAGTCTGGGATTTTGGAGATGGAAGTGCACCAGTTGAAATTACGAAAGAAATGCTAGAGGATGGGGTAGGTTTTGAAGAGTCTTATCATCTATATACTCAGAATGGAACATATCCTGTCATTGTAAAAGCTTACGACAATAAGGGAGCTATACTTACTGTTAACTCTTCTGTTGTAATGGCCGCCAATAGTTTACCTGTACCTCGATTTACTACAAATGTTACAGGGACAGGACCATACACAATTACGCTAAATGCTTCTGCTTCAACAGATGCAGACGGTACAATCGAAGAGTATTGCTGGTATGTAACTAAAGATGGAGATGAGTATCATGATGAGTGTGATAATAATCCAATTCATACTGTTGTTGTAGATGACCAAGGTACGTATAATTTTGAGTTTGGTGTAAGTGATAATGCTCATGGATCACGTTTTACTAATTTTAGTATGATGGTAGATGGTTCAGACCATAATCAAGATGTCCTGCCAAGTGCAAAAATTAATACTGCTCAATCTAGAATAGGGTCTGCACCGTATAGTATTACTTGGAGTTCTGCAGATTCTGTGGCCCAAAATGGGAAAACAATTGCAAAAACTCTATGGAAATTCTCAAGTAAAAAAGTTGTAAATTATGGTAATGCAGCTTCTCCTAACTATAACTATACAATTCCAGGTACTGATTTTATTACTCTGCGTGTTTTTGATAGCGCTGGAAAATCTTCAAAGCACACATTGCCTATCTATATAGGTTCAGCGCCAACACTCCAAGCAGATTTTTCAATTAAAGGAGATGGGCTGAATTTCGCTTTTGATGGCTCGTCGTGGTCTCAAGGTCACATTGCAGATTTTTTCCTTTGGGATTTTGGTGATGGACATTACGGGCTTGGTTCAAATGTGTTTCACAAATATGAAAAAGAAGGTGAGTATCGCGTAGTTCTAACAATCATGGATCTTGCTGGAAATGTAACTTCTAAAAGTGATATGTTGATTGTTGGTTCTGGAGTAAGGCCACCAGATGACAATATCTCATTTCCAAGTCCAAGAAGAGTTGTACGTGTTAATCAAAGTACAAGTTTCAATATTGTTGCAGGTGGTACTGGAAACTTTTCAACGAAGGTGGACTATGGAGATGGTACTTTTTCAAATAATATATTCGCCACACATTCATACAGTACAACAGGCGTTTATCGTGCAAGGATTTTAACAACAGATAATGATACAGGAAGATCGAAAGAATATGTTGTGTTCGTATCAGTTGTCACAGCACTTCAAGAGGATCCTAGCTTCTGGGTAACTCCAGAAGCACTAGAGACACCAAATACATTTAAAATTACCGTTAGCTATAACTCAGCAGAGTTTTCTCCAACTACCTTTAGATGGGGGATTCACGATGGACAAGGCCTAATCGCTGTAATGCAAACGTCAAGTCCTCAAACAACTTATACTCTTCCCGGGCCTGGAAATTATAGCGTTGAAGTGTATGGGACAGATGCAGCAGGAAGAGTTGATTATGGGGCAAATTCTTTTGTTGTGGGCGCTAAGATGAAAAATGCAAGAATGATAAAAGAATTGCCTACGAGTTATGTTAATAAGAAAAAAATGAATTACCTAAGAGTTTTAAAAAATAGAGTGGCTCACTAATAATTTAAGGAATGTAATGATGAAAAAAATTGTATTTTTAATTTTGTATTTCCTAAGCCTTCAGGCTTATGGGATGGATGTTTACTGTAATGGTGCTCCGACTTTACCTCATCCAAATGGTGGAGGGAATGTTGCATTGACTGCAATGGTTGATTCGACGGCGATTGTTGGGCCGAATGCTTCGGTTTGCGAGTATGCGACAGTCTTAGGGGCATCGCAAGTAAATGATTCAGCACGAGTTTATGGTAATGCTCGAATTAGTAATGGTGCAATTATTTCAGGATTAGCAGAAGTTTTTGGTAATGCAATTGTTTCTTCAGGAGATTCAGCTCAGATTGTAAAGATCGCAGGCTCAGCTAAGGTTTATGGAAACGCAATTATTCTTGATAATGCGAATGTTAGATCAGTTGCAAAAGTATATGATAATGCAAGAGTGAGTATGAATGCGGTTATTGATGAAGATTCTCAAGTGTTCGGGAGCGCCACTATTACGGGGACAGCCGTAATTAAAGGAACTTCAAGAATTTCTGGTACTGCTTATATTGGGTTAAATATCATTGCAAGTGGTTCTACATATATTTGTGTAATTGCTGGTTATCCATCAAATACAATCCTTAATAATGTTTTAAATTGTCCTGGCGGCTCATCTCTTGAGTCTACGTCTCAGCTTGTCGCTGGAGGTAATCATACTTGTATTTTGCTAGCAAATGGAAGGATGAGGTGTTGGGGGCATAATAATTCTGGGCAGCTTGGCATAAATGGAAATACCAATGTTGGTAATAATCAGCCACCAAAGTCGTACCCATATGTTGCTTTAGGTGTTTCTAAGATTGCAGCAGGCTTATCCCATACATGCTCGATAATTAATGGTTTAGCTCGCTGTTGGGGATTGAATTCTTCTGGTCAGCTAGGCAATGGAACACTTGTAAATACAAATACGCCTGGTGTCGCCATTGATTTAAGTGGTGAAATTATAGTTCAAATAGCAGCAGGGAATGCGCATACATGTGCTCTGACGAATAATGGGAAAATTCGTTGTTGGGGAGACAATACTTACGGGCAACTTGGTTATGCAAACATGACAACATTAAAGCTACCAGGTGATTATTTAGATATGGCCGGTACTGGTGCCGGGAGTGGAGTTGTTACTCAAATAGTTGCAGGAAGCTTTCATACGTGTGCGCTTCTAAATACAATGGAAGTGCGTTGTTGGGGAAGAGCAGTTGAAGGACAGCTTGGACGTGGAAATATTGACAACGTAGGAGATGATGAGTCTCCAGGCTCTGTGGATATTGTCAAGTTTGACTTATCTACTAATCACAAGGCTATTCAAATAAGTGCAGGTGCAAATCATACTTGTGTGTTAAATACGAACGGTAATGTTCGTTGTTGGGGGCTTAATAATGTCGGTCAGCTTGGTCAAGGATACACTGTTAATATTGGAGATGATGAAGAACCGTCATTTATTGATGATGTTAACTTAGGAGGATCTAAAGTAGTCAGCTTATCTTCGGGAATTAGTAATCATACTTGTGCAGTACTGGCCAGCGGCAAGTTTTATTGCTGGGGTGGAAATAGTAATGGACCGCTTGGATATGGAAATACAGTCAATGTAGGAGACGACGAAATTCCATACGATGTTAAGGAGGTCATTGTCGGCGATACAGCTATTCAGATTATGACAGGAGCTTCTCACTCATGTGCGCTTTTTTCTACTAAAGGTGTCCGTTGTTGGGGGTTGGGTTCTGACGGGCAATTAGGATATGGAAATACTACAACCATAACTTCTCCGGGGGGAAATGTGCCAAGTCAATTCGTAAAGCATGAAAAAAAATGGAGAAAAAATGAAAACTAACTTTATAGTAGCATTGTATGCATTCTTCACTATTGCCTTGTTGTCGACTGGATATGCTTCAGTTTGTCCAGATCTTTCAATAGGGGGAGCACCTCATCCAAATGGTGGAGGATTTGTTGCTGCAACAGCTATAGTAGATTCAACTGTCGTTGTAACCACAAATGCAAGCGTATGTGAGGATGCAATCGTTACTGGTGATGCAATTATTGATGAAGATGCACGTGTGAAAGGTAATGCTCGCATTGAAGGTAATGCAATTATTAAAGGGCGAGCTTTAATTTATGGAGATGCACGTATCATTGATAATGCTATTGTTGAAGGAGATGCACACATTTATGGAAATGCATTAATTAAAGAGAATGCAAAGATTTCGAATCGTGCACAGATTTATGGAAATGCAACAATAGAAGGAAGTTCTACTGTTTATGGATATGTTCAAGTTTCCGGTTTTGCAAAAATTAAAGATAACGCTAAAGTTTTCGGAAATGCCCGTATTTTAGGAAATTCTACAGTTATGTCAAAGGCCAGTGTTTATGAATATGCTTACTTGAATGGATATATTTTAGCCTCTGGAAATGCAAAAATTAGAGGATCTTCTCAATTTTATGGAAAAGTTACAGTTCTTCATAGTGCGGAAGTGTCAGGTAGTGTTTATGCAAAAGGAATAGATATTTATATTGCAGATAATGCGAAAGTGTTAGGTTCAGTCTTGTTAAACGATTCTGTTCGAATTTATGGGTTCGCAACTGTTTTTGAAAATAGTATTTTGAAAAATAGTGCTGAAGTTTTTGATAATGCAATTGTTTCAGGAAGTGTTACTGTTTCTGGAAATGCGAAGGTTTTTGATCGTGCTCTAGTCTCGGCTTCTCTCATTACAGACAATGCACTTATTTATGGTAAGGCTCAAGTTGTTGAGTCTGCTGTTGTTAAAAATTCATCAAGAGTTTTTGGAGAGGCAAGTGTCGGGGGAAGTGTAAATCTTCTTGATGCTTCAAAAGTCTATGGTCATGCGGTTATGTATGGAGCTTCTTCTGCGGAACTTGACGGAGAAGTTTTTGAGAGCGCTCAAATCTCTGGGAATGCGGTAGTTTCTGGCGGCGGTCGAGCTCATGGAAATGTGGTTATACGAGGAAACGCCCTCCTTGTTATTGATGTTGATACAGGTGAATTTCAATAATTATTTTTTTGAGGATTAATATGAAATATTTTTTCTTTTTTTTTAGTTTTTTATTTTTTGTAAATGCGAATGCGCTTGATCGCTTTTGTAATGGGGCACCAACAACCATTCAAGCAAATGGCGGAGGTCGCGTTGCTCTGACCGCTATCGTCGAAGCTACTGTTTTTGTAGGCCCAGAAGCTGCTGTTTGTGAATATGCAATGGTCTTTGGTATGGCTCAAGTTAGAGATAATTCTCGAGTATATGGGAAAGCTCAAGTTGGAGATGGGACTATTGTTTCAGGGGATGCGGAAGTCTTTGGGAATGCGATGCTTGCATCTAACTCACCATCAAGCATTACTAAAATTTTGGATAATTCAAAAATTTATGGGAATGCGAGTGTTATAGACGGATCAACAATCAAAGGAAGTGCGCGCGTTTTTGAAAATGCTCGTATTAGTTTAAATGCCACTATAGAAGGGTTTGCTCAGGTCTATGGAAGTGCAACCATTACAGATACAGCCTTAGTTAAAGGTTCATCTCGAATCCATGGTAATGCATTCATTGGTTTAAATACAGTTGTAAGTGGAGATTCCAATCTATGTAGCCTGAAAAAATATCCAGTGGATACAGTGCTATCTAATGCGATCTATTGTCTTGTTTCCCCTAAGCCTATTCCTTCTGTTGTGAGTGTGACACCTAATAATGGACCAGTTAGTGGAGGAACAACGATTCTAATTGTTGGAACAAATTTTACATCAGGGGATAGTGTTTTTGTTGGAGGGGCATCTTGTTCCTCTGTTTTAGTTATTAATCCAACAACTATTTCGTGTACAACATCGACCCGTATGGCTGGAGCTGCTAATGTAGTTGTAACAAATGTTGATTCAAAATCAGGAATGTTGCTTAATGGATACACTTACAACGAAGCTCCTTCCATTACAAGTATAACACCGACAGGAGGAATACTAGCAGGGGGAACTCCTGTTGTAATAAAAGGAAATAATTTTATTCCTGGAGTTGCCGTCAACTTAGGAGGGGCTACTTGTAGCGTAGCTTCTGTAAATACAACGACTATTAACTGTACAACGACTTCTCACGCAGCCGGAGTTGTAGCTGTCAACGTAATGAATCCTGATGGTCAGTTTAAAGCTCTTAATCGAGCATATGCATATAGGGGATTACCTGTAGTTGTAAATGTTCTTCCTAAAATTGGTTCCTTGTCTGGAGGATCGCCTATTACTATCTTAGGAAGCAATTTTACTTCTGGCGCAAGTGTAGAGCTTGATGGAGTGGCTTGTTTAAATGTTAATGTCCAAAGTTCAACAAAAATTTCCTGCACTCCTGCAGCACATTCAGCTGGTGCTGTGAATGTCAGAGTGACAAACGTTGATTCCCAGACGGGGGTTCTTGTCGATGGATATATTTATCAAGGTGCGCCTACAATAGCTAGTGTTACTCCAAATGTAGGCGCTCTTGCAGGAGGGAATACTATAACTATTAATGGAGCTAATTATTTTCCAGGCGCAACTGTTTTAGTTGGAAGTAATGCTTGTACTTCAATTATTGTACTAAGTTCGACAGCAATTCAATGTAAGGTACCTGCTCGAGCAGCAGGAACTGTGAGTATTTTAATTACTAATATTGATAATCAGTCCGTAAGTCTAACTAATGGATATACTTATCAAACTTCTCCAGTAATTTATAATGTTTCTCCTAGTAGCGGTTTCTCGGTAGGCGCAACAGATATTACAATAACAGGAAATAACTTCTTAGCTGGGGCTACCATTGATATGGGGGGATCTGTTTGCGGTAATGTTACTGTTCAGAATTCAACGACCATAAAATGTAAGACAAGTGCTCATGCAGCAGGGACTGTAAATGTTAAGGTTACTAATTCAGATTCACAGGCATACACACTGCTAAATGGCTTTTATTATACTGAAACTCCAACCGTGAAAGTTAATAGTATCTATCCATCAGGAGGTCCAATTGCTGGAGGAACAACGATTAATATCTCAGGACAATATTTTCTTTCTGGAGCTTCTGTTGATATCGGGGGAGTCGCCTGCGGTAATGTGAACGTTGTATCTTCATATAATATAACTTGCGTAACAAGTTCTAGGGCTGCAGGAACAGTAAATGTCACTGTTACGAATCCAAATACTCAAGTAGGCTCTCTGAATAATGGATATACTTACAGGGCAGTACCTGTCGTTGCGGGTATTTCGCCTAGTTCTGGAACTCAATTTGGAGGTCAGGCGGTAACAATTACAGGAAGTCATTTCACTCCTGGTATAAGTGTTTCTCTCGGTGGGGCAAGTTGCAAAAATATTATTGTAATAGATAGTTCAACAATAACATGCCTAACCTCATCGCATGCGATAGGGAGTGTTTCAGTCGATGTGACGGATCTTGATTCACAAATTGGGACTTTACCAAATGGATATGTGTATCAACAGTTTCCCCGTGTCTCTTCAGTTGTTCCCGCAAATGGCGCTGTTGCCGGAGGAACATCTGTAACATTAAACGGTGAGAACTTTTTGACTGGTGCAAGTGTTGATTTTGGTGGAGCTGCTTGTAATGTGACTGCCTTAAGTTCGACAATGATTACATGTACTACGAGTGCACATTCTTCAGGTGTTGTTCCTGTAACGATTCTCAATCCAGATGGAAGAGCATCTGTAGTCAATGATAAGTTCACATATAGGGATGCGCTAACGGTTGCAGCTATTTTTCCAACAAATGGTTCAATCAATGGTGGAACGTTTGTAACAATCTCTGGAACAAATTTTTATACAGGTATTGAAGTTAAAGTTGGAACTTCACCTTGCTATCCTGTTGCCGTTAAGAGTTCAACAGAATTGACATGCTCAACGAGTGCTCATGCATCGGCCGTGGTAGCTGTTCAGGTTATTGCCCATGGACAAACAGCTGGTCTTGGCTCAGCTTTTACTTATCGTGCTCCTATAACTCTGACGGCAGTTTCTAAAGTGAATGCAGGTCCAGGTCATACATGTGCACGCCTTAATAATGGTGATGTTCGCTGTTGGGGGCGCGGCTCTAATGGACAGCTTGGGGACGGGAATGGTGCAGAGGTTTCTCCATCACCAGGTAGTAATATAAATTTAGGATCTTCTGCTACTCAAGTTGTAGTTAGTAATTCAGGTACATATGTTGCATCGACTTGCGCGATTCTTAGTAATGGATCTTTAAAATGTTGGGGGGCCAATGATTCTGGCCAACTTGGTTATGGGGATCAATTACAGCGATTTACACCTGGTGGAGTGATAGACTTAGGAGGAAGTGTTTCTCAAGTCTCTTTAGGGGCAAGTCACGCGTGTGCACTACTTGTTTCTGGATCTGTTCGTTGTTGGGGAAATAATTTCTATGGCCAACTTGGCTATGGAGATACGTCAACAATATTTTCACCGGGAGGAATTTTAAATTTTGGCGAATCGGTTACTCAGATTTCAGCAGGTGGCTATCATACATGTGCACTCTTGGCTTCGGGCTCAGTTCGCTGTTGGGGTTATAATAATGTTGGCCAACTTGGCTATGGGGATACTGATAATAGATCGTTGCCTGGAGGAAATGTTGCTCTTGGGGGCGTTGCCACGCAAATTGTCACTAGCAATTCTCATACATGTGCTCTTCTCAACACAGGCGCTGTTCGATGTTGGGGAGATAATGGTTCGGGAGAGCTTGGATATGGCGATAATGTTATAAGGCTCTCACCTGGTGGGAATATTAATTTAGGTGGTGTCGCAACTCAGATTTCAATCGCATATTCTAGTTCGTGCGCTCTTCTTAATACAGGATCTATGCGATGCTGGGGAAATAACAATTGGGGACAGTTAGGGTATGGAGATGCCACTAGCAGACCTTCGCCAGGGGGAGATGTTCCATTGGGAGTTTCAGCTACTCAAATTTCAGTAGGGGCTGGCTACGCATGTGCTGTGACGAATACAGGAACTATTAGATGCTGGGGGAACAATTATCACGGTCAGCTTGGTAATGGTACTCGTCAGGATCAATATTTTCCTTGGGATGATGTTAGTTCTTTCGCAGGCAATTCTGTAAAAAAGAAATCCCACAAAAACTACGTAGAAGTTTTCCAAAACAACAAAGAAAAATACTGGAGCGACAATGAATAAAAATATTAAATTATCTCTTGTGACTTTTGTTACGTTCTCAGGAATCGCAAGTGCATCAGTCTGTCCAGATATGACAATTGGCGGAGCTCCACATCCAAATGGCGGTGGCTTCGTCGCTGCCACTGCTAGTGTACAAAATACAGTTACAGTTGGACCAAACGCAAGTGTATGTGAAACCGCAATCGTTACAGGAAATGTGACGATTGCTGATATTGCTCGTGTTCAAGGCTCAGCTAATGTTTCTGGCTCTGCTACTATTAATGGCAATGCACTTGTTTATGGAAATGCAAATATCGAAGGTGGGCTTATCACAAACAATGCGCATGTTTATGGTTCAGCACGCATCGCAGACAATGCAATTGTTGCTCAAGATGCCCATGTTTATGGAAACGCATCTTTAGCAGATTCCACAGTTGTTTCTAGTTTTGCGGAAATCTCAGGCAATGCTGAACTTCACGATGCGTCTCAAGTTTTTGGGAGAGCAAAAGTTTTAGGAGATGCGAAACTTTTTGGAAATTCATCAATCTCTGATGTTGCCATAGTAAATGGAGAGGTATCTCTTTTTGGAACTTCCAAAATTAGAGGTTCCGCTCAAGTTACAGGAAGAGTTACTTTAAGCGAGCAGGCTGATGTGTATGGTGGTGCAGATATCAAAGGAACAAATATCTTTATTGCAGATAGTGCAAAAGTTTTGGGAAATACGGTTTTAAGAGACTCTGTAAAAATCTATGGGCTTGCAACAGTCTATGGAAGTTCAACCGTGAAAGACGATGCAGAAATTTTTGGAAGATCTCTTGTATCAGGAAGTGTTCTTGTTGAAAAATCGGCTCAGATTTTTGACAATGCCATTGTGAATGGAAAAACTGTAAGTGGGAACGCTATGGTTTATGGGCGTTCTCAGATAACGGAAGGAGCTTCTGCTAGAGGCAGCTCTCGTATTTATGGAGAGGCCATTATTTCTGGTAAAGCTCTTGTTACTGGAACAGCTAGAGTTTATGGCCAAGCTGGGGTATACGATGATGCCATAGTTGAATCAAACGGCTCAGTCTATGACGTAGCCCAAGTCTACGGGCGCGCAGTCATCTCTACAGGTGGCGTGGCCCATGGAAATGCATCGATTTTTGGAACTTACAAATTAACGACAGATGTTTCAGAAGGAAATTACGAGTAAATAACTATTAAGGATAGGGAAGGCAATCCATTAGATTAGGGATTGTCTCCCCACTTTTTCTTCGCTAAACTATCCTTGTTAAGACACAAGGAAGTTGTTTAATGTTTCAAAGTTTAGGCCTTCTGGTTATTTCTAACCTCTTTATGACGTTTGCCTGGTACGGGCATTTAAAAAGCAATCAGCATTCAAAATTATGGATGGTTATTCTCGTTTCATGGGGAATCGCTTTTTTCGAATACTGCTTTCAGGTTCCGGCCAACAGGATCGGAATCCAGCACATGAATATCGCCCAGCTTAAAGTCGCTCAGGAAGTTATTACGATGACTGTCTTTGGGCTTTTTGCCGTTTTATATATGAAAGTTCCGCTGACAAAAAACTTTCTCTATGCCAGTATCTGTCTGGTGATGGCGGCGTTTTTTATGTTCAGGGATAGAGTCTAAAAGAGGGAAGAGATGGGAAAAGTTATTAGTTTCATCAATCAAAAAGGTGGCGTTGGTAAAACGACCATGGCCTTCAATACAGCTTTTGCGTTGGCGCAAAAAGGAAAGAAGGTCCTAGCCATCGATCTTGATCCTCAAGCGAATCTCACTCTTTTATTTGAAGCAAAAAATAATTACAATCTTCACCACCTTTTAATTAACTCGATTAAAGAATTAAAGATGATCCACGTTCCGGCGATGCTCTCGGAAATTCTTCATTACTCGAAAGGAAATGCAGTTGTTGATCTGATTCCAGGGGGCCAGGAGCTTTCAGGTTTTGATCTAACAGTGGCCGGAATCAATGCTCCAAGACAGCTGATTCTGAGAAAATTTTTAGAGATCAACACGCTTAAAGACCGCTATGACTATATCGTGATTGATTGCCCGCCGACACTAGGGCTTTTAGTGATCAACGCTCTTTGTGCCAGCGACGGGGTGATCATTCCATTTAAGGCGGATGATTTTTCACAGAAAGGGTTAGAGCATTTTTATCAGGTATTATCCGACATCTCTGATATGGGAATCGTAAAATCTCCGGATATCGTTCTTCATGTGCCTAATTTGGTTGATTTGAGACGAAAACAAGAAAATGATGATTTGACAAAAATTATTGAGATCGTAGATCAGGAAATTGGGGAGGGGAAAGTCTTCTCGCCTTTTTTAAATAAAGCAGGTCTTGTAAAATCACTATCAGGAAGAAAATCCGTTTTTGATTTTAAGGGGCAGGATTTTAATGAGCTTCGCGAGAAGTTCACGGGAATCGCCGACAAGATCGAGGAGTGGGCAAATGTCAGACAACAATAAAAAAAGTTCTAATCCGCTATACGTTGTCAGCAACAATGGAGTTGACGTGGAAGCAGCTAACAGTATCTTAGATTTGATTTTAAAGAAGACTGGTCTTGATCAATTAATTCCCATCTTAGAGAGCATCATGCAGATGTTTTTATCGCAAGTGACGTCGTACCCGATGTTTCTTGAAGTGAAAAAAATCTTTGATGCCATTTTCGAAAAAGCTATTGAGCTAATGTTTCAAGCTCAGCAGTTAATGCAAAAAAAGAAAGCTTAATTTTTAGGGGCGATAAGTACAGCGGAATCCAAACTGCTCGTAGGCCAGAGTTGGATCGTAGAAACTTAGGTTGAAAACACCCCCGACTCCACCATTATACCAGGCCCCGCCTCTCATGACGGCTTCTCTGTCTGTTAATGAAGCTGGGTTATAAGAGCCGACGTAATTATTATAATTATAAGCTGGATGGGCCGAGAAGGCCGTATTGATGTTGATGACATCACTTGAGCTGATTTTAGTGTCGAGCTCAGAGTAGTCGCGCCAGTAATCGACAGTGTCGCCATTCTTATAGGCCTTATCACAAGTTGTCCCGTTACAAGTCACACTCCAGTCAACCCATTCTTCAACGTTCCCTGAAATGTCCCAAATATCTTCACCCGTTGAAAGCCTGTGAGTTCGCTTGTGCACGAATGTTCCCGCTCCTGCACAAGTGTTGGCGGCAGTATTATAAAGACAGTTCGCGGCACTTGAGGGTGCAGTGGTGTTATTGTCAAATCCATCAGACCAGTTGCTGGCACTCCACCCACGATTTAAATAATCTGTCCCTTTTACACCGTTGAGCCAGTTGCTGCTTTGGTCTTCAATGTTTCTGGCCACTGCTTGCCATTCAGGATTGGAGATCAGGCCGTAACCACTTCCAAGAGCTGCACAGGCGGTGCGCGCATTGATTTGTGAAATGTAATTCCAGGCCGCACCTGCACTGCCTGAAAAAGGTTTGTTGTTATAAATGCGTGCTTCATATTTCATGACACAAAAGTCTGCCGAGACACCAACGGTATTGTCAGCAGGGACTTGAAGGAAGTCACCAAAGGTTTGCGGGCATGTTCTAGTGAATGTCGCTGTGGCGGTCGAACAAGTTGATAAATTCCCCATAGAGTTTTCAATCTGAACAGCAAAAGTAGCAAGACCCAAAGGAAGAGTACTTGAGACTAAATCAATGCTTGATGATGTGGCCGTGCCTGTTGCGACTTCATTTGTACATGAAGAATCAGAAAACAGGTGAACGATCTCGCCTGATTTTATGCCGGCAACTCTAATAGTTGCTGTACTCGCTGAACTTGAAGCGGCACCTGGTGCAATTCTTGTCAGAGAGCTTGGCCCGGAGCTTTGGGTATCAAGAGTTGCTGATTGGTTGTTAGTGTTGGCATCACTTGTCCCAACATTCGTGCGAAGTCGTACGCGGTATGAATATGTGTTCCCTGGAGTCAGACCACTGATCGTTGTCGTATTTGAAGCCTGGCCTACGACTGTAAGTTTTAATACGGGAACACCTGCCACAATGTCGTAGACATCATAAGCGATAGCGCTGGCGTGTGCTGTCCAGTTTAAAGTCACAGTTGAATCAGTGTGAGCGATAGACGTGATCCCTGCAAAAACTAAAGATGAATCGACTCCATTCGTGGTAGTGCCACCAGAAGCTCCACCGTCGGTTTTTGCATCGGTTTCAACCGGCTTGCGGTCAATTTTAATAGGGTTCTCCACGCAACTTGAAACAAGCAGCATGGTGGAAAGAAAAAATAGACTTGTGGCCGTTTTGATTCCCATAGTGATGGTATTTTATCGGCAAAGTAAGTATTTACTTAATATTAGGGGAGAGGGTCACTCAGGTGAGTGTCCCTCTTATGGTTAGGAGTTTATTTAATGGATAATACTGCATCTTTTGCGTTACTGAAGTAATCTTGTCCATAATTGCGGTAGAGCTCTTTCATCGATACTTCTGAAATACCTGTCAGTGCCAGAAGTGCTTTCACATCGTATGAAGTGTTGTAGTAATTTGATTCGTAACTATAGGCGTGATCGTATAATTGTTTTCCTTCCTGAGAGATCATAAAACTAGTGTGCTCCTGGTAAGCAAGGGCGACATCAAAAGAAAATTTGCTCGTTGAAATCGTCGCAGCTTTTAAATCTGAACGCACGACAACTTTAATTTGGTTAACTTCCTTTACCGGAAATTTGTATTTATCGTAAGCGCTTTCAAAGAGGCCTAGGTCTGTTTTATTCTTTTTTACGGTAATCTGGAAATCATCCCAATGGCCGTCGGCCTGTCTTTCGATAATTGAATCAGTTAATGTTTTCCTAAGAATATTAGAGACGTTTTGTGGAGAGTAGTCTTTGTTTAAGTAGGCAGACCTGACGATGTTGACGCCCGGAATGTAGACGTAAAAGTCTTTTTTCATATCAATGGCAAAACCATTTCTAGCGACAGTGACAAACACTAATTTTTTATTCATCCATTCATTCATCGACTTATTAAAGTTAGTGAGAACGGCCTGCTCTTTTAGAGAAAGTTTAACTGAAAGCTCTTCCAGGTCTTGAAGATCGCTGTTCATTTTTGCAATCTGATTTGAAAGCTGATCAGCCTCTTTAAAAGTAATAAATCGTTGGGCCTTCATTGAATACTCAATGTATTTTCCAAGAACTTTACTAACGCGTTCTTCTTCGCCAATTGTTTTTTTCAGTTCTTCCTGAGCTTTTTGGAAGACTTTTAAGTGATCAGGATTGACGACGGCCAGTGAATAAACTTTTTCTTTGGCATCGCGGACTCCCGATTCTTCTTTATAAACTGTCGGACTATTTTTTATTAAATTGGCCATGGCCTCAGGGCCAAAGAAGACGTTTTCTTTTTCACCGTCTCTCATGGCCGCGAATGAAACTTGTCTGACAATAGAAGATATTGGTTGAGTGTAATTTTCATTGGGGATAACATGCGCGCGGTTGGCGAGCAGGTTATCGATTGAGTTCTTGTTTTTTACCAGGCTTGCCTGAAGCTCTTTAATCTCTTCTAATGGTGTTTTTTTAGCGGCCAGGACAACTGGAGAAAAGACCAGTACAGAGGCAGATAAAACCCATGCTTTCATAAATAAGAGCTCCGTTTAAGTGGTATAACTTATCAATGCTTTAAGCAAAGCGGGTGCCTAGTCCTGAAGGATGTTTTATTGTGGTATTGCCGGGGGAACTTTAAGAAGGGTGTCTAAAGTTTAGACAGCTGGCCGTTTGGATTAGTGACATTATCTCGCTCTGATTCGGCGAGGTTTAACAGATGTCTCAGGAGCTTTTTTGGCCTCTAAAACGGGTTTTAGGGTCTCTTTTTGAATTCCGGCCTGTCCGGTCGAGACGTCATCGCTAATGAGGTCGCTCTCGTTTAGAACGCCCGTCACAGCATCAACGTTTCTCATTTGGAGTTCTTCAGCTTTTAGCTGATTGGTCTCCAGGGCGCGAAGCTCGGCCTCAAAATCCGGGTATGGCGCCTCTGAAGCGATGGCCCCGAATGAGATAATGAATGTTAAAAGTAGTCTTTTCTTTAACATACAATTATTTTTTCACACATTTGGATTTTTTAAAAGGGCCAATGGAAATCATTCATGCTAATTAATTATTCATGAGTTACCCAGAGAATTATCCAGAAGACTTGTTATTATCGTCGTACCACTACGATCTGCCTCCAGAGTTGATTGCCCAAAGACCCGTCGATGGTGTTAACCGCCATCAGTCGCGCCTTATGGTCTATAATCAAAAGACGGACACGGTTACTCATGATTATTTTTATAATCTTCCAAAGTACCTTCCGGCCGATTCATTGATCGTGTTTAATCAGTCCAAAGTTTTTCCTTCAAGGCTTTTAGGAAATAAAAAAAGTGGCGGCAAGGCCGAGCTTTTTTTCCTTTCACATGAAACCAATCAAAATGGAAGTTATCCGGCGTTGATCAAAACCAGATCGAAAAAAAATATCGGAGATGAATACACTTTTGCCGCTGAGATGAAAGTGGAAGTTTCTGAAATCTTCTCCGATGGAACGTTCGGCGTAAAAGTCAGTCTTCCTGCTGGATTTAAAAATCTTCTGGATTACCTTGAGACCCATGCGCTTATTCCTATTCCTCCTTACATTAGAAAAGGGGAAAGTGATGAAGAAGATAAAAAAAATTACCAGACGGTTTATTCAAAACACACCGGCTCTGTGGCCGCACCTACCGCAGGATTACATTTCACCAATGACCTTTTGGAGAAATTAAAAGAATCCAACGTTGAGCGCGCGTTTGTCACTCTTCACGTAGGCCTTGGGACATTTAAGCCGGTGACGGTGGCCCATTTAAAAGATCACGTCATGCACTCGGAAGAGTATTTTGTTGATGAAGAAAATTTATCGAAAATCAGAAACGCTAAAAACGTTTTTGCGGTAGGGACGACTAGTTTAAGAGTGCTTGAGTCGAGTTATGGGAAAGATATTTCTCCCAATGAACACTATAAAACCCAGATCTTTTTGCATCCGGGCGTAGATGTGAAGAGCGTCAGTGGTCTTATCACTAATTTTCACCTCCCCGAATCTACCCTTCTTATGTTAGTCTCAGCTCTTATTGGAAGAACCAAGACCCTGGAGCTTTACGAGCTTGCGGTTAAAGAAAAATACCGCTTCTTTTCTTATGGCGATGCCATGTTGATTTTAAGGTAATTATGACAACAGAAAAAAAGATATTTAAAAAAATCGCTCAATCAAAAAAGGCCCGCGCAGGTGTGATTACAACTGCCCACGGAGAGATCGAAACGCCGATTTTTATGCCGGTAGGAACGCGTGCTTCAGTTAAGACTATGTGGCAGGAAGAACTAGAGGAGATGAACGCTCAGATCATTCTGGGAAACACGTATCACCTGTATCTTCGTCCGGGTCATGAGCTGATTGAAAAAGTAGGCGCAGGCCTGCATGGTTTCATGAAATGGGACCGCGCCATTTTAACCGACTCTGGTGGATACCAGGTTTTTTCTCTTTCTTCGATGAACAAAGTCACTGAAGAAGGAGTCACTTTTCAATCGCACTTAGATGGATCAAGACATTTAATTTCTCCAGAGAAATCAATGGAGATTCAAAGGGCCTTAGGTTCAGATATCGTTATGAACTTTGATGAATGCCCAGCGCTTCCAGCGACAAAAGATCGTTTGAGAGAAAGCATGGAGCTCACTCTAAGATGGGCCAAACGTTGCCGCGATTATCAACTTAAAGACCATCAAAATCTTTTTGGGATTATCCAGGGTGGATTACATCATGATCTGCGAACTGAGTGTATGGAAAGACTCAAAGAAATGAACTTCGAAGGTTTTGCTCTTGGTGGGCTTTCTGTCGGTGAAAAAAATGAAGAGATGGTGAGCTTCCTAGATAATTTTGTACACACGATGCCAGAAGATAAGCCGCGCTACTTAATGGGCGTTGGAAAGCCATTAGACATCTTAAACGGAATCCGCGCAGGGATTGATATGTTCGACTGCGTTCTTCCAACAAGAAATGCCAGAAACGGGCAGTTCCTCACAAAAGGTGGCCCTCTAAACATTAAAAAAGAACGCTTTAAAGAAGATCTTCTTCCACCAGATCCAGAATGTAATTGTAAGGTTTGTCGCAAATATAGCCGTGCGTATATTCGTCACTTGTTTACGGTCGGAGAATACCTGGCCGGCAACATGATCACGTATCATAACTTGTATTTTTATTTGCAAATGACTCGTGATGCAAGAGAAGCGATTAAGGCGGATAAGTTTGACGAGTTTTACTCATCGTTTTATAACTCTTACACATCAAATATGTGGAACTAACCACTTAAAAGTTTAAGGAATCAAAATGTTAAAATCACTTTTAGCTATCGTAGCACTTTCGTCAACTAATGCATTCGCTCAAGCAGCAGGTGCAGCTCCAGCGCAAAACCCAATTATGCAATTTCTTCCATTAGTTGTTGTCTTTGTTATTTTCTATTTCTTTATGATCAGACCACAGAAGAAAAAATATGAAGAAGAGCAGGCCCTGCTAGAAAAACTAGCTAAGGGAGATGAAATCTATACTAAATCTGGCCTTATCGGGACAGTTCACGGAATTACTGATACAGTAGTGACTGTAGAAGTTTCTGAAGGCGTGCGTTTCAAAGTTTTAAAGAACCAGATTGGTGGTCTTTATAAAACTCTTACTGAGTCTGCTAAAAAATAAAAACACGGAGTTTATATGTTTGGATTAGGTGCTGGTGAATTATTGTTAATTTTTGTGATCGCGATCCTATTTCTAGGGCCGAAAAAGATCCCAGAACTAGCAAAAGGTCTTGGTCAAGCAGTGCGTGAATTTCAAAAAGCACGCGACGAAATGATGAACGAGATCAACAAGCCTCATACCCCAGCTGAGCAAGGGAAAAAGGCAGACGTAGAAGTTGTTGCTCAAAAAGTCGAATCACCTGAAGCCAAAACTGACTCATCTGAATCTACAAAAGAGTCGTAAAACCGTTCTTGCAATTTCATAAATATATCAACTATACTTTCTGGTACATCCAGAAAGTATAGTTACTTTTGTCTATTAAAAGGGAGTTTTTTGATGAAGACCAACTGGTGGGTACGCTTCAGTGTACTACTCGTTCTTATTGCCGCAGCGGTAATCGTATTACTACCAACAGTGATGAAGTTTGATGAAAATGGATCTTATCCGGTCAAATCAAAAATCAATCTAGGTCTAGACCTTCAAGGTGGTCTATACATGGTTCTAGGGATCGACTTTAAAAAAGTTTATCGCGATGAAATCCAGACAAGTGCCAGAAAGATTGAATCACTTCTTAAAGATGAAGAGATCGGTTTAACAATCGGTGCTCTTGATGCCACAGACCCAATGGACCCAAAACAGGCCATTGCTCTTAACAAAGCTTCTGACATGGAAAATGCCAAGAAAAAAATCAAAACGATTTTTGGCAATACAATCAGAATCACTAAAGAAGAAGGTGAAAAACTAGAGATTGCTATGGCCCACGCGGTTAAGACTCAAATTGAGCAGCAGTCAGTAGGTAAATCAATCGAAGTTATCAGAAACCGTATCGATGAATTCGGGGTTACAGAACCAGAAATTATCGCTCAAGGTGAAGATAGAATCGTTGTTCAGCTTCCAGGTGTTCGCGATATTGAAAGAGCAAAAGAGCTTATTGGTAAAACAGCTAAGCTTGAATTCAAAATCGTAAATGACACAATCCCTCCGCAAACTCTTCAAGCATGGATGGAAAAAGCAAAAGCAGCAGGCATCGTTTATAAAAAAGGCGAGCGCTTCTCTGAATACATCAAAAAAATGAACGAATTCCTGGCAAAAGACATTCCTGAAGGACATGAACTTGCTTTCGAAAAATCTCCAACTCACGACGAGTCTCTTAACATTCCTTACGTGATTGAAGCGACTCCAAGAATTACTGGGGATGACCTGGCAGACGCCCGCGTTCAAATCGACCCACAAAAAAACCAGCCATACGTTTCTATGGAATTTAAAACTCAAGGCTCTAAGCGCTTTGAAGAAACAACTGGTGCAAACGTAGGCCGCAGAATGGCCGTTGTTCTTGACGGTAACGTTTACTCAGCTCCAATGATCCAGGGGAAAATTGCCGGTGGACACGCTCAGATCACTTTAGGTGGTGGAGCAAACTTCAATAAGACAATGACTGAAGCCCGCGACCTTGCTCTTGTTTTAAGAGCTGGTGCTCTTCCTGTTCAGCTTGATTTCCTTGAGCAAAGAACAGTTGGTCCAAACTTAGGTAACGACTCAATTGAGAAAGCAAAAGTTGCTTCTTATATTGGTTGTGGTCTCGTATTCCTTTTTGCCCTTGTTTACTACAAGTTTTCAGGTGTAATTGCGATCGTGACACTTTTATTAAACGTTCTTTTCACAGTTGCTATCTTAGTTGCGATTGATGCCACACTTACCCTTCCAGGGATTGCAGGGATCGCGCTGACAGTAGGGATGGCCGTCGACTCCAACATTATTATCTTTGAGAAGATCAGGGATGAAGTCAGAAAAGGAATCAGCAGCTACAAAGCTTTCGATATGGGATACAACTCGGCCCTTTGGACGATCCTTGATGCCCACATCACTCAAGCAGCAGCAGGTTTCTGTCTACTGAACTTCGGTACAGGTCCAATCAGAGGCTTCGCGATCACGCTTCTCATCGGTATCGCGGTTACGGTATACACAGCGTACTATGTTTCAAAAATCCTATATGAACTATATATGGAAAAAACAGACGCTAAAGAACTGAGTATTTAATTTAAAGTTTGGAGTAATTCTATATGATCGAGTTAATTAAACACGGTACGACGATTGATTTCATGGGGAAACGTAAATATGTTATGACGTTTTCTCTAATCATCACGCTTATTTGTCTTTATGGGATTTTTTATAAAACAGAATACGGTGTAGACTTTAGAGGGGGAGCGGAAGTTCAAACGAAGTTCTCTAAAGAAGTTCACCTGGATACGGTTCGTGATGTTCTTGGTAAAGCAGGCTTCCACGATGCCAGCGTACAAACTATCGGCCAGCCTCAGGATAACGAAATCCTAATTAAGGTTTCAGCTGATGAAGCTTCACTAAACGCAACAACAGAAAAGCTAACTCAAGCTCTTCACACATCTTTTGCCGATAACACGGCAGAGATTAGAAAAGTCGATATCGTTGGTCCAAAGGCCGGAGCTGAGCTTCGTATGTCGGCGGTAAAAGCGATGTTCTGGGCGATTCTTTCGATTATGGTGTACATGGCGATTCGTTTCGACTTCCGTTATGCTCCAGGAGTAATGGTTTCACTTCTTCACGATATTATTATCGTTGCCGGGGTTTTATCATTTGTTGGCTCAGAGTTCTCTCTACACACGGTTGCGGCCCTTCTTTCAATCATCGGTTACTCAGTTAACGATACCGTTATCGTTTACGACCGTATCCGCGAGCACGAAGATCATGGCGACCAGACGAAGAGCTTAAGAACACACATCAACGACGCGGTAAACGACACGCTTTCAAGAACGATCCTTACTTCGGTAGCGACTCTTCTTGTAGCGGCTTCAATGTACTTCTTCGGTGGTGCAGCTCTAAGAGATTTCTTCCTTGCGATGTCAATTGGTATCATCTTCGGTACATACTCTTCTGTTTATGTTGCCGCTTCAACGACTCTGTTTATTGATGAACTGACAAGAAAATCGAAAAGTGGAAATGCACAAAAAGCTACAGCTTAATCTATTTCATCTTCTTATAGTGACAGGCCTCCTCACATGGGGAGGCCTGTCTTTTTCTCAAGACCCCAAAACACAAGATTCAAATCCTACAGCAGAAAACCAGGAAATAGAGGAGCACGACACTCAGGACCTGGAGAAGCTTTTAAAACGCTATAACACCGATTCTGAAAAGGTTTTGGAAGACTCTGGTAAGATCCACAATATTCAGCAGGACGCGGCCACAACGGAAGTTAAAGAGGCCGAGATCGAAGAGATGCGCCCGAGCGATGTTCTGGAAAAGGCCAAAGAGGAATCAATCCAAAGGGCCCGTCACTATCAGGCCAAAAAAGAAGAAGAGCTTAAGAAGGCCAACGCTTCTTATGCGGAGTCTGTCAGGGTGGCGCTGGAGCCGCTACAGAAGCTTTCTGAAGCAGAACTTTTAAAGCGCCTGGATGAAGGGACAAGAGAGTCTCCAGTTCGTCCTTACATGGACCAATTTCCCAATATCACCCTTTATGCCGTTCGCTTAATTAAAGACAAGGAGAGTATCCCGTCTGTTGTTAAGATCGTCGAAAATAAAGAGCGCCTCATCCAGTTTGGAAGTGTGATGCTTTTTACTGTTATTTTTGGATTTATCTTAAAGCGAATCATGCACCGAGAGGGCAGGTCATTTATTAAGGCCGCTTTTTACTTCTTAATCCGTGTGACTTTTATGATGGCCCTAAGAATAGGAGTGGTTTACTACTTCTACGCCAAAGAACTTACGCCAGCGGCGAAGGTTTTCAAAAAAACATTTCTTTAGAATTTAAGATTTAGGCACACAACCAATGCGCTTATCAGTCGTCGCTTCAGTTGTTGCTTGCCCTGTTGGAACGTTCCCGTTAAGCGTGCTTGGCGTGCGCACTGTAAAGAGCTTTCTTCCCCCTTGAGTCAGAGGATCAGCTGTTGTGCTTGTTGGCCAGTAGAAATAAATCGTCTTCGTATGCATTGCTGCCGCGTTTGCTTTAATCTTGATTCCGTTTTCAATGTAGAAACCGTAATTATTTAAAGTCGTCTCGCGAACAAACATTGTTCCGTATAGCGTTTTGTAAGTCGATCCATCTTGAATAGTCTCAGCTTCTTTTTCTGCCAGGTATAGACCTTCAGTATCGTCCATAAACTCGCCCAGAAGATTTAAGAGCGGCTGAGTCCCGTTAAACTGAGTGGCTGTCGGACAGTATGTCTTTCCAGTTGTCGCATCAGAGAATGGCACCATGATGTATCCAAGTGGGATATTAGCACTTGAAGTTGATGTTGTTGTCGGACGGTTAGGGTAGCTTAGAAGCCTGAAGAGATCGATTGTTGCAGTGATGTTGTAATCACTTAGGAGACGCTCTTCTAATGTTTTATTGATTGTTAATTTGTTGTTGTTTTCGGCCTTCGCCACAAAACGAGTGTCGGCCTTATCCCACATTGAATAGGCCCCAGGAATGAGTTCCAGGCGATCCCATTCAGCAGAGTCGGTTACACCGTGAAGCTGCTCATCGTGACAAACAACTTGTGATTGATTTGTTCCACCAGCAGGAGGAATAGGGGCAGGAGTTTCATTGGCCGCAAAGTAATAGAAGATGCGGGCAAATGTTGTTCTGATAATGTTACCAGAGTTATCGACCTTTCCACCGTAAGTCATACAAGTGTATTGATTGATCGGTGTAACTTTTAATACACCAGTTGTCGTATCAGACGCTTGATTGATTCTTCTAATCTGGAACTCTTTAGACTGAGCACCTGAGCCCGCCTTTGTTTCCTGAATCTTTAAAAGCCATGTTTTATTTCTAGTAAGAGTAGAAACGTTCGCACTAAAAGAGTTTGAACCTGCAGATGTTGTCATTTGAAGACTGACAGTGTTTGTTCCATCAGTTGCAATGAGTGAACACCCTGGAGTTGTCTGGTCTTCTGTCAACTGGACTGTACACCAGTTGTGAAGGTTTCCGATTTTTGTGTTAAGAGCGATATCAGTTCCCATGATGGTATTAACATAAAGGATTGGCTGATCTGTAGGTGTTTTGGCCGCACAGAAAGAATCACAATTGTTGATAATATCTGATTTACCGTTAATACATGAACAGAAGTCACTCTTGATATCGATTGCGTTTGTTGGTCTTTCGTCTTTAATGACATCGGCCACACAAATGTTTGCTGAGTTGTTGATTCTTGCCAGGATGTCTGTCGCGCTTACACCATCAATCGTATAACCTTCAGAGTCCACCAGTTCTTTTTTTACTTCAGAGAGTTCATCAAGGCTCGCCAGGTGGTAGCCATCAGAACATGCAGTTGTACAAGTGTCATAAGGTTTAGAGTAGATGAGGTAACTAGAGTCGCAACCACTGTTGCCTGTCGTAGTAGAGAAGTCTTTTACATATCCTCTTCTTTTTGCCACAGACTGATCACCAATACATGAGCTCACAACCACAAGAGTTGCGGACATAATCAGGACAGATAAAAAGTGTGCAGGCAATTTTATCTTTTTCATAAACGGATATTAAAGTTCTCCAAATTCCTAGTTAGTTAATCGACTTCTGCGTTTCAAACTTTAATGCTTTTCATTACCTCTATTTTAGGCCTGTGGAGGTGATTGCCTTAATAAAAACGAAAACTAAGGATTGATTCTATGATTTTAATAGGTTAGCCTATTTATAGCTGGCAGTGAGATATTGGAAGATGCCTTAATTTAGAGGCTAACTAAAGTTTCTTTTTGATCTAACCGATAGAGATCACATAGCATTTAATTACTCTAAGGAGATGAGGCCATGACTAAGGCAGATTTGATTGCAGCTCTTGAAAAACAAGCTAACCTTACTCACAAGCAAGCTGAGACAATCATCAATATCACATTCGACAGCATGATTAAGGCGCTTTACGAGGACGAGAGAATCGAAATCAGAGGCTTCGGGTCATTTGCTAACAGAAACTATAAAGCGTACGAAGGCCGCAACCCTAAGACCGGGAAAATCGTAAAAGTTCCACCTAAGAAAGTACCATTCTTCAAAGTTGGTAAGGAACTTAAAGAGATGGTGGATGAAGGCAAGGATAAGTACGTTATCCGCGAAGCATAGTTTTTTCTTTAAAAATCATTGACATATAAGGGGTGTTCTAGCAGAATGCCCCTTATCTTTTTAAATCCTTGGGAGACGTGCCAGAGTGGTCCAATGGAACGGTTTGCAAAACCGTAAAGCCGGCGGTTCAAATCCGCCCGTCTCCTCCAAAAAATTGAAAATCCATCATCTTCGTCGTTGCTTCCTCGTCTCATGTTCGGTCACGTACCGGAGTACGTTCCCTCACATTCGCTCGTCGCGCCTAGAATCTGACGGATTTTGAATTTTTTGAGAAGTGATGTTTTTTATCACTGAATGAAATCCAAAAGAGAAAATAATTTTTCATTTTATTTAGAAGTATTATTCATAAGTCTTTTTGCGAAATACTTTCTTCTTTTTTAACAAAAGGAGATGTCTGTGAAATTCACTGTCGAAAAAATTGAAACGATGATTTACATGATTCGTGGGCACAGAGTGATGCTTGATAGTGATTTGGCAAAATTATATGGAGTTGAAACAAAACGTTTAAAAGAGCAAGTAAGGCGCAATATTGATCGATTTCCATCTGACTTTTTAATTGAACCGAATTCAAGTGAGTTAGCTACCCTAAGGTCGCAAATTGCGACCTTAGATAGAAAAAGCGCTGAGAATTATGTTTTTAAGCATACCCCTTATTTATTCACAGAAAATGGAGTGGCAATGCTCTCAAGTGTTTTGCAGAGTAAGGAGGCCATTCAAGTGAATATCACTATTATGCGTACATTTACGAAGCTAAGAAGTTTTTTGGCAATGGAGTCTTCTTTAAAAGAAGAGGTTGATCATTTGAAAACCAGTACGAATCAGCTTTTTAAGGTTGTTTTTGAAAGATTGGATAATCTTGAGGAGGAGATTACGCCAAAACTCCCTGCGAATCGAAAAAAAATTAGTCTAAGAGAGAAGTGAGGAAATAAAGTTTTATTAGAATTTTGATATTTTTAATGATTCTTAATTAGATCTTAACAATTCCTTTTTTATCATTTCACAAAACCATCAATTGCTTCACAAAACAACAAACTCATTTTACTTTCGAATTTCCCTTTGATACCAAGCTCGCAAAACAAAGGGGATCATATGAAAAATCTAGTATTGATTGCTGCATTTCTATTTTCGACATCTGTCTTTGCAGAAGGCTTCCGTGCTTTTGAGTGTGAAGTTTCTCGCTTAACTAAGAATCAAAATGAAGAATTAAGTTTAAAGATGAATTCGAAACTGACTTTTATTGAAAAGGTTCGTTCGTGGAGTCTTAGTGTTGAGGAGCTTGAACTTAGTTCATATGATCAACATGGGCCGGCGATGAAATATGAAACAGAGCTTGTGGGGAAGAATGAAGTTGGGTATTTTTTCTATCTCGATCTTTCTCTTGAGTATGAACTTGATATCGATGTGAAGACACTAGAGGCGAAGCTTTACTGGTGGGGTCTAGGAGAGCGTTTGAAGCTTGCTGATCTTGGTTGTACGCTGGAACAATAAAATCTTTTGTAATGTCTCAATGAAAAGGGGCCTTCATTGAGGCATTTTCTTGTCAGTTTTCATAGGTGCCTTTGTTACAAAAATATTTTTTGTCACACATTCTTATTATTCTTTGTTTAGGTCTCTCTCATCACGCTTTCATTATATGCAGAATAAGCATTCGTATTTTGTAAGATTCAAAGCATACGCTCAATAGAATTACTGAACATTCTCTTTTTTATTTGTTTAATACTCCTTAAGGAGTAGACCGGAAGAGGGCGTATTCTATGGCAAACTGATTCAAGCTCTCCGGTATTTCAACGATAAGAAAGTTAGTCGGTAATACTTAAGGTCGGGGTTTTAAAGAAATGTTCATTCGATGCAGATTCAATTTGTTTAGCATGCTTTTCATTCTTTTAATTCTGTCTGGGTGTAGCAGTAAGATCAGTGTTGATTTACTTTCAAAATTAATTGGCAGTGGAAATGAAGACTCTTCATCATCGAGCTCAGAATTAGTTGAATACAAGCTTACAATCGCTAAGAAGAATGATCCAACTGTGTCGATTACGACTGTTGATTCAAGTTATACAACAAGAAAAATAGATCTTGGGATTAATGCAGAAAAAATTAAGACGATCGCTTACAGTGAAAATTTTTGGGTTTTTAAAGCGTATACTGAACAAGAAATAAAAGAAGGCAAATACAGGACATATTATTTAAATTTAAATGACGCCAATCCTACTCCTGTCAATTTTATAGGTCAGACAGATCTTCCATGTGTCACTCAACACGCTAGAGATCCGTGGATGGTTATTATCCGTGGGTATTTATACTGTGCCAATACGACAGGATCAAGATTAACGAGAATTAATCTTTCTAATTATAGCGATAAGACTGTTTTTAACACTGTCACTCTTGATTTGTATTATGCGGAAACTGACTTACCGTTAGCTTGGACTCATTTTTTTGTAGGAAGTGATTTGTACTTAAGAGTAGGTGTCTGGGGAAACATAGGATATGTTCGCATCAATGGCAATAGTGTGACAGCGAGCTGGATAAAAAATGGAGATGATTCAGTTGGGATTAGGTGGTTAAATAATCAACTGGTGAATGTTTCTGGTGATGGAGAGGTAACTATCTACACGGGGACTTCTACATCTGAAATCGTCACTCTACCAGGCTATGATCGATCATCAAATAATGTGCCTTTTAGTAGATATCGATTTTTAATTGATAAGGATATTTATTATTTTATGTGTTCTCCTGACAGTTATGCAGGAACTTTAGGGCTGTATAAAACAAATCTGGACGATATTCGAAATGCAACGACAGAGTATTATGATTTTGGAACAATTAGGTGTGATGAATTCTCAAATTTTCAAGCATTCAATCTAAATGGTTCATTGTATTTTAAAGCTTATGATACGGTCGAAAAGAAGGTCAATCTTTACCGCTTTAGACCAAGTGAGAGTGAAAAATTCCAAAAAATAGTGGAACTGGCCGATTTGGAGTTTGATACTTTTTTTGCCTATAATTTTAAACCTGTGGAGTATTCATTTTATTCTGATTCAGAAAATCTTTGCTTTTCTGGAAAGAGTGGAAATACCTATGTACCATATTGTATTGATCAAAATCATAACTTAAATAGAATGGGGCAAGTCTCTGCAGATGACCCATTTTTAGCGCCGATTAAATTTAAAAAATATGGAAACGATCTTTTGTATTTGGCAAAAGCAGACAGAGTGAGGCTATATAAAGCAGATCTCACGAGCCATGTCTCATCTGAAGTCACTTCAGTAAATAGTCTTTTGAATCTGGATTTTGCATGGGAACACGCATACGCCAACTTTACAGGAACTAAGAGTGATACAGTACTGACGGGAGAGAACTCATTGCTTGGAATTGTGACTTTTACTGATAAGGACGTAGATGTCACGATAAAAGATATAAAAGGGAATGAATACAAGCATGCTTTTACGAGAGTTAATAATAGCAAAATTTATAATTTATATGCTTATAAAAACAAAACACTCTTTGCTTACGGACAAAATGATTATTATGACCTAGTTATTTTTGAACAAGATAAAGAGAGAAAGATTCCTCTGTCCCGACGTATTCTTAATGGCGATGGAACTTTAATCACCAAATATCATGATCGTTATTTTTACTACCTAAATGTTAATTACGAATTAATGAGAATTGACATGGTGACTGAGAACGTTGTCTTGGTAGATACGTCTGTTCTGGAATTTGACATCGTTGAAGGAAAAGTTATTTATATTAAAGACGAGCCTGGTGCAGTGTATGTGGTAGATAAAAACCTAACAAAGACACTTGCTACAAATAAATTGTCTGATTTTGGAATAAAGACCACTTTTACAGATTACGTAACTGTCTTCAGAAACAACGTTTATGTTGCCGAGATGGATACTAATACGTGGGAGCCTCATTCTTATCTTGTTGGTGAAAATGGAGTTAAGACGGAAATTAAGGATACCCAGGGCAATCGAATGTTCACTGAATTGGTGGTATATGGTGTTGCTAGTGTGAATGACAGATATGTTTATTTTGTAACTTATGATGAAAATGGTGATGAGATAATGCATTTGTTTGATAATCAAACGGCAAGTACTTTGGCGTCTTATCTAATGAGTAATTATAATTTCTTTTTGCCTAATATGATACTCAATAAAAATGATGCCTCTAAAATGATTGTTGAAGTTGATACTTCATCTGCCCCATTCGTTGCCAAGTTCTCAGAGTATATCGATGGCAGTTTTGAGGAGCATTTATACAACCTGCCGGCCATTATTGATGACATCTCTATATCTTTAGAAAATGCTAAAGTTATTACAGTAAAAGATAAAATCCTTCTTGCTATCCAACGTAGTGATGTAGATCGAGTTTACCTTTTAAAACGTGCTCCGGAATCGCCTGAGCTTATCTTTGAAAATAGGCACGATACTATCATCAATGCTGTTAGTAATTCTTTGTCCATTGATTTGGAATCGACTTTTTATTTTTTCTCAGAGACAAAGGATCAGGCCGTCATTCATTATTCAAAGCTTATCAATGGAAACCTTGGCAGCGTTTATGCTGAATTTGATTCAAATACAGATCGTTTTATTGAAAAAAGTATTGTGGCCAAAGAAGGAATGGATATTAGGTCCGAGATTTTCTTAAATGAGAAAAAATTATATCCGGATGAGGTTGATCAGCAATTTTTTATCGGCAGGGGAATCGTTTTAGATCCGAATAAAAAGTATTCAGTTTTCAAGTATTTTAAAAATACTAACTATTCTTATCGCGTCACTGAGTTCATGAATTTTGATAAGGTCATCTTTGACCTTGATGTAGAAGTGATTCCAAACTAATAGTGCTTGACTTGTGTTGTCCGGTATTTTTATTGTTGTTTGCCCTTTGGAAAAATGTGAAAATCTTTTGAGATTTATCATCAACCAAAGGACGAACAATGAACACTTTTAAACTGCTTGTCTGCCTCCTATGCCTAAGTTTAGCTGGCTGTGCAGAAATGGGCCTAAAGCCACATAAACCTTCAACAAAGAACTCTCTTGAAATTGCTAAAACAGCAGGGATGTTTCAGATCTTAACAATTAAGGGGACCACTCCTGAGATTACAAAAATTTTAAACAGTGACCTGATGAGCTGTGGGGCAACGACATTCAGTATGCCTAGAGGAAATACAGTTGGAACATTTGTGAGAGAGATTTTCGAGCAAGAGTTAATTTCTGCTAAAAAATTATCAGATCATGGAACACCTGTTGAAGTCGTCATCAAATCGATGGATCTTTCGACAATTTCAAAAGAAAATGGAGTCTGGACGATTGAAATTGCTTATACGGCAAATGATAAAACGACTAATGTGAAAACGATTACAGAGTTTGAGTCGAAAGTGAGTTTGTTAACTTCTTGCACTCACACTGCTTCAGTCTTTGAGGATACGATGGCAGATAACTTAGTGGAATTTTTTAATAAGATTCGTTAATTGATTTGATTGATAGTGCCGGCCTTTGGGGCAGGCACTATTAAAACTGTTATCTTGCGGCCTTTGCAAAACCTTCTGCTAAACACGCCTCAACTTTTTTCATCCCTTCCGGCATTTTTGAACATTTTAGTGGTGCCTGAGTTTGTTTACCTTTCCATTCAAGGTAAATCATAAAATTCCCGCGCTCATCTACGCCAGGGTAGATTTCAATTCCAGATCTATTCTCTTTGTTTCCTGTCATGGCATTAAGGGCAAGCTTAGTGATTAAGTGACCAGCGACAGCTCCAATAATAACATCTGAGGCCCAGTGTGCCTGATCATGCATGCGTGCATAGGCAGTAATCGCGGCAATACCGTAGGCAACGTAAGGAACAACCGGATAGTCTTCTTTAAACATTTCAGAGATCACTGTCGCGACCGTAAAGGCCTGGGCCGTGTGGCCTGAGTAAAATGACTTATTACCGTCTTTAAAGAATTGGTACGGTCCATCTCCTTTATTTGGTCTCTCTCTTCTAAAGGCCTCTTTGGCAGCTCCTGTGGCAATTGATGAGGCGAGAGAGGCCCCAACAATAAAAAGTCCGGCCTTCTTTAATTTATTGTTTTGGAAATACATTCCAAGAAAATATGAACCAGCTGCGATTCCAAGTCCAGCTTGTCCAGTTCCAAGAAAGTTACCAACTGTGGCCAGGGGCTCTGTGATATTAGATTTATGTGACTGAACAACATTCATGAGTTCCTGGTCGTTAGAAAAAGCAACAATCCCTAAACTTGTCGCCGCTGCAAGAGTCAGTAGTTCCGAGTTGTCTAAAGCTAGCGGAACAAAGATGGATTTTTCTTTATCTTGTGAAAGATAATTATCTAATGTGTATGAATCAAGAACTGTCCCTCTGAATCTGGCAATCTCGAGTTCTTGCTCAACGGTGCATCCGTAAAATGATCTCTTACATGACTCTAGGTCTTTTAGAATCGCCCCGTAATCCAGGTTGAGAGTTGTCCCGGCCATTGTTTGAAGAGAGATGAGAAGAGCAAGTACACATGTTGTAATTTTCATCTGGGGTCTCCTTAAAATTGATCTAGGAATAGGCTAACAGAAGAAACTTTTTGTACTTGCTTCGTGAAAAAGTTACAGAGGGAGAAAAATTCTAATTATTTAATAGGGTTAGGCCATTTCGGGGAAGAACTTGAACAAATATAAATGTTGTAAGCGTGCTGAAACATTAGTTGGTATTCCTTCCTTTCTTTGCTTTTCTAAACACAGTGAAAGGATTAGTCTATGCCATGGCCTTAAAAGCAACAATTCACAAAGTTAGACTCTCTGTCGCCAATCTCAATATTCATCACTATGAAGATTATAATCTCACGATTGCTAAACATCCTTCAGAAACCAACACCAGAATGATTTATCGTTTGGTGGCCTTTGCTCTTCTTTCACAAGAAGGATTAGAGTTTACTAAGGGGCTCTCCACAGATGAAGAGCCTGATCTATGGAAGATCAATTATGATGGCTCCATTGATCACTGGATTGAGTTAGGTCTTTTAGAAGAAAAGCGTATCAGGCAGGCCTGTTCAAAGTCCAAAAAAGTTTCGCTCTTTACTTATCATGGCAATCAGGCCGAAGCTTGGTTTGAATCGATTGAACCGCATATCAGAAGATTTGATCATTTAAACATCACTCATCTTTCAGTTGTTGATGGATTTGATATTGAAGAGCTGGCAGAAAGAACGATGAATTTCGACATTAATATTGATCACGATGAACTGTGGTTATCAACTGAGAAAGAGAGAGTGCATTTCCATTTTCAGAATGTCGTCAAATCCCAAGATCGTTAAGATGAAAAAGAGAGCAGGAAGCCGATGGCCCCTGCTCTTTTGGTATTTGAATTATTTTTCCAGATAGAAAACTTTTGATTGCTTCCAGGTGAAATCCTGAATTTTAGAGAGAATCATTTCACCAGCGTCAATATAGTTTTGCGTGAATGAAACATTAGTCATAAATTCAGTTTTAGCTCCTGTTAAAATTGACCCTACTTTTGCCCCTTCGGCCTTTAGATCGACAATCACAACAGTATAGTTTCCATTGGCAACATATTCATATGAAATATTGCCTTTGCTGATGACCTTATCAATTTCAATAATTTCTTTTAGATAATTCTCCAGGTTGAAAACTTCTTCTGGCTGGTTTTCATAGTTAAAAGTTTTAGATGAATCAGCGAAAACGAAACTGCTTTGAAGCAGACAGCACAGCAGACTGGCCTTGATGAACCGGTTCATTTTATCCCCCCCCCTCGAGATCTTTTGAATAAGCAATTTAGTGGGCCAGCCCCATGTCTTCATCTCCTGAAACTTCAACTTTATTTTTAATCTGTCTCATTCCAAGCGAGAGAATAATAAGCGCTAGAGTTGAGAGGACGACGAATAAAATAGAAATAGGCAGAAGAGTCTGAGCTTTAAGTAAACTCACTCCTAATGAGGCCAGAGCGCCTAATACCATTTGTAAAAATCCCATAAGAGCGGCCGCACTTCCGGCCTTCTTTCCAAAAGGGGCCATGGCCAGCGCTGCAGAGTTTGGATTTGAAAGACCGATACAGGCCAGGAATAAAAAGAGGGTAAAGATCACAGAGTAGAGATTGTAGTAACCGTGGTAAGCACAAAAACAGAAGACAAGGCTTACTGTTAATAATGAAAGGAAAGCTCCAATAAGAATTTTTTCGCTTGAAAATCTCTTCACCAAAGGAACGTTAAACTGGCTCATCCCAACGATTCCCATCGCGATGATAGCAAAGATCCATCCATAAGCAGCTTCACTGACTTTAAAAATTTCCATAAAGATAGTTGGCGAAGAAGCGAGATAAGCAAAGAGTCCTGCAAAGGCGGTTGCTCCGGAAAGAGCGAAAGCGTAGAACTGGGGCTCTTTAATAATAGAAAGATAATTTCTAATAATCGGCATTGGTTTTAAAACATGAGACTTATCTCCATGATGGGTTTCAGGAAGAAAGCGCGAGATTACCAGCAGGATAGTGAATGCAATTCCTGTAAGCACAAAGAAAATCACAGACCAGCTAAAATGAACTGCGAGAAATCCTCCAATCGTTGGAGCAAGCAGTGGTGAAACTCCTAAAATGAGAATCAGGAGTGAGAGAACTTTTGTGCTTTCTTGTGGAGTAAATAAATCCCTGACCATAGCAAAAGCAGCTACGCTGGCGGCACAGGCCCCTAGACCTTGTAGGAATCTAAAGAAGATTAAGATTTCGATGTTGGGAGAAAGAGCGCAGGCAATAGAGGCGATGATGTAAAAAATAAGACCAGCATAAAGAGGTTTTTTTCTTCCAAAGCGATCCATCAATACGCCATAGATTAATTGTCCAGAGGCAAGGCCTACGAAGTAACTTGAAAGTGTCATCGAGACTTGGGCCACACTCGTTTGAAAAAAATGCGCCATCTGCGGGAAGGCCGAAAGGTACATATCAATTGTAAATGGACCTAGTGCTGTCAGAGAGCCGAGCATGAGAATGAGGAAAACATGATTTGTTTTTTTCATGGCGAAAGATGTCCTTGTATGAATGGAGTCATATTAATGGAATCTATGCTTACTTACAATGAAAGCTTTAAAGAGATACCTGCAGAGAACCTGGTTACGTTCAGGGATTCGGAGGGAATGTTGGGAAATAATACGGGGAAATTTTCCAGCTAAGGAATCTGAAGGCGAGCAAACATTTGAAAATAATTGAGAAGAGCGCTTTGGCATTGAAATTGTAAATCACTAGCGCAATGAGGAGGCATGCAATGGGCCCAATTTTTAAGATTTTATTAGCTGAAGATGATGAAGGGATTAGAGAAGCTATTTTTGAAATTTTAGTGGAAGAAGGACACGAAGTGACCGTTGCCAGAGATGGGGAAGACGCACTGACTTGTTTAGAGAGAAAAAAATTCGATCTTATTATGACAGATTATAAGATGCCGAAAATGACGGGGACACAGTTGATTGAGTGGTGTAAAAAACACAGCGTAAAGTCTCAGGTTGTTTTTATGACGGCCAATATGAAGGCCCTGCTTTTAGATGATGTGATTAAGAAATTTCCAGCAAAGATTATTGAGAAGCCAATGACTTTAGACGATATTTTGGATGCTGTGAAATTTGCGCAGGATAACCGCAAGGAAGCCTTTTCAAAATTTATTCAAAAAAATTCGTTGGATATGAAATATGCCTAAATAAATAATGCCATTGAACTATTGAAAAAACCTATAGCAAACATTTACGTTTAGCTCTGGTAAGATTCCATGTGATCAGATAGTGTAAGGCAATGAGCTCTGAAACTATCTTAAAATCTAAATCGTTTACTGACTCCAAAGGTTTTGTCGTCTTACTTGGCGCTTTGACGGCGTTTGATCCGCTTTCAATCGACATGTATCTGCCGGCCTTTGGAGATATTCAAAGAGAATTTCATACATCATTTGATCAAGTGGAACTTTCGATGTCGTCCTTTTTTATCGGGATGGCCTTAGGGCAGCTTTTTTATGGGCCTCTGTCTGATCGCTATGGAAGAAAGCTTCCTCTATTAGGTGGGATGATTCTTTATTTTTTCGCCACTCTTGGATGTATGTTTGCTCCGAATATTGAGATTTTTATTCTCTTGCGTGTACTCCAAGCTTTAGGCGGTTGTGCCGGTATGGTTATCACGAGGGCCATTTTAAGCGATCTCTTTGATTCAAGGAGAGTTGCAGATTTTATGTCCTCAATGGCCTTAGTTATGGGACTTGCCCCAATCCTTGCTCCTACGATTGGTGGATACATCAATAATTATTTTGGTTGGAGGGCCATCTTTGGACTTCTCGCTTTTTCAAATCTTTTTTGTCTGGCGGCCATCATGGCCTTACTTCCAGAAACTCATTTCAAACGACTGCATAATTTAAACCTTTCTTCGACTCTAAAATCTTACGGGCAACTTTTAAAAGACCGCATGTTTGTCGGCTACCTGATTCCGGTGACGGCCATCAGAGCGGGGATGTTTGCTTATATTGCCGGCTCACCTTTTGTTTTTATCGAGCTCTACGGCATCCCAAAAATTTATTACGGATGGATCTTTGGTCTCAATGCTATGGGGTTAGTGATTGCTTCGCAAATTAATAGAGTTCTTTTAAAACGCTATACTATTGATCAAGTTCTAAAATACACTATCGCGATTGCAGCTCTTGCTTCTTTGATAGTTTTTATAGGGCCAATGGTGAGTTCGCTGGCCTCAGTTCTTTTGATTTCAATTTTTATTTTTATTGCGACACTAAACTTTGTCACACCTAATGGAATGGCCGGAGCTCTCTCGATGCAAGGGCATAGAGCAGGAACTGCTTCTGCTTTATTTGGATGTTTGCAATGGGGGTTGGCTTCAGTATCTTCTTTTATGGTCAGCCATTTCCACAATGGAACATCACTTCCAATGACTGGAACAATTTTAGGGTGTGGCCTTCTATCGCTGATTGCCTACCAGGTTTTAAAACCAAGGCTGCAAACTACTTAGTCACCGATGAAGAGTTTGTATTAGAGGTTGGGTGAGGAAGATAGTTAATCGCTTCTGCTTCACGTTTTGTATTGTTAACATAAAGTGAGAACTCTTCACTGACTGTAATTTTCTTTTGCACGCCTCTAGATTCCAGAGCTTTTGCCACCAAGTATTCATTCCCAGCACCAAGCCCTGCTGCAAGTTGATCCATGATTGTCACTTCACCACCTGGCTGCCAGGTCTTTTTAGGAGGAGTGGCCGCAGCACATGTTTTCCCTTCATAAAGACCAATTGAGGCCCCAAGAACAGTGGGGTCGTTAGAATTATTTTTTGCAGCGAGATTTTGCATCAAAAGAATTTTAAAAAGACTTCCTGTGGCCTTTTCAACTCCACTTGATTCTTTTACTGAGCAAAAATGCCAGGAACGTTTTAAAACAAAATTAGAGTTGGAAATGTGCTACAGAAGTTTTCGCGTTTTAGAAAACGAGAGATTGTTTTTTAGGACACAAGAAGGAAGTGGAGTAGAGACTTATTATGACCGCCCGGATTTATCAATTGTCAACAAAATTGATTTAGTGTCTTGTTTTTATCCTGAGGCCCAATGCCGTCTGGATACAAAGGTCAATGGAATTTTAGAGCTTGAACGTCCACTATGCTGGTGGAAGCCTTAATGTCACAAAAAGAAAACTTGTGACGTATAATGAAAAAAGTATAGTCATTACGAAGACTTTTTAGTTATACTTAGTAAATATGAAAACAATCTTAGGAAAATGCTTTTTAGCTTTCGCGCTTATTTTAATGGGCGCGAGTGTCTGTTTTCCTAATGATCTAGATTGCTCTAAGGAGCACTCATCGGCTACCGTCTCTAAAGAGCAGCCGATTAAGAATGCTCAAAATAAAAAAGACCAACAAAAAGAACACCATTGCATTTGTTCTCTTTCTTGCCACAATTTATTTGTGCAAAAGCTTGATGCAAAAACACTTTCTGCACATTTTATTATTAGGCCTATTGCCTTAGTTTATGTTCCCTCATTTTATCCAAAAATTATCCTTTCTCTCGAAAAACCACCAACAGTCTAGTCCTTTTATTTTTCCTGTTTAGACATTTAATTTAAGAAATAAAGGATTCACTATGTGGAAATCAGCGTGCCTAATGGCATTTCTGCTTATCTTTGAAGTCCAGGCAAATTCTTGCGGCATCACGAATGTTGAAGGACTTGTCGTATCTTTAAAGGACACAGCGGAAGAAAAAGAATTTAAAGCAGCAAGCTCTCGTTATACCCGCGACTGGAAAGAGCGCTCACTTTATAGGCCAAGACCAGAGGTTGGGATTGGATTTGAAGGAAATAAAGACGATTTTGGTAAAAACGAAATAACGGCCGAAATTCTCTTTAACCTCGATGAGTACCGTAAATACTCTTTGCTTAAAAAGAGCGCAGAAGCAGAGGGGGAATTAAAAAGTATAGAATTTAAAAATAGTCAAACTGAGCGTTTGATTGAAGGGGCAAGTGCGCTTTTTAGGCGTTCGCAAAATGCTTACTTTCTAAAACGTATCGACAGCATTCTTCTGGCCTTAGATTCTTCATTGAAAAATTATGAACGCCGAAGTTTACGCAGCCGCGATGAAGAGATTTCTTTGACTTCATTAAAGCTTATGAAGAAATCAATGCTTTTAAAGCGCAATGCTTTGGAAGACGAGATCTCTTCGGATAGGGCCTTTCTTAGTAGATGGAATAAACAGGACTGCGAGCTTAAAAATGATGAGCTTCTGGCCTTGTTAAAAGAGGTCAAGGGACGCACAAAAGATCTGTCTCAAGGATCAATTAAAGAAAATGAGCTTGCCTATAGAGCTGAGTTTCAAAAGGCCCAAAGCGATTATGAAAGAAAGCCACGCATCTCTAATTTAAAAATTGGACCGACATTTGCCAGAGAAAAATCAGAAGGAGCTTCAGAGACCCGCATTGGAATTGCTGTAAGCATGGATTTCCCTCAGTTTGGAAAAACGGCAGAATCTTCATTTAATGAAGTTTCTGGAGAGCTTGCTCAGGTTGAAAAGAAGATAGCTCTACGTGAGCTTTCTACTGAAAAGAGTATTTTAGAAGGGCGCATTGCCCGTAATTTAAAAATGCTTGAAGACCTGGGACAAGAAAAAGAAGAGAGCGAACTACAAAAAATGAAAAAGAACTTTGATCAAGGGCTTATTTCACCACTGGTTTACCTGGAGTCTTACCGCAATTACGTGGACTCTTTAGAGTCTATGATCCAAGCACGCAATCAAGTTTTTGAAAGCGATTTAAAACTAAGAGGTTTTTATGAAAACAATTCTCTTTTTTAGTTTGATGAGCTCATTGACTCTTTTTGCCGGTGAAGGTCATGGGCATAAAGAAAAAAAAGAAGAACATGCTGAGCACAAAGATGAGCATAAAGACGAACACGGTCACGGCGATGAACACGGCGAGGGCACCAGTGAAAATGGTTTTAAACTCAACGAAAAAAGCACGAAAAAATTCGGGATTCAAACAGTCACGTTAAAGGCAGGCGTAGTGGAAGTGCCACGCGAGGCCATCTTTAAAGGACTTAATGAAGTCAATGTTTACCGCTTTCGCGATGGCTTCTATAAGCGCATTGATTTTAAAACATTAGAAAACAATAAAGACGTTTTGAAAATCTCCTCTTCAGACTTAAAGAGCGGAGACCAGATCGTCATTCAAGGAGTCGGGTTCCTACGCATTGCTGAGATTGCAGCAAGTGGCGGGATCAGTGACTCTCACTCGCACTAAGGATGAAAATGTATGTTAAATAAAATAATTCATTTTTCGGTTTTTAACCGCTATAGCGTCCTTGCCTTGACTCTCTTGGTTGCTATTGCGGGTGTTTTTGCCTTTCAAAAACTACCTATTGATGCTGTCCCTGACATCACTAATAATCAGGTACAAGTTAACACCCCTGTTGAAGGTCTTGCACCGGAAGAAATTGAGCGCACGATCACTCAGCCAGTGGAAGCAGGTTTACGTGGAATTGCTGATGTTGAACAAATCAGGTCAATCACGCGTTTTGGACTTTCCCAGGTCACTATCGTTTTTAAAGATAAGGTAGATATTTACAGAGCAAGACAACTTGTCTCTGAAAGACTACAGGGGATTTCTTCATCTCTGCCGAGTGGAATTACACCAGAAATCGGGCCGATTTCTTCGGGGCTAGGAGAGATCTACCAATACATCATTGATTTTGAAAAAGTAGATCCGACTAAAGAAGGTAGGCTTAAGCAGTTAATGGAGCTTAAATCAATCCAGGAATGGACAATTAAGCCAAGACTTTTAAGTGTTGCTGGTGTTGCAGAAATCAATACCAGTGGTGGTTTTGAAAAGCAATTCCACATCATTCCTAACATGGCGAAGATGGCCTCTTACAATATCCACTTTGATGACATTACCGCGGCCCTGGAAAAGGTGAATCGCAATGTTGGTGGAGGAAGTGTAGAGCAAACCGCAGAGCAGTTTTTGATTCAGGGGATTGGTCTCTTAAAAAATGAAGAAGAGATACTGAATGTTCCAGTTAAAAAATTAGAATCACTGAAAGTTATCCGCATTAAAGATTTTGCCAGCGTAAAACTGGGAAAAGAAATCAGAACGGGAAGTGCAACTCACAATGGAAAAGAAGCTGTCCTTGGGACTGTTATGATGCTCCTTGGAGAGAACAGCCGTACGGTTTCATTGCGTGTGGATGAGAAAATTGATGAGATTAAAAAAGCACTTCCAAAGGGTATTTCTTTAACTACAGTTTATGACCGTTCAGTACTGGTCAATGCTACGCTGGGAACAGTTGAGCACAACCTTATGTTTGGTGCGATTTTAGTTATTGTTGTTCTCTTTATCTTATTAGGAAACGTGAGGGCCGCTATTATTACAGCAGTCACCATTCCTCTTACCTTACTTGCGACTTTTTTAATCATGAAGCCACTTGGGCTTTCGGGGAACTTGATGAGTTTAGGGGCCCTGGATTTTGGTATTATTGTAGATGGAACAGTTATTGTTCTAGACAACTGTGTCCGTTATATTCATGAACTTAAGAAAAAGTATGGGCGAAAACTGACGAGAGCTGAAATTATGCAAGCAGTTTACGATGCAACTGTTGAGATTCGTCTTGCTGCTGGTTTTGGAGAGCTGGTTGTTGTAGCAGTGTTTATTCCGGTTTTTGGGCTTACGGGAGTTGAAGGGAAAATGTTCCTTCCGATGGCCTTGACTTTTGCTATTGCAGTCTTCTGTGCGCTTATTTTTTCATTTACGATGGCGCCAGCTCTGGCCTCAATTATTTTGAGTGGAGACGCTGAAGAGAAAGAGCCAAAGTTTATGGAGCTATTAAAGAAAATCTATCGCCCGGTTCTCGATTTCTCAATCTACAATCCTAAAAAGATTATGGCGATTGGGGCCTTGAGTGTCGCTCTTGGTGTTGGTCTTTTTATGACCAGAGGTTCAGAGTTTCTTCCTCAACTTAGCGAAGGATCTTTTGCCTTTCACATGATTAGACCGGTTAATATCGGTTTAGATCAATCAATTAAGTTTCAGGAGAAAGCAGAAGAGATTATTAAAGAGTTCCCGGAAGTCGATCACGTCTTCTCAAGAATCGGAACCAGCGAAGTGGCCACTGACCCAATGGGTGTGAACGTCTCGGATACATATATCATGCTTAATGATGTTAAGAGCTGGCCTAAAGTAGACAATAAAAAGCAGACTCATGAAATCCTGGTTCAGAGAATTATTACCCGCTTACAAGAAGAGCTGCCAGGACAGAATTACCTTGCCTCACAACCTATTCAAATGCGTTTTAACGAACTTCTAGAAGGAACAAGGGCCGATGTTGCCGTCAAAATCTTTGGGCCGGATATGAAGACATTGATGAACTACGCTAAAGAGACCAAAGAGATTATTGAAAAAGTTCCTGGTGCCGGAGATGTTGAAGAAGACCTGGCGGGAACATCTCCCGTTCTTCGCGTGTTTCCTAAAAATGATGTACTGGCCTCGATTGGAGCTTCTAGCGGTGATGTCCTTGACTCAGTAGAGATTGCTCTGGGTGGAAAGGAAGTTGGAGTTCTTTATGAAGAGAATAAAAAGTTTCCAATTATTGTCAGACTCTCTGAAAATGAGCGCAGTGACTTAGATGTTATTAAAAAAATCCCGGTGGGAATTTCTGAATCTTTAAGTGTGCCTCTAAATCAAGTTGCCCAGACTGAATTTTCTGAAACTTATGGAAGTATCACTCGTGAAGATTCTAACAGAAGATCAGCTGTTCTGGTTAACTTGCGCGGAAGAGACACTGAGAGCTTTGTTCACGAAGCGCGTGCTTTAGTAGACGAAAAAATTAAACTTCCAGATGGCTATTATTTTAAATGGGGTGGAAACTTTGAAAACCTTCAGGTCGCAAAATCGCGCCTGCTTCTTCTAACTCCACTTGCCCTAGGTCTGGTGCTTATGATGATCTATGCGGCCTTTGGAAATGTGAAGGAGACGTTCCTTGTTTTCTCATGTGTGCCGATGGCACTGGTTGGAGGGGTAATTGGCCTTATTGCCAATTCATTGCCATTTAGTATTTCAGCAGGAGTTGGCTTCATTGCTCTTTCGGGGATTGCCGTTTTAAACGGAGTCGTACTGGTTAACTTTTTTAATCAGTTAAAGAGAGAAGGTCTTATCGGTGTTGAGATCCTGCGTACAGGTGCAATGGTTAGGCTTCGTCCAGTTCTTATGACTGCGATGGTTGCGGTTTTTGGTTTTCTTCCGATGATGCTCTCTACTGGAGTTGGTGCCGAAGTGCAAAGACCTCTGGCAAGTGTTGTTATTGGAGGAATCATTTCTTCAACTCTTTTAACTCTTGTTGTTGTTCCATCTTTATATGGGGCCTTTATTTTAAAACTAAAACCTTCCCACCGCGAGCACTCCTCGTCAACGGTGGGGGAAACAGCGGGGTACGAGGTTTAGGCCTCGTACCTTTTATGAATTAATTTTTATTAAGGAGACTAATATGTTTAAACATTCTGCATTTTTTCTAACGACTCTTGTTTTTTCATTTAATGCTTACTCTTTTCATGCCGTTTCAGAAATTCTTCCAAGTGGTAAAATTCTGATTTGTCAGGATTTTAATCAGATTAAAAAAGGTGGAATCGTTGAAGTTTACGAACGATTTAGAACTGATACGGACCGAAACGTAAAGATGGTTAAAATGCGCGAGATAACTTTGCCTAAAGCAGGAGAGAAAGTTAAGTTGACTCACAGTGATTTTCATCAAGTTGGCACCACGTCGGTGAATGAATACCACTCTGAAGAGTCTGGTTCGGCCACAATTGTCTCGAGTGAGACATTGTTGGGTGAAAAGCGTCTTGTAAGGAAAGCTCCAGATGAAAGAGCACGTCCAAATTTTAATCAAACCTACGAGATAACTAAAAAAGATATTGAACTCATTGAGCAAAAATGTCTTGTGGCCATCCCAGATAACGGGCTTAATGTTGATGAATTAAAAAAAGTAAGCTGGTAAAATAAGAAGGGCCGGGAAACCGGCCTTTTTTATGCTGTCAGTTTGACATCCTTTTTTTGTTTTCTTGGAATCTCAATTGTAAATGTCGTATTTTTAAATGATGGATCGTAGTAGAACTTGCCTTGATGGCTTTCAATAATCCCACGGGAAATAGAGAGCCCCAGTCCAGTACCTTTTCCGAATTCTTTAGTCGTAAAGAAAGGTTCCATAATCTTCATTTGAATATCAGATGAAATCCCAAAGCCACTGTCTGAGGTTCGGATGATGATATATTCCTTATCCTTTGATTCTGAGATATTCATTTTTATCCATTTTTCATCCAGCGATGAAATGGCGTGAACAGAATTATTAATAAGATTAATGAGAACCTGAGTTAGTTGAGGGGCACGGGCCTCAAGTTCAAGTGAAACATTCTCCGGACACTCGACACTAAGTTTAATATCTGAAGTTCGGAGTCTTTCTTCACAGAGAAATTGGGCATCTTCTATAATGCTTACCAGGCTGATAAGGTTCATAGGGTCTAAGTCTGCATTGCGAGAAATATTTTTTAAACCTTTGATGATTTTTGCAATTCTGGCAGCAGTCTCATTGATCTGAGTGATGCTCTTTAAAAAAGCTGGCTGATTATACTCATTTGCCATGAGTTGATTTTTTAATTTACTCGAGCGAGAGAGGATCACTGTCAAGGGATTGTTAATCTCGTGGGCCATACTTCCTGCAAGCTCTCCGAGTTCAGAGAATTTTGAACTTTGAGCAATTGTCAGGTTTTGTTGAGAAATAAGTGCTTCGTTACGTTTTCTTTCTGTGATATCTCGGGCCATGATCAAGAAATGAGAGACTTCGCCATGGCAATTGATTTTAGGAGAAATAACTGACTCATAATGAGTTTCAACGCCATTTAGATGAGAGGTTGATTCAAACTTCACACTGGTTTTATGGGCGATAACTCTAAGGAAATTTTCTAATGTCACCGGAATAAGAGAAGAAGAGATAATTTTTTCAACCGGCTTCCCAATAATTTGCTGGGCGATTATATTGACCTTTTGACAAAAGGCCGGATTAACAGCTTCTAGTGGCCATCCTTTTTGCTGATCAACTCGCACAATCCCCATCATGTCGGTAGAATCGTTAAAAAAAATGTGGGCCCATTCTTCAGATGTTTTCAATTCCTCTTGAGTCTTTTGCAGAAGTTTACTTTCAAGTCTAAAAGTGAGGAGATGTTCTGATTGACGGGCCAATCTTAAAAGGGCCTGTCTTTGATCATCTGTCAGCGTTTTTGGTTGAGTATCTATAATACAAAGAGTTCCCAAGTTACAGCCATTTTTTGCTTTTAATGGAACACCGGCATAGAAACGGATTTTAATTCCGCTTGTGACTAAAGGATTATTTTTGAACCTCTCATCAAGCAGGGGGTTTTCGACGAGAAAAAGATCGTCTTGTTTTATAGCATGATCGCAAAAGGCCACTTCTCTGGGAGTCTGGTTCATTTCAAGTCCTACTTTGGACTTAAACCATTGACGGTCACTATCGACAAAACTAATAAGAGAAATGGGGGCATTACAAATTGATGCCGCAAGAAAAGTGATATCGTCGTAACACTCTTCTTTTTCAGTATCCAGGATTTCTAGTTCATGGAGACTCTCAAGTCTTGTCTTTTCATCTTTTAAATCGGTCATACACAATTCTTCTCGGCATATGTAGAGATTTTGAGATTAAGATAATATTAATTTTTTTTACCGGGCACGGAATGCCCGGTAAGTTATTGATTTATACCTTATGCATATTGTGTGGATGATGATGGTAGCTGTCTTCGCGGTGAATGACATAACCATAATAACCACCGGCAATGGCAAAGATACCATGGGCAAAGATTTCAAAACCAAATAATGGCCAGTAACCAAAAAGAGTATTAGTCATGGGTATTATCCCCAGAATGGCGAGTGCGCCCATAACCCAGAAAACAACTTTAGCATAAATAATCGAGTAGTGTGTGCTGCTGCTTTTTGAGAAATAACAAGCGATTCCGGCAATCCCAAAAAGAATTAGTGCAATTTTGTTAAAGATATTAAGTGGGAATACATCAAGAAACATTCCGTAACTGGTGTTGACTTTTATCAGAGGAAGACCCTCTGTTACATTTAATGTGGGGACAAAGGCGATTAGCCCCATCATCATCATTACTAGTCCTGCAATCAGGGCAAAATTTCTGGTTTGTAGATTGTTTGTCATAGTTATCTCCTTGATAAAAACCTCAAGAAGATAATGTGCAAGTTTTGGGCTAGATTAACTTAGCTTAGTTCTTTTCTAATGTATCTTGGGTCGCTTGGCGCTCTTTCACATTCTTTTTTACTTCCAAGAGTTGAGAGGCCATCTTTATCGCTCATTAGCAGATAAGTTCCAAGATCAGTATCGAGAAGGATATAAGTATTGTTAATCTTTTTTGTCTTCTTATTTCCAGTAGAAATTTTGTACATCAAGCTTGCCGTCGCTCCGTATTCCATCGCTGCGAATTCATAAACCTCATCACGCAACTGCCCTGTCAGGTGGCCTGATTCAATAACATCTTCAGTGAGTTTTGAAATAACCAACTTGCCTGTCTCTGTATTATAAAAACGAAGAAGTGCACTTTCATTTTTTACGATAAACTCTATCTGGGCAGGAATTCCACCACAAACGAGAACGTTAATGTCATCACCAGCGGCATAAGCTGAGCTTAGAGTTAAAGACATCATAAATGCCAGGAGAGTTGCCTTCATAGGTAATCCTTCTTTAATAGTTTATAGGGTCTATTTAAAGGCATTTTTTGTTTGGAGGACAGCCCTCTGGGTAATTCCTATAAGGCCGTCAAAACTTTTGACACTTTTAAAAGGCTATTGCCCCTGATTACCGGTAAAGAAAAGGTGGGAAGGTTGTAGGTTTAAAGGTCTTTCTTTACGGACTTTTGCCATCAGATTTTTTTCCTTAATGGCCTTCCAGATGCACTCACCGGGAAGTGAGTCTTTTCCATCTACTAAGTGGATATAGTCGCGAAAAACTTCTTCTTTGGATTCATCGTAAATCCCTGTGCAATCGGCGTAGGGAAATTTTTTGTGAGAGAAAGTAAAAAGAATGTTCCTTCGTCTTTCCTCCTGAGTATTAACTTGTTCTGTATTTTGCAGAAAACTTTTTTCAACTTCACTTCCTGCATTCTTTTTAAAGTAAACCATTGGTTGAATGACGCTCAGAAAATTTATTCCGAAGGATTGGGAAATGTGATTCATGATCTCCATATTCTGGGTATAGGCCCAGAGGCGAAGCTCTTCGGTTTGATTGGCCGCAGGTGTAGCAAAGCCACTATCAGCAAAATCTCTTTTTTTAATGTCTTCAGTAAAAAGGTCTCGATAGATCTGGCTCCCAAGAAGAATGCTATGAAAAAAAGGATATTCTCTTACACTTTGTCCTTCCCAAACTTTTTTCTCATATAGAGAAAAGCGATGAGGGTAATTAACTCTTGGATCAACGACAGCAAAGACATCATTGCCTCCGCCATAGTGAATGACGAGATCGGGATCATATTCAATCACATCTGTGACGAGTCTAACTAGATCCTGCTGGCTGACTGATGAAGCAATACCAAAATTGTAGGCCTTAAGATTTTTCCCGATGGCTTCCTTGTGAGCGGCCGCTTCAATATACCTGGGGATATCGACTTTATTGAAGTGAACTGTTGATCCTCCAAGAACAATCACCCTGAATTCATCAGAGGGCTTTGGCAGAACTGGCAAATGCCCGCGGTAACCTAATTCATTATGAAAGTCATTATAGATAGGAGAGCCCGGTCGCCCTGTGGCCATAACATAGGGACGGGGAACATGATTGTCATCGGTGAGCATCCAGGCGTCTTTTAAAACCTTCTCACGCACAAAAGTTCGGTAGATGATTTCAGCACTCGTCAAACATAAAACAGAAGAAATAAGCACCATAAAGGTGCGCGCGAGAAAACGTTCTATCTTCTGGTTAGAGTCATGCATGGATTTATTCTATCAAAGTCTAAGATGCTTTGACAGGCAAGATCTTGGAAATTTTCTGTAAAAAAATGTCTTCATCAAAAGGTTTAATTAAAAAGTTTCTCACTCCGTGGTGAGTGGCAATCGTAAAGATGTCTTTATCCATAGATCCAGACATGGCCAGGACTTTATCAACGCTATTGATGTTGAGTTTATCGGCCTCAAACTCTGTTAAGAGATCGTAGCCAGTCTTTCTAGGCATAACCATGTCGAGGAGAATGAGGTCAAATTTTTGGTTTCTAAGTTTAGTCACAGCACTCTGGCCGTCGTGGACAACGATCATATTTTTGATGGAATCCATACGCCCAATGTAGGCCCGGATTAAATCGCAAATTTCTTCATCGTCATCAACAAGAAGGATGCTGTACTGGGCGTATCGATTGAGTATTTCCATAGATCCCTCCATTATAAAATGGCCATTAGGATTACGATAAAGATTCTAGTTTGCTTATTCTTAATCTAATAATATTGCCAACTTTACCTCTGTAAAGAGAGATCATTTATGCCAACATTTCTTGGAGATGAATGATTGTATGGCCGACTAAAACTCTTTGATTCAACATTCTTGTTGAAGTGCCGTTAAGGCTTCCAAGGGAGGCCCTTGTGCTATCTAAAATCCTTACCACCATTTGTCTTTCATTCATTTTTTCCTCTTTTGCCTGGGCGCAGACGCCGAAGCACTATGTGTTTTTAGTTCATGGAATTGGCGCGAGTCCAACGACTTTTGGAAAGATGGGTGAAACTTTAAAAAGAGAATCACAGGGATTTGACCCACACACAGACTGGCAGTTTATTAACTTTGCCTATCAAACTGGAAGTGCCACTAAAGATGTGGCCATTTTTTCTAAAGAGCTGAGTGATTATATCGCTGAGTCTTTTAGAAATGCCGGAGGTCTAAACCCCGAAGACAAATTTTCTCTGGTGATGCACTCACAGGGAGGATTGATCGGACTTAACTTTCTTCTTAAGTCATTTATGGGAGATAGTAACTATCACCCGGAATTAAAACATCACCTGGATGCATTTGTAACGATGGGGACTCCTTACTGGGGAGCAAAGATTGCTATTTTTGCTAATCGTATGATGCCAATTCTCTCTTACCTACGCATTCCACTCTCGGAAAAATTTGGTGTTGAAGAATTAAAAGACATGGAGCTTGCTTCTGATTTTGCCGCTCAAATGCGTGAGACTCTTATCGATCCTAAAAACCAGGAAGTGGTTAGAGAAATGACGACTCAAGGTCGATTTTTGGTTTTTGCGGGAGTTACAGAAAGGCTAAATCTACTGGCCCCTTTTGTAACAGGGAAAAACCGTTATGAAGACGATACGGCCGTGCCGATTCCTTCCTCGAAATTAGATTTCATCTATTACAAAGATCCTGAATTCTACAATGATTACGTCACTGCCAACGAGTTTAGTGAAACTCATATGGTAGAAGCAGAAAACAATATTGTAGTGAATGCCTTTCATGCTTCGCCTTTTCCTCAAAAATCGAAATTCCCGGGGATTGCCAAGGTTCCTGATCGTTGCGCCAATATCAGTTACCGAGACTGTGATCATCCGACATACCCAACATTAGTAGAGCATCTTTTTAAATTGCAGAGAGAACCGGCCTTTGTCCGTGACCTGACAAGTTTTGCGATTGATTTAAAAATTAATTTAAAAGGAAAGAGTATCGACCGCAAAAAAATGTCTATTGCTTTTAAGGGGCTGACAACTGGACTTAAGATTGGAAAAGATATTGAGCTTTATAATAAAGTCAGTCGTTGGAGTGATGAAGGGGATTTTCGCCTCTATCACACAGGATACATTGATTCTAAAAAAACCACATCGACAGTCGGAAGAGTGGAGATGATTATTACGGCCCCTGGCTTTAAAGACCGAACGGTGATTGTGCCGGTTAAAAGTGCTCAAAGCACTTTTATTGAACTCAACTGGTAACTCACTTGAAACTTGGACGTCCAAAACTCACATTGAGAATGCAAACATTTATTGAAAAGGCCCTGGATCACAGTCCCTTTTGGGACGTGTGTTGTGACCACGGTTATGTGGGGATTGGTGCCCTCTATACTAAGCGCTTTTCTCACGTGCATTTTGTCGATCAAGTGCCACACATTATAGAGCGACTAGATCAACTCATTAAACAGTCCCCAGATTTTAAAGAGGATTTTCCCTATAGCCTGCATACAATGTCAGGGGAATCTCTGGACGGCGATATCACCGGAACCTTTCTTATTGCCGGAGTCGGAGGAATGACCATTAAGAATATTCTTTCTGCGGCCTTAAAAAAAGAAACGCTTAAAGCACAACGCTTGCTACTTTCTCCTCATACAGATGAAGCTGTGATGAGTGCTTATATAATGAGTGAAGATTTTAAAAATTATTACTCTATCAAAGAGCGCCTGATGCTGTTGGATGGAAAAAAACACCGTCCGCTTTATATTCTCGATAGAAACTAAACTTCAATAAATTCGTCGTAAGAGTTTTCAATAAATTTAATCAGCCCCACGATGCGCTCCATCTCCAGTGGTTTTTTGAGCAGGTCCAAGGCCCCACGTTTGATTGCTTCTTCGCGGGTGATATCGGCCTGGCCGGTAACCAGGATGACATAGGGGATAACCCGGTCAATCTTTCGAAGCTCGTCTAAAAGGAAAAGACCTCCACCATCAGGCATGCGGATATCGCTAATGACAAACTCGATTTTCTTGTCTTTGACCATTTCCAGTGCCTTTTTTCCGTTTTGTGCTTCAATTGTGTTGTAGCCTTCAAGTTTTAAGTAGGCACAGATCGCTTCGCGGATATCAATATCGTCGTCCACAACCAGGATGGATTTTCTTTCTTTTAAAAGGAGCTTGATGGTAAAACAGGTGTTCTGATAGTGTTCATCATAATAAATCTCTCCACCATGTTTAGTGATAACCTCATAGGCAAAACTCAATCCCAATCCCGTGCCTTTTCCTACATCCTTAGTCGTAAAAAAGGGCTGGAACATGCGATCTGCAATGGCGCGGTCAATGCCTTCGCCAGAATCAATAAAATGCAGGAAATACCATTTTTTATTTTGTGAAGCTTCAATCTTAATCCACTTGTCTGCACGCTTTTCCAGAGCATCAAAAGAGTTGTTAAGCAGGATTATAAAGACCTGGGAGAGTTGGATTTGATAACAGTTCAAGTGGGTTTGAAAATATGGAGCATTTAAATCACAAATTAAATCAATATTGTGATTGCGGATTTTTTCTTCGCAGAGATTGAGGATGTTTTCCAACAAGTCCCGTATAACGGTGTCTTTTTTCTCCTCATTGGAAGCGTCTTTAGAAATATCTTTTAATCCCTGAATCACGTTTGAGATTTTATCTACTGTCCCTATAATAGATTTAGTATTCTTTAGGAAAAGTTCACTGTCGGGAATCCCGCGCTCAATCATCTTTTCCATGATGCGGGTCTTGGTATGAATAACTGTCAGAGGATTGTTAATTTCATGAGCAATTCCTCCGGCCATTTCACCCAGAGCTGCCATTTTCGAACTATTGATGGCCGAGACTTTTTGCATCTCTATTTTCTTTTCCTGCTCGCTTATTTTTCGTTCTTTTTCAACATTGAGATGCCTGATTTTTTTTACCATGCGGTTAATAGAGTCTTCCAACAGGTCAATTTCATCTTTGTATTTATTTTTCCTCTCTATATGCAGTAGATTTTCATCAACCGAATTTAAGTTGAAATTCTGGATAAACTTTACGATCTGTTCCAGGTTTTTGTTGATGTAGTAATGGAAGACCAAAAGAATAATCCAGGAAATCATAAAGGTTTTAATAAATTGGGCCAAAACGAAAAAACCAATTCGTTTGTAGAGGTCAGCTTTGATATAACTAGTGGTGGCCGTGATTTCCAGGTATCCCAGGTATTCGGTGCCATTGTCGTAGGTGTGATTATAGTAAAGCGGGTAGCGGTAAGTTCTCACTTCATCAGAAGGAGACTCCTGTAAGTTGGTTTTGATAATAATAGGGATGTTGTCACTGTTGGTAATCGTGACTTTTTCAATGTCCTTAATCGTGATTAAGCTCTCGGCCTGAACATTCAGGTACGAGCGGTCTTCTTGCCAGGAAGCACTGACCATCGCCGGAATTGTTGAGGTTTTTATCTGTTGAAGCTTTTTGTCGAGGTTGGAAACTTCATCTTTATACTCATAATTAAAATGAATGAAAACGACGATGGATGTGAAGATTGTACTGACAATGATAACCACAAAAAGTAGTTTCTTTTTGAGAGGTCGGAAGAGTTTTTTTTCAAAAGCTTGATCGCTTGCCATTTGTCTTGCCTTAAAAAAAAGAAAGAACCCATCACTACTTAAGTTAATCACTATCGAAGTCTTAAAACAAGAAAGTGTATCCTAATAATTTTTTAACATGTTCTTGATTCGGAACGCTCACAAAACGAGAATAAAACGTCTTAAGAATAAATTAATGTTGAATGTTTTTTGCGCATCAAAATTATTAATTACGACAGTTTGTTCGTTTTGTGCAAAATGTTCATTCAACACTTGTAGCGTGACATTTTGTGAATAATGTTTTTTAAGTTTGTGAACGAATTTGACAGCAAAAAAGTCGGGTTTTATAAAAAATGCAAGATCAACGGCAAGACGTTCTTGCTACAAAACTTACAGGAGATTTTATGAAACTTTTAATCGTTGCTGCATCTATGATTCTTTCTGCATCGGCCTTCGCTCTTAGCTCAACAACTCACGATTACTCTCAAGTATTAGGAGCAATCAAGTTAGACAACGCGTGTATTACTGATTCAGAAGTTAAATCAATCAACCCAGTAAAGGTTTGTACGAACCTTGAAGCACACACGACTAACAACGGTGGAGAAATCGGCTCTCACACTGACTGGGTATGTACAGCATGGGAAAACCAAAACCTTGCTTACTCACGTGCTTTCGAAAAGACTGTATGTCTTAAGTATGCACCAGTTAACGAAGCATCAAGCGGAGAATGTCTAAAATATGGTAAAGTTGCTGATTTCCTACCAGCAACAATTAAAGTTAGAACTGTGACAACTCACGGAGAAGCTTCTACTGAAAGAACATCATGGTTCTCATTCCCAGCTTGCGAATAATTATTAGCAGGATTTGGAATATGGCCGGCGAAGAAGACTTCGCCGGCCTTTTTAAGTTTTTAAGGATTTCATGAGCGAGTACAATTTTACTGAATTTAAAGATTTTTTTGAGTACAACTTAAAGAAATATAACCGTGACAGCGAAGGAGTAAAGATTTTTACTCTCAATGACCTGTCAAAGAGACTGGGCTACAAATCTCCAAGTCTTTTGTCCATGATTGCAACAGGCAGGCGCCTTCCTTCAAATGAGATTTTAGAAGTTTTATTTGAAGAATGGAAGATTGAAAAAAACCAAAGAGAAATTATCCGCATTCGCTTAGAGATTGAAAAACGTATGCGCAAAAATAAGCCTGCGGGTCTTTTGTTAGAACGCCTGGCAAAGATTGATAAAAAATCCAAATACCAAATGATTGACCTGGATGCTTTTAATTCTATCAAGGAATGGCATAACCTGGTTTTACAAATGCTGGTATCCACTCCTGACTTTAAAGAAGACTACACTCAGATAAGTTATCTTCTAAAACGTAAAGTGACACCTTCCCAAGTAAGAAAGGGGATTGAGACGCTTTTAAAAGTTGGCCTGATTAAGCGCAACCCAAAAACGGGAGAGCTTGAGTCGGCGACACCCGATTCAAGTAATGAAACAACTCATGATATTCCAAGTGAGGCGATCCGCGAGCACCACAAAGGGATGATTGCCCGGGCCCTCGAAGCAGTTGAAGAGCAGAGTGTCCATGAAAGGCACTTGAATGCTCTTACATTAAAGTTTAACAAAGATAAAACAGATGAGGCCAAGGCCTTCATTCTCAATTTCGTCAAAGATTTTAACAGCAAATTTTACGATCATGCGTCCAATGACATTCATCAGCTCAATGTACAGTTTTTTGGACATACAAATAGCAACCATGTCTCAAGTAAGGAAACACTCCAATGAAAAGATTCGTGTGCTTAATTGTCTGTGGGCTTTTAGTAGTAGCTGGTGCTTTCGCTAAAGAAGGCGGGGGAACTGTCGTTGGTAATGGAGCGGGGATTGTTGAAAGTAATTTCCAACAAGGTTACTTATCCCTTTCTAAAATCATAGCCAATTGTGAAGCTGCACAGAACTGTGGTTTAGATCTCGAAGAAAAAAATATATTAAAAGATATTCACGAGGTACTGACAAAAAATCTGCAGAATAAAAATCGCCTGGTATTCCTGTCAGAGAAGGCCAATCCTGGTTTTTTTACCACTGGTGCAAGTGAGTCTTATCGCATTGCCAAGACTATGCTTGTTCCCAATTCTCCTATTTATATCAATACCGATATGCTTTATGACAAAGATGGAAATCCAACTTTAAACTTCAACGGGATTGTGCGCATCCTGGTTCATGAGTTGGGCCATCAGACAGGGATCGAAGGACATAGCACTCTGGATATTTTAGGGGCGAAGATCGCGACCTATGCAGAAGAACATACAAGCTATTTTCGCTACAATGTTGAAGAGACCCGCGAATCTGTTTTTTTCTCCGTGGCCAATTACAGTTACCCGATCAAAACAACACTGGTGATGTTTAATTGGAAAAATTCATCGTCGCGCGATCTCTCATATGCAATTATCGCAAACTCTGAGTGCCCTTACGATTCTGAGAGTTACGCCGGGATTGAAGTCTTAAATGGACATTATTCATTTGATCGCCGCGGGCAACTTTCATTCAATGCCTGGGTTAAGCTCTCGTGTTTTGAATCTTTCTCTGGGAGCACCAACATTTATCGCAAAAATCTGCATATCGCTTTGGATAGTGACCTGCAGATCACTGGGCTTACGGTAGAGTAGTTTTACTGGTGAGACCACATCATTTTAGAGGTGTGTTTTTTACTTAAGTAATTTATATTATTGGCTTTTTTGTTAAATTTTTTGACACTGTTTTTTTTACTTAGTTCGCTTAAGGACTATTCTTTTAAGCATAATTAGTATATGAAATGAGTATGCCTAAAGAGATAGTTATTTTATTCGGATTTTTTGCGGCGTTTGTTTTTATAAACTTCGTCATCTATCTTTTTCTTTTTTTTAAGATGAAAGAAAAGCTTTTCCGTGAGCTTGCTGTTTACTGGTTATTAGTTCTTTTTGTTTTTATCATTGAAGGAGGAGTTAAGACTGGTGAACTGGCCTTGAGTCTTGTTTTCATTGTTAATATTCTTCCTATTTATATTATGTCTAATTTTCTGATCCGTTCTTATGACATGAATTTAAATGCCAAGAAGTATGTTATCTCTTCTTTTGTTGTTATCGTTCTGGCAATTATTAATGATCAGCTGAACTTTCCATTTTTTGTTCTGGCCTTCCCCATTGCTTTTGTTTCGGCCATGCCGATGATTGAAGCCATTTATCACACTTTGAAAACCAAGAAGAAGGAAGCTTCTTTTGTGCAAAAATTTATGGCCGGAGCTGTTTTTGTACCCGGGATTTTTTGCTGTTTTCATTATGCTATCGCTCGCAATATCCCAGGGACAGAGATGGTTGGCTATGGTTCGGCCTTCTTGAATTATATTATTGCATCAATCGCTTTACCGGTATTTGTTATCCAGGAACTCAACCGTGAAAAAACAGAAAAGCTTGAGCTTTTAGTCGCAGAAAGAACTAAGGAACTCTATGCTTCTAAAATACAAAAAGAGAAGCTTCTGCGTGTTGTGGTTCATGATATTTCCAATTCCCTTCAGGCCCTTATCCTTCAGACCAGCAGGCTTTCATTGTCTCGCGATGAGAAAGTTATTGAAGCCTCTATTCGCATGATGAAAAACTTAGATGCAATTAGTGATCTTACTAAACACGTAAAAGAAATGGAGCACCTACGGGCCAAGTCCGGGAAGCTTCATCCTGTATCTATTGACGAATGTTTTTCAGAGATCAAAGAGCTCTTTTGTGAGCGTTATCAGCAGAAAAATGTACATCTCCATTTTATAAACAAGGTTCCTGCTGATATTGTCATTTATGTAGATAAAGTGAGTTTTATTCATTCAGTGGCATCGAATATTATTTCTAACGCTTTGAAATTTTCTTACCCTAACTCTGAGGTAGTGGTGACTGCGACTGAAGATAATGGACAAGTTCATTTTGTTGTTCAGGATTATGGTGTAGGGATGAGCGAAAAGTATTTAACTAGTTTATTTGAATTTGAAGCCTCTTTCACCACTTTAGGTACGGGTGGTGAAAGAGGAACAGGATTTGGAATGCCATTAGTTAAAAATTATACAGAAATTTTTGGTGGAACAGTATCAGCAAGTTCAAGCCAGCACAAGGAAGCAAGCGGGACGCGCATTCAGGTGAGCTTGCCTGCAGTTGTTCATAGAGATCATGCCACCAGTCTTAATTGAGAGTATAGTCGTCCATTGAGCCTATCCCAGACTGAATCAAATTTTGGGTGATATGGATTTTTTAAATACACTGTTTCAACTTCTTGATGAAAAAAGGCCACGAGGTCGACGGCTTCCCCTTCATGATCAGGGCAAGGAACGTTGAGGGAAAGAGGGGTTGCACCCGCTTCTACTGACATTCTTCCCATGCCTTTACTGACTCTCATTGTTCCCGTCATTGCATCTGCAGTGCTTTCCAGAAAGCGTTTCATATTAAATCCAGACAAGATGTATTTCCATCGTATATCAGTCTTTTGTTGGCGGAATTTTTTAGCGACGGTAAATTGACTGCAAATCAAAATGTTGTCGCCTTTTTGGCGAAGGCCTAAAAGGGCCTCGGCGCTCCACGAATTGAAATAAGCATCCAATGAAGCAGTCTCATCGCCCCAGTTAACTTCTTTGAAAAAAGTCACAGCAAAACATTCACCCTGGTAGAACAGGGCCAGGATTTCGTCCTGGCGGGTAAATTCATTTGAATTTAACTTTGCATTGAGTTTGTATTCATTGTTAAAGTAATCAGTCCAGGTTTCATGCCAGCAACGAAATGACTTCTGATAAATCGAATGAAGATTTTTTGGGTTATTTTTCATGTTGCCAAAAAGTAAATAGGCATCAATTTTATCAAAGTCGATAATTTCTTTTTTATCATTCATAAATGTCCTTAAAAAAATTTGCTTTAAAATAATTAAGCTATTTTTTTCAATGGTTGGAATGCCACAGAGTCTTCTATTTCTTTCATCATCCAGTTGAATGCACACGAGGATTGCAGAAGGTTTTTGGTGATAATTTCGAGAGTTTGTGGTGGAAAGCTCGCCAATAGTTTTTGGGCCTCTTCAACGTGGTGAGGATCTTCTTCTCCGTGAACAAAAAGAAAAGTAACTGCCTTTTTGCCATAAATGGTCGAAAGCTTTTTAGAAAGAGGTGGACAAATTTTTTGTGCCAGAACCTCCAGATAGAGAATATAGCCCATAAGCGCGAGCGGATCTTGGTGTTCAATCTTGAAATACTGAGGTTCATAGAAAAAACGGGTAGAGTTGAGTTCTTTAAAATCCTCGATTGAGTACCCTAGTGCTTTTAAGTCATTAAGTGCCAGGCGTTCATGGTTGGCCTCTTCTCCTAAATGTTTTAAAAATCTAAGGTGTATCATTTGTTGTTGTTCATAATTAAGTCTTCCAGCACTAAGAGCAAGCATTCGAGTCGAATGCCTGACATAAAAAAAAGTTTGCGCTATGTAATTAGCGTAGAAATCTTTATTCTCCCAAGGCATGCTCTCATAAGAGTTTAAGAGAATGCTTACGGAGTGATTTAGGGCCTCTTTTAACTTATCCATTAAGTACCTCATGTAGGGGAAGGTTTCTGCTAGTATTGAATGTTAGATCCTAATTCTTTCAGGAATAAGATAAAAAAGGGATTAGAGAAAAATCAGTATTTTAAGTTGGTTTGTTCAATGTTTCTTAAGGTTGAGGTGCCAAAAAACTTGTGCATTTTTTATTTATAAAGGACACTTACATCATGAATCCAAATCTTATCTACTACCCGTGTTTTGCTTTATTACTTCTTTCGGCAATGGTTCTTGTGCGAATGTTTTTAACCCGTGTTCAAGGCATTAAAAGCGGCCAGGTCGACTTCAGGTATTTTAAAACCTATAACCATGCCGAAAAAGACCTGCCGACACAGATGACCCAAGCTTCACGCAATTTCACCAATCTTTTTGAAGTGCCGACACTCTTTTATATGGTCTGTGCATTCTCGCTGATCACACAACAGGTTGACGGATTTTTTCTGTGGCTGGCGTGGATTTACGTGGCCCTTCGTTATTTGCATTCTCTCATCCATTTAACCAATAATAAGATCATGCCTCGAATGGCGGTTTACGGGTTAAGCTGGATTGTTCTTATCATTATGGGAGTTATCCTGGCGTTTAGAATCGCGGGGAGTCTTTAAGCGACTTGTAAGCTAATTGGTCGACTGCTCGCGGATTTTATGGCGGCCTTTTAAAACTAAAAACAGACACACTAAGGTGAATGCTGCCGCTGCAATATAAGGAGCGCCAGGAAGCGGGTAATGGTCTTTTTTCGTGAAGAAAGAAAACAACCCCGTATACACTAATGGGCCAATAATAGACGTCAGGCTGGTAATGGCCACCAGTGTTCCTTGTAATTCACCTTGCTCTTCAGAGGGGGTGCCTTTAGTAATCATTGACTGCAACGAAGGCATAACGATACTGGTGAATAAAAGAAGTGACGTGGCCGCATAGAGCATCCACGACTTGGTGACTAAAGCATAAAGAAGAAAATTGGCCACTAAAACAATGAGTCCATAGATCACCGATTTTAATTCTCCAATTTTTGGTGTGACAATTCTTGTGGTAAAACCTTGACCTAATCCAAAGGCAATTCCCACGACGGTCAGAGAGATTCCGATTTCCATTGAGTTCCACTGGAACTTGTAGTGAGTAAACAAGGCCCAGATGCTCGGATGGGATTGACCGGCAAGGTTGGTTAAAAAGAAGGCCCAGATTAAAATCGCCGCTGGAGAATAGAACATGGCGGTGATAACTGATCTAATTGGGTTGAGTTGTGATTTGTCGATTCTTGTTTTTCTTTTTTCGGCCGGCAGTGATTCAGGAAGAACAAAAAGACCGAAAATAAAGTTCGTCAAAGACATGATGGCCGCAAGAATAAAAGGCCAGTTGTGACCAAAGCTTCCTATGATTCCTCCAATGGCCGGTCCAATCACAAACCCCAGACCAAAGGCCGCGCCAATCATACCAAAATTTTGGGTGCGGTTTTTATCAGTAGAGACATCGGCAATATAAGAAGAGGCCACGGTAATGCTTGCACCGGTCAGACCCGAGATCACGCGTCCAATAAAAAGGATGGTGAGGTTAGGAGCAAAGGCCATTAAAAGATAATCGAGTCCGGAGCCACATAAAGCGATCAATAGAACAGGTCTGCGGCCAAAGCGGTCAGAGAGAGAACCTAGTAGAGGAGAAGCAAAAAAGAGCATGAATGAGTAAAGAGAAATGAAGTACCCATAGAACGTACTGACAAAAGCTTCATCGCTTCCAAATCTTCGGATAACTTCCGGCAAAATAGGAACGACGAGACCGATGCCGATAGCGTCTAAGAGTATAGTGACAAAGATAAATGTCATTCTGGCCTGTGAATTTCTCATTTCATTATTATTAAAGACAAAGAAGTAAATGTCATAGATAATAAAAAAAATATTCCCTTTTTTCTCAAGGAATTGACTATGGAAAATATTAAAGGTCTCTGCACTAATCCTGATCCAGTTACTCAAAAATATGTTTTTAACCACACTATGCTTCGCGTGCGCGATCCCGAAGTGTCGCTGGACTTTTACTCGCGCATCCTAGGCATGAAGCTTTTAAGAAAAATCGATTTCAATGAATGGAAATTTTCTCTTTATTTCCTGGCCATGATTGAAAATGAATCTCAAATCCCAACAGACAACGATAAATCGCGTGCGCGTTTTACAGCAGGTCTCAGTGGTGTTTTAGAGTTAACTCATAATCATGGGACAGAGTTGGAAGAAAAGACTCCGTACCACAACGGGAACACTGAACCTCGTGGGTTTGGGCATATTTGTTTTTCTGTCCCAGATATCAAAGCAGCTTGTGCGCGTTTTGAAGCACTTGGCGTGCCTTTCCAAAAGAAATTGGGAGAAGGGGGAATGAAGGATATTGCCTTTATTAAAGACCCGGATAACTATTGGGTGGAGATTATCGAGGCCTAATTGAGACCACTCCGAAAAATGAATATTACATTTATCCAAAAAATCTTACAATCACCGCTTTTTTAAGCAAAGTCGACCTTGGCCCGTCGCCAAGGTCGACTCATTTATCCTAATTTCTCCCTCGCTTTATTTTTTTAGGGGAGATTTTTATGAACGCAAAGTTTTTGCATGTGAAGTATCTTGCCATCGTTTTGATGGGGATCGTGATTCTTCTTCTTGTTTCATTTGATGCATTCTCTCAGTCCGAAGTCGATATGGGCGCAGGTGATACCTTCTCTCTTAAGGCCTCTCAAGACATTTTAAAAGAAGTGGTTTCATATGAGCCGTATGAGACAACGTGTTCGCGCGAAGTTTACGATGGCACTCACCGCGTGTGTTCGGCAGGAAGAACAGAAAGGCGCTGCCGTAAGATTTCAGGTGTTGGAGAAGAGTGCTGGGATGAAACAGAAGAAGTGTGCAGCGATGAAGCTTCTTATAGAACTGAAACTTATGACTGTACCCTGCAAAGAAGAGTTGTAGACTACGTTTATGATTACTCTGTAAATGCCTCTATCGAGGTGACTAAAACTCTTAGGTCAAAAAACTATGATTTAAACTCATGCCTCTTTGGTGTGAAGCTCTCTGCAAGCTCTGAGGACTATTATGCTCGCTGTAAAAGTGCAGTCGTGAAGGCCTTTGTTGTTGATCGCAAAGAAGTGCTTAATGGCCGCAATAAAGAGCGTACAATTAAACTCGATCTGGATTTTTTCCCCATTGAAGGACTAAGTGCTCTGGCGGAAGGTTTAAAGGATTTGACGTATAAAGATGGGGTGGTGTCTTTTAAAAGCGCTAACCTGGCCGCCGCATCGAATTTTAAGCTGAATGTGAAACTTACAAGAAATCGTTTTCTCCTAAAAGATAAGGTGATTTTTAACCGTGAAATCAATCCTTCGGAGTTTGCGACGACGGCCCTTTCCGGCGGCAAATACCTGGTAACCCTTAATCTGGGGAAACTCTCAGGTGGCTTTGATTCAACCAAAAAGCACACTCTTAAGGTGGATTTGAGTACTTTAAAGGCACAAGACGTAAAGGATGCGATTAATACGCCGACTCTCTCTAATGCACTTTCAGAGTCTTTAGTGATTAATGATTAAATTTTGTTGGGCCATTTAATGTAAAAATTTCAAAAGGACTAATCTCTTATGAAAGAATTGAAAAACTCCATTATAACTGAGCCCATGAAAAACGCATTGAAAATCACCGCGGCCCTTTTTATTACTCTTATCTTTGCAGGAGAGATTTCTGCACAAGATTTCCCGACAGGACCGGAGCTCTCAGAGACTCCAGGTAAACTTTGCGACCAACCATCTAAGCTTCGCTATCCAGAAAAAATCGCTTACTGTGATCGCGACGTTTCTTATGAAACCAAAGAAATCATCATCCACGAGTATGATCAGAAGTTTAATTATTCTATCGCTAAAATGCCGCGTGGAGAGTTCAAGATTGATCACCTGATTCCACTTTGTGCAGGTGGATCAAATGACATTACAAACCTCTGGCCTCAACATAAGTCAGTCTATGCAATCACTGATCCGCTGGAACCAGTCATCTGTTCAAAAATGGCCCAAGGCCGCCTGAAGCAAAAAGATGCGGTTTCTTTAGTTATCGAAGCTAAGACCCACTTAGAGCGTACGAAGAAAATTATTGAGTACGTCAGTCGACTTTAATAGCACTGGCCATTTCGCCCTGCTTTGTTAAGATTAATTATCTTTCAAATGTAAGTCGGAATAGGTTTAATGACTCGGTTTGGTGCTGAATTTTTCAGACATTCACCTGAAATGTTGTGTGTGGCCGATTTTAACGGACACTTCGTCGAGCTCAGCACTCCATGGACCGAGACACTTGGTTATAGTATTGAAGAACTTCTCCAACTTCCTTTTTTCGATCTCGTTCACCCTAATGACATTCAAAAAACCAAAGATGAATATTATAAATTTGTTGGTGGAGAAGATTATAAAACGACCAATTTTATAAATCGTTTCCGTCATAAAAATGGCCATTACCGCTGGCTGCAGTGGAGTGCTTCATCTGATAAAAATGAGAAGAAAATTTTTTGTATCGTCCGTGATGTGACTGAGGAGAGGCGCGAGATTAACGTTCTTTTAGAGGCCCAGGAAGTCACACAGGTTGGAAGCTGGGAGATTGATCTCTCTACAGGTGACCTTTTCTGGTCAAAGATGACTCACAAGATTCATGAAACTGACCCGTTGACCTATCATCCTAAACTTGAGGATGGAATTAATTTTTTTAATTTCGAGGCCAGAGACATTCTCGAAGGAAAAATTAAAAGCCTGATGGAAAATGGTAATAGTTATGATCTCGAATTGCCTTTTATCACCGCGAAAGGGAAAAAAACCTGGGTTCGATGTGTAGGGCGTGCGAGCATGTATGACAATGTTGTTCTTCGCGCGTACGGAACGATTGAAGATATTGGTCTTAAGAGAAAAGAGAAGTCTCTCTATGAACTTATCATTGAAAATGGAAATTATGGGACTTGGGATTGGGATTTAGAAACAAACCAAGTGCACTTTAATGACCGTTGGTGTTCACTGGTAGGTCTTGATGTCACAAAAGTGAAACACGATCTGGCCACATGGGATGCCCTGGCACACCCTGATGATAAAATTATCGCCTATAGAGATATTGAAGATCATCTCAATGGAAAAACACCTTACTACCGCAATGTCCATCGAATGAAACATGCCGACGGCCATTGGGTCTGGATTCTTGATCAGGGAAAAGTGGTTGAGACCCGCGATGGAAAACCTGTGCGTTTTTCAGGAACACATACTGACATTACCTATGTAAAAGAGCTGGAAAACGAACGCGGGCTTTTAAATGACCGCTTTAAGCTGGTTCTTGCCGCTATTAAATTCGGTGTCTGGGAATGGAATATCAAAACAAATGCTCTTGCTTGGGATGAGAGTATGTATGAACTTTTTGATGTTTCTCCAAATGATTTTTCCGGTGATTATACTGCTTGGGAAAAAACAGTACACCCTGACGATAAAGAGCTGGTAGCAGCGGCCCTCCAGGCCTCTATTGTAGATGGGATAGATTTTGATACTAGTTTTCGAATTGTTTTGAAAAATGGTCATATCAGGCATATTGCGGCCAAAGGTTATGTCGAGCGCGATAGTAACGGAAAAGCACTGCGCTTTAGCGGTATCAATTGGGATATCACCAAGAATGTAGAGCAGGAAAGAATTTTTGAAACCATTTTAAACAACATTCCCATCATGATCACTTTTTATAATCATAAAGGTGATGTTGAGTGGATCAATCCCCATTGGAGCGAAGTCCTGGGGTGGACACTTGATGACATGAAAAAAGTCAGAGACATGGCCATCAATCTTTTTGCCACTGAGCGCGAACAACAAGAAGCGATTCAATTTATGATGGAAGCTCCACCGGAGTGGAGAGAGTTCACTCTCGTTAAAAAAAATGGAGAGTTGGCACATACGACCTGGACAAATGTGCGCCTGGAAGATGGACAGATCATCGGCATTGGTCAGGACATTGGAGAAAAGCGCATGCAGGAAGAACTGATTAAAGATCAGCAGGCACGCATGATTTCTTCAGCGAAACTTTCATCTCTTGGGGAAATGGCAAGTGGGATCGCCCACGAAATCAATAACCCTCTGGCGATCATAAAAGGCAAGGCCTACCAGATTTTAAAACGTCTGGAAAATGGTGAAGTGAACGTCGATTTTTTAAGTAGAGAAATTTCTAAGATTGAACAAAACAGTTTAAGGATTGTAAAAATTATTAAAGGGCTAAGAACGTTTTCTCGTCACGGAGAAGCTGACCCATTTAAGGCCGTTGCTTTTAAATCGATTCTCGATGATGTTTTAGAATTGTGTTATGAGCGCTTTAAGTATCAAGGTGTGGAGTTAAAAGTCTCCGGTGACTTAAGCACCGAAATCCGCTGCCAGGAAACTCAACTGGCCCAGGTTGTATTAAATCTTATTAACAACGCCCACGATGCTGTTGTAGACACTCCTAGGCCTTGGGTGCATGTGCACGCTGATAATGATGGGGAGGCTCTTCGAATCACTGTGACGGATTCAGGCCCAGGAATTAGTGAAGAGATTGCTCAAAAGATAATGCAGCCTTTTTTTACAACGAAGGAAGTAGGAATGGGGACTGGTCTTGGTCTTTCAATTTCCAAAGGAATTGTTGAAATTCATGGAGGAAGGCTTTTTCTTGATCGGAATTGTCCGAATACTCGTTTTATCATTGATCTGCCGCTTAAGAAGTAAGATCTAATAATTTCCATCTTCTCATAGGTCAAATAACGAAAGTGTTTTATGCTTATAGGGTTGAACTATCCCTGGAGTTTATATGAAACACTTATTATTTTCTTCTCTCTTATTACTTTCTCTTTCAGCGTTTGCAGACGTAAAACCAAAATCAGATGCACCTAATTTTAAATTGAATGATCTTGCAGGCAAAGAGCATGCACTTAGTGACTTCAAAGGTAAATGGGTTGTTCTGGAATGGTTTAACAAGGATTGCCCTTACGTCAAAAAACATTACGGAAGCTCAAACATGCAATCACTACAAAAAACATTCACAGACAAAGGAGTTGTCTGGTTAACGATTAATTCATCTGCTAAAGGTGAGCAAGGTTACCAGGAAGCTGCTGATGCTGAAAAAACAATAAAAGAACTTAAAGCAAACCAATCCTTTCTTTTAACTGATGCAAGTGGATCGGTGGGAAGACTTTATGGAGCGAAAACAACTCCACACATGTTTGTTATTTCTCCTGAGCAAAAAATTGTTTATGCAGGAGCAATTGATGATAACAGTGCCGCTGACCCGGCAGTGATTCCTCAGTCGAAGAATTATGTCGCTGAAGCGCTGAATGCGGCCATGGCCGGAAAGGCCGTTGCTGTGGCGACTTCGAGACCGTATGGATGTAATGTGAAATACAAATAAAAAAGGCCCCAAACGGGGCCTTTTTTTATTTGTAGTCTTTTAAAAACTTATTTAATTCTTTTGATCCTTCCACAATCATCTGTGTGTCACAGCTAAAAGCAAGTCGGATAGACTGCAAGCTCTCTGGTGAATCACCAAAACAGCTTCCAGGTGCGTTTCCAATTCCTTTCTGTGCTAATTCTTCAGAAAGTTTTTCGACATCAATACCTGGCTTCACTTTACACCATAAATAGAAAGCAGCTTTTGGAACATAAGGAGTCAGGATATCTTGATCCTTTAGTGAGTCTAAGAAAAGATTTCTTCTCTTTAAGTACTCAGCATTCATGTCTGCATACCATTGGGCTGGAGTGTCTTTTACTGCGTGGATCGCACCCCATTGAGAGATACTATTAATTCCATTGACTGTACAACGAAGAAGCTTAGCTGCACGGTCATTAAAGAGTTCATTCATTGAAGCGAAGTAACCTAAGCGCAGGCCGCTCATTGCGTATGATTTTGAGTATGAGTAAACTGAAACGGTTTTGTCGTAAGTAGGAATTAAGGAAGCAATAGAAGTGTGAGTCCCGCCATCAAAAAGAATATGCTCGTAGGCTTCATCACTGACGATCCATAAATTATTTTTTACCGCCAGATCGGCGATCTTTTGCAATTCTTCCAAAGGAATGATTGCTCCCGTCGGGTTTTGTGGAGAGTTTAAGAAAATGACTTTTGTTTTTTTCGTGATCGCTTTTTCAATATCGGCTGCACGGTAAACGTAGTTGTGTTCTGGTTTTAATTCGATCCCAATTGTTTTTGCTCCCGCCAGGCGCGCGTTTTCTACGGCCTCTGTCCACATTGGATCAGGGACAATCACTTCATCGCCTTCTTCAACGATGCACTGGTAAGTTACGTATAAAGCGTGCATGGCCCCATTAGTGATAGAGATGTGAGCTGGCTTGACCGGGATTTTGTTTTGAGTGTTTAACTTTTGAGCAAGAGTTTCTCTTAGCTCCGGAATGCCATTGTTAGGAATGTAGTGAGTCTTGTTGGCCTCTAAGGCCTTTTCGATGGCGCTTTTGACATTCGGGTGAACATCAAAGCTTGGATCTCCCGATTCAAAACGGTAGATCTTTTGACCGTCCTTCTGTGCTTTTAAGAGTTTTTCTCTAATAACAACAATCTTTCCCAGCGAGATATTATCCAGTCGGCTCATGAACTTCTCCTGAAGTGTGGGGGTGAATGAATTTGGTCGGGTTTATTGTGCATTTAAAATGACGCTTTTCCAAGGAGATTGTAATAGAATGATGGTTTTTTCCGACTGACAGAAATTGTAATTTTTTGAGAAGATACTCTTGTATGAAAAGTGTAAAACTTAAAATTTTAAATGTACTTATTTTGTCGGCCATTTCTCTGGGAAGTGCTTTTGCTGAATGTATTGATGGAAAAGTGAAATACATCCAGCAGAATAAAGAAGTGATAAATAACGAAAGTTATTGTTACGATCTGGCCTCAAAACTCTTTATCTCATCAAAACCCTGTGCCCATAACAAGGTCTGCCAAAGCAAGAATCTTGGAACTATTGAAATCAAGATGAGTGAAATGGCCGCAGTTACAGGCTCTTTGGGATTTAAAATCTGTGAGAAATATCACGGAACTCCACAGATCATGGAGTATCAAGTTCAAACGAAATGGATTCAAACCAGCCGTTGTATCTTCAGTGATGGCTCTTTTATAGACAATGCGACTATCGCACAGAAAGTTAAATACGTGGATTAGTAAGATCTGTGATTAAAAACAGGATGTTGATTTTTTTATCAGGCCTTCTATGCCTTGGGCAAAATGCTTTGGCAGCACCCTTTTGCCCGGATGCGAGCCTTTTTGATAAACTCACCCGCCCCGTCGATCTAACCAGTGAAATGCCTCCCATTAGAGACCAGGACAGTATTGGCTGGTGCTATGGCTTTACGGCCGCAGATCTTTTGACCCATTACCTTTATAAAACAAAAGGCTCGAGCGTTGTCGGTGGGGTGAGAGGCGCCAATTACCGCACTAAAGGCCATAGCGTGTCGTCGATTGGTATTTCGGCGATGTACAATCAAAGTAAAAAAAGTTCTTATGGAAAATCATTAAAAGGATTAAGTTCCGAAGATCTCTCAAAGCTCAATAAAAAAGTCGTGGCCGAAGGTGGAAGTATCCATGAGGCCTTGACAGTGGTTAAAGAAAACGGCTTTTGTTACGAGCGCGATATCTCCAGTGAAGATTACTCTTATGTGGAAGACTACCGTTGTGCTGTTAAAAACCGCTGCAACATCGGAGAGATTTTAAATATCATTTACGATGCCCCTAAAGCTCGCCTGGGTTGTGATGACCTGAAAACGATCAATACCGTCTTTAACAACCTTTCGTTAAACACGATAAAAAATGTCTTGGTGAGATCAGCTAAGCAAAATGCGCTGGCCAACTTAGTGAATGTGGCCTGTGATAAGAAATTCACCAAAGGTTTTTTTACTGATCATCCAACCTTTGAAAGTAAAACTATAAAAATAGGAGAGTCTCCTAAAGAATTGATGAATTCACTCGATGCCCATTTAAACCGCGGGATACCTGTTGGGATTTCTTATTATGCCGATTTTTTAACTGGTGGGACAGGAAAAACCATGGCCCATGCTTCCAGTATTGTGGGGAAGAGATTTAACAAAGATACCTGTGAAGTAGAGTATATCCTGCGCAACTCATGGGGTTATGGTTGCGGTTATTATGAAAGAGAGAATCCTAATTATCACAAGTGCACCAGTGCTTTAAAGACTGTAGGTAATCCTAAAGTTTATGTGGATAATTTAATTGAATGCAGAAAAAAGAATCCCACATTGCCGAGAAATCCCCGCGTTCGTTGCGAGGATTCCACCAGCTATGTTTATGTGAGAAAAAGTGATTTAGAAAAACAAATTTACAATATCACAACCATCGAAGAAGACAGTCTGTTCTAGTAAATCCCGAAACCGCAACGACCTTTTAAGAATTTGTCGAAGGCCTCATTAGAGATCAGTTTTTTATTGAAGAAAACGTTTCCACCTTTTGAGTGGTCAGTAAACCACAGTTCTTTTCCTGGAATTAAACAAGTCTTTTGTCCTTTCTTTTTAACAGAAACGATCTTGCTTGCTTTTTCTCCTTCAAATCCAACCGGCCAGTCAGCTACTGCTGCCGCTTCAACCACAACGCCTTTTCCGTTGTACTGAACATCAGGAGCGATCGCCGTACCATTTGATGTTTGCTTAATTGGCCCTTCTGTTAGAGCACCACTGATGATTTCTTTTGTCTTGCCATTAAAGACAACTTCTTCTTCTGTTGGAAGAGTGACAATCACCAGGTCTTTTTCAGCATCTGATTCATAACGAATCGCTGGAAGAATGTTTCTAGGGAAGAAGTACATCATTTTTAAGTGAGCATGGCTTTCCACTTCATCTGGAGAGTCCCATACTAAAAGCCCAAGGTCTGATCGTGCCATATCCTGGAATTGGAATTCAAAATCACGGCCGACGCCAAAACCTTCCATCGGAACGATTTTGTTAATTCCATTATTTTGAAATTTAAAACTTGTTTCGTTGTAGTTGTTGTTTCTATCGATGTCGTAACAGATATCCCAACGATTGTGGTTGCGTGTGCGACAGCTAATGCCGTTGAGCTCAACTTCGTTAGATTCTTTTAATGGTGGTTGGATAAGTGTTTCGTCAAATTCGGCATAAGCAGAGACAGACGAAAGCATAGCAAGTAGAACAATAGACTTCATAAAAACTCCTATGGATAAATTCCATTAGATTTGATCGGACATTCTATTGTTGATTACTTTTTAAAATTAAAAAAGTGAAAAGCCACATTTTTTCTTTAAAAAACTGTCAAGGCCTGCGTCAGTCGCATACTCAGGTCGGATGAGGACATCTTTCTTTTCGGCGTCGTTATACCAAATATCTTTTGATGGGATTTTGCAATCCTTGTGTCCTTTTTTTGACACTGTCGCGATTGTGACGGAAGGAGCGCTACTTCCATCTCTAAGCTCAATGTCACCATAAGGAAGATCACCTGATTTATCAGCGCGGATCACCACGCCACTGCCGTTATATTTCACAGCTGGAGGGAAAGCTTTGTTTTTATTTTTTGGGTCCTGGGCCATTTTGCCTTCAGTTAATACGCCGCCAATAATCTCTCCCGTCTTTGCGTTATATTGAACTGCTTCACCGTTTGGCAGAGTCACGTGCAGCTCGTTGCCCACTTCTTTAATGGAAGGAAGAGAGGTGCGTGGGAAAAAAAGCATAATACTATAAGTGGTATGGCTGGTTGTATCGTCAGGGGCATCAGAGATCATCAGCTTCATATCTGATCTTGCTCTGTCTGGAGAATCAAATTCAAAGGTGCGATTGATGTAGTATTCATTTGTGGCAACGATAGCATTAGGGCCACCGTTAAAAATTTTAAATCCATCAGGCGGATTAGTCTCAGCGCCAACTCTGCAGACAGCATAGATAGGATTTGAAGAGGTGTTCCTGCAACCAGGATAGCCTTGGCGAACTCCCGGTCTGTCCCTGAAGGGTGCTACCAAATCAGAGACCTGGTAGTTATCTTCAGGAACAGATGAGAGAACAACTTCTGGTTTTGTTTCTACTTTTGGAGGGCAGTCTAAAACCGGAGGTGTTAGCGTTTCATTTACAGTGCTGGTTAACGTTTGTGCCTGCATTGATGTCTGCACCAATGCCGATTCCGTTAGATCGCGAACTGCGGCCGTATCTCTTAAAGTCTCACTTCGAGGAGAGTCTTTTAAGTTAAGTCTCTCTGGAGTTGTTGAGTCTTTTTGTTTTTTATCTGTGAGTTTAATCGCCGGATTGTTTTTGTTGTAATAAACCCAGTAAGACTCACCGGCATGAGTGCCACTTGTGACTTTTATTTTAATCCCAGAATTGCCGGAAGAGAATTTTTTTATTTCTAAAACATCACCAGTCGTGCCTTTTTTTAATGTGGTCTTGATATTTGCGGCCGAGCGTAAAAAATTTGGGTTAGCGCGTGCATTTAAAAAACTGTCTAATTCAATTTCGTCACCAGCTTTAAAAGCAAGCATTGTTGAGAGTGAAAGACTGAGTAAAATAATTGGATAATGTTTTTTCATACTCACAGATTATACAGGAGATTAAATGAAAATCAGATAGAGATAATATTACCGGAGTAAAATGCTTTTATGAAAAAATGAAAACTAAGCTAAAATATTAATTAAATTAGCCGTAAAGGTTTTATAATCGAATGAGTCGAATATAAATTACGATACTTACAGATCAAGGAGTCTGCAAATGGAATTGATGCATTTATTTAAGCAAGGTGGCTTTATCATGTACCCGCTACTTATTTTCTCAGTAGCCGTTTGGACAGTTGCCATTCAAAAAATCTGGTTCCTAATGAACTTTAATAAACAAGCTAAATATTTCTATGACGAAGGAATGAGAATCATTCAATCAAAACGTTTCAATGAAATGGAATGGCTATACAAGAACTGTCCTGAGCTTATTGCTAAACCACACTCTGCAGTTTTCGAAGATGCTTCATCTTCTGAAGAGTGGGAAGCGCGTATGCAACGCCGCCTTAACGAAACATCAATGGGTCTAAAGAAAAATATCTGGATCCTTGGTACTGTAGCTTCATCAGCTCCATTCGTAGGACTATTCGGTACGGTTTGGGGGATCATGGGGTCATTTAAAGAAATCGGTGCTGCTGGTAAAGCAGGGTTTGCGATCGTATCAGCTTCAATTTCAGAAGCTCTTATCGCAACAGCGGCCGGGATTCTTGTAGCGGTAGTAGCTCTACTTTTCTACAACTACATTCTGGTAAAAATCGGTGAATCGCTGGCAATGTTCAAAAATGGCATTGGTGATTTAGCTGAAAGCTTTAACTCTGCTAAAAAGTAAGCGAGAACTAGAATCTTTAAACTGTAGGAGTGCCTTATGGCAATGAACGTAAATAACAACAACGATGGTGATGACAACATCATGGCGGAAGTAAACCTTACTCCGCTTATCGATATCATGCTCGTTCTTCTGATTATCTTCATGGTAACGTCGACAGCGGCGCTTGAGTCGGGTCTGGATATCGAACTTCCAAAGACTGCGATCACCAATGAAAAAAAGCAGGATGAAATTTTAATCATCACGCTTAATAAAGAAGGTAAAGTTGCTCTTCAAGGAAAGTATGTTGAAGAAGCAAAGCTTGCAGAAGAAATGGTGGCTAAACTTGCTGAACTAAAAACCGAGTCAGTTATCCTTGAAGGTGACACTCAGGCGTTTTTAGGAAAAGCAGTTGAGATCATGGATATCGCAAAGAGTGCAGGAGCTAAAAACTTCTCAATCGCTGCGGAAGAAGATGCATCTAAGAGACTTAAGTAAAAACAGCAAAGGGTAGTAAAGTATGAGTGCTGAAAAAAAACCATTGTACACTCCCGGCGAAAGCAATATGGAGCAGGAGACGAAGCGCTTTAATAAACGCGCCTTCATCGGAAGCTTCATCATTCACTTGTTTTTCTTTTTGATTAAAATGCCGGAACTGCACCTTGAGCACAAACTTAAGGACGCCCCGAAGCTAATCCCGATTAAAATGGAATTAGTGACTCCTCCGGCAAAAAATAAGATCGTTAAAAACAACGTGACTGCAGCTGAAAGCGAAAAAGTTGTAGAGCCAAAGCCTGAAGAGAAAGTGAAAAATGGAACTGACAGAGTGGTAAAAAACTCTGATCGCATTGGTGATAAAAACCAAAAGAAAGTTCAGGATGTTCAAAAAGGTGATCCGGCCTCAAGAAAGAAAGAAGCTTATAAACCAGGAACTGACGTAAGAAAAGCTCCAAGAACAACAGTGGGTTCAGGCTCAGCACCTAGCCAGGTGAAAGCGAAGGACAACAACACTGGTGGATCGGGAGACACTTATCAAGGTCTGGACATGACTAACGTCACTGATTCAATTAGAAAAAGTGGGCAGGGTCTAAAAAGAGCAGCAGCTAAAGGCGCTAAAGACGACGGTGGCGCTGGATTTGGTACTGGTGGCGGTATCGGTAACGGTGTTGGTGGTGGAGGCGGAGACGGCTTCATTACAGGTTCACCAAACGGTACAGCAAACATGGCCAAGGTAGCAACCAACATTGGTAGCTTAACTGGATCAGCAAAAGGAAAGATCGATTCGAGTAGAGGTTTTGATGGCCTTGCTCAGAAAGGATCAATCTCTGTTGCCGGTGTTCCAGTTGAAAAAGTAGCGGTTTCGACCATTAACCCGGACGAGATCAGAAGAATTCTTCGTGATCACATTCCACAATTTAGAAGCTGTTACCAGTCAGAGCTTGAAAAACAAAATAAACCAGACGGCCTTCAAGGGGTCATGCTGTTTAACTTTGTGATCGGTGGCGATGGTGGTGTGAAGAAATCTTCAATCACGTCAGAAGAAATCACTTCTGATAAAGTCCGCGACTGTATGAAAGATGTGCTTCAAGGGATTCGTTTCCCGGCACCGGGTGGCAACAGAAATGTTGAGGTTAACCAACCGATCAACCTGTACCCAAGAAGAATGTAATCTTAAAAAATCAATTTAAATAAAAAGGGCATCTTAAAAAAGATGCCTTTTTTATTATCTCTAGCATTTGAAGTGCTTATTCTTTTAATAACAAACTTTGTGTTGAGGTTGAAATTTACAAAGCAGTAATTTTTCTTTTTCAACTTGGAGTATTTTTGAATCGATTGCAGTGTTAAGATCTTTAATGTCATTTCTAAGTTTTTTCGCTTCATTTTTATTCAGCAAAATATAAGCACCTGCTCCGACACCACTGGCCCCAGCAATTAATCCTTGCATATAATAAAGCGAGCTACCAATCGGAGAAGCACTGTTGTTTGCTCCGCGAATACTCATTGCAGCGATAACCGCCGAAATAGAAGCGACCGCAATTCCTATTTTTCTTTTTGATTCTTTTTGTTCTTCGTATGACAATTGTCTTTGCAATTCTACTAATGCGATTTTTGATTTACTCAAATGCTCATTGAGCTTAAGAATTCGTTCAAGTTTAGCATCCGAATCAGAATTGATGACTTCATCTACTCTGGATGGTGAGGCAAACGTCATGCTTGTATTAAAAAGTAAAACAAATGACAAAAAAATTGTGCCGGTAAAATTTCTCTTCACAAAAATCTCCCTAAATAATTAGAGGTATTTAAAGCAAAAGTAATGCCGGCATTATCTTGTGATTTTTCAGTGAATTAGGCTTGAACTAGATCGGGTGTGGCGCCTAAAATTTAGACACCTGTAAGCTTATTTCATTCCTATAATGATTTTAAATTCGTTAGCTGTAACCGGATTAATAGAAAGTCTTGATCCTTTTTGAACAACAGGCATGCCTTCTAGTCCCTTATGAGCTTTAAGCATTGCAAGTGTCACTACGTTTTCAAATTTTTCTACAAACTCCACTTCCACCATAAACCAGCGAGGATTGTCCTTTGTCGCTTTCTCGTCATAATACTCGCTTTTAGGGTCAAATTGCGAAGGATCAGGATGAGAGGTCTTTGAGACCTTGGCAAGGCCTGCAATGCCCGGGATTTCACAGCTAGAGTGATAGAATAAAACCACATCGCCGATTTTCATCTCATCGCGCATATAGTTTCTAGCTTGATAGTTGCGAACACCATCCCATCCGGATTTTTTCTTTTTTTTGAGGTCATCAATGGAAAAGACATCCGGCTCACTTTTCATAAGCCAATAGTTCATGATCAAGGACTCCAATCTTTGAGTGAATACTTGGTAATGATCTTACCTAGAGTTCCGTCCTTTCTCAAATCTTCTATGCCTTCTGTAAGGATTTTTGCGAATTCCTTGGAGCGAGGGTTCTTGGGAGAGAATCCAATATAAAGCGGATCTCCTTCGGTGCATCCGGCCTCTTCATAGTTGTCGCGGATTTTTTTGGATTCTGTGAAGTAATTAAAGACAAACGGGTTTTCGATGATAGTGTCAATTTTGTTTTCCTTCATGTTCTCAATGTTGGACATGAGAGGAAGGCTGCCAGTTCCTTTGACTGTCTGCTCAGGGTGATCCATCAGATAGCTGGTGAGTTCGGCGGAATAAGCGTAAGACTCGACAATGCCGAGTTTGCGGCCTTTTAAATTGCTTAAGCTCACATACTCCCATGGGTCCTTGGCCTTGACGTAAAAACATTCTTTATTACTTCCCATGCTTTTTGCCGGGTAGATGAAATCGGGAGCGTCGGGCATGGTCGTTGAAACCAAACCTGTGGCCTTCCCGCTTCGTACACTCTCAATAGAATTGGTCCAGGTATCCACCTGGTAGTCGATGTTGTGGCCTTTTCTTTCAAAGACAAGTTTCGCCACTTCGACGATGTAGCCTAACTCTTTACTTTGAGCAGATGTTGGATCGCAATTAAAAGGGCACCAGCGGTCCGCTTTTAGGATGATGGTTTCTCCCATAAGAGACAATGGGACACATGCCAGAATAAATGTGGATAAGAGCTTTTTCATATCTATAGTAAGTTTAATTTTTTTAAGTTTGCCTGTTTAATTTCGGCATCACTTTTTACCGGCGCCACTTCTTTGGTTTCTTTTTGTGTTGTTGTGGCCTCTTTATTTTTTTGTTTCTTTTTTGATTTTTCGTTTGGATTCTTTGAATCGCCATCCAGGTTTAAATCGACGTTGTTTTTTTCGCTGCCAGCAACGGCCGATTCATTGAGTGTCGTCTTGATGCCGCTTTTACCCAGTTTGTTTTCACTCAGGTAGCTTTTGAGATTGAGGAGCTTATTATCAATGTTCATCCCTCCATTATAGTTCAGAATTTATTTAGTAAAAGATTTGTTTAATCTCTAAAGGATTACAATGTCTTACAAAAGGCCCCGAGGGGCCTTCTTGAATAGAAATTGAATAAAAAGCGACTAAAAAAGATGGCTAAGCGTAAGCTTATTTAATGGCCTTGCACTTTAGCGGTTGTCTGCCTTTGACAATGAGAAAGTAGTGATCGCGTTTTTCGTGGGACTGCTTAAACATGGCGGCCTCCACTACCGGGATTTTTTCTTTTTTATCTTCGAAATAATAATCGCATTTTTTTAATTTTAAATGCCAAAGAGTCTCATTGACCTGAGCGCGTGGATTCCCCATTTGTGTCATAGGCGTGTTATCATACTGGCAAGTCGCGAACTTGGACTTCTTGTAAAATAAGCTCACGCTTGGAGTGTTTTTATCTAAGAGTGAGAGTTCAACTCTAGATTCCTTATCCACATTGCAGCTGAAGTTGTGTTCATCTTTAGCGTGCACAGAAAAAGAAACGAGTAATGTGAGCAGTAATACTTTCATAATTATTTCCCCGCCGGACGACAGTGTGGGATTGAGTGGCTTGAGCAGTGGATATTTCCAGCGCCAAGGTGAGCATAATCCCAGCTGGAGATAAAATCAGATTTGATTTTTCTCTTTTTCATTTCGTCTTTTAAATAACCGTTAAACAGGTTGTTGCCAGTGTCTGGAAAGACTACTGTTTTATTCATGAGAACTGAGTTGGTAGGGTTAGGAAGAAACGAATTTGTCGAGCCCGGTTTTGCCAGTTCAACTTTTTTCGTCTCTGGATTTTCCATCGTATAACCACCGTAGAAAATATTTGGTACATCCAGTTCATCGTAGTATTTAGCACACTGAGGAAGGCGAGAGAGAATTTTTGATTTTATCAGCGCCTTATCTTTTTCAATTGATTCATCAATAGCATCGTTGAGAGTTGTGAAGCGTTTATCCAGTTTCATCATTTCCTGGATTTCGTAGTTGCTGACCTGGTCGATGTTGCTTGAGCAGTTGTTTTGCAATTCAACGAGCATTTTTTCTTCGTTGCTGACATCTTGTGCCTGGGCATTACCAAAGATTAGTTTTAGTAAAACAGTGCGTGCTCCAGCTGGAAGAGTCTTGATTCCACCAGGACGTTTTTTGACAATATCATTGATGTATTCGCACGTTACATAGTTTCCACCAAAGCGGATATTTGTTCTGGTATTCCTGGATTCGGCAGCATCTTTTTCAGGGTTATCAACATCGAGGTCCATAAAAGGGATTTGCCCTTGCTTTGGATTGCTCATCAGCTCCATGGCCTTTTTCGGACTTGCGGCCATTAAAGAGAATTCACATTCTTTAGGACGGCCATCATTATATTGCGTAGGAATGATTTTAAAAATCTCATCAACGTGTCCTACGGCAAGCCATGATGTCTGCAGTTGGATAACGTTCTCAGGGCTTCCACAGAATTGGTTGGTAAATACTGACCCCTGGTTGTCTCCAACTAGACAGAAGCCACCTGGGGCCCCTTCAATATTTCCACCCATTTCTCCGGATCCAAAAGAAACATCTTCTGTGTTTCTTGCACTGGCATTTGGAGAGTAGGCTTCTTTAATGTTTGATCCTTGAGAGATAGCACATTGTTCACCGGCCTTACTTAGTTTCTCTCCTGAATCAGGCCAGACGCGGTTGTAGCTGTCGATTTGTCTGATGCTAGGAGAACCTGTCTTTAAATCGACAAAGGATTCAAACCAGTCCTGTTGCCAGGTATAACTTTGAATCGGAGTGTAAGTGATTTGCCCGATGATGGCGTTGATTTTTTCTTCGGGTAATTTTTTTTGTGTCAGTTGGTTTTTAATATCGGCAACCAGCACATCAAAATCTTTTTTATCAGTCATCGGCAGAATGATCTGCGGAACTTTTTCATAATCGTAATTAGCAATAACCTTGCTGACAAAGTTGCGGGTTACTTTCTTTGCATCTTTTGTCGGCATGTAAGGTTGATTGGAAATAACGAAGGCCTGTGTTGGATAAGTTTCATCTAAAAGTGTGGCACCACTTGTAGGGCACACCGGAGCTGAGTTTTTATCCGGGCACTCAAGTGCCAGGGCCTCATGAAAAGTTAAAGTCATAAGCAGAGCGGAACCTATAAGATTGATTTTTTTCATAAAGAAAATTCTAACACAGCTAGGCCCGGGAGAAAGAGAACCTTAGGGGTGAAAAAAATGCCCTTTTTATTTAGATGAAATTCTCTAGTCCTTTCAAGGAGTTTATCACCTCCATAGTTTTTCAACACTCTTGCCTTACCTTTTAGGGAAGGATCCACTCCAAATAGGGAGTGACCAAAATAGGAGTGATAGCTATGAAACACGTTCTTTTATCGGCCCTTATTCTCACTTCCATCCCTGCCTTTGCTCAAGAAGAGTCAACGGATACGGGGGCAGCGACTACGACTACGACGACAGACTCCTCCGCAGGATCAGAGTCAGGCGCGGATACCAAGACTGATGAAACAGTCAAGAATAGCGACAAGACTAAACCTACGAAGGAGCGTTCGGATAAATCTGAGCGGGCAGAGGCCAAATCGGATTTAACAGAAGAGCAAAAGGCTAAACTTGATGAACTCAGAGAAAAACTAAAGGCGGGAGACATTTCCCGTGAAGATTTCTTCTCTGCTTTAAAAGACCTGGACATCAGACCCGAGAGACCACCAAGAAGGGATGATGAGCGAAGAGACAGAAGAAGGGAGCGAGGTCCGAGAGAGAGAGATGACAGAAAAAGAGATGAAAGAAAAGAAGAGAGAGAAAGAAGAAAAGAAATGAAAGAAGACAAAGAAGAGGCCAGCGAAGATGCCAAAGAAAATAAAAAAGAGAATAAAAAAGAGAATCAGAAAGAATCCCGCAGCGACGCTAAAAGTGAAGCTAAGGAAGAAAGAAAGGCGATAAAAGAAGAGAGAAAAAATGAGAAGAAAGAAAACAGCAAAGCAGAAAGAAATGAAAGGAGAGGACGAAAGGACTAATTGGACACTTTTAGTTTTAGCTGTTTTTTTTATAGCGACGATAACCCCTCGATGGGCCCGCTCCGCTGATTTCGGAGCGGGTCTTTCTCAAACTTCTACCGGGACTATTGGCAAAAATTATAACCTTGGTTTTGGGATGACTCAAAAACTTTCCGTCTCGCTTTATGCCAGTCAGTCCAATCAGGAAAGCAGTGATTCTGGAGCAGATAATGAAGCTCATTCATATAAAGGCACATTGATTTATAAACCAGACCAAAGGGTGAGACTGGCCGTGGGCTACAAACAGATAGACGACTACAACAACTACAAAGGCTCTTCTTATAGCGGTAAACTCACAATTAAAAACAGCCCTTCTGCCAGTAAAGAGCACTCATTTGGTGTAACAAAATTTTCAATTGGCCTGCAAAGTGATTCTATGAAGTACTCTAAACTTGAAAGTGAACGCTATGAAAAACTTTCTTTGACTATTGGTTTCTCTCAGGTCATCGGAGACTTTTTTACGTTTGGAATTGATTGGAGTAAAAATGCTTTTATTCCCAGAGGGGCGAGCACCCTTAAGGCCTTTAAAAATACCACTATCGACAACACTGATATTTCAGACACCGTCGGCAATCTTTCTGATTCTTCGCTCGGAGGTTATATCGAATACAATGATCTGAGTTTTTGGTCAGTGGGTGTAAATTACTCCCATGGAAAAAATCTTCTGGATAAAAACGACACTTCCAACACTATTGAAGCTTATGCCGACGTCGATCTTTGGGAGAGTGTAACGATCTCTCCTTCCTATGCAGTGACCAGATCAAAGTCAAGCTCTGACCCCAAGGTCAATTCAATGAGTCTTAATATCGGGATTAGTTATTAAGAAGCGGCCTTCGCTGTATTCGGGAAAAAGTTCCACCATTCACTCGGGTCTTCATCGGAAAGTCTCAGGCAAAGCTCCGGGGACCAGCGCGGTTTTTTGGCCGGACGAAGAAGGTTCATTCCCGAGGCATGTAAACTCTTTGATCCTTTTTTTCCGTTGCAAGGCCTGCAGCAAGTGACGACATTCTCCCAGCTAGTTGGGCCTTTTTGGGAAACAGGAATAATGTGATCGAAAGTAAGTTCAGAAGCAGGAAGTTTGATTGAGCAGTATTGGCATTGGAATTGGTCTCTGAAGAAAACATTCATGCGGGTAAATTTGACGTTCAGAGAGATTTTATGATTTTGAAATAACCGGAGAACTTTGGGGAGACGATAAGCGGTGGAAACGGTTCGTATGAGTTTATCTTGATATTCATCAACAACTTCCGCCCGTCCGGTCAGAAGGAGTATCATGGCCTTCTGCCAGTTTATTATCTTTACGGGAAAATAGTTGCAGTCCAGAAGCAACGTTCTCATTCTAAAGATTATAGCATAAATTTTTTTTTGTAGGGTAAGCAGTCAGAATTTTTAATATTTTTTGCCGGGTCAGGGTCAGAGTGCCACTTCTAAGTTATTTATTTTTCAAATATTAGATCAGTTTAAGGGACTTTTTATCAAGGCGCAGTTGATAATTGAATTCCTTATACTTTGTAGGGCTTAATTCTTTACCTTGAGCGCTCAGAATCTCTTCCAATTCAAAATCTTCCTCGCCTTTGATGTAAATAGTGATCGCCATTCCTGGTTTATCATGGCGGGCCGTTCTTCCCACGCGGTGAATGTAGGCGTCGCTGTTTTGAGGAGGGCCGATATTAATGACGTGAGAGACGTGAGGAATATCTAGTCCACGGCTAGCGATATCTGTCGCAACCAGGATGTTGATAGTTTTTTCTTTTAGCCCCATAAGAGATTTTTTTCTCTGGTGAGTCGTCATATCTCCTTCAAGCACGGCTGCTTTATATTTATCAGCAACTAAAAGGGCATTGAGGCTTCTGGCCTCTTCTTTTGTTTTGGTGAAAATTAAACACGACTTAATCTTGTGCTCTTTTAATAAAAAGCGCAGAAAAGGGTAGCGAAGATCATTGCTAATGGGAGTAAAGATTTCAGAAATGGCCGCTTTCGTTTGGTTTGCTTTAAATTCGATTGTCTCAGCATCTTTTAGGAATTCTTCCGTAAGAGTTTTAACTTCTTCACTCATCGTTGCAGAAAAGAGCAGTGTCTGTTTACGACTGGCCGTGGCTTCCATGGCCACTTTAATATGGGGAAGAAAACCCATGTCCATTAACTGGTCAGCTTCATCGAGAACAACAGTTTCCACTCCGCTTAAATCAATAGTTTCTTTTTCGATATGATCTTTTAATCGTCCAGGGCAGGCCACAATAAGGTGTACACCATTTTTTAATTCTCTTGCCTGAGTATCAAAACTTTTTCCGCCATAGAGGCTGATGCTGATGATATTAGTGAAGCGCGCACATTTTTTTGCCACAGCAAGGATCTGCTCTGAGAGCTCTTTTGTCGGAGTAATGACTAGTGTTTTAGTCGGTCTTTTCGGAGCACCGATAAGTTTTGTAATAATAGGAAGAACAAAGGCCAGGGTTTTTCCACTTCCAGTTTCGGCCAGGGCCACCAGGTCGCGCCCTTCCAGGATTTTTGGAATGGCACTCTCTTGAATCGGTGTGAGCGATTCAATCTTCATTTCACTTAAGGCCTTGGTGATGGCTTCCGGGAACTGGTTCATTAGACTTTACCTTTATGCGTGATCTTAAAGCAGTGGTGAACTTTTTGATCGCGGTAGTCTTCAGGGATTGTTTTTCCTGTGATGTCCTGAATGTTGTAAGCACCCATCAGTTCTTCGGCCATTTTAAATTTTCTTTTATTATTAGAGAAGTAAAGAACACCTTCTGGGGCCAGAAGACGCATACAGTGTTTCACTAAAAACACCTGGTCTTTTTCCACTTCAAAATCTTCTTCCATTTTTTTAGAGTTAGAAAATGTCGGAGGATCAAGGATGATCATATCAAAGCGGCTTGAGGCCTTTTCCAGGTAATCGAGAGCACTGTCGACGATAAAGATGTGATCTTTTAAAACGATGCCATTTTCTTCGAAGTTTCTTTTGGCCCAATCCATGTATGTTGCTGACATATCAACACTCGTCACCTGACGAGCGCCACCAAGGGCGGCCATTACACTGATTGAGCCAGTGTATGAAAAAAGGTTCAGGACTTTTTTTCCTTCGGAAGACTTGGTGACGATTTGTCTTAGAGGTCTATGATCCAGGAATAATCCAGTGTCCAGGTAGTCGTGAAGGTTAACCAGGAAGTTTGCTTTATATTCTTTAACCGGGAAGAACTCATTTTTTTCTTCCAGCTTTGTGTATTGAGTTGTGCCTTTTTGTCTAAAGCGCGACTTGATGACGACTTTTTCTTCGCCAATATTAAGCAGATCTTTAACGGCGCTGATGATGTATTCAAAGTGCGAGAACTTATCCGCATCGATTTCTTCATCGCGCTTTTCAAAAATGACGGCATTGTCTTTATAGACATCGACAATAAAAGGAAAGTCAGGGATGTCTTTTTCATAAAGTCGGAAAGCTTCAAGGCCTTCTCTTTTTGCCCATTTCAATCTGTGCTTATAGTTTTTTTCCAGACGGTTTTTAATTGTGTTTAAATCAGACATTAGTTCTTACCCATTAGTTTCTTTTCTTGTAGTTTTTCCTGTGCAATCACATCTTCCAACGTCTGGTTGTGAAAACGAATACAGTACTCACCAAGTCTAAGGGTAATGTCCGCATTGATTTCTTTATTGATCCCTTGAGTTTCAAATGAACACGTTGGATTGTTTTCTACAATTGAATGGAGAGACTCAGTTGTTACGAACTCCACATGCTCAAGTCCTGAAGCGTATGAATGCCCAGGTTTTGGAGCAGGAAGTTCCAGCACATCAATTTTTCTGCCTTTATATAAAATAGGAGAGTGCAGTTTATAAGTTGCGATTAAGCGCCCATTAACCATTGATTCAATCAGCATGTCACCATGGTGACTAAGCTCTGATCTTTTTTCCTGATACTCTGATTCACTCCCTACGCGGTAACAAATGTGATCCAGGTAGTATTTATCAACGTTCATCCCTGTTTTTTCAATCAATGAAAAAAGCTTATCCAAAAAAAGAACCGGGTCAGTGATGATATCGTTTAATGATTTCATTAACGGTAATCCGAGTTTTTAAAGAAGTGAACATTCGGGTTCTTTTCCATTACTAGTTTTAAGTCCCACTCAGAGCGCACAGAAAAACAAATACGTTTTTTGTGGTCGTAGACAACGTTAGAAGAGTTGTTGGCCATGAACTTATCCTGGTCTTTTTCGTTTTCAAACTTAAGCCAACGGACACCAACGAAAGAGTATCCTTCATAGTCAGCGTTAACATTGTATTCGTCTTCTAATCGGTATTTTACAACTTCAAACTGCAGGGCCCCAACCGCACCCAGGATTTTCTCTCCTGTCGTGTGGCGAGTAAAGAGCTGAACAGTCCCTTCTTCTGAAAGCTGCTGCAGACCTTTTTCAAGTTGTTTTGCTTTCATCGGGTCTTTAAGAATAACTTTGTTGAAAATTTCAGGAGCAAAGTTAGGGATCCCCGTAAACATGAATTTTGATTTCTCAGTAAACGTATCACCGATCTGGAATTTTCCTGTATCGTGAAGACCGATGATGTCTCCCGGGAAAGCTTCCTCAGTGATCTCTCTATCTTGAGCCTGAAACATAAGTGGAGTCGGGATCTTTAATTCCTTCTCGCTTCTGACGTGATAAATTTTTTGGTTTCTTGTAAATTTCCCTGAACACACGCGCATGAAGGCGACGCGGTCGCGGTGTTTTTTATCCATGTTCGCCTGGATTTTAAAAATAAATCCAGTGAATTCAGTTGTTGATTGTGGGTCAATCATTTGAGTCGGAGAGTCTGATTCAAAGGGAGCAAGTTTAACTTCGCGAGGTTTAGGCCCTGGCGAGTTTGTTGAAATCATATCCAGCGTTTCTTTGACTCCGAAGTTGTTCAGGGCCGAACCAAAGAATACCGGCGTCTGGATTCCGTGAAGGAATTCTTCGATGCTAAAATCCCCAATCAGTGTGCCGACTAGTTCTAATTCTTCTTTTAGTGTTTCAAGAAGTTTTGGGCCTACGAAATCAATAACGGCCTTTGAATCTAAATCCTTGGCGTCGATGATGATTGGATTAAACGGGTCTTTGGCGTCTTTAAACGACATGATTTGTTTTGTGCGAAGATCGTAAACTCCTTTGAAGTCTACGCCTGAGCCAATTGGCCATGTCATAGGCACGCACTGGATATTTAAAATCTTCTCTACGTTTTCAAGAAGTGCAAATGGGTCCATCGCTTCGCGGTCGTACTTGTTCATGAACGTTACGATCGGCGTATCTCTCATACGACAAACTTCCATAAGTTTTATCGTCTGTGCCTCAACCCCTTTAGCAGAGTCGATCATCATAAGAACTGATTCAACAGCTGTTAGGGTTCTATAAGTGTCTTCCGAGAAATCTTTGTGACCTGGAGTATCCAGTAAGTGCATTGCTCTTTCGTTATAAGGAAAACTCATGACAGAAGATGAAATCGAAATCCCACGTTCCTTTTCAATTTCCATCCAGTCCGACTTTGCATAGTTGCCGTCTTTTGCTTTTACTTTTCCGGTCTCGCGAATAACTTGACCAAACCACAACAACTTTTCAGTCATCGTCGTTTTACCGGCATCGGGATGGGAAATAATGGCGAATGTGCAGCGCGGAGCTGTGTTCATTGAACTAAGCATGAATGATCCTAAATAAAAGGTAAGTCTCGCATTTTTAACACATTGAGACCAACGGGTGAAGCACTATTTTCCGGTCTGATTTAATCAGGCGGGAGCTATGATAGAAAATATTTAGCATCGGGTCAAGAATCCGAAAAGTCAGGCATAAAAACAAACTCAACCTAGTAGGTACTTATGCTTAAAACATCATTTTTAGCTCTTTCTCTAGGGGTCAGTCTAACGTTTAGCGATGCTCATGCAAAATTAGTCCAGATCCTTCACACCAATGACACTCACTCTTTTCTAAATAACACCAATCACGACTCAGAAGTCGGGGGTTCTTCAAGACTAAAAGCGTTGATTGACTACTACAAAGATGCAGCAAAAAAAGAGGGAATATCAACTATCACTCTTGATGGTGGAGATTTCCTGGAAGGAAATATCTATTACATGGCCGACAAAGGTCAAAAGAGTTTTAACGTCCAAAACAATATTGGATACGATGCCGTGGCACTCGGAAATCACGATTACCTGATGGGTGCTCAAGGTTTAGATGACATCTTAAAGAATACCGATTTAAATTTCTCTTTTCTTGCGGCCAACGTGACATCGAGCTCGAAATACCCAAATATTAGAGACAAACTGCAAGCTTATAAAGAACTAGAAATCGATGGAATTAAAATTGCGATTCTTGGTCTGACAACAAGTGATTTTTTCTTTAGCTGGACGCTTGATGGAAGCACGATTGAAAGCCCTTATAAGACGGCTCAAGACTACGAAAAAATCTTAAAGAAAAGAAACAACGACTTCATCATCGCCCTTACTCATATTGGAGTCAACCGCGATCTTAAGCTTGCTAAAAAAACCAGCAATATCGACTTAGTTGTCGGTGGACACTCACACACAACTTTATTTGAACCTCTTTATGAAAAAAACAAAAGAGATGTAAAAGTTCCGGTTGTTCAGGCGGGGTTTCACACAAAATACCTGGGAAGAATCGTCGTTGATTTAGAAAAAGGAAAACCACTAAAAGTGGTTTCCTACCAACTTGTTCCGGTGAAATATAACGGAGAAGACCAGGAAGTGAAATCACTGGTTGAAGACGCTGATTACGAATTAGATAAGATGTACGGTCGCGAATGGCTCAATGAAAATGTAGGGTACTCTGACTTAAAAGAAGAAGATAAATCAGGATCGAGAAAGTGGGCCTATTTTATCGCTGATGCTCTTAGAGAAAAAGCGGGAACAGACCTAGCGATGCATGTCTCTTCAATGAATGGTGAAAACTACCCAATAGGAAACATTAATAGACGCGACATTATGAACTCAATTCCACGAGTGTTTGATATGAAAGACACCCATGGGTGGTCAATTTACACTGTAAAAGTAAACGGGCTTCTTCTTAGAACTCTTTGTGAAACACTGGCGCATTTTGGCCAACCTCTAAGTTTCTCAGGGATGACTCTGGAGTGGGTAAAAACTCCGTTTGGGCCAAAAATTGCCAAGGCCTTAATCAATGGAAAAAGAATTAATATCTTTAAAGACTACACAGTTGCTTTAACTGAAGGGATCGTAAGAGGTGCGGTGGAAATTTCTCCAAAAACAAAAGTGATTTTGAAGAACCCACTAAAAACGCAGTTTAAAATTTGGGAAACATTAGAAGAAAAAATTGAAAGAGATATTAAAAACATCAATAAAATGACGGAAGCTAATCATGCATTTTTCTTCCCTGATGTAGATTAGTTTGTAGTATGAGAGCAAAAAAAGGCCCTCTTAATGAGGGCCTTTTTATTTTTTTTAAGCTTCAACACACTTTTGGTGTGCTTTTTGAATTTCCACACAGATTTCTTTGATGTTCATGTTCGATAGAACAGTCGGCTCAATGATGTTGTGGTAGAGGTGAGGAAGGTGCTTTAAATCTTCCATAAATGTTAAATTCTTATTGGCGTCTACTTCGTCTACTTTCTTTACCGGAGTAAAGTGAGGGGCCGTTGTTAACACGTGTGGAGTTTCATTGATTAGACCATTGATGGCCTTCACAACTTCTACGAAACGGTCAAGCTCAGCTTTTGAATAAGACTCTGTCGGCTCAATCATTAATCCGTACACTTCAGGGAAAGCAACCGTCGGAGCGTGAAGACCGAAGTCTAAGAAGAGCTTTCCGATTTTAGCGATGGCCTGAGCTTTTGGAGTTCCACCTTTTTCGATTCTATCAAAAGTCTCTTTTGAGATCGTTAAGATAAACTCATGCATACGAGTTTCATTTTCACAGTTTTCTGGAAGTGAAGGGTAGATTGGCTTTAGTCTTTCGTATAAGTAGCGGGCAGCAAGAACCGCTACACCAGACATATCGCGAACACCGTTTCCACCAAGAGCTTTGATGTAAGTGTAAGCGCGCACTTTGTGAGCGAAGTTTCCGACGTGACGGTGGAAAGAACCAATTGATTTTGGAGCTTTTTCCACATCAAAGAAGTTTCCTTTTTTCACAACCTGAATACCTGGAAGGTAATCAACTAGACGGTGAGAAACGGCAACAATTCCGTCTCCCGGTCCACCACCTCCGTGAGGGATTGTCCACGTTTTATGGAGGTTGTTGTGAACAGCATCGACACCCATTTTGTTAAGATCGATCCATCCAGCAATGGCGTTCATGTTCGCGCCATCCATATAAACCAGACCACCAACTCCGTGGATTAAATCGGCCATCTCTTTAAATGATGTTTCAAATAACCCTGATGTATTTGGGTTTGTCACCATCACACCTGCGATGCGAGTATTGTATTTTGCTACTTCCGCTTTTAGTTGTTCGAAGTTGATGTGACCGCGGTTGTCTGCTTCGATGACCACGATACCGTATTGAACACCATCGAGAGTTTTTGTTTCAAACCCTGCCATTGTCGCAGTTGCCGGGTTTGTCCCGTGAGCAGATCTTGGGATTAAAACAACGTTTCTCGTGTCAGCTTCACCGTTATTTCTATGGTAGCCCTGGAAGAGTTTTAGACCTACAAGTTCCCCTTGAGCTCCCGCAACCGGTTGAGTTGTGACAGCTGGAAGACCTGTGATTGATTTAAACATTTCCTGGATTTCATAAAGAACTTCCAGTGACCCTTGCACGTCTTCAATCGGTGCCTGAGGGTGAACGTCTGTAAAGCCTTTTAGTCCAGCGGCCCAGTCGTTGATGTACGGGTTGTATTTCATTGTACATGAACCAAGAGGGTAGATGTTGTCATCCGGACTTACGTTTAAGTCAGCTAGCTTTTTGTAGAAAGACTTAATTTCTTCTACTTCAAGATTTGGAAGACCAACCGGAGTTTTTCTCAGGAAGTCTTCAGGGATTTCTGGAAGGAATTCGTCATTTTCTTCAGCTTCAAAGTTTTCTGCAAAGAAGTTTTCTAATTTTTCTAAGTCTTCATCGTTATGCACATCGAAGAATGAAAGAAGAAGCAGGTTTCTGCCGACGTGAAGACGGTTAGAGACATCAACACCAAGTTGAATGTTGGCCTTAGAAGCTTTTGCTTGAAGGTCTTTAACTTTTACTGGAAGCTCAAGCACGAACTCGTTGTAGAAAGGAGTTGAAGGGAAAGCAAGGTTTACACCTTTGTGCTGAGTCAGGATTTGCGCCATTTGAAGAGCGTAATCGCGTCCAGCTAGAGCTGCTTCCGTCATCCCGTCTTCACCGCGAGCTAAGATAGCTGCTCCAGCAGCACTTGCTACGAAAGACTGGTTAGAACAGATGTTTGACGTCGCTTTCTCGCGACGGATGTGTTGCTCTCTTGTTGAAAGAACCATACATAGAGCATCTTTACCATTGATATCGCGGGCCCTTCCTACGAAGCGACCTGCTGTTTGTCTGATGTCGTTTTTATTTTTGTCATTGTAACGAATCCCGAAGATCCCAAGACCTGGGCCTCCAAAATTTGGACCGATTGCCAAGTGTTGTCCTTCACCAACAATCATATTGGCCCCTTGCTTTTGGCTTCCGAATTCTGATGGTTGAATCAGCCCTTCAGTTGCCAGTAACATTGGATCAAAAAGTGCAATTGATTGAACCTGAAGTTCTGAACACAGGTCAGTAAGCGAATGAACGTCTTCAAGGTTTCCGTAGTTGTTGACTTGAGGAAAGACGATACACGCTAACTTCTCACCAAGGTCTGTGGCCATCTTGTGAAGAGTGTCGCGGTTAGTGATCCCTGTGTCTTTATCAGTTGGAACAGTGATGATGTTTAGTCCCGTCTCTTTTGCTTGAGTTTTTAGGACTTCGATATCACCTGGGTAAATTGATTCACACACTAAAGCAGTGTTAGATCCTTTTACCAGTCTTGTCGCTGTTTGAATTGCTTCATAAAGCGCTGTTGATCTTTCGTAGAAAGAAGCATTGATCGCTTCAAACCCTGTTAGCATTGAAAGAGTTGAAGAGTAGATCCAAAGAGTTTGCAGAGTTCCTTGAGATCTTTCTGGTTGGTATGGAGTATAAGCAGTCGTCAGGCCTCTAAGGTCACAAACGTAGGGAACGATGTCTTGAACTTTATAATTTTTTAATCCATCACCGATGAAACAAGTTTTTAAATTGTTTTTTGCAGCGAGAGTTTCCATGTGAGCAATCAGGTCGTTGTAGCCTAATTCTTCTGTCACGAATGGAGCCTTATCAAATTTCACGTTGTCCGGGATGTGCGAGAATAAATCTTTTAGCTCTTTTGCACCAAGGGCCTTGAGCATTTCGCCTTGCTCTTCTTTTGATGAAGAGATGTAGTATTTTTTAAGCTCGCGCGGAAGCTTAGTCGGGTCATAGGGAAGCTTTTTGAAATTCGTAGTCATTTCATTTCCTTTTTGGATGGTTCTTTTAAAACGCAAAATATGTGCCTATAATAGCCAATAATGAATGAGTTGATAAAGATAAAAATGAGCGATGAGAACGCTTCTTTGTGGCCGGATTTTTTAAAGTCCGCCCTTCATGAAAATGAGCGTTTCTCATTGGTAGTTGAACCAGAGCGTAAGTTATGTGATCTCTGCGATTATCTTTATTACCGTGAGGAGATTCTTTCGTTTCACTCCAATGAATTAGGGGAGATGAGTTTTGATTTTGAAGAACTCATGAAATATCACCAGAGACAAAACTACGCACTTTCCAAGGAGCCGCTGGCAAAAGCACTGGCCATTAAGGGGAGTGGTGAAAAAAGAGTGATCTGGGACACTACTTGTGGCACGGGTAAAGACAGTTTATTGATCTCTTTTTTTGGAGCAAAACTCACCAGTTTTGAGCGAAACCCGGCCGTTTTTCTCCTCTTAAAAGACGCTTTGCGAAGATTCCCAGTGGATTTTCATTTAGAGTTCGGCGATGCCAGAACACTTTCACACTCAGTAAGACCTGAAGTCATCTACTATGATCCCATGTACCCGGCCAAAAAGAAATCGGCCCTGGCCCGCAAGGAAATGCGTATCTTCAAAGAGATTGTCGGTGATGATCCGGATTCAAAAGAATTTTTAGAATGGGCCTTAAAAACGGCAACCGAAAGAGTGGTCGTGAAGCGTCCACTTGAAGCAGACCCTATTAAAGAAAAACCGACAGCGAGTTACGTTGGTAAGAGCACTCGCTACGATATGTATAAGATTTTTTAACCGCCGCTGCGTTTAGTTTTAAACCCAAGTTTTGTGAGCATGGCCTCGGCTTTTTCTCGTTGGTCCCCTTGAAGTTCAATCTGGGGCTTGCCCTCTTTTTTATATGTCCCACCTGTTCCACAATGATTCTTTAGCTTTTTGGCCAGGTCTTCAAAGTAGGCCGGGTTAAATGGAAAATCGTGAATCACTGTCACTAGTTTTCCACCGCGCTGGTTCTTTTCCAATTTTAACTTTAAAGTGACTTTTGCCGGATCAATCGGCACTGATTGGAGAGGTGAGTCAGCGCAAACGCATGGGTCTTCACCACATTTTTTGCAGAGTTTTAAATGGGAGCCATCGCTGGAGTAAACAAGACGGGTGGCGCTTTCTTTGACAGGTTTATTTTGTTTCATTTTTAGCGGTTTTTCATTATTCTAATTTAATCAAAAAAGAGATTTTATATTAAAAGGAATGAGTAGGTTATGGCAAAGAAATTTGACGTTTATGGAATTGGAAACGCCCTGGTCGATATGGAATTTGAAGTCACAGCAGACTTCTTAAAAAAGGCCAACATTGAAAAAGGTCTTATGACCCTGGTAGATGAAAATCGTCAAACAGAAATCATTAACACTCTTCATGGAACTCAACATAAAAGATCTTGTGGAGGCTCTGCTGCCAACACAATGATCGCCGTGTCTCAATTTGGTGGAAAAAGCTTTTACTCATGTAAAGTGGCCAGCGATGAAACTGGGGATTTTTACTTTAAAGACCTGATGGACAATGGTGTTGAAACCAACCTCTCATCAAGCTCACTTGAACCAGGTATCACTGGGAAGTGTATTGTTCTTATCACTCCAGATGCCGACAGGACGATGAATACATTCTTAGGAATTACATCAAATTTCTCTACAAAAGAATTGATAGAAGAGCATATTAAAAATTCTAATTACCTCTATATTGAAGGGTATTTAGTAGCGAGTCCGACAGGGAAAGACGCTTCAATAAAAGCGAAAAAAATCGCTGAAACTCACAATGTAAAAACAGCGCTGACGTTCTCAGACGTCAACATGGTAAATTTCTTCGCTGATGGCCTAAAAGAGATGATCGGCGATGGCGTTGATTTACTATTTTGTAACGAAGCCGAAGCTTTCGCTTACACAAAATCAAATGACCTAAACGAAGCGGTAAGCGCGCTAAAGAAAATTGCTAAAACTTTTGCTATCACTCTAGGGCCAAAAGGAGCTTTAGTTTTCGATGGAAAAGAAGAAATCCAGGTTGTCACGATGCCGGTTGAAGCAATCGATACCAACGGTGCGGGAGATCTTTTTGCAGGCGCGATGTTATACGGTATTAATAACGGTATGACGTACGGGGAAGCCGCTAAATTAGGCTGTTTTGCTTCTTCAACACTGGTCACTCAGTTTGGGGCCCGTTTACGTCTTGAGCAAGTAAAAAAGATCAAAGAACAACTCGCTTAAAAATTATTTTAATAGATAAGGAAATATATGGACCGCTTAAGTGTAAAAAAAATTTTAACAGAAGAAATCGTTGATACAGACGCCACAGTCAAAGGTTGGCTAAGATCTGTTCGTAACTCTAAGAAATTTTCATTCCTGGTTTTAAACGATGGCTCTTCTCAAGAGAACCTACAAATTATCGTCGATGAAGTCCTGCCAAACTACGCTGAAGTTGCAGGCCTTCTTTCTGGCTCAGCAGTTGCTGTGACTGGACGCCTGGTTCGCGGTGGTGGAAAAGTTCAATCAATTGAAATGCAGGCAAAGTCTGTTGAGATCATCGGGAAAACTGATGAAACATACCCGCTGCAAAAGAAAGCGACATCACTAGAGTTCCTAAGAGAGCAAGCTCACCTTAGAATCAGAACAAACACGTTTGGAGCGATCATGAGAGTTCGCCACCATTTAGCGATGGCCACTCATGAATTCTTCTCTAACAGGGGATTTTTCTACTTAAACTCGCCGATCATCTCAGGCGTAGACGCTGAAGGTGCAGGTGAAATGTTTACGGTTTCAACACTGGCCTCAGATGTGACAAAGTCACCAAAAACAAAAGAAGGGAAACTTGATTTCTCTCGCGACTATTTTGGAAAAGAAACTTTCCTGGCCGTTACTGGTCAGCTAGAAGGTGAGTGTTACGCTATGGGGTTGGGAGCTGTTTATACCTTTGGGCCGACATTTAGATCGGAGAACTCAAACACAACTCGCCACCTTTCTGAATTCTGGATGATTGAGCCGGAAGTTGCTTTTGCTGATTTGGATGAAATCGCAGGCCTTGCTACAGACTACATTAAATACTTAATTGCTTACGCTCTGGAAAAAGCTCCTAAAGAGCTTGAGTTCCTAATCAACCGCGAAGACGCTACTTGTGAGAAAAACCACATGGAGATCTTAAAACACGTTCGCGACTCTAAATTCATGCGCATCACTTACACTGAAGCGATGGAGATTTTAGGGAAGGTTGACCCGGCCGTTAAGAAATTCGAATACCCGACAAACTGGGGAGACGAGCTACAAACTGAACATGAGCGCTACCTGGCAGAAGTTCACTTCAAGATGCCGGTTATCGTAACGGATTACCCAAAACAATTTAAGGCCTTCTACATGAAGCAAAACCCGGATGGAAAAACTGTCCGTGCGATGGATATCCTGGTTCCAGGTGTAGGTGAAATCATCGGTGGCTCTCAACGTGAAGACGATCTTGCAAAGCTTGAAGCGAGAATGGATGAAATGCACATGCAAAAAGAACCGCTATGGTGGTACTTAGACCTTCGTCGTTTTGGATCTGTGCCGCACGCAGGATTTGGTCTAGGGTTTGAAAGGGCGCTTATGTACATCACGGGGATGAACAACATTAGAGATGTGATTCCGTTTCCAAGAACTCCAAAAAACTGCGACTTCTAGTCGTCAAAATAAAAAGGCCCTCTTAATAGAGGGCCTTTTTTTTGTCTTAAATTAAAATTTAAAAATTAACGAACAGCTTGTCCAGAAACATCCACGACAATGTGGCTGTCTTGGTCAAATGAAAGCGTGAATCTTCCAGTGTGGTATCCTTCGAAGAATGGACGGTAGTCGATTCTAAAAGAACATCTCTCACCTGGCTGAAGTGTGCGGCAGTTTGTGCTCGCTCCGTAGTTTGTCCCACCAATTGTTGCGCGGATCATGTTCAGTGGAGTTGTTCCTGTGTTTGTTACACGATAAGCGATCGATGAGTACGAGTGCACTCTTTGAACACCAAAGTGGTAGTAGTGTCTTTCAACACCTTTTTCAGACGACAGTTCGATGTTTCCTTGAACATTAGTCTTAGCAAATACCGGCAGGGATAAAAGTAGTGAGCAAGCAAGAAGTAATTTTTTCATAAAGGCCTCTCCTAGTTTTCGGTTTTCGGTTTGTTATTGTTATCACGTGCTTGTGATTGGTTGTTGTTAGGAGCGCCACCTTCGCGGTTTTTATTCCTGTTTCTGTTCCTGTTTCTATTGCGGTTGCGGCCTTGTCCTGGTGGACGTGGTTCACCCGGTTGTCCTTGCCCTTGAGCTTGTTGAGCTTCCCCTTGTGGACGTGGAGGTCTTGGCCCTTGGTTTTGCGGGTTTCTGTTGTGTTCAGGACGTCTTTGTTGCTGTTGAGGACGTTGCCCTTGCTGTTGTTGTGGACGACGTTGTTGATTTTGGTGCTGGTGAGATTTTGTAATCTGCTCAGCTTCCGCCGTGATTTTTTCTGAAGCATTCATCACTTCATCAATTTCATTAGCGTCGTCTTCGTCGAACTCTTCAAAGTCAGCGTTCTTTTCAGCGTATTCTAATTCTTCACCCTCAAGGTTTTTATCAAACGTCTTAAGCGTGTTGTGTTCCATGAACTGTTCAGCTTTTAGTTTTTCTTCTGTTGAAAGACCAATAACTGTCGATGTCTCGTTAGTGATATGTTCAAACGTCTCAGGGAAGCGGTAGTCTCCTGGAAGTTCAGAATCTTTGGCGTGGTATTGGTTGACTGCGTACGTTCTCTTGATCCCTGTGTCTGTCAGCATTTCAAACTGCTCAACCAGGATGTGAAGTTTTAAAACTTTACCTCTGTCGCCGTTAAGCGCTCTGATAAATGTTCCTTCCTTCGGGAGATTTTTTCTTTTGTCTGAGTACACATCGTCTTCGTACTTGATGCAACATTTAATCTGGCCACAAACACCATTAAGCTTACTTGGAATAAGTGCCAGGTTTTGATTCTTGGCCATCTTGATGGAAACGTTTCCATAGTTCTTTAAGAACGATGAACAACATGTCTGAAGTCCACAGGCCCCAATTGCTCCGATAGCAGCTGCGCGGTCGCGCACTGAAATCTGGCGAAGTTCGATTCTCATTTTTAATTCATACACCAGGTCTTTAACCAGGTCTCTGAAGTCAACTCTTGCTGGAGCGTTGAAATAGAATACGGCCTTTTTACCAAACTGAGTGAACTCCACGTGAGTGAGAATCATATCCAGTTTGTATTTTTCAATTAAGTGTAAACAAATAACTTCAGCGCGCTTTTCAGAGTCGCGGAATTCAATCTGCGCCTTAATATCTTCGGCCGTTGCAGCTTTAGCAATCGAGCGAATAGGGAGCATTGATTTGTTGAAAGTCACATCGTAAGGAAATGAGTTGATATAACCAACTGTCATCCCTCTATCACTCATGGCCACAACTTTCTGACCGTAAGCAAATTTGCGTTTTCCAATTAAAAAAGGAAACGAGCGGGCGTTGCCAGGAAAGCGCACGCGGATCATGGTGATGATTTCACCTTCTTTAAAACGTGAGTTTTCTTTTTCGCTTTGATCGACATTTTCGTCAGAAGCTTCGCTGTCTGATTCATCAATCTCGATGGTGTTGTTTGAAATTTCTTCGTTTAGCGTATCTGCATCTTCATATGTGGATGCTGTATCTTGAGAATTGGGTTGCATTAAATTAAATTCCGTAAAAATTAGCACTAGCCTTATATTCTAGGGAATTACGAACGGAAGTCACTGCACATAGCAGTAAGTCAAAACTAAAAAAACAGGGATAAACGCGAGAGTTTGCTGTTGTTGAAAGCTTCACTTTCTGAGTAGTGCTTAAGTTTTTCCAGTTCTTCTGAACAGCCTTTAAAACTCGCACTCTTAAGGGTTTTGTTTAGACGCTCTTCAATAAACTTTTTCTCTAAAAGAAGTTCATCCTCTGAGGCCTTAAGTTCAGCGAGAAGCTCCTGAGCAGAAGCAAATTCAAGTGGTGGAGCATCATAATCAGTCTTGTCTTCGCCAGAAGGCAGAAGGACTTTAATAGCACGGCTCTCAACCGTGGCCAGGAGGTTTTCATCTTTTGGAGCAAAAAGAAAAAGGCAAAAGCCTTCCGGAAGCTCTTCAAAAACTTTAAGGAGTTTATTGGAGACAATGGCGCTTAAGAGATGAGCATCCATGATGAAGATGAATTTCTTTTTGAGTTCGAAGGCCTTGTAGTTAAGAAATTTTTGAAGATCTAAAATTCCCTGAGACTCAACCTTGTAAGAGTTTTCTTTTTTATCTAACTCCACCCATAAAACATCCGGGTGGTCTTGAAGAGGGGTGATGGCCTTTAAAAAGTCATGGCCCCATTCTTTGGGATCAGTGTGCACGCCATACCTGGCAAGATACACTGATCCCAATTGGTTTTTTTCATACTTTAAAAGTAGGGTTTGTGTAAGAGGAGATGACACTTATAATTCTTCTTCCTGATTAGCAGACCTGCTCTGGCCAATAAGCTTATTTGTCGCTTCAAAAATCTGCATCGTCATCTGTTCAAGAGTCACTTCAGCATCAAGCTTTAAAATCCTGTTAGGGAAAAGCTCTGCCATAAGGTCGTAACCTACAACCAGTTTCTTGTAGAAATCCACACCTTTTGATTCGAAATAATCCTTAGGGGCATTTCTCATTTTTTGGCGTTTCTCTGATGTCTCTACGTTGATTCTTAAATAGAACGTCAGGTGAGGAACCAGGTTAAGCGGGAAAACGTTGTGAATGTTTAGAACTTCAGCAACACCTAAACCTCTTGAGTGCCCCTGGTAAACCAGAGAGCTGTCGATATAGCGGTCGCAGATAATCACGGTATTAGGAATAGCTAGTTCTTTTAAAACAACTTCAGAAAGAAGTTGAGCGCGTGAAGAAGCAAAGAGGTGAGCTTCCGCAAGGGGCGTAATCTCAGTTTTTGTTTCCAAAATCGCCTGGCGCATTTTTTCGCCAAAAGGAGTTCCGCCCGGCTCGCGCAGAACTAGAACGCGGAAGTTTTTTTCTTCCAGGTAGTTTTTTAATTTAATAATTTGAGTTGATTTACCCGCGCCTTCAATTCCTTCAAAGCTCAAAAAGAATGAGCCGGGAAAAGCGGGTGCTCTAAATGAATTCAGTAATTCTTGGGTGATTTCTTTCATGTTGTTGTCCTCACCCTTAGAGTACCTAAAATATTCGAGAAGTTAAAGGGTGTTTTTAGTTCGACACTTCACTCTCAAAAAGGTTGTCACTCGAAGGAATTGGACCGTCTTCTGACCCAGAATTGTCGAAGTTTTCCTTTGAAACCTGCGATCTAACCGGGTCTAATTCCATGGCACTGGTGTTGTCATAGAAATAATTCGGATCGTCTTCACCTGCGTTAATTTCCTGGAATTTTGATGATTCCATGAATGATTTTCTTTGATTTGGCCTAATTGGATTCAGGTTTCTCGTTTCAAATTTTCCAGAGCGTCCCTGGTCATTGACTTGATTATTTTGACGTCTTTCACCTAGCTGGCTTCTCGCACTTGGATTGGTCTGTGGCGCCATTGGCTCGTTCATATTTACTGGATCAAGCATTTCGGCCTGCTCACCAACTGACTTCGCTTCTTTATTGCTAAAAGGTGAGCTTAGTTGATTTTTGATGTGGAAAAGAAAGTAACCAATTCCCACGATAGAAACAACTAAAAGCCATTTATAAATAGTGCTGCTGTTAGTGCTCGGTTTTGAATCTGAACTAAATGATGTTTCAACTTTTTCTCTTTCAAAAGATTTACCGCGCTTCACATTGCTTAAGTAAGCAAGCCCTGAGATCGCTTCTGTCTCTGGAGAAATGGCAATGACAGAGTCTTGTTGCTGCATTAATACATGAGAAGGAACACCTGGAAGTTGGTCAGATTCTTTAAGTGACCTGCGGTCAAATCCATCCACTTGGTAGAGTTTCATCCATGTGTGACCGTGGTTTGTAGACACCATATCTGTTAGAAGAATTTCTTTATCTTCCAGCATTGTTGTCAGTTCATATTTTTCAAATGGGCCTGTTTTCTGGCCGTTTCTAAGCATGAAATACTGTTGTTCATCGTCTGTGCTTAAAGTTGTTGCAGAAACTAGTTGTGGTTTTCTTCTCTGGAAATAAGGGTGTTCAAAAAGAGCAATCCATTCAGTGCTGTCGATATTTCTAACTTGATAGTCTTTGACTTCATCGTGGTGATCGATCAAATAGTTTTTTAAATCATAGAGCGTGATAAAACCAAAACTTGAATCAACTTCAGCTCTTATTTCAAAAACGTGCTCACGGGCATCGACGTTTTGACAAGCTTCTCCTTCGCTATAAAGGAAATCCTGAAGAGTCACAGTTTTTAATGCTTGATTGGCCATAATCTCGAACCCTGGTTTGTGCTTAAAAAAACACGGTTTATCAGATTATTTATCGGATATTAGGAGAGATTATTTAGGGTGAAAGTGAAGGACTTAGGCGACAAAAAGGGTTGGGCAAAGGCCCAACCCCATTGATTTTTGATTAAAGAGCTACGTCGAAATAAAGAGCGAATTCTGGGTATTTGATATTTTTTGCAAAAAAGTCGCGCCCGTCACTTCCTGCGAAAATCTTAGATCCAATTTCACCTGTTAAGCTGACTTTTGGAGTAAACGAGTAAGTGTGACCAATGTAATATTCAAACCAGTCGTTAACATCTGGTGCTTTATCAAATGGCGCGTATGAGAAATGTAAGTACTTAAACTGAAAGTATGCACTGTTTTTATCATTAAACTGGTATGAAACAACCCCGATATTCATTTCATGAGAGAAGTCGATATCTTTAGAAGTATCTCCATACCATGGAGTGTTGATAACGATATCATCATTAAAGAAGTACGAAAGTTTATCAGTGATCTGAAATGTAAAAGATGGAATTAATTCCAAACTATGTTTCCAAGTATACTGAGTAATTTTTCCTTTTGCAGGATCATTGGCCAGGTATTGCACTAGTAAAGATGTGGAAAGGTTGTCCCCAAATTTTTTGCTTAAGCTTGTATTGATACGACTGTTTCCGTAACCCGCAGCTTTCCCGTGGTTGCGGTCGAAAATACGACGACCAACGCCGATATCCATCTTAATACCATTTTCTTTTTCAGTTAAAACGTTTTCTCGGCTAATTAGAACAAGAGATCTATAGTGACGGTTGATATAAGTTCCTCTTAAAACGGTAGCATCCGTGTACTTGAATTCAGACGTAGCTAAGATTTTCCAGTTTTTCACCGGTCTATAGATAATAGTCGGGTTATGCATGATTCTTAAATCTTGAATATCGTAATCTTCTTTGTTTGAACTTGTTAGGTCTTTTCTCGTGAAGTAATACTCACCGTGATAAGAAGCGCTGAAGTGAGATTTTAGATATCCCCAAATGCTTGCTTGATCCTCTTCTTTTGATTTTTCAGCAGCTAATTTTGCTTCTTCAGCTCTTTTAGCTTCAAGTGCTTTTTCTTCTTCTGCTTTTTTTGCAGCTTCAGCAAGACGAGCTTCTTCGGCCTTTTTAGCTTCTAGAGCTTTTGCCTCAGTTGCCTTTTTTGGATCAGCCTTTTTCTTTGTAGTTGTTTGCGCCATAGCGTTACTAGCAAGCATTAAGCTGATCGTCATTGCTAGACTCATAGTAAGTTTAGAAAACATCTCTTCCACTCCTCATTAGATAGTTACTTCAGTGTACCCCGTGCAATCGGATTCATTATTCTTTATTAGTTTACTCAAGATTACAATGTTATTTTAATTAGTTGTCCATAAAAGCCCTAAGAGTAAGAAAAAGTAAGAAATGTTTAGTCCAAATGCTCGTAGCAGAGCAGCTGCCTGAATATTAAGTGACAAGCTGGCACTGGTTTGAGATTCTGAGCGTCGATGTCACAAGTTTTTTTTATTTTTCTCCTATTACTGGCCACTTTGATCCGCTTACCACTGTCGATTTTGATTGTTGTGTTAAGGCCCTTGGTTCCTTTTTTTAAAAAGAGACTCAACTTTGAACGCCAGAACTTTCTGGAAGAGGAATGCCGCTCATTTAAAAAGGATAACCTTAAGGCCGACTACTGTTTTGAGATTTCTTCAGAGGGAGAACTAGAGCAGGTCAGACCTTTAATAGAGGCCGTCCTAAAGAGTGAAAAAAAAGTCGAAATCATTTATTCATCTCCTTCCGTAGAGGTGAAATGCCACAACCTTTATAAGAGTCATCCTGAACTCATTCGTCTCTTCAGGCTTCCTTTGTTGTCGGCCTCTCCTGTAAATATTCTTTACTTTCAAAGTGTATGGGAATGGGTGAGTGCACCTGTTGTGGTTTTTTGCCGCTATGATTTTTTCCCGGAACTTCTGACGTTAAAACTTTTTAAGAAAAAATTTATTCTTGTCTCTGGTGCTTTTAAAAAAACATCGTGGTTTAAGCTCCAGAGTTTTATGTGCTTTGATGTGGTGATCGCCGCTACAGATAAGGAAAAAGAAAACTTCACAAAACTTTTTTCCGGAACACCTAAGAAAGTTTTCTCATGCGACTTCCGCGTGCCAAGAATAACGGCGAGAATGCAGAAGGCAGCAGAAGTGCTGGCGCAAAAAGATGTGCTCACAACTTATATAGATGTTTTAAAAGCATTGCCTGCTGATCAAAAGATCATCCTGGGAAGTGCCTGGCCTTCAGATATGCCGATTTTAAAAGATGAAAAATTAATTGCGGCCATAAGAGAGAAGAAGCTGCATCTTTTGATTGCCCCTCATAAACTCGACGACGAGTTTGTCCTGCGTTTAAAGCAGAGTTGTATTGAACTTTTTGGAGAAGAGAATGTCGGGGTGGTTAATAACCAGACGACCTACACTCATCATCCTGTTGTCATCTTGCAAATGGGCGGAGTGCTCTGTGAGCTTTATAGTCTTTTTAGCCTCAGTTATGTGGGCGGCGGATATGAGCGATCAATTCACTCGGTTTTAGAGCCCTTTGTTTCCAATAACGCTGTTGTTGTAGGCCCTAAAGTTGGCCGCTCGACAGAATACGACCTGGCCTCTTCCTTACTTCCCGACGAAATTCATGTACTCAATCGAGCAGATTCCTTTTATACTATTAAGGAATCGATGAATTTAGAGACTTTGAATCGATCAAAGCGCGAAGAGCTCCGAGTGGAATCGGCGCGTGAAATGAAAGCAGTGATTGCTGAACTTCTAGGGTAAGGATGCTTAATAGAAATCTTGATTACGCACTTGTCGGGCACAATTTTTTTGCCTTTTTACTGTCTATCGGTCTGTTAAACCGTGGCAAGAAGGTTTTAGTTCTCGATGATGATCGTTTTAATTATGGTGATTTCTTCACGAACTCTCTAACTAGCCTGGACGTGGAATTCATTAAGGCCTGGGGAGAGTCGATGGACCTGGCCCCTTTAAGAAACATTGAAAGTTATCTCTCTCCCGGAAAAGTGTATTTTTACGTCGGTAAAAAACAAGTGGTGCTTGGCGATGTCCCTCACCGCAACTTCCGCGAGCTTTGTCGCAAATTCCCTTCGCTTTTTTATAACGCTGAAAAGCTCTCAGGCACTTTCTCCCATGAAAACGAGATCATCTCTTTTGACTCCGTCTACAATGACTTCTGCCAGAAGGTGAGTGCACTTCTTTTTAATGAAAAGAGTGCAGGAAAAATGTCACTTCTTTTTGAAAATTCAATCCCAGAAGATTTAAAAGGGCACTTCAATCACTTTTTTTCTCACTTCAGTCAGAAGGAAGGGATGATTGAACAGGAACTCTATGACTTTAATGCCCTGGTTTTTATGATGCGTGGGTTTTTCCAAAACCGTCTAAGCATCACAGGCAGTAAGTCGGAGATCATGCACCTCTTTTTCTCTCTGGTGTCTCCTTATTACAAGCTCGATCACGAAAGATTGATTGCTGATCTTTTAAGTCATCACCTTTCTATTGGTGGAGAGTTTAAAAAACTTAATCTACAGGACTTAAAATTCCAGAGTGGGTTAGTGAAGAGTTTTGAACTTGAGAGCTTTGATGGTCTTATTAAGCCACAAAAGATGGCCTTTATTGGAGGCTACCCGGTAGGGCTTCCGATTAAGCTTCAGGCCACTCAATCTGCTTCTTATAATTGCCTCAATACTGTTTTTCATTTTAAAGATGAGGTCCCTAAGCTTCTTCAAGGGAAAAAATGTGTTTTCACTTCACCGATAAAAATCGGAACGGAAAGACCATTCTGGGAAGTGTACTTTGAGGGGAAAACGGCCACTTTCAATATGATTATGGCCAAAAAAGAAGGGACAAAAATCGATTTTATCCGCGAGAGAGTCAAAAGCATTCTGATGGATGATCTCAACTTTCTATTTCCGGAATACACCTTCGAGCTAGTGGATACAAAAATGAAATTCACGCTCGACGTTTTTATCGAAGATAAAGACTACAACGCTTATAAGAGAACGGAAGCGGGTTTTAGAAAGAAGATCACTGGTGTACTGGAAGACAGTGCCCCTCTTTTAATTTCCCGTCTTAAAAACGTGCTTTATTTTGGCCCATATAATGAGGATTCTTTGGGGACTTTTTCGTCTCTGATTGAAATCAAGCGCTGGCAGGAGTCCTTGTGAGAAACCAAAAAGGGCAGACAGCAGTGGAGTACATTCTGCTTCTGGTCGTGGTGACGGCCATCGTGACCTCGCTTTTTGGCTATATAAGAACCAGGTACTTAGGTAATATCGACCAGTGCTCTAACCCCTCGAATAAAGGTAAGCTCCTTTGTAAAATCAATAGTTACGTGCAGCCAACAGGTGGCAAAAAACGATACCAATATTTCCCGTTTAAGAAGTAAACAACCTTCTGTAATCTTTTCACGCTTTGCATAAAATTAATGTGATTCATCCTCAGTCTGCTAAACTCGTGGCGTTAAGTATAATTTGGCATATTAATGATTAAGGCCAGGCTACCCCCGAAGTGCTTAGGTCTATACATGAGGAGAAGTTATGAAACTTAAGGTGGAAAACAAAAGATTAACGTTTATGAGCTTGTTTTTAGCTACGGCTTTAATTGCAGCAACAGCTCACACTGCTCCACTACGCGCTCAAGACGATGTTCTTGATGATGCAGAAGACGCTTTAGCTAACGGTGACGCTCTGGACATGGACCAGATTGAAATCGAAGGAAAGCTATCTCCTTCTGAACTTCTAAAGAGAAGAAGAGAAAAACTTGAAGAAAGAAATAAGCTAATGGTTGAAAAGAAAATTGAAGATATTCGCGTGAAGCAAGAGATTGCTTTAACAAACAAGCTTCAAGGTGCTTTTAATAACAGCTTAAACAACTTAAACGAAGATAAAGTTCAAACAACTCAAGCTGCTCCAGCTCCAGTTGCTCCGGCACCTGTTGCACCAGCTCCAGTGATTGAAACAAGAATCGTTGAAGTGCCAGCTCCAGTAGTAAAAGAAGAAAAGAAATCAAAAGTGATTCCTTCTCTTGGAATCAGCAACATTAAAGGTGACAGAATTGACCTTCAGTCAAACGTATCTTTTGGTGTTAACGCTGAAACAATGATTCTTCCACAGGTTTCTGTTGGTTTAGGTCTTAACTACGCAACAATGGATCTTTCAGATGTTGCTAACGAATATGTAAACACAGGTTATAACTACAACTATAACACTGGTTATTACGGAACTTATGGTTCAGGAAGAGCGATGAAGTTCACAAAGCTAGTGATTGAAGCGACAGGGAAATTCTTCTTTACTGAAGACTCGAAATTTAAGCCATATGCTGGAGCAGGTTTAAGCTTTAACCGTACAGGTCTAAAGTATGATAACAACACAGCATATAACAGTGGATATGTTAACTTTGGTAACGAAGAGCTTTCTTCTTCAGCCTTCGCAGGATCTGCTAAGTTAGGTGCTGAATTCGATATCTCTGAGACGATTGGATTAAACCTTGACCTGTCATACACAAAGAACATTACTTCAGGGATTTCAAAGTCTGCTGGAACGGTTTCAACTAACCCAGACCAAGGGCGTTTAGAGAACATCTCTAAAGAAATCGAAGATGGTGATGTAACTGCAGTTCAAGCTGGTTTAGTTATCAGATTCTAACCAACAAACTTCTGACGAAAATCTAACAAGAGCGGGCTTCATTTGAAGCCCGTTTTTTTTGCTCCAGTATTAAAAATTTCCCTCTCAAACATTCCTTTCTAAAATCCATAAGACACTATAGAATTATTAGCATATTAATCTTAATTGCCGCCAATTCATGGAGAGAATTTTATGTCAATGAGAGATGTCTACATCGTCGATGGAAAAAGAACGCCACAAGCAAAAGCAGGCCTTGATTTAAAAGATGTGCAAGCGCCATACTTAGGAGCTTACTTAGTTAAGCACTTAATTGACAACACAGACATCCCGACAGATCAGGTTGATGAAGTGATCTTCGGAAACACTGGAACTCCAGCAAAATACCCAAACGTCGGTCGCGTGATTGCTCTTGAAGCAGGATTAGATAAAAAAACTTCTGGTTACTCAGTTCACAGAAACTGTGCTTCGGGAATGGAAGCCGTTGCTCAAGCGTATTTAAAAATCGCTTCGGGAAGATGTGATGTAATCGTCGCGGGTGGTGTGGAGTCGATGTCGCAGATGCCGCTAATGTACAACAAAGAGATGACTGAACTTTTTGCAAAATTAATGAAAGCAAAAACAATGGGAGAGAAACTCTCAGCAATGAGCGCGTTTCGTCCGCACTACTTAACTCCAATCGTAGCTATCGAACAAGGTCTGACGGATCCTTTCTGTGGACTAAACATGGGGCAAACAGCAGAGCTTCTGGCAAGAGAGCTTAAAATCACTCGCCAAATGCAAGATGAGTACGCTAACAACTCTCACGCAAAAGCCGCTCAAGCGACAAAAGAAGGAAAATTTAAAGATGAAATCCTGCCAATCACAATTGGTGGATCATTAAATAAACTTTTAACTGATGACGTTGGTCCTCGCGCAAACTCAACAGTTGAAGGCCTTGGCAAAATGAAGCCATACTTCGATAAAAAATCAGGAACAGTCACTGTCGGTAACAGCTGTCCAATCACTGATGGTGGATCAGCTCTTCTTTTTGTATCTGAAGAGGCCGTTAAAAAATACAACTTAAAGCCAATTGCTAAAATGACTGACTACCACTTCCACGGGCTAGAGCCTGAGAGAATGGGGATGGGACCGCTTCTAGCGATGGATGGAGTCATGAAGAGAACAAATCTTAAACTTTCAGACTTCGATCTGTTTGAACTTAACGAAGCTTTCGCCGCTCAAATCCTGGCAGTTGGGATTGGTCTAAAAGATAAAGAAGTGGCCGCACGTTTTGGATTAGATCATGCTTGGGGAGAGTTAGACTGGAGTAAAGTCAACGTCAACGGCGGAGGGATCGCTCTTGGTCACCCGGTTGGATCAACTGGATCAAGACTTGTGGTGACGTTAATTCACGAGCTAAGAAGAAGAAAAGGGAAGTACGGTCTGGCGTCGCTTTGTATCGGTGGTGGTCAAGGTGGAGCTGTTGTTGTCGAAAACCTGGTTCGTTAATTCATAAAAAGAGAGAAGTATATGGCAAATAATAAAATCAGCTTAGAGTATAAAAACGATATCGCTTACATTGGTTTTGGATTTAACAGTACAAAGTCAATGACGACACTTGATATTGAAACGATGATGGAGCTAATGGAAATCGTCGAAGAGCTTCACACAAAAGGGACAGCTCTTAAGGGTGCAATCTTCTTTTCTCACAAAGAAAACTGCTTTCTTGCCGGTGCAGACATTAACCTGATTGCCAGCATGAGAACAGAAGCAGAGGCGGCCGATGGAGCTGAGCGCGGACAAAATATTTATAACCGCATTGAAGATCTTCAGATTCCAACTGTTGTGTGTGTGGATGGTGTGTGTTTAGGTGGAGGTCTTGAGCTTTCACTTTCATGTAAGGCCATCATTGCTTCAAACTCATCAAAGACTTCTCTTGGTCTTCCTGAAGTTAAGCTTGGTTTAATCCCAGGCTTCGGAGGAACATACCGTCTTCCAAGAAAAATTGGTCTTCCAAATGCTCTGGATATGATTTTAACTGGAAAAACTCTTCGCGCTGATAAAGCAAAGAGAATTGGATTAGTTGAAGAAGTTTACCCTCGCGAAAACCTTTTAGCGATGGCGCCGAATTTCTTTAACAGAAAAGCAAAACCTCAATCAATTAAAGAATCAATGACTGAGCTTGCGACAGAAAACTTTGTCACAAGAAAAATCATTTTCCAAAAAGTGCGTGAAAGCGTTTTAAAGAAAACAAACGGCTTTTACCAGGCCCCACTAAAAATTCTTGATGTCATGGACTCAGGTATGATGAAAGGGCGCACGAGTTATTTGGCCAGTGAAGCCCAGGCCTTTGGTGAGCTAGCAATTAGCGAACAAAGTAAAAACCTTCAGCACATTTATTTCATGTCAGAGGCCGTAAAAAAGTACAACGGTCCAAAATCGACAAAACCTCTACCAGTTCTTTCTCGTGGAGCGGCCCTTGGTGCCGGGACCATGGGAGGAGGGATTGCGTGGCTTATGGCCGAAGCAGGTATGCAGCCGATTATGAAAGACTTAACGACAGACGCTCTTAACTTAGGTTTAAAGCAGTCTTCACAAAACTTCCAGGGCGCGCTTAAGAGAAAGAAAATCACACCTGATGAGTTTGAAAGAAAACAAAGATCAATCACAGCTCAGCTTGATTACTCAGGTTTCAAAAAAATTGACCTGGTTATTGAAGCCGTAGTTGAAAACATGGATATCAAGAAGAAAGTTTTTGCTGAAACAGAAAAACAAGTTCACCTTGAAACTCTTTTAACAAGTAACACGTCTTCACTGTCGGTGCAGGAAATGTCAAAGGCCCTGGAGCGCCCTGAGCGCTTTGCGGGACTTCACTTCTTTAACCCGGTTCACTTGATGCCGCTGGTAGAAATCATTATCCACGACAAGATTGCTCCAGAGACGATTGAAGCTCTTCATAAGTGGGTTTTAAGAGTGAAGAAAACTCCGGTCATCGTTAAAGACGGTCCGGGATTTTTAGTTAACAGAATTCTTATGCCATACCTTAACGAAGCAGGATACCTGCTGGAAGAAGGGGTTTCGGTAAAAGACTTAGACCAGGCCGCCCTTAACTTTGGTATGCCAATGGGTCCAGCAAGACTTCTGGATGAAGTTGGTATCGACGTTGCGGTTAAAGTTGGAAAAGTTATGCACGATGGTCTTGGAGCGCGCGCTTATCCTTCAAAAATGTCAGGGAAACTTTCTGAAAAGAATTTCCTTGGAAAAAAGACATCAAAAGGTTTCTATCTTTACGATGAAAAAGGAAAAGTAACAGGTCCAAACCCTGAAGTTGAAGAACTTCTGCCAAAAGAAAAAAAGAAAATGAGCGAGTCTGAACTTCAGATGAGACTTTTCCTTCCAATGATCAATGAAGCTGCGGCCATCTTAAAAGATGGAATCGTTGAAACAGCTGCAGACGTTGACTTAGGTCTGATCTTTGGTATTGGTTTCCCTCCATTCAGAGGCGGGCTGTTGCGTTACGCCGACAGCGAAGGGTTGGATAAAATCCTGGGCGCTTTAAAGAATTTTAGTGAAACAGTAGATCGCGAACGCTATACTCCTAACTCATACTTAACGGACCTGGTGGAAACAAAAACCACCTTTTATGAGAAAGCGAAGTAGTGTTTGTAACGTATCTTAAGTATTTTTTCTTTTATATAATTTCTGCAAAAAATCGCCAACGATTGCTGATTCTCTCAGTCGTTGGCCTTTTTCTTTCATCTTTTGCCTTAATTGTCCTTCAAAGCACGATGGGCGGACTCCAAAACAGTTTAATGGTGCGTTCGAAATCCGTTTTAGGAAAGGCGACGCTTTATTATAAGGCCCCAAAAAATGATCCTGGCTACGAGAAGCTTTTTAAAATCTTAGACGATAAAAAGGCCCTTTATAGTAAAGAATACGAAATCGAACTTCTACTTCGTTACCAAACCTTTATTACGCCGGTTCTTGTTCATGGAATTGACCAGAATGGGTACGTGCCGGATCTTTTGCGTGTTGAACTTCAAAGCAGCGCAAGCCAAAAAAAAGTTGATGCCATTATGCCGATTGAACTCGCTTATAAAGTGGGTGTAGCACCTCCTGAGACACTAACGATGATTTCTCCGGCCCACGTTGATGATCTTCTAGGGGATGTCCCAAGAAGCCAGTCTATCCAGGTTGAGCGCACGATTTCTACCGAAGTTCCAGAGATCGACCTCTACCATATTTGGGTGAGGCTTCCTCTTGTTCAGAATTTAATTCAATCGCACCTGATTAACCGCGTTCGCATTTATAGCGACATGGATTTCAAAGAGCTGCGCTCACTTCTTCCTTCAGGTATTCAGCTTAAAACATGGGAAGAGGAGAATGCCACTTTGGTGTGGGCCTTAAAACTTGAAAGCACTGTGATGATTTTTCTTTTTGCGGCCATGAGTTTACTTGTGTCTCTTTGTATTACTTCAGGGCTTCTGATCTTCTTTAACAAGATTAAGTCAGACCTGGCGAGCTTCTGGATTTTAGGGGCTTCTTTTTCTAAGATCGACCGCGCGACGAAGTACTTCCTGCATTTAATGAGCATTCTCTCTATAGGAACGGGAGTGGGTTGTGGGCTTGTTTTCCTGTGGCTTTTTAATCATTATGCGCCGGAAATTATGCCGGATGTTTTTGTGGATAGAAAGATTCCGATTTTAATTACAGGAAAGGGGCTTTTGATTTCTTTTTTAGTGCCGTATGCGATTTCGTCGGTATTTTCAATCTTTGCACTTAATCAGTTTAAGCGCGAACATGATCTTTTGGATCATGTCCGCTCAGTCTCATAACTTAAACGTCTTAAACTGCCCCATTAGAGTGGGGCGCATTTGTTGTTTAATTTCAGCTCTCGTTTGGTCTTTTTTTAAATTAACTTAATAAAACAGAATTATGGAAGGCAATGTAGATGGCGAGATGGTCCTCAAGTCTTTTGGGTTTCTTCGTCGTGCACCAGGTTCTTCTAAACAAGCGATTAATATTTGCCCTCAACATCGCACACGTGTGATTGATTGCAAATAAAGGGTCGCGCCCATTTTTCTTGAGCTCGCCGAGCCCGGCGATCATCGCCTTCTCGCCCTTATACTGTTTGTAATCTGCATTCGGAAAAAACTCTCGGACCACTTCTTTATAAATGCGATGCTCATCACTTTTTATTTCTGCATGAGAAGAGACAACCGGAGCGATCTTTTCAAATAGCTTCATCATCGATTCTTTGTGATAACTTTTTCTTTTTCCATATTTTTGTCTGGAAAGCGAGGCCAGGTGTCCAAATGCCGGAATTTGAGAGACAAAAGCGCCCAAGATAACTCGCGAGTGAGCATCGACGGCGACTGAAATGGAAAGAGGCTTAAGCTTGGTGTGCTCGGTAGTGATCAAATCATCGAATTGAAGACGCTCGACTTTTTGCGTGCCAATTTTCAAAAGAAGATCAGCATGCATTCGTCTGGATTTTTGCGCAAGATAGACGAGCTTTCTATCAATCGTCGTTCGATGAACTCCCAGAATGATCGCCGATCGTCGCATCGAGACACCGGAAGAGAGAATCTTAAAAATGGTCTTGTTGATACGTCTCTTTTTTTGTCCGAACTCTAGGGTGCCAGTTGCGCGGGAGAATTTTTTAGAGCAAGCGGAGCACTTGTAGCGCTGGATTTGGCGGGAGTCATCTTTGCGCAGATAGTATCCATCTTTTTTACAAAAGGTATTTTTTTGGAAGTAATTGCATCCTGAATTTGGGCAGCCTGGATTCATGGAGGAAATAAAGCAAGAGACGAAATGGTTTATTAAACTTAACCATCTAAAAAGAAAGGTCACTTTTAAAAAGTAAATTCAGAGATTGAAAGGGATATTATCGAATAAGAAATAAAAAAGCCCCACTGTAGTGGGGCAGTTTTTAAACGTCTTCAAATCTTGGATCATCATATGCAGGCGTAGAGTTCGATGCTACTTTTGTTTTTGCCGCTGGAGCAGCATGCTTCACTTCTTTTTTTGCTACCATTGGCAACACATTATCCTTTTTAGGGGCCTCAAAAGATTTCTTGGCCTTTGGAGCTTCAGCTTTATGGGCGGTCTTTTTCGGCATATCTAAGTGTTTTTCAACCTGCTTTTCTGAGCGGACTTCAGTTTTTACTTCAACCTTTTTTGCCACTTCTTTATACACTTCAATCTCTTTAGGCATCTCTTTCTTAGGAGCTTCCTTTGAAGCCTTTTTTGGAGACGCTTCAACTGTCATCTTCCCGCCAAAGATTTCTGTTTCGAGATCTGTAACGGCAATTTGAAGAGAGTTGGCGTGGGTTGAAAGATGTTTTGCATTTTCAGAAGACTGGGCAGCGGCCTTGTTGTTGTTCAAAGTGGCCTGGTCAAGCTGGTTCATAGCGGCCGCAATGTTGCGGACACCTTCGGCCTGCTCTTTAGAGGCAATCGAGATCTCATTAAGCATATTTTTTACAACTGTCGCATTAGTCACGATGTCTTCAAGTACAGTTCCACAACGGGCTGCAACTTTCATCCCATCTTCAACTTTCAGGCTTCCAGCTTCGGTTAGGGTTTTAACGTTGCGGTTAGTTTCTTCAATAACTGAATTTACTTTTACAATACTATCGCCCAGGATATCAGCGATCTCCGTTGAAGCTTTACCAGATACCTGAGCAAGTTTTCCCACTTCCTCAGCAACAACTGCGAATCCCTTTCCATGTTCACCGGCACGTGCCGCTTCAACAGAGGCGTTGAATGATAGAAGTTTTGTCTGGAAAACGATATCGTTAATGACTTTGGTTTTTTCAGAGATCTCATTGATGATCTTGACGATTCCACCAATGCGCTCATTTCCACGGGCGATCTCTTCCATAATATCCTGATTACTTTTTCCGATGGCCTCCATTGAGCCAATCATTTCATCGACAACTTGTTTTCCTTCTGTTGCGATAGAAAGTGATTCTTCAGATTTTTTAGTCGAGTTAGCGACACTGTCTACTGTTGTATTAACTTGTGAAGTGATCTCATCAAGTGTGGCCACTGTTTCTTGAATTGAAGCGGCCTGCTCGTTAGCTGAGCTTGAAACTTCGTGAGAAATCCCTTCAAGTTCAGTAGAGCTGTTTCTTGTTGCCGTCGTGATCTCTTTTAGTTTATCAGTTGTCAGGTTCATTGCTTTTAGGCTACGTGAAAGTGTCCACCACATAACTAGAGCAAGAATGACCTGCGAGACGATGTTGGCGATGATTCCGCTGATGATAAAATCTTTTTTTATAGGATTGATCTCGTTGTGGTTATATTTAATAGTGACATAACCGACAGGTCCTGCTTTTTCTTCACCTAATTTTATGATCTCACTATCTTTTTGAAAAAGGTGACTAGTCTCTTTGTGGACTAACTCATCTTTATTATTTGCCTTGGCAATAAGCTTTTTGTCTTTGTCATAAAAAAAGACTTCGTTGATGCTCGAATCAGTGGCCATGCTCTCGGCAATAGATTGAATATTCTTATAATTTCCTGTTTTAATATATTCAGCAGTTGTGAATTTTACGGAATTGATGAGTGCCTCAGCTGCATCATCAATTTGTCTTTCTACTTCAGTTGTTGTTCGGTTAAAATTGAAGGTTCCCATCGCAATTAAAATAATAAGGGCCGAAAGGTTAATTGCAGTCATCAGACGGAACATCAATGAGTGTTTTGATTTAGTCATAAAGCAGCTCCAAAAGGGACATTGGCTTAAGTTAGTCAAAAGCTTTATCGTCAAAACCCTTGGAAATGATAAATTTTTTATAAATAATTATTAAATGACTAATGTTATTTTTTTGATGATGTTCTAAGTTTGGAAACGCCATATGGACTAAACCATCCATCCTCAATCATAAAGAGATGAATGATCAACATAACAATTGATAATGAGGCGAATTTTAGAGTGATAAGGATTCCTAAATGCATAAGTGAGTTCAAAATCCAGAGTGTTTTTCTTCCTTTTGGAATAAAAAGGGCCAGAAAAAAAGTCCCTTCAACCGCAATAACTGACCAATTAACTACTTTTTGAATAAAGAGTGGGAGCCCAAAATAAAACTGGGCCAAGGCTTCAAAGCGCGTGGCCGGGTAATCAAAGACATAGATTAAAGCGCGTCCTTCACGCCAAAGTGGTGAGAAGAAGAGTTTGTGAAGGCCACTGGCCGTGTATCCTAAAGTGACAATGAGCCACAGGCCCCAAAATAAAACGGGAGGAAAAGAAAAATGAGGGGATTTATTCTCCCAAAAAAATCTCTCTTCATTGTCCGGGACCAGCGACAGAGCAAGGAGCATCCATCCAACATAGGGAACTCCCGGGTTATAACTGAGAAGATCTTGATGAAAGAAAAAGACCCAGGTGAAAAAAAGAAAAAGGCAATTGAGTGCTCTTTTAATTTTTAGGGTAAAGAGAATTGAACTCAAAAGAGAAAGTCCCAGCAATACTGAAATTCCATTAGGTGAGCGCAGAGGTGCAAGAAACTCTTTTAAATAAAGAGCGCCACCTGCCACTTTCATTCCTTCAGAACTATAAAGCTCTCTTCCATAAGGGATAAGAAAAAAGAAATGCTGGATAAGCCACAACCCAAAGAGCATTCTCACTAAAGAAAAGAATTGGGAGTTTGTTAAGGAGCGCATGTAAAGCTCTCCTTCCAGTGCCCTGATGATTTTTCGAGATGATGAATATTGATTTCTACGCTGGCGATCTCTTCTGTTTCATTCATCGCTTGCGCCAGAGCTCCCCGGTGGCAAAAACCATAGGTAAGTGCCGGCCTCCAGAGCATTTCCGGAAAACGTGGAAAATAAGCGATGGCCACAGAGTATGTTCCTACCAGATAGATTGGCCCTTTTATATTGGAGTAAAATTTTTGATCAAAGACTGTGCTTTTTTTGAGTCCGTTTTTTGTCTGGTAATCAACTTTAATTAAATGAGCGAAGTCTTCAACTCCCTGGCGGTCTGAAAAAACCAGAGGCAGAGGAGAAAAACCAGAAGCAAATCCAACCTGGTCCAGTGTTTTAATTCTAAAGGTGTCGCCGACAAGTCTTATAAGACCCATGGCCACAACAAAAAGTTGTAGCCATAGGATAAGATTTTTTTTGAGTCGACTGGATGTCATTACAGTTTTAAGTTTTTTAATCCTGCAAAAGCATTATTCTTAAGCGCAGGGGCCGGAGCTTGAGCTTTTTCCATATCACGCTTCGAAGGTCCTGAGCGCTGTGGTCTCTCTCCTGGAGTCGCCTGGGCACTTCTATTAACTTGTGCTCCTTGCTTCGCTGTCAGAGAGATTCTTCCGCGGTCGTAGTCGATGTCCATTACCTGAACTTTTACTTCCTGACCAACTTTTAGAGCAGTCATCGCATCTTCAACAAAGTTATCTGAAATTTGCGAAACGTGAAGAAGACCGTTTTCTTTAATACCGATATCAACGAAGGCCCCAAATTGAGTGATGTTTGTCACTAATCCCGGATACCATTCTCCGATTTTAAGATCGGTGATTTTTGAGACGTCTTTTCTATATTCGAACGACTTAAATTCTGTTCTCGGATCTTGAGAAGGAGCTTTTAGGGCCTTAACAATATCGTTAAAAGTTAATTCTCCAAGCTCTGCTTTTAAAGAAGAGTCTCTTTCTAGTTTTGCGATGAGTTCTTTATCGCCAACCAGCTCTTTTGTATTAACGTTATTTTTCTTTGCCCATGAGGCCAGGAGATCATAGCGCTCAGGGTGAATGAATGTTGCATCCAGAGGCTCTTCTCCGTTATAGATACGAAGAAATCCTGCCGCTTGTTCGAAAACTTTTGGCGAGAAACGAGTTACTTTTAGAATTTCTTTTCTGTTTTTAAAAGCACCATGGCTGTCTCTGTATTTGACTACGTTTCCAGCAAGTCCAGGCCCGATACCTGAAACATAGGCAAGGAGGGGAGCTGATGCCGTGTTGATGTCAACTCCTACGAAGTTTACACACGATTCAACTACACCTTCGAGTGATTTTTTTAGACGAGCTTGGTTTACATCGTGTTGGTATTGGCCAACACCGATAGATTTCGGGTCAATTTTTACAAGTTCAGCTAGAGGATCTTGAAAACGTCTGGCAATTGAGATGGCCCCTCTTACTGTAACGTCTTTATCCGGAAATTCTTCAGCAGCAATTTCACTTGCTGAATAAACAGAAGCACCAGCTTCAGAAATCATTGTCGCGTTGACCTTTCCTTCTTTAACTAGCTTTACGTTTTCCTGGATGAAGGCAAGTGTCTCGCGTCCATAAGTTCCATTACCGATAGCAATGTGGTGAACTTTAAATTGTTCAATGATTGCATCTAAGATCGTTGCCGATTCTTTAACTTTTTTCATTGGTTCGTGTGGATAGATTACACAATCAGCTAAAAACTTTCCTGTGTTATCAACGATGGCGATCTTACAACCTGTTCTTACTCCCGGGTCAACACCGATGACGGCCTTTGGCCCAAGGTAGGGTTGAAGCAGAAGGTTTTTAAGGTTAACACCAAAGACGTTGATGGCCGTTTCATCAGAAATTCTTTTTAGTTCTGATTTCACTTCCAAATCAAGTGAAGGGTAGATGTAGTTCATGTAAGCTTTTTTAGCTGCGAGCTCAAGGTCTAAAAGACAGCCCAGGTTTCCAGCGCCAAAGAATTTCTTCTTTAATAGTCCAAGCGCCACTTCTTCAGGGAAAACAACATCAACTTTTAGAGTCTTTGATGTCATCCCTCTTCTCATTGCTAAGAAACGGTGGCCTGCTTTTGGCTCTTTAAGTTCAGAAATCTTTTGTGAAAACTCAAAGTAGTCTTTGTATTTCATCCACTCTTTGTCTTCTTCTTCCGCTTTATCTCTTTTTGTCGATTTTAAAACAGCATCTTTCCAGAAGTCTGCACGAAGAGTGTCTTTGACTTCTGTATCGTGGGCCATTGTTTCGATGATGATGTCGAAAGCCCCCGAGTAAGCGTCTTCAAAAGACTTGATCTTTAGATCAGGCTTATTGAATTGATCGCCAAACTCAGCTTTAAGTTGCTCTTTTGTTTTTGGCGTTCCAAGAATGATGTTTGCCAGTGGTTCAAGTCCAGCTTCTTTGGCCAGCATCCCTTTAGATTTTTTCTTCGCTTTATAGGGAGCATATAAATCTTCAAGTTGGTTGATAGTATCGGCCGCCTTGATTTTCTTTTCCAGTTCTGGAGTCATCTGTTCCATTTTTTTGATGGCGTCTAAGATGTATTCGCGGCGCTTTTCTCTTTCTAAATAATTCTCGTAGGCTTCATGGATGTTTCTGATTTGTACTTCATCCATTCCTCCAGTAGCTTCTTTTCTATAGCGTGCTACGAAGGGAACCGTTGATTGTTCTGTGATCAACAGGTTTAAAACGGCCAGGACGTTTCTTGCATTGATCTGCGTTTCCTGAGCGGCAAAGATGACAGCATTTTGTTCTAGTGACATTTCGTAATTCTCCAATAGTTTCTGTGTGGTCTGTGATCCTGAAAGTTGTGAAATAAAACGATAATCATAATAAAAAGTGTTGGCAAATGAATAGTCTTTTTCATATTGTGTATTTATGGGAAATTCATCAAATCAAACAATTTTTGACTTAGCAGTCATTGGTAATGGCGTAGCGGCACAGAGTTTTTTGTGGAATCTCTCACTCTCTGAGAGGAAAAGTCAGAATTTTTCTATTGCCCATATTTTCTCCAATGAGATTGCACCTGCGTGTTCTTTGCGCACTTGTGCCACTGTGTCTCTCAATGGAATCGAAGAAGATGTGAGTCCGCTTGGCAATGATATGCGCGAAGCTTTTTTTCTTTTTGATGATCTTTATAAAACATATCATCCAGAAGGAGTGGAAGAAGTTAAACGCGTGGTGATTTCTACAAACGAAAACGACACGAAAAAACTTTTACGCCGTTATAAAAAATTAGACACGATTAAAAATCCCAGAATTCATGACGAACATCAGGGAACGGAATATAACTCGTATATTATTTCACCTGAGATTTTTTCTTCATGGCTTTCTTCACAAATCACTGTCGCTAAAACAAATTTTCCTTTTTTTGCCAAAGACCTGGAAAAAAGAGGTGAGCACTTCGCTGTCAAACTGGCCGATGGAAGAGAAGTCCTGGCCCGCAAAGTTCTTTTTGCAACCGGTGCTTTTGCTAAAATATTTGAACGCTTTCACGCTCCACCTGAAGCGGAGTCTATCGAAGATAAAAATACTATTAAGGCCGGAAGTTTTTTAGAGCGAGATATCGATTTGGGAGAGAAATCTTTTTATATCTCAATTGATGGCAATTACGTTCTTTATAGAAGAAACGCTTTAGAGAAAAAATTAATTATCGGAAGTTTAACAACCATCGGAGCCTATGAGGCCCCTGACGTCCATGGACTTTCGAAATTGCTTTTAAAAATGAAAGGAATTTTAACGTTTGATGTGGGCGAAATGAAAGATTATAAAATCACCACAGGTCTTCGCCACAAGGGACCTAGGCGCCTTTTAATTGCCGGCGCCCTCGATGAAGAAAAGAAACTCTTTAGAGTCAATGGACTCTATAAGAACGGTTTTACGATGGCGTTTTTAGCGGCCAAACGTTTGGAGAAAATGATTTTTTAAACGTCTTGGAGCTTATCTTTGCAAGCGCCTTCAGTGTACTTCACACCAGCACAGTCGGCTTCGCAAGCATTCCCGTAAGTTTTGTTGTTTTCCCCACAAACTGGCATCCAAAGCTTAGTGCAAATGCACTCTTTTGCTTTGTTTTTCATTGAAGGAGCTGGCTTATCTGATTTCTTCTCGCTGTTTTTTGCCACAGGTGCAGCAGCAAGAGTTGTCTCTTCAGCTTTTGGTGACGTTGATTGAGAAGGAGTCGTGCAGGCCGTTAAAGCAAGAACCATTGACGCAAGAACTAGATTTCTGATCATAACATTCTTCCTAAAGTAAAAGTCGGGGGATTTATTAAAGATTTTTTTTGGTGGCTTGGGGCAGAATCGAACTGCCCACCTATGGGTTATGAATCCATCGCTCTAACCAACTGAGCTACCAAGCCATAAAAAAGTTTTCGGTCATACTAAATTTAAGGGAGTTATCTGTCAAGAATCCTGTCAAAAAAAGATCAAACAGTTTAGAATTAATTTTAAGTATGAGTGAATTACGCCATAAAAAACACCATCTCTTTTGCCTGAATTTTAAAGAACACGTAAGGGGTTTTATCCGCGAACACGAGCTTATTCACCCGGATAAGAAGATCGTGATTTCCATCTCTGGTGGGGTGGATTCAGTGGCCCTGGCCGATGTTTTGGGAAGTTTTAACCAGGACTTTGAACTCATCCATTTCAATCACGGCACCCGTCCTTTAGAAAATAAAAAAGAAGAGGAGCTCGTCACAAAGCTCGCAGATCAGCTCGAAGTCAAGGTCAATATTTTTCATTTTAATTTGTCGTTAGATGAAAAAAATTTTGAAGAAAAGGCGAGGGCCGAAAGAAAAAAAATCTACAGCGATTTTATTAAAAGGGGATACTGGGTTTATACCGCTCATCATATCGACGACTCTTTTGAATGGACGCTGATGCAGTCTTTTAAGCAGTCACAGGTGAAATCCACATTGGGGATTCCACTTTTTAATAGAGGGATTGTCCGTCCTTTTATGTGTGTGAGTAAAAAACAAATCCTGCGCTATGCCCGTGCAAAAAAACTTTCATGGCTTGAAGACATGAGCAACCACAGCGATAAGTTCGAGCGAAATGCCCTGCGCTTATCAGTCACTCATCAGATTCATGCAAAATACCCGCAGGCGCTTAAGCATTATGTCTCTCGCCACAATCAACTGGCGATGATGAATAATCTTCATCACAAGTGTAGACAGTGCGATCTCTCGGTGATCCAAGAAGCTTCCGGTGGAGCGCTTTTTGTTTCAGAAGATCTTTCTCTTTATAAAAATGAAATTAAAGACGCTATTCATCGCTTTTCAAAAAGCGCACGTGGTGAAATTGATCAAGAAGTAAACAAGCTTCTAAGCGCCCATGTGGAAATCATGAAAAACCCGGCCGCCTTTCCTTTTAAAGGTCCACTCAACCTCTCTGGAGGTGTGAGCGCTTACCTGATGCGTACCCATTTGCTCATTTTAGGGGAAAAACACAGGGATTTTTACCAGGATTTTGACCTAAAATTAAGAGATTATATCTCGAAAAAAGCGCAGATTCCTGAGCTTTCTGCCTCTTTAAGCTTTCCACTTTTAGCGATTGACCCCCGAAAAAAACTCAAAAAGAGCTCCAAATTCATGCATCCTTTGCTTCCAGTAACCTGCGAGTGGCTAAAGAACCATGGAATCTCCTACACCTTCACTCCGTTACTCTCTGCGCGCGATAGACAAATGTTAGCGAAAGCTGCTCTCATACTTGATTCTTCTGTCCTGGGTTTATAGAATAATAGGGCCTATTCAATTTTGAATAGACCACACGACTAAGAAGGAATTTAAATGAAACCTCAGCAAAAAACTCTCACACTTTGGATTGTCGTAATCCTTTTGATGGCCCTGGTTGCAAAACTGGCGACTGTTAATAAAAACGATATTAAGCACATTGAATACCCGGTTTTCGTTCAGGCCGTGCAGGAAAAGAATATTGAAGAAGTTACTTTTAAAGGTGATAAAACGATCCTTGGTAAATTCAAACCAGGATACGAGAATGGCTCTCGCTTCACTTTAACTGGGAGCACGGGAGATAACACTTTTAACATTCTTCGCGAAAACAATATTGTTCCTCGCTACGAAGAAGAAGAAAAACAAACATTTTTCACATCACTTCTCCTTAACTGGGGACCGATGATTCTTCTGATTGTTATTTTCTATTTCTTCCTAAGACAAATCCAAGCAGGTGGCGGCAAAGCGATGAGCTTTGGAAAGTCACGAGCAAGAATGTTAAACCCACATGAAAAGAAAATCACTTTCTCTGATGTATCAGGTGTTCAGGAAGCAAAAGAAGAACTTGAAGAAGTTGTCGACTTCCTAAAAGACCCGAAAAAATACACGGCACTTGGTGGAAAGATCCCTAAAGGGGTTATCCTTGTTGGTCCTCCGGGAACAGGTAAGACTCTTCTTGCAAGAGCTGTTGCTGGTGAAGCGGACGTTCCATTTTTCTCAATCTCAGGATCGGACTTCGTTGAAATGTTCGTAGGGGTTGGGGCGTCTCGTGTTCGCGATCTATTCGAACAAGGTAAAAAACACGCTCCATGTATCATCTTCATCGACGAGATCGATGCAGTTGGACGCCACAGAGGACAAGGTCTTGGTGGTGGACACGATGAACGCGAGCAAACTCTTAACCAGCTTCTTGTTGAGATGGACGGGTTTGAATCAAATGAAGGAGTCATCCTTATTGCAGCGACTAACCGTATCGACGTACTTGACCCGGCCCTTTTAAGACCAGGTCGCTTCGATAGACGAGTCATGGTTGGTGCTCCAGATGTTCGCGGCCGTCTTGGGATTCTTAAAGTTCACACTAAGAAGACTCCACTTGAAGACGATATCGATCTAGAAACAATCGCTAAAGGAACTCCAGGATTTACTGGTGCTGACCTTGCTAACCTTGTTAACGAAGCAGCTCTAAACGCTGCTAGAAACAATAAGAAGAAGCTTTCTAACGAAGACTTCGAGCAAGCAAAAGATAAAGTTCTAATGGGACCTGAAAGAAAGTCTCTTGTGATTTCTGATAAAGAAAAACTAATGACTGCTTATCATGAAGCAGGTCACACACTGGTTGGTATGAACCTTCCACACACTGACCCTATTCACAAAGTATCAATCATGCCACGTGGTGGAGCCCTTGGGGTGACTCAGACTCTTCCAAACGAAGACCTTCTTTCTTTAACAAACGACCGCGCAGAAAACTTCATCGCCTTCTTAATGGGTGGGCGTTGTGCTGAAGAAATCGTTTACGGACAAATGACTTCAGGTGCCTCTAACGACATTGAAAGAGCAACAGGCCTAGCTCGTTCAATGGTTTGTAAGTGGGGGATGAGTGAGAAGATGGGACCGATTAACTACCACAAGTCGGGACAATCTGCTTTTACTGGTATGGGTGAAAACGTTGACTACTCTGAGAAAACAGCTCAGGAGATCGACGAAGAAATCAACCGCATCGTTGAAAAGAACTACCGTCAGGCCATCAATATTCTTAAGTCAAACAGAGATGGACTTGACCGCCTTGCCCACGCTCTGATGGCATGGGAGACAATCGACTTCCAACAAGTCAAAGATGTTGTCGCGGGAATTGATATCGGTGTTCCACTAAAACCGGAAAAAAAATCTGATGCTTCTTCAAAAGATGAAGGGCCAAAAATTTCTAAAGGATTAGACCCAGTACTAGCTTAATGAATTTTGACCAATATAAGAGCTTGGGAGTCATCAACAGGACTCCCGACTCTTTTTCTGATAAAGGCCGCTCTCTTAATCAAAAACATTTTGAAGAACAACTCACATCTTTTCTCGCCGATAAGAGTGTCATTTGTGATTTTGGTTTTGAGTCCACAGCACCCATGAACAGTTTTGTTCCATTGGATGAAGAAGTCGCGCGCTTTCGCGATTTCTTAGATGCCAGTCGCGACTACAATTTCCAGGGGCGCATGGTTTCTTTTGATACCTACAAACCTCAAAGTTTTTTGATGATGAGTGAGATGTTTGGTGCTCTTCATGATGATGCTCGTTTTATATTTAACGACGTCAGTGGCGTTTTAGACGACAAATTAAAGTCAGCTCTTTTATCTTTTAAAGGAAAGAAGTTCGCTTACATCTACACTTTTTCGCATATTCCTTCCCGTCAACAGGTCCAAGAGCACATGAAGTTTCTGGATGAATCCACAGATATTGTCACTGCCACTGCTGATGCTTTTGACAAGGCCTATAACTGGTTTAAGGAGTTCGGGATGGAAGACCAGCTTCTCTTTGATGCCGGGTTTGGTTTTTCTAAAACCTATGAGCAAAACTGGGCGCTGATTAATCGCTACAGCGAGCTTGAAGGAGAGCTTCTGGCCCGTGGGCTTAGAAACCCTCATGTCATAGGGCTCTCTAAAAAGTCCTTCCTTAAAAAGGCCTTAAACACCACTGACCCTGTCGTTTTGGAAGAACTTCATAAAAAACTTATTCAAAAAATCCAATCAGAGACAAAACTCAAGCTTTTGTTTAGAGTTCACGATCCAAAAATCCTGTAAAAAATACCTGTCTTTCGATTGTTTCTTATCAAAAGGCGGCCCATTCTATAAATCGTAGGGCATGAATTTATTATTATCATTGCCATTATTATTGGTATTGGTTCAGGCCGATATCACCCACGCTAACACTACTGACGCCTTTAATGACAAGGTCATTTATGGCGAAGACAACCGCACGCTCGTAAGCGATCTGGATGCCGTGTACGACGCTGAAGCGCTTACTTTTTCCCGCGCCATCCTGGCACAAATTCCTAACTGGCGAATTACATCTAATGACAAAACAACGATTGGAATCGAGACCCGCGACTTAAAAACCGGGCTTAATTTCTGTGATGGAGAGCGCTTTTTAGACCAGCCTCTCGTTTCTGCTTGTACCGCCTTTATGGTGTCGCCTGATTTAATCGTGACGGCCGGACACTGTGTAAAAGACAAATATGACTGTAAAAAACAGACTTGGGTGTTAGATTTCGATGACCGCATGGATTTTCTTCCGCCAAAAAGCACGGTGAGTTTCTCTAAAGAGAAGGCCTATGCTTGTAAAGAGCTGGTGAGCTGGTCGCAAAACGCAAAATTAGATTACGCCTTAATCCGACTTGAGCGTCCAATCACGGATCGAGCTCCCTTAAAAATCAGAAGAGAGGGAAAAACCGCAACCAATGAATCACTGATGGTGATCGGGCATCCGTTGGGAATGCCAAAGATGCTTACTTCTAATATTATGATCAGAGACAACACTCTGGACTTCGTTTTTAAGACTAATGCTGACACCTTTTCAGGAAATTCAGGTTCTCCTGTTTTGGGAATCAAATCAAAAATGGTTGAAGGAATCCTGGTCCGTGGGGACGACGACTTTAAAACCGACTTTCAATTAGGTTGCGACCGCCCGGCAAAGTGTGGGGATAAAGAGTGCCGCGGAGAAAGTGTCCAGCGCTCAACTTATTTGCCGCTTAAATATATTCCCAAACTCTAGAAACTTTCTTACCATAAACATATATGGAATATGTTTGTGGGCCTCTTATTCTCTACAGTCAGGATAAAATCCGAATGATGGATTTCCTCTCCGACGTGTTTGAATTTGAAGTCGACCCCGAACAAGACCTGGTGATCAACGATGGGCTCAATCTAAAACTCATCGAACTTCCCGAAGATGAAAAAGAAAATTTTAAGTCTCTCGGGATCAAGTTTGCTTTTAAGCTCAAAGAAAAAGAACAAATCCAGGAAATCAAAAGTAAGTACAATTTTTTCCTTTACCGCAAATCCGACCAAAAAATCAGCGAAGAGATCGCCTCAGAGAGCGAAGACGAAAAAAGTCTTTCTATTAAAGACATCGACGGACGCATCTGGCAGTTTGACGTAGAGACCATGCAATGAAAACCATTCAGGCCAATTGTGCCACTTCAAAAAAGATCGCAAGACTCGATATTACTTTTGATGAAACGACCGGGCTTATTACCGGTGTCTCTGAAGCAAAAAAGACCCGAGCTGAAGTGGATTATTACTATGGTGATGAGTGTTTATTATTTGCCGGAATGGGCGATATCCACATTCATGCCCGCGAAGATGTTTCAGGAAAAAACACTTATAAAGAAGATTTTCATTCAACCTGTTGTGCGGCCTTAAACGGCGGCGTCGTCCACGTGGCCGATATGCCCAATAATCCAATCCCGCCAATTGATGATGAATCCTATTTAAATAAATTTAAACTCACCAAAAAAGTCGATGTTCCTATTTTGCTTTATGCGGGAATTGGCCCATCTACAAGACCTCTGACTTTCACTGTGCCTTACAAGGCCTATATGGGTCCTTCTATTGGTGAGCTCTTTTTTAAAGACAATCAAAGCCTGGATGACGTTCTTGTTCACTACAAAAATCAGCATGTGAGTTTTCACTGCGAAGACCCGGAAATCTTAGAGGCCCACAAAACTGAGGCGACTCATGGAGAGAGAAGACCGGTGAGTGCTGAACTCATGGCCACCGATATCGCGCTTAAACTCATTGAGAAATATAACCTTAAAGGAAAGCTCTGCCACTACAGTGCCGGAGAGGGCCTAAAGGCGATTATCGCCGCTAAAAAAAGAGGCGTGAACGTCACATGTGAAGTGACTCCACAGCACCTTTATTACTCGATGGAGAGGCTTTCAAAAAAATCTCCATTAGAGCAAACGTTCTTTCAAATGAATCCACCCATCCGTGGAGAGTCAGATAGAGAGGCCTTAATTAATGCTGTCAAAGAAGGACACATTGATTACCTGGCCACTGATCACGCTCCCCACAGTGAAGAAGAAAAAATTAAAGGAACTAGTGGTCTTCCGGGCCTTGATACCTTCGGCCCTTTTGTCACTTGGCTGATTCTCGATCAAAAAATTGATCCAAAAACCATCGCTCAAATCGCCAGCGAAGGGCCTGGAATCTTTTTTAATCAGTTTCTTTCTTCGTTAAACAATCGTTCAGATATTTTCAAAAAATGGGGAAATGGCTTCGGGTTTCTTGAAGTTGGATTCAGTGCATCTTTTACTGTTTTAGATTTAAAATCCCCAATGAAAGTAGAGAAAAAAGACCTTAAGACAAAGGCCCAGTGGTCGCCTTTTTTAGGTGAAACATTCCCCGGATCTGTGAAATCCGTCTACCTCTGCGGTAAGAAAATGTAAGACAATGTTGATTAAAACTGTCAAGAAGTAAGTTTTTGTAAGTGTAAAAATTTCAGAGAATAGCAGTATAGTCGTCGGACGAAAAAAAATCCTACACAAGGACGTTATATGAAATTCATCGCTCTACTTGCTCTTACTCTTTCTGTTTCAGCTTTTGCTAAAACAACTCCAGTTGATAAAGTTATCTACGGACAGGACGATCGTCTGGACATTTTCGAATCTAACGACAACCTAATGAAAGAGCTTTCTCTTTCAACAGCTGTTCAAATCCTTAACAGAAATCTAGTTGAAACAACTCCAGGTCAATACACAGTTAAAGCTGAAACGCTTGCTGAGTCTGGAATGTGTAAGAACGAGCGTTTCGCTAACCAACCAACAGCAGGTAACTGCTCAGGGTTCCTTGTAGCGGGAGATAAGCTAGTGACTGCTGGTCACTGTATTAACTCTGACTTCGACTGTCAGGGGCACTACTGGGTATTCGACTTTGCTAACAAAGAGAAAGAAGAAAAAACTTTCACTTTCAATAAAGACCAAGTTTACCGTTGTTCAAAAATCATCGAAAGAAAAAAAGATTCTATGACTCAAGCGGACTACGCTGTTGTAAAACTTGAAAGAGTTGTTACAGGACGCACTCCACTTAAGTACAGAACAGAAGGAAAGCCAGCTGACGATGCAGTTTTCACTGTTATCGGTCACCCAACAGGTCTTCCAACAAAAATCACAGCAGCAGCTGATATGAGAAACAACACAAACCCAACGTTCTTCGTAACAAACGCAGACACATACGGTGGGAACTCTGGTTCAGCAGTTGTTGACTCAAGAACTGGTATCGTAGAAGGAATCCTTGTTAGAGGAGACCAAGACTACTCTCGTACAGAAGAAGGATGTCTTGGATCAGTATACCGCCCACAAACTGGTGGACGTGGTGAAGACGTAACAAGAATCACTATCATTAACGACCTTAAGCACTAATTAAAAATCAAAAACAAAAGGGCCCATTACGGGCCCTTTTGTTTTATGTCTCTATGAAATAGACTCCAAGGATGGTTGTCTTTTCTTTCAAACTAAGAAAACGCCTTCATAATATTTTCCGCACACATAATCGACATTGCTCTTCTTGCTTCGTATGTGGCCGAGCCAATATGAGGAAGAATCATGACGTTTGGTAATGAATAAAGTGGGTGAGTCGGCACCAATGGTTCAGGAGTTGTCACATCTAATCCCGCAGCAAAAATTTCATTCCTTTTTAGCGCCTCATAAAGAGCGTCTTGATCGATGACGTCTCCGCGGGCCGTGTTGATCACAATCGCAGTTTTTTTAAGAGCGGCCATTTCTTTTTTCCCGATAATGTGACGGCTCTCAGGTGTAAGCGGGATGTGTAGTGAGAGGACATCAACGTCTTTTAGAAAAGCGATTAAGTCTTCTCCTCTTTTGTATCCTCTAACATCCATTCCAAAAGCTCCGTGGGCCATTTCTCCCAGGCGTTTTCCAATGCGACCGTAACCAACAATCCCCAGAATTTTTCCTTTTAAAGCGTGTCCCAAGTGCCCTTGAGGCTCGAAGTGTTTCCACTTTCCTTCTTCAGCATTTCTGATTGCTGAGCGGAAGTTTCTGGCAGCACAGATCATAAGCCCAAAAGCGATTTCGGCCGTCGCTTCAGTCAGGACGTCAGGAGTATTCCCAATTGCAATCCCGAATTTTTTAGCAGCTTCCAGGTCGATATTATTCACACCTACAGCGTAGTTGGTGATGATCTTTAGGTGGGTGTTTTTTTCAAGAAAGTCTTTATTGATGGAGTCGGCCATAGTGCAGATGAGGGCATCCACCGACTTACTTTTCTCCATTAATTCGGCCGGAGTAAGGGGTTCGTCCTTGGTTGTCACCTCAACTTCAAATCCGTTTTGGGCCAAAAGATCTAGGCCCTCTGATAGTATTTTTCGAGTAACAAAGACTTTTTTCATGGGGTTATCCTTTGGTAAACAAAATAGATTTCTTACAGAATCTTACATTTAAAATTAAAGCCTATAAAAAGTAGCATGGTCAACTATTTTCTAGGAAATCCTTGGGTTTGGTGCTATTTTCTGCGCCGATTGTGACATTTGGGTCGCAAGACTCTTACATCTGAGGAGCACTTGATGAAAAAATTAGTAACTCTAGCAACACTTCTGCAATTAGGTACAGCAAGTGCATCTGTCGTTGCCGTTATGGACACAGGGACAGATATTTCTCACAAAGATCTGGCGCCAAAAGCATGGACTAACAAAAATGAAAAAGAAGGAAGCACAACTGACCTAGATGGTTCAGGACTTCCTGGTGATATCCACGGGTGGGACTTCACTGAAAATTCTGCAAAGGTTTTCAATGACAAGTACAACTACCTAGTCAACGACGATGTTAAAAAATTCTACACGCTATACGCTAAATACGAAACGAAGACGATCAATGCGACAGAGTTCGACTGGTTAAAAAAAGCAGTAGAAAACAAAGCTTTCATGAACCAAGCTAACTTCGTAGGAAGCTACGCTCACGGGACACACGTTGGAGGGATCGCCGCTCTAAACAACCCGAAAGCACAAGTTATGTCGCTTAAAATTCTTCCAACTGTATACCAAGAATACGTTGCTCCAGAAAAAAGAGAACCAGTTCAATTAGAGTTCGATTTTGCTCCAGCAATCACTTTCGATCAGTTTAAAGAAGAAGTGCAAAAAACTGCAATGTCTCAAGTTGAAGAAATGATTCCTCTAAATGGATACCTAAAGTTCCATAAAGTAGACGTTGTTAACCAATCATTTGGTATCGGATTCGAGCAAGCAGTAGGATTCCTACACTCAGGATTCGTAGAAGCTATTAAGAGAGAGCCAACTCAAGACGAACTTCTTGAAGTTCTTCAAATTTACTACGGAACTCTTCTAGCTGTTGGCCCGGAAATGTTTAAAGCTGCTCCAGATACACTATTCGTAGTGGCAGCTGGTAACGATAACTCTAACAACGATGCTCTTCCAGATTACCCAGCAAGTATTCCTGCAGCTAACAAAATCTCTGTTGCAGCAACTCTTGGATACTCTGAAATCGCAGATTTTTCTAACTACGGACAAAAGACAGTTGATGTAGCAGCTCCAGGTGTTGCGATTCAATCAACAGGTCCAGCGCAGTCATACCTTCACATGAGTGGTACGTCTCAAGCGGCTCCGTTTGTTACAAGTGCAATCTCTCTTGCTAAAGATATCAACCCAGCTCTAAAAGCAGCAGATATCAAGAACATCATTCTTAAGACTGTAGACGTGAAGTCATGGTTAAAAGATAAAGTGACAACTTCTGGTATCGTTAACAAGGCCCGCGTTCAAAGAGCTGCGGAACTTTCTAAGACGATGAACGTTGAAGTAGCTATCACAAAAGCTCGCGCGGAGATTGCTGATGTTGCGACACCAAAATCTTTTGCTAAACGTCTTCCAGGGATGAACATTAAGTACAGGCCACTTCGTCCAAGCCTACTTGTAAAAATGCCAGCTCTATAATTTCAAAGAATAAAACATCTTTAGATAATGAAGCGCCTCGTAAGAGGCGCTTTTTTATTTCTGCCTGTAAGAATAAAAGACTAGCGCACTCGTGTTTTTAGGGATCATAATTAAAGCTTGTAACTAAAACACACCCTTTCATAGGAGAGTGAGATGAAGAAATCTCTTTTATTAGGCCTTGGACTGGCATTGACTGTAGGATCTGCAAACGCAGCTAGTATCGCAATCGTCGATTCAGGAAACGATTTTAAACACAAAGACCTTGAAGCTAAAGCATGGGTTAACCCAATCGAAATCCCGGGCAACGACCGCGATGAAGATAAAAACGGATACCCGGACGACATCAACGGATGGAACTTTGCTGAAGCAAACAACCAACTGATCGATTACTCTTACGAGTGGTCAGACACAGCTGACGTCAGAAGATTCTTCGATGTTCAACTAAAGTCTTTCCTTGGGACTCTGACAAAAGAAGACAGAGACTGGGCAAACGCAAAACTTAAAGAAGAAAAATTCATTAAGGACATCACAGTTTTCGGTAACTGGATGCACGGAACTCACGTAACTGGTATTGCAGCGAAATTCTCTCAAGACGCTAAGATGATCGGTGCTAAACTTATCCCAACAGAAGTAAAACTTCCGGGGCAAAAGTCAAACAGCGTGACAATTACAACTGGTGATAAAAAAGAAGAAATCTCTCTTGCTGATAAAGGCGGAGTTAAAGATTTCCTGGTTAAGCAGGCCCTTGGTGCTCTGGCAAAACAACAGTCAGCTGTTTACGGAGAAATCGGTGGATACTTAAATGGTGTTAAAGCTGACGTTATGAACGGATCATTCGGAACTGGTTATGACCAAATCGGTGGAGTGATTGCTCAACTTTATGAGTCGATCTTTAAAAAAGCTCCAACTGAAGCTGAACTAAAAACATACACAGACTACTTCTTTGAAGTGGCAGTTAAGGAATCAAAAATCTTCTTAACATCAGCTCCAAAAACTCTTTTCATCTTTGCTGCTGGTAACGATGGATCAGACAACGATCTTAAGCCAACAACTCCAACAAACGTTGTAGGGGAAAATAAGATCTCTGTTGCCGCTACATTAGGTGACCAGGCCCTTGCAAGCTTCTCTAACTACGGTGTAAAAAACGTAGAAGTTGCAGCTCCAGGTGTAGGAATCCTTTCAACTTCTCCAATGAACAAGTACATCCACGTTTCTGGAACAAGCCAGGCAGCTCCTTACGTTGCTGGTATTGCCGGTGCGGTTAAAGATGCAAACCCATCTCTTGATTTCAGAGGAATCAAGAAAATCATCCTTGAAACTGTCGATGTAAAATCATGGCTAAAAGGAAAGGTTTCAACTTCAGGACTTGTAAACGCTGATAGAGCAGTGAGAGCTGCCATTCTTTCAAGATCAATGGACTTAACAAAAGCTATTGCTCAGTCAAAGCTAGATGTTCTTCCAAAGTCTGAAGGTGAGAAGTCAGTGAACGCTTACTACCAGGTTCCAAAGAACTGGGTACAACCGCTTCCATCGTCAATTATCTTAAAGTAATTAAGTTTATTCTAAGTATAGAAAAAGGGCCCCGAGAGGGCCCTTTTTTGTTCAATGTTTCTTCAAGAACCTTGTCTAGGCCAAAACTATCTTGTTTAAAATTCATTTGACCTCTACTTTAGAGTTCAATGAATGCAAAAGAATTTATTTCGGAAATATCACCCGAGCGCTGCGAGGAAATGGAGTTTAGGAGGCTTGCTCTGGAGTTTACAGAGGCCTTAAGCTTCTATGGTATAAAAGTCACTCCCTTTTCTGTTCATGCAAAAATGCATTTTAATAAATGCTCATTAAAGAAAAAGCGCGAAGTCATCGCTTATCTTGATTTAAACATTTCTTTAATTAAGGAATGTATCCGCGCCGAAGAAACCCCAAGCAATAAGACACTGTTGTGGCGGCTTTTACAAAAAACACGTTTAGTTCCTGATGATGAAATCTTCGACAAGATTAGCGATGGAGATCTTGTTGAAGTGTACTTTACAGATCACACTCCGATGTTTAGGAGCCTTGAGTTCTACCGCGATTTCACATTCACTGTCGATGAAGCTCTTTGTTTAAGATGGTATCAGCTTTGTAAAAGAGATTTTGTCATTACTTTAAAATTCATGAAATTTATTTTTCTGGGCCTTAGAGGCAATAATCCAAAGACCCAGACAATACCCATCGGTGAGCATTATCTTGATGAAAAAAACACTGAGAGAAAACTCAGGTTTTTAGTTCACAACAAATACCTCTCGGGGCTTATGAAAAACGGAAGTATTCAGGCCGGGATTTGTGTGACGAGAGTCAGGCCAGTAGGTGAAAAGATGCAGCTATGGAAATAAAGAAGACCCGTGGGCCTTCCTTATTCCTCCAGGATATCAATAATCCCGGTTTCTCCGTTAATCCTGATCTTCATCCCGCTTTTTAATTTTTTGGTCAGCCCTTTGATTCCTACAATCGTTGGAAGCCCCATTTCACGGGCGACAATCGCCGAGTGAGACAAAAGCCCTCCACGTTCAACTAAAAGTGCTGAAAGGGAAGGATAAAGCGGAATCCAGCCCGGGTCAGTTCTTTCTGTGACCAGGATTTCTCCATTTAATGTCATGTCGTCGTTTGTATCGATAATGACTTTAACGACACCTTCGATGATTCCAGGTGAACAAGGGATACCACGCATTTGATTTGGCCCAAGTGTCGATTCATCAAAGACCACTTCCTCTTCTTTTGGCATGTGTTGGTTATTCCAGTACACAGGGCCTCGAGTGGCAAATCGAGCAGCGGGTTCGAGATTTTTATAGAGCTCGTATTCTGATTTTCTGACATCAATAACTTTTCTTAAATTCTGGATGCTGTTTGTTCCTTCCAGTGCACCTTTGAGTTCATCAAGGGATAAGAAGAAGATATCGTCTTTTTTGTCGATGATGTTGCTCTTTGTGAAGTCTTCACCAATAGCGTAGAACATGGCGCGGACGACTCCGTAAATTCTCGTACGGCAAAAACGTGTATTTTCTCTGTTCATTACAGCTTTGCGGGCGTGTTTTAGAGACCACTTGTAGATGACTTTTTTCACACCAGAAATGTTTTTATCTAAAAGTGCTTCAGCATTTTCTCTGATTTCTTTTTCGCGCTTTTCATACTCGTGCAGGTCCGTTTGCCCGCAGTTGATTAAGTTTTTTAAGAAAACAAAAAAGAGCCCCGGTTCCTGGTGAAGGTCTTTTTGTTCAAGTTTCATTTCACTCATACAACGGAAGCCGTATTTATCAATGTACTCTAAAACCATAAAATAAAATTCCTGGAACTCCGACTGATTGATGGCCTCAAGGCACATCTCATTTGGAGTTGAAAGAATTAACTCTCTTAATTTTGGTTTTTTTGAAACATAACCTGACATCACGATGAGACGTTTTGTAGGTTCTGCGGATTCAAGATTCCCATTTCCTGCAAGAAGATCATTGTGGAAAGAATCCCCTAAGTGTCCCAGCCATTTGCTGGTGAACTTTTTAAAGAGACCGTAGTGAACCATACATAAGAAGTCGTTAATGATTGGTGCATGCCACTTCCAAAGCATCTCGCGCTCCAGGGCCTGGTAGTGCTCATAGATTTTGTCAGCTGGAAGGCGAGAGTAATCAATCACTCTGAACTTGTTATAAACAATATGAAACTCAGTTAAAAAGTCATCAACAACGTTTTGGATATTTAAATGGAAATAGAAAAATTTTAAGCCAGTAAGCGCTGATCTTACCTTCGCTAATGGGCCATGGTGAAATTCAGGTGGTTTTACACGCTCAGCGATTTCATCTTGTAGGGCCTCATTTGTCCCCATCATGGTTTCCATGAAAGCGCGGTTGTATTTGTAGCCTGGAAGAATACTTGTTAGTTTGTACCAGTTTAAGAGGTTGTAATAAACACGCCCGTAAAAGAGTCCCAGCATGTTTTTAAGGAAGTAATCCATTTCTTTAATGCGAGACTGAGGGACGAGAAGGATCTCGCAGAATTGAACGTAAACCTGGTGGTAGACGTAATGGGCGAAACCGAAAGTCAGAGGCATTGTTAATCCTCCATAACTCTCTACAATGTTGGAGTTATCCCACATGTATAAAATCCCGCGGCTGTTTTCAATTCCCGTCGTGACCGGGCGAGACTGAAGAATAAAGAGCTCTCCGTCTTTAATGGCCCATTCCACGTCTTGAGGCCTTCCGTAGAAATCTTCAATTTTAAGAGCGATTTGATGAAGCGCTTTTAGGTCAGAAGCACTCAGTGATTCAGCATTTTGTTCATTTAATGAAACCGCTACTTCCAAACACCTTTGTTCTTTTTCGTCGCGGATGAGTTTTTTAGTTTTTTCAACGATGTTTTTTTCGCTTACTGATCCATCTTTTTTCATGATGGTGTAAGTGTCAGCATCTAAAAGTCCTGAAACAAGTCCTTCACCAACACCGTAAACTGAGTTGATAACGATCTGATCGTTTTTTCCATTGATGGGGTTACAAGTAAAAAGAACCCCGCTGATATCCGGGTCAATCATCTCTTGCAAGATAACTGAAACTTTGATGTTTAAAATATCCAGCTTATTAATCGTTCTATAGGCCAGTGATCTCTCAGAGTAAGCAGAGGCCCAGCATTCTTTAATTGAATGAATCGTCATATCGAGATCAGAGATATAAAGAAAACTTGAAAGCTGGCCGGCAAACGAGTGAAGAGCACTGTCTTCGTCGTGAGCACTTGAGCGAACTGAGATTAGGTCTCTTTCAAGCTCTTCATAGGCCCTGGCGATTTCTTCAAAGATCACCAGTGGCATATTGGTTTCAACAATTTTGTGTTTGATTTTCTCTGACACTTCCTGCATCGAAAGGTGCTTATCTTCCAGAATCGTGTTGAGGTAGTCTTCAATTCCACTTTGTTTTTTGAACTCTTCAAAAAAGGCCGGAGGAAGAGTGACAAACTTTGGAACCTTGATGTCGTTTTTACTTAATAAATAGAGATTGTGCCCTTTTCCACCTGATTCTTTTTTAGCAAAGTGGTGAGTACTGTCTTTAGAGACGATGTAGAGGTTGTGTGGTTTCATAAGGCCCTATGGAATAATGTGAGAAAAAATTAATAATACATAAAATAAAATAATATAGACTGAACTAAAGAGGCGGTAGTGTCTGGCCGCCACTGGACTGTCAGTCATGATGTATCTAAAAGAGAGGACTCCTAAAGTTAAAAGCAGGATTCCTGAAGTCCAAAGTGAAAAGGCATGATTCGCGCCTCTTAGTGAAAGGGTCAGAAAGTGAGCGATCACCGCTTGTGAGACCACCAGGACCACCGCGCCAGTTCTTCCAAAAAGGCTGGAGTAAGTGTCGACACTTGGGCGCTCTTCGGAGCTCGCGAAAGTCTTTCTGCCAAATTCAAAAATATTAAAAAGAAGCCAGTTGGCCATGGCAAATGAAACGAGAGTCGTGTTGGTGATAAGTTTTAATAAGCTCTCAGTGCTTAGGAAACTAAAAATGGCAAAACTTAAAAGTACCGTCACCACAGTGTGAGTTAAGGCATACGTCGTGAGATACGGTCTGATTTTTTCGCGGATAAAAAATTCTTTATACATAAGTAGTGAATAAAGGATCGCCACGATCATACTGACAAGTGAATTGATCCCCATTGAGGCAAATGTGGTGATTTCAACCAGAATACAAACAACCATCCCGGTGTACATATCTTTGTGATTTAGCAGACCGCGAGGAAGTGGGCGAGTTTTATTAATCACTACGTCCAGCTCATAGTCTTTGACTTCATCATAAAGACGCAGCTTAAAATAAAAGGCCACAACTCCAATGAGCATAACAAAATCATTTAAAGACGTCGCAAAGATAGACTCAGTTGCATTGACCACCAGAATGTGAGCAAAAATAAAAACTACAATCATGCTCAAATGAGATGCTGGTTCAAAACGCTCTTTGGTAAACTGCCACCAGGCCCCTGCTTTTGCCATTAACTTATTCCTTGGATTTTCTTTTTTAGAATTTCGTATTCAACTTTACTGTGGTGACGAGGGTCCATTGGGATGTCGTCGATGTGGATGATTTCATCCACCACAAAATCATTTTTTTCCATTACTCGTCTGATTTCAGCTTTGGCCTCTTCGATGTTGAGATTTGAGTCCTGAGTTGAGAAGACGGCGTAAGTCTTTTCGATTAAGTCAGGGTGAGCGATTCCCAGGAAGGCCGCTTTATGAACGAATGGAAACTTTTTAAGAATGATTTCAGCGCGCACCGGGAAGAAGTACTGACCTTTGCGGTTAATGGCGTTGTGAACGCGACCCACGATCCAAAGGTTGTTGTGTTTATCTAGTTTCCCAAGGTCTCCGGTTCTGTGCCAGACAATTTTTCTTTCATCGCGGATCTTGGCGCGGAAGAAGGCCTCTTCGTTGTTGAAGTATTTTTCACAGACGTGCTCGCCGGCCACGATCAACTCTCCGACTTCTCCTGGAGGGACTTCAAGTTTTTTCCAGTCAGAAGCTTCTTTGACGTAAACCGGGTCTTTGTTGATGTGGATAAATTTATATTCAAGACCACTATCAAGGCCTCCCACGTTAACTCCGGCCTCAACGATTTCATGATCGTCGTGTGGCCTTTCAGCGAGCATTTCAACTGCTTCAATGTGGGCCATTGGTTCAACTTCTGTTGATCCATAGAGAACCAGGATTTCAGCATTTTTTGCCACACTCTTCATGCGGGCCACATCATCTCTTGAAATTGGTGCTCCGCCAGTGACGATGCGTTTTAGGAAGTCGAGGTTTAATTTCTTTTCGATACAGTACGCTGAAAGAGCGTTAAATAGCGAAGGAGATAAGGTCGTGCACGTTACACCACTTGATTTCATCTGCACGTATAAAACCAGTGCGTCTGTTGGAGCAGGAGAGCCGACATCAATGGCCGGAATAATCGTTTCAACTCCCGCTGCTAGGTTATTAAGTGAGAAGATAGGAAAGACTGGAAGGTCTTTATCGCCATTGTCATAAGGAAGGTGGCGGTTAAGAGCGTAGTGCTGGGCCGCCAAGAAGCGGTGACTTCTATCAGCTCCTTTAGGAGTTCCTGATGACCCGGTTGTAAAAGTAATCAAGGCCGTGTGTTCTTTTTCTACCGGTACAATTCCCAGAGACTCTTTTCCTTGCAAGAGAACTTCCAAGCGTGCGTTGTATTTAATTTCGCTTTTTACTTCTCCAGCGACAATTTTTATAGGAATAGAAGCGATTTCAGGAACGTCAGCAAGATAAGCAAAGGCCCTGTCTGCACTAATCATCGCGCGTGGGTTAGCAACCTTGGCACTCACTCCCATCTGATCACGTCTTGCCCACGAGTCCAGGAAAGTAGGGATTGCTCCCATCTTTTGAAGAGCAAACATCGCCGCGTACATGTAAAGCGACATTGGTAAAAAGAGAATCACACGGTCACCAAAAGCGATGCCTTGGTTTTGGAATTCTTTAGCGAGGATTCCTACTAAGTGATCGAGCTCAACTACTTTGACTGAGCGGTGTGGAAGTGGAGTGTTGATGTCTCCGTTCCAGTTTTTTAAATCTTCCGGGTTAACCCATGTTAAGATATTTCTAGTTGGGAAACTCTTGGCGTGCTCTCTTAGAAAGCTTGCTACGTTGTTGTTTTCATCTTTTCCTGGGTAATATCCCAGGCGTTTTTCTTTATTACCATTTGTCATATATTTTCCAATTGATTCATTGATAAGAGTTGAAAGCTCTTTAGTGTGAGTCCACAAGAGTGCATGGCCTGCCTCAGGAATTGTTTTGATCTGGATATTCTTATAAACCAGGAGGGGATCAAATTGTCTTTCTTTGTTGGCCCCTTTGTATGAAGTCTGATCACCTTCACCCATGATGACAATCACCGGGATATTTTTTGCTTTTAGTTGCTCCAGGCGTTTAATAACTTTTTCTTCTGAAATATCTTTTTCCAAAATTGAGTGGGCTAATCTTTCTGTGTTGAAATACTCCTTAGCATCTTTTTCATAAGTCTCTGGAACAGGATGTGGGTGAGAGCTTTCTTTTAACATTTTCTCAATGCTTTTTTTCGCCAGCGCTGGAAGAGCAGTGTTTCGAAAAAGATCGAACATCAAAAGACCTTTCATTAAGGCGCCAGGTTTTTTTATTGGAAACAAATAAGGCGCTACTAAGATCACCAGTTTTGTCCTGTCACTTTTGGCTGCGTACTTTAAGGCCTTCACGCAGCCAAAAGAATACCCCAATTGAATCTCTGCTTCGAAATCACCTTTGCGCTCTTTTTTTACACGGTCAAAGAGGTGAATCTCCATATCCGGGAAATATTTTTTAATGTGAGAGAAATCTTGTGGAGCTCCTGGTGAGCCGTGGTGAAAAATCATTTTCATAGTTCAATACCTTTTTGCAGCATTTTTCTGATCGCAAAGAAATCGGGGTTCTTCGTGTACTCAGTTTTAGTTGAAATATTGTCTTGTTCTATCGGAATTTTCTGGGTCTCTTTGATCATTTTTACAACTTTTGCCATCTCAATGCCCTCAATTTTCGAACTCTCCTCAATGAGCCTTGCAAAACTCTTGCGAAGATTGGAATCAGTGGGAGTACTTGTGACGATTCGTCGGATAATGGCACCGTTGTCGATTTTTTTCTCCATTACGTGAATAGAAAATCCTGTGGGACGGTCATTGTAGAGGGCCCAAAGGTCACACATAGTCCCGCGGAATTCTGGCAGAAGTCCGTGGTGAATGTTGATGGCCCCAAGGCGCGGGAGTTTTAAAATTTTACTTTTGTAAATGAACCTGGTGCGAGCATTGATCAAAAGGTCCGTCTGGTGATTTTTCACAAATTGGAGGAAATCGGGAGAGTTTGGATTGTCGAAAAAATGCAGGCGAATATCATGCTTTTTGGCCGTGGCCGTGCGGTCTTTAAAAGCAGCTTTGATAGTGTTTTTTATCAGAGAAAAACCGATATTTCGAGCACCCATAAGTCCCAATGCGAGCCCCTTAAGAGTCAGGACAGGGGAGTTATTTTTAAGGATCACGAGGTCAATGGAGAGGTCCTTTTCGCCCTGTAATTCCCTAAACAAACCTTCTAAAAAGTGGTTGTAATTTCCGGGCACAAAAGTGACTTCGCTAGTAACTACTAGGATTTTCATCAGATCTCCAATCAAGCGTTATTTATAGTTTAGACAAGGAATGTATTTTTTTCAAAGGGAACCACAAAAACTCCCTAGGAATTTTTCAGAGGGTATCATTGAGCATTAGCACAAATGAGGAATTATGCAGAACATCTCTGTTTATCTTAACCAGCGAGCTTCTAATGGTGGTCATGATTGGCAAGGCCAAATCAATAACGCCCTTTTTAGAAGCAAGATCGAATACCCGGTCTCTTCGACTATGGAAGAGCTTTATGCTAATTTGAGCCGCGATATTGAAAACAACGTAGATGCTGTTTTATCAGTTGGTGGCGATGGGACTGTTCATTCAATTATTCAGATGCTGGCCGGAACAGATATCGGCCTTTTGGTTGTTCCTGGCGGAACGGCAAATGATTTTGCCAGAACGATGGGTTCAAGTTCGAATATTAAAAAGATCGCTCAGACAATCAGGCTCAATACCAGAAAGAAGATCGATTTGATCAATATCAATGGCCGTTTTATGGCCACTAACGGAGGCCTGGGGTTTGCTGCAGAAATTGCTGGCGACATCAATGCCATCCGTTCTGAATTCCCGCAGTTTAAAAAGTTTATGAAGCTTTCAGGGAAAAATATCTATTCACTTTTTGCGGCCAAAAGACTTATGGCCCGCGAGGTGATGAGCTATAAATTTAAACTGGAATCACTGGAGCTTAACGATGTGTTTTATGCTCCTCTTGTTTTAATTAATAACCAGCCTATGCTTGGAGGAAGCTTTGAAGTCGCACCTCATACCAATCATCAGGATGGAAAATTTAACCTGACAATCTTTAAGCACCAAAACAGGCTGGAGCTCATTGCCTGCGTCCTTAAAATTTTAAATGGAAAATTCCCGACAGATGACCCGAACGTTGTGGTCCTGGAGACAACTGAAGCAAAAATTGAACTTCTCGATGGCGCAGAAGAGTTGTCATTCTTTGGCGATGGTGAGATCTTCCCTAAGAGTAAAAGCTGGCACATTAAGTGTTACCCGAATTTTCTGAATGTGTTTTCACCAAAAGATCAGGTGGATTTAGAAAATTTTAGCGGGCAAATCGTAAGCTTAACATAATCATGAATGTATTAATCACAGGTGGCACAGGTTTTTTAGGCGGGTACTTAGTCCGTTTATTAGCTTCACAATTTGAAGTCGTCTATCTGCTTTCTCGTCAGGGAGAGCTGGCAAAATTCAGCGATCTAAAAAATATTATTTACCTAAAAGGGGATATCACTAACCTGGAAGTCATTGCTCTTGAAGGCGAGGAGAGAAAGAGGCTTTTAGATGATATTGATGTCGTCGTTCATGCAGCAGCTCTTTACGACCTGAGCGCGACTTATACCGCTTGTTTTTTACAAAATGTCGTGGGCACTCAAAACATTCTGCACCTGATTGGTGCAATGAAGAATCTCAAGTCTTTTTATTATATTTCAACAATCGCAGTAGGTGATACGGACACTTTCTTTTTAGATGAGAATGTCCTGCCAAAAAGAACATCATTTAAAGACAGTTATTCAGAGACAAAGTATCTGGCAGAACAAATTGTCAGAGAGAATGTAAACACTAAATACGTCACCAGAATCATCCGTCCAGCTATTATTATTGGCGACTCACAAACAGGTGAGATGCCAAAAATAGACGGGCCATATTTTTTCCTGCGCGCTTTTGAGAAATACTCAAAGGCCTTAAAGTATGTGCCGATTGCTCCACTTAGTTATAACCCAAGGGCCAAACTTCCGATCATTCCAGTTGACCATTGCGCTCAGTTGATTGCCCATTTAATTGAGCGTGAAAAATTCTCTCTTGAAGTGAAGACTTATCACCTGGTGAGTTCTGAGCTGCCAACACTCCAGGAATTTTTAAATGACCTCAATGAAAAATTTGGGCTTAAGACCTATTATCTTCCGGTAAAAGAGAACCCCATTCACAATTCCTTATTAAAAATATTAGGTATTCCAGAAGAAGTGCTTCCATTTATGTTTTCGCGTCTGTCATACGATAAGACCAGTACTTTAGAGGATTTGCCTGAGATCAACAAAAGTACCTATGGTACTTTTAAACACATTCTTTTCGGCAAATCTTAAAAACATTAGTTTTTGAGGTTCGTTTGAAAACCATTCTCTCACTTGCCTTTGCCCAGGATCAATACAACTTTGATGAAGAAGTCGAATTCTTTGGCGAAATCTACCGCGTGATTCAGTACTCGACTAATTTTGATGTTGAACTCACGGAAAAACTGATTAAAAAATACGACGGTCAATGCGACGTGATTTGTATTACCGGAATCCCTCAGAAAATTAAATTTAAAAAAGGATTCTTTCTTCACCCGGACACTTACCGTTTAAAAACAGCGGCCAAGTACACGCCGATTGTCGACGGACAGATTGTTAAAGATGTTTATATCCCTTATGCCTTAAGACTTTTCTACTTAAAGAACCCACAGTTTTTTAATAAAAAGAAAATTGGTTTTTACTCTGCGGCCCTGCAGATTGGTTTTGTTGAGCCGATTGCTGAAATCACCAGCGATATCGTCATGGCCGATCCTTTTTTCCTTTTGAAACTTCCTTTTAATCTTCATAGTGCCAAATCACTGGAGAAGTTTTTAAAGGCCTTAAGCCCGGTTTTAAAAGCGATGAAGGTTCAGAAAAAATTTGTTCCTGACTTTGATGACGACTCGATTTTTAAAAACCGCGCTCTTATTGAATTTTTAGGCTGCGACATTCTGGTGGGAAATGAGGCCAATATCAATTTCCTGAATCTTTCGCACTTAAAAGGTCGCACACTGATTATTGATATTGTCTCTAATCAGCTGGAAGAAAAGCTTAAAGAGGCAGGACTAAAAGAGGCCTTAATCTGTCTGCCTCAGCTCTCAATTTACCCGAAGATGAACTATTCTATTTTAGAAGGGATCATCCAGATTAAAAAAGGGGAAGGGAACTTTGTTAAACAAGACGATATTATTAAATTGGTAGAGGAGTTTAAGCTCTCTCCAGAAATTAAAACATTTCATGAAGACAAAGAAGAAGTGACAAAATTCTCTTTTGTTATTCACCCGCTTTCAACCAATCATCTCTTTAAGCACCCTTATTTGCGCTTTATCAAAAAATATTCAAAACCATTAGAGAAGATCACAGAGGAAATCATGAGTTTTCCTCCGGGGTTTTACTATGGGAAAATTGAAGGGATTGTCAGTGAAAAAAATGGGAAAAAAGTTGAAGGTCTCATTTACACGGTGACTGAAACTCCCAAAAAACTAATGGAAGCAGAACCAGATAGTATTTATCGCAAGATTTTAAAACTTTGCGATAAGGCCCAGGATGCCGGATCAAAGATCATGGGACTTGGGGCCTATACAAAAATCGTCGGTGATGCCGGTGTGACGATTGACCGCTTAAGCCCTATTCCTGTGACCACAGGTAACTCACTGTCGGCCGCCTCTACCTTGTGGGCCGCCAAGCTCGCTGTAGAGAAATTAGGTTTCGTTCAAAAGAAAGGATCTATGTTTAAAGGAACGGTGATGGTGGTTGGTGCGACCGGAAGTATTGGTGCAGTGTCGGCCAAGATCCTGGCACTGACGTGGGAGAAAATCATTATCGTCGCCCCGCGAGCTTATAAATTGATGGAGCTTCGTGAAGAGATTTTAAAAATTAACCCGAAAGCAAAAGTTGAAGTCTCAACTGATGCGGATAATTTTACTGGCGAATGTGACTTGATTATTACAACGACTTCAGGCCAGGGGAAAACTGTTTTAGATATTATGAAAGTTAAAGCAGGATGTGTGATCTGTGACGTTTCCAGACCTTTTGACATAAAAGAGGAAGAGGCAATCAGAAGACCAGACGTTTTAGTTATTGCCAGTGGCGAGGTGACTCTCCCTGGAAAAGTCGACATGAATATCGACATCGGCCTGGAAGGAAATATTGTCTACGCTTGTCTGGCAGAAACTGCGCTCCTAGCGATGGATGGAAAGTTTGAATCATTCACACTTTCCCGCAACATTAACTACGAAAAAGTTATTGAGATTGACCGCATGGCCAATGAACACGGCGTAAGGCTCTCTCAAATTATGGGGCATAATGGTTTTATTACCGATGCCGAATTCGACCTGTGCCGCGAACATGCGGTGAGCGCAATGAAAAAAACTAAATAAGTGAGAAAGATATGACTCAAGAATACTTTAAAGGTTTAAATTACACTTTAGGAAACGAAGACACGACTGTTGAAGTGGAGCTCGTTAAAAAAATCAAACCGAAAAATATTTTTTCTATTTGTGGCTCAGGAGGGCGCTCGCTTCCTTTAATGCATAAAGAAGCAAAAGTGCTCGCTCTTTCTGATCTTTCTAAAGAGCAGCTTTTTTTGGCCGAGCTTCGCCTGAGCACTTACCGCGATCTCGATCACGACAAGTTCCTTCTTTTCTGGGGGTATTATCCTTACTCAGAAAAAAACAATGCCCACGAAAGAAAAGAGCTCTTTCATAAAATCCATTTAACTCCAGAGTGCCGTGAGTTCTTCTCCAAAGTCTTTGAAGAAGTTCACTTCGAATCACTTTTATACCTAGGAAAATGGGAGAGGACTTTTGCTGTCTTTGCCAAGGTTTTACAAGTCCTTTTAGGTCTTGATTACGACCGCATCCTGCGTTTTGATAATCTGGAAGAACAAGTGAAGTATTATCAGACAGAGTTCCCGATGAAGAGATGGAAGGTTCTCATTCATATACTTGGAAACAAGGCGATGTTTAATGCCCTTTTATACAAAGGGGATTTCATTACCAAGAACTCTCCGCTTTCTCATTTTGATTATTACTTCCAGGCCTTTGACAGGCTTTTTACCCGCGACCTTGCCCAGAAGAGCTTCTTTCTTCAGCTTTGCTTCTACGGGCGAATTAAATCACTTCTAGGCGTTCCTGTTGAGGCCAATAAGGAGAGTTTTGAGCGCGTCCACGAATCTAAGACAGAAGTGGATTATGTAAAGGAAGACTTTGTGAGCTATCTTTCAAAAGGCACAAGGCAGTTTGATTTCCTTTCTTTAAGTGACGTCCCATCGTATTTCCAGGGGGACATAGAAAAGAATTTTATGCAAAAAATTAAACCAGGGCTCCTGCCTGGTGCCATTATCGTAACCAGGTATTACCTTCGTAAGTCAGACTGTGATTTAACGGGATACCTTGACATCACCGATTCCCATATTAAATTAATTGAAATGGAAAAAGTTCAGATGTATGACATCAGAGTCTATCAATATCAACCGTAAGTAAAAGGACAAAACATGCAAAGACTATCTACTGCTCAACTTCTTGAGGCAATGGAGTGGCGTTACGCTACTAAAAAATTTGATAATACTAAAAAAATCGATGAGGTCACTTGGGCCGCTCTGGAGAAAACTCTTATTTTGACTCCTTCATCATATGGGGCCATGCCATATAAGTTTGTAGTGGTAAAATCTCAAGACATTAAAGATCAATTAACAGCAGCTTCTTATGGACAAACTCAGGTTTCTGATTGCTCTCATCATGTGGTGTTTTTAGCTAAAGAAAAAATGGACGCTGAACATTTAAGAAAATACATCGAGCAAACGGCAGCAGTCAGAGGCCTTAAGACTGAAGACCTTCAAGGTTATGAGAAAATGATGGTGACAAATTTAGTTGAGCGCATGACTCCAGAACAAAGCTTTAAATGGGCCTCAAATCAGGCCTACATTGCTTTGGGGAACTTTATGACGGCCGCTGCTGTCTTAGGTGTAGATGCTTGTCCATTTGAGGGAATTAATCCCGCAAAGTATGATGAAATCCTGGGACTGGTTGGATCTGGTTGGAAAACAGTATGTGCATGTCCGACAGGCTATAGAGCTAGCGATGATAAGTACGCTACTGCAAAGAAAGTCCGCTTTAACGCTAACGACCTGATTATTTATAAATAAAAGATAGAAGTTTGCCACTCAAACTATTGAGTGGCAGATTTTATTCTCATTTGCTCATTCTATAAGTCTCCAAGCACTTAGCTAATCTATTAAAAACTTATAAATTAAATTAACTTACCGATATGACACTAGAATATTCTGAAGGATTCTTCAGAAATAAATCAGGTGTGAATCAGATGAAAAAACCATGTTTGTTTTTGCTTGTATTATCTCTTCTTTTTTCTTTTGGCTGTAGCAAGCAGGCGGGAAAAAGTGAGGCAAAATTTAAAATTGGTCTTGCAGCTTTAGCTGACATCAATGCAGTCGGAGCTGGTGGAGCGATGCTGTGGGGAAGATCAGATAAGGGAGATATGTTTGGATCAGTGATCACACCAAGCAGTGGCTTTGAACTCTCACTTGTTAATGGCAATTGGACTTTCTGGAGTGTTGCTTGGGAAGGCGATGGTTCAGGTGCTCCTTTTTCTGGGAGTATTAGATGCGCAAAAAATGCGGCCGTTCTTAATGGAACAGATGTTCAAGTCTCAATGAGTTTATCAAATTCAAAATGTGACCTTCCTGATTTTACTCCCTCAGTGGCAATCAATGCAGGCGTAAAACAATTCCCAGATATTTCAACGTACGAATGTCAGAAGATCACTGATCACAACGGTATTGGTTGTGGAACAGGTACGGCCAAAGCGAAGACGACGAGCCGTCGATTGGTGCTTTCAAGTTTTATTAAACCGGCCGCAGGAGGCCTTCAAGTACTTCCTGGGAAATTAGTATCTGAGTGTAAAGCGACAGGTGTAAACTTCATAAAGGAGCATTTGCCATTAGGTAATGGATTTCTTCCGGCCTTAACATTTTTGGAATCTTTTTATTCAAGTATTTCATGTGATGAAAGTGACCCTAAGGGTTTTAGAAGAGCAGTTTATGAATATGGTCTTTTGGGAACGGCACGATTAGATACGATTAAATTTGTTAACGAAGGGTCATGTAATGCTTATTCATTTAGCATGGAGATGTGTACCAAGTATAATGGTATGTGGGCAGCGGGATGTAGTTTAAGCAGTTCTCAGTATGAAATTTCCCAAGAGGCCTGTGTATCAGCAGGTGGAACTTATACAAGTTTGAGCAATAAAAAAAGCATGCAGTTAATTACCTCTATCCCTGAATTCGAGGTCTGCTCGGGCGTAAGGGCGAATGTGAGCAACGTCTCTCCTCATCCATTTGCTTCTGGGGATGGGTCAATCTCTGCTCCTTATACAATTTGTAGAGAGTCACAGTTAAATAAAATTGGAGAGAGTTCTACGACCTATACGTCGAGCCATTTTACTCTGCAAGCTGATTTAGACATGAATAAAACTTCGATCATCTCCAATGGAGAGCAGCCCATGCCAGCATGTTCTAGCAGCAGGCCAGGGGCAAATTTTACACCAATCGGAGGCCTGTATGATTCAGGTTGTTCTCCAATTGCAGCTGAGACATTCTCTGGTTCATTCGATGGTAATAATCACACAATTTCTAATATTAGACTTAATGAAAATGACGTAGATAACCTAGGGTTTGTTAGAGTTGGAGGAAGCATTTCTAATCTGGCCTTAAAGAACTTAGAGATCGAAGGCAAAGATAAAGTTGCTGCTATTTCGGGAAGTGGTGCCACTTTAATTAAAAACATAAAAGTTATGGATGCCGATATTAGGGGCGAGAGCAATGTTGCTGGCGTTGCAGGTATGTATACCGGCACCAATGAAATTTTTAATGTTCATGCAAACAAGGTTCGAATCAGAGGCGAAAGCACAAATGTAACTGCAATGGGAGGATTAGTTGCTAATACTGATGCAGCTTCTTTGACAATTAGGCAATCATCTTTTGAGGGTACTATTGGAGGTTACTCGAGCACTGAGATGATTGGTGGCCTTGTAGGTAAGGGGACATCTGGAATTAATTTATATATTAAGGAATCATTTTCTAATGGGGCCATTCTTTGGAGTGGTACGACGGGAGCTTATGCCGGAGGATTAGTAGGGAACGTCTCTGGTTTTGTGAATATAGAAAATAGTTATTCACAAATGGATATCGCTCACAATCTCCAAGGTGCGACAAATGAAGCTGGTAAAGCTGGTGGGCTCGTTGGGTATTCTACTAACACTGTCACATTGAATAACTCTTTTTATCAAGGATCAATTATGCTTCCTTGTAGAAAAGCTTCCTCAGTCTATTGTAGTATTGGTGCTCTTATAGGTATTGGCTCTCCGACTGGTGCAAATTACATGGGGTCTCTAACGACTCCGAATTGGTTTAACACTCCACCAACTGATCATACGACTATTTCTACTTTTGAAGATGGAACATTAAAGGCTTCATTGATGGCCACAGGAAAGTTCCAAGATAGCGGGAATCCTATGCCAAAACTTTGGTGGGAGGCCAATGAGTGTGCTTTAAACGTTAACAATCTTGCAGTCGGAGTTCAGGCCGCAACGCTTGCTCGAGGAACTGCGGCCAATCCTGTTGTTCTTTGTAATAAAGAACAATGGAAACAAATAAAAAATAATCCTTCACTGTTTTATTCTGTGAGGTCAAATTTATCAGTGGGTGACATCACTACTTCTGATATGCCGACTAATTTTTCAGGCAGTATTGACGGAAATGGCCATCTTATCAGCGGATTTCTTTCAACAGTACCTACAGGTTCAGGTGGTTTGTTTGTTCAAAACTCAGGAAGAATAAATAATATTCACTTTACGGCAGGGGCCATTAATTCGACGGGAACGGCCCAGTATGTGGGAATTGTCGGGAAGAATCTCTCTAGTGGAATAATGACAAAAAATACTTTTCATAGTGTTGTTTTTTCAGGAGCAGCAAATACGACTGGAGTGATCGCTGGTGAAAACAGTGGTCTGATCTCTCATTCAAGAGTTGATTCGTTTTTGGATTCAGGAGCAACGACTGTTGGAGCGATTGTTGGTCAAAACAATGCTGGGGCGACGGTGCTTGGAATAAGGGCCACTGGCTCGTTAACTATTAATGGTTTAAGTGATTCGACTATCGGTGGAGCAGTCGGTAAAAACTCGGGTCTTGTTCAGGAAGTTGATTCAAGTGTTAATATTACTAACATGGCCAATACTTCTTCTCTTACTTACATTGGTGGTTTAATTGGAATCAATGAAGGGGTAATCAAAGATGTTTTGATACGTCCTCATGTCACTATTCATATGGCGAATTTTGGGCCACAGGCGGGACATGTTCTTGGGAAAGCGACTCCGACATCGCAAGTTATTCGCTTAGTTGCAGCTAATGAGTTTTATGGCAACAATGGGACGACTGCTTATGGGTCGCACTTTACAGTTACTAATGAATCAGGAGCAAGCTATAGCAATTCATTTGCGCTTCAAGGTGCCGTCTATAGTTATGATACGACTGGTTTTTTAACGGTAAACTCGTGCAACATTACTGGCAGTGTTTATAGTTATGTTATGACATCACCTTTTAATAATGATGCTAATTATCCAAATGGCTTTATGCTTTCTTCTACGAATAAGGATGGGCAAGTTGGAAGACGTATCACTGGTCTTCACGTTGATGGAACGAGTGTTATCGACAGTACAATTGGAACTCATTTTACGAGATCGTGCTCAACTGGGGATGTTGAAACTGGGGCTTTATTATACCCAGTTGTATCGGCCGCAGATTTTATTGCAGCAGGCGTGACCAATATAAGGCCGGAAGATTTTTCGGCCTTTACTACTTTCTGTCCGTCGGGCGCTTCTGAAAGTGGAAATGGTAATTTCATCTGTAGTTCAGGAGAGTTTGATATTGTTGAAGATGAAGTTGGGGGAATAGGGTTTGAACGAATTAAGAGTGCTTTTGCGGCCATGGTGAGTAACCAGCCATTGCCTGCCAATAGACCAGTATGGACGATCGATAATGACGGCCACCCTAGACTTTTTAGTGTTGATTAAAAAAAAAGACCAGCTTAACAGCTGGTCTTCTCTTTTTGTACTTTAATTTTTTAGTCTTAAGAACCACACATTACACAGTCTTCTGGGTTGTCGATTGAACAAACCATTGCTGCCATGTTTTCTTCAGTTGATTTCACAACCGGAGCATCGTTTTTAACTGTGAACTGAACTGCATTTACCGCTGCTCTTGTTCTCAGGTAATACATACCCGTCTTAAGACCAGACTTCCAGGCGTAGAAGTGCATTGATGAAAGTTTTCCAAAGTTTGGATCTTCCATGAATACGTTAAGCGATTGACCTTGGTCGATGTATGGACCGCGACCAGCTGACATATCGATAACAGCTTTTTGCTTAATTTCCCAGATCGTCTTGTATAGTGCCTTAACTTCATCAGGGATTGATTGGATGTTTTGAACTGAACCATTGTTAGCAATGATTTCGTTTCTCATCTTATCGTTCCATAGGCCCATAGAGATCAAATCGTTTACCAGGTAACGGTTAACAACTGCAAACTCTCCAGAAAGAACACGTCTTACGTAGATGTTTGAAGTGATTGGCTCGAAACACTCGTTGTTACCAAGGATTTGCGACGTTGAAGCCGTTGGCATTGGAGCAACTAGAAGAGAGTTTCTTACACCGTATTGAGCGATATCAGCTTTTAGAGCGGCCCAGTCCCAGTTTCCTGAGTTTGGTTTTACTCCCCACATATCGAACTGAAGGATTCCCTGAGAAACAGGAGAGCCTTGGTATGTTTCGTATGGGCCATGTTTCATCGCTAAATCTTTTGAAGCTGTGACAGCTGCAAAGTAGATTGTCTCGAAGATATCGTTGTTTAGTTTAAGCGCTTCTTTTGATTCGAAAGGAAGTCTCATTTCGAAGAAGGCGTCGGCTAAACCTTGAACCCCAAGACCAATCGGGCGGTGTCTCATGTTGCTGTTTCTTGCTTCAGGAACAGGGTAGTAGTTGATATCGATAATGCGGTTTAAGTTAACCGTCATTTGATAAACTACATCGTATAGTTTCTTGTGGTCGTACTTAGGAGTTCCAGTTGAGTGATCAACGAATCTGTTAAGTGCAACTGAGGCCAGGTTACAAACAGCTACTTCATCTGGAGCTGTGTACTCAAGGATTTCTGTACAAAGGTTAGAAGACTTGATTGTCCCAAGGTTCTTCTGGTTTGATTTCTCGTTAGCTGCATCTTTGTAAAGCATGTAAGGAGAACCAGTTTCAATTTGAGATTCAAGAACCGCAAACCAAACGTCCTGAGCACGAACAGTTTTCTTAGCAAGTCCTTTTTCTTCGTAAGACTTGTATAGAGCTTCGAATTTTTCACCTGAACAATCAGCAAGTCCTGGAGCTTCATGTGGGCAAAATAGTGACCACATTCCATCTTCTTCAACACGCTTCATGAATAGGTCCGGAATCCAAAGAGCGTAGAATAGATCTCTTGCTCTTTGCTCTTCTTTACCTGTGTTTTTCTTCATTTCAAGGAAGTCGAAGATATCAGCGTGCCATGGCTCTAAGTAAACAGCGAAAGCACCTTTACGCTTTCCACCACCCTGGTCAACGTATCTAGCTGTATCGTTGAATACTTTTAGCATTGGAACGATACCGTTAGAAGTTCCGTTTGTTCCTTTGATGAATGTCCCTTTCGCTCTGATGTTATGAATCGCAAGACCGATACCACCAGCAGATTGAGAGATAAGGGCCGTCTGTCTAAGAGTATCGTAGATACCTTCGATAGAGTCGCCTTTCATCGTTAAAAGGAAACAAGATGAAAGCTGAGCTTTATTTGTTCCTGAGTTAAATAGAGTAGGAGATGCGTGAGTGAAGTATTTTTCAGACATAAGGTTGTATGTCTTGATGGCCGCTTCAATATCGTTTGAGTGGATACCCACAGAAACTCTCATGAGCATTTGTCCCGGACGCTCAACGATCTTGTTGTTCATCTTAAGTAGGTAAGATTTTTCAAGAGTCTTGTATCCGAAGTAATCGTAGTTATAGTCGCGCTTGTCGATAAGTGCCTTATCAAGAGTTTCAGCATTCTTCATTACAGCTTCGTACAATTCTGTCGATACTAATGGAGAAGGCTCACCAGTTACCGGGTTGTGGTAGTGGTACATTGCTTTGATGTTTTCAGAAAAACAACCGCGAGTCTCTTTGTGCAGGTTAGAGACGGCAATTCTTCCGGCAAGGGTAGAGTATTGCGGGTGCTGAGTTGATAAGTAAGCCGCTGTTTCAGCTGCTAACTGATCAAGCTCTTTAGTTGTAATCCCATCGTAAATCCCTTCGATTACTTTTTTAGCAATCTTCATCGGGTCGATGAAACTTCTGTCTAAGTCAAAACAAAGTTGCTCAATTCTTTCCGTGATTTTGTCGAACTTGATAGGTTCTTTTTCGCCACTTCTTGTGATTACGTACATCTTAAAACTCCGCGTCTAGTGTGAATGTGTGTGATTGTTTCTCGCCCAGAATCCCAGGTCTTTGGTATTCTGAAACGCGTTTTTCAAAAAAGTTAGTTTTCCCTTCAAGTGAAATAAGTTCCATCCACTCAAACGGGTTTTTCGTGTTGAACACTTTTGGTGCTCCTAATTGAGTTAACCAGTGGTCCGCTACGAATTCAATGTACTCAGACATTGACTGCGCGTTCATACCGATAAGTGAAACTGGAAGTGATTCAAGGATGAATTCTTTTTCAATTTCTACTGCTTCAGTAATGATCGCTGTGATTTCTTCCGCTGAGATTTGCTCTTCTTTGTCTAAAAGAGAGTGCATTAAAACAGCGAACTGGCAGTGAAGACCTTCATCTCTTGAGATGAATTCATTCGATGTACACAGACCGGCCATCAGTCCGCGTTTTTTCAGCCAGTAAATCGCACAGAAAGATCCAGAGAAGAAAATCCCTTCGATTGCAGCAAAAGCAATCAGACGGTGAGCGAATGATTTTTTAGAAGAGATCCAGTTAAGGGCCCACTTCGCTTTCTTTGCCACACACGCCATGTTGTCTACAGCATGGAATAGTTTATCTTTTTCTTTTGCATCTTTGATGTATGTATCAATTAAAAGTGAGTATGTTTCAGAGTGGATGTTTTCCATCGCAATCTGGAATCCGTAGAAGCAACGAGCTTCAGGGATCTGAACATCTTTCATAAAACGGATCGCAAGGTTTTCGTTAACGATCCCGTCACTTGCCGCAAAGAACGCCAGAACGTGAGAGATGAAATATTTTTCATCTTTGTTCAGTTTCGTTTCCCAGTCGATTAGATCTGGAACAAGGTCTAGTTCTTCTGCTGTCCAGAATACGGCCATGTGTTTCTTATACATGTCCCATACTTGGTGATATTTAATTGGAAAAAGCACGAAACGATCGTCGTTTGGTGCTAAGATTGCTGACTTGGCATCCTTTACCATGGTGTGTCTCCTGAATGTCTAAAAGCTCGTTGTGTGTGTGTGTTTATAGAGTTTTTTGAGGCAACTTTTTCTTTAGTCTTAAAGGTCAGTATTGGACCTTTTTGAACCTTGAAATGATTTGATCAAAACGCTCTATACTTTAAAAGATAACAAGATCGCGTAAGTTTACAAATATTTTATTGGCCAGATGAGGCGCAGAAATATTTGACTATTTTATTTTATCACTCTTCGTGGATTCGTAAAAACATTTAATTTCTAGTAACTTAGAGTAGGCAAAAATGGTCCTATGAATCTATTTTTTACCGTCTAATTAAAACTTACTGCTAATAATTTGAGTCCTTTTTAAACAAAATCAATTTAAAAATGGGTCCAGCCACCACTATATATAGTGCAGAAACCCTTGGAATCTTCATATATATTGTAGTTGCACCACGCAAAAATAGCCAGTTTTGCGTAAGTTGAGGGCCTCTACAGGGCCTTAGCTGCCTTGACAGGGTTTTTCTCTGGGTTCCTAATTCTAGTTAGAATGAGAGGTGGATAGTCTATGTTTATCTCGAAAATCAAACACGTCTTTATTGGTAATCCACTCACAATGGATAAGCTCGAAGAAGAGAAAATCCCCAAGTGGAAAGCACTCGCCGTTTTATCCTCTGATGCTCTCTCATCAGTCGCGTACGCTACCGAAGAGGTGCTGATTCCTCTCTCATTATTTGCTCTCACTGCTATGGCGTGGTCAATGCCAATGGCCGTTGGAGTTGCCCTCTTACTTTTAATCATCACTCTCTCATATCAACAGACCATCACTGCTTACCCTCACGGAGGAGGAGCTTACACTGTTGCCAAAGAAAACCTGGGGGAGAATGCCGGGCTCGTCGCTGGAGCGGCCCTCTTAATTGATTACATTTTAACGGTGTCAGTTTCTGTGTCAGCAGGACTAGAAAATATTGGATCGGCCTTTCCTTTTATTGCCGAACATAAGGTCGCTATTGGTGTCGCGATTATTTTTGCCATTATGATTTTAAATTTAAGAGGGCTTAAAGAGTCATCGAATGTCTTTGCTTATCCCACGTATTTTTTTATTTTCTCTATTCTCGCCATGATCGTGACTGGTGCTTATAAAATACTCACCGGCCAGGCACCGGTTGTTCATCCGGTACTACATGAGAGTTATCCGGAAGTGCCACTCTTTTTACTTTTGCGCGCTTTTTCTTCAGGGTGTTCTGCATTGACGGGGATTGAAGCCATTTCTAATGGAGTGCCGATTTTTAGAAAGCCTTCGCCGGTCAATGCTAAAATCACCATGATTTGGATGGCCGTTATTCTCGGAGGTTTTTTCCTCGGCATTACTCTCCTGGCCCACATTTATGGAATCGTCCCGGCCCATGGTAAAGAGACAGTCATGTCGATGCTTTCCAAACAAATCTTCGGAGAAAATTTTCTTTATTATGGAATTCAAATTGGCGTGGCCCTCATTTTACTTTTGGCCGCCAACACCAGTTATGCCGATTTTCCAAGACTCACATCCTTAATTGCCCAAGATAGATTTTTGCCAAAACAAATGTCGAGCATTGGAGACCGCTTAGTTTTTTCAAACGGAATTATTGGCCTAACCACCGCGGCCGCTTTACTTGTTATTATCTTCGGCGGCTCAACCCACGCCCTTATCCCTTTGTACGCTGTAGGGGTTTTCCTTTCCTTTACCATTTCCCAAAGCGGAATGATCGTTCACCACGTGAAAAATAGAAACCCACACTGGAAAAAAGGGATGATAATTAACGCCCTCGGGGCCACGACAACTTTTATAGTTTTAATCGTTATCGCTGTTACCAAATTCACGAGTGGAGCCTGGATGGTTATTATCCTGATTCCTGCTCTTGTGTTCTTTTTTAAAAAGGTTAAAAACCACTATACGCGCGTTTCTCATACTCTTGCCCGTGAGAATTACCACCAGGATTTAAAAACGGCCCACGCGCCTTATATCGCCATTGTTCCCATTTCCGGGATTCACCCGGGAGTTGTCCGGGCCGTTAAGTACGCTATGACCATCAGTAAAGATGTGCGCGTTTGTTATGTCGACGTGGATAAAGAAGCGACGGCAAAGATGGTGAGGCTGTGGGAGAAGTGGTCGGATGGATTGCCACTCAATGTGATTGAATCGCCTTATCGCTCGGTTTTAGGGCCGCTCCTCTCATATATCGACAAGACTCACATTGAGAGCGGGCGAGAGATGATTTCGGTGGTTGTACCGGAGTTTGTGACGAGGGAGTGGTATCAGCAGTTCTTGCATAATCAGATGAGTTTGGTTTTGAAGGCCGCACTTCGGTTTAAGCCGGGGAAGGTTGTGACGGCGATTCGTTACTATATTTAATTGGGAAAAAAATTAGCAAGAAACATCATTGTCTATTATATGTAGTTCACCTGTATTATCAATCCAGTAAGTAAAAGATTGATCTATTATGAGAACGTCAGCATTTCCATCATTATTGAGATCGTAAGCATCTGTAAGATTAAACGGATATATTTCACCTAGATTTAAATTTGGTTTTGTGTTTTGGCCGTAGTTTAAAATATTACTAAGCCTGTGTGCTGCACAGTTGGCACCATCTCCAATATTTTTTAAGTTATTTTGTGTTAAGAATAATACAGGGAAGGATGCGGATTCTTTAGAGAATGTTTTTTCACTGGGGTACATTTCAGAATATTTTGAATTGAAATATTTTGAGAGATTTGTCAATTCTATCATTGCAACAGATACGATTGGTTTCTTATTTGTAAGGAAATGCTTTATAGTAATGTTTTGTATATCTACTTTAGAAATTTGTGTGGATGGATCGATGCGATCTGAAGTGTAGATACTGGAAGTTTGGATTGCCTTGCTTATTTCATCGTTTAGTGAAGGAATTTTTTCTTCTGATTTAATAATTACTAAAGGCTTACTTACCGAAATCGTCTTTTTTTCATTGTCAATCATATAGTAGAAGCTTGATTTGCTGGTAATTTCTGAACAGCCAGAAAGACTCACTTCGTAGTCATCACTTCCCATCTCGTCTTTTATTTGCTTACTACTAATAGTGACTTGATCACATTTTGTTGCAGGATTAATTTGTTTGAACTTGCCATGTATATCTAATTTACGTGAAGAGTTACTGCGTTTTGGTTGGCCGTTACCTCGATAAAAAAGAATATTTTCGTTCTGGAAATACTTAGCTTGAGTGTTGACCGAAAAAATATCATCGAGACAGCTTGTGGCATAAGTACGACTGGAAATAATAAATAGAATTATAAGAAAAAAACTTTTCATTACCACCTCAATTAAAACTGTATTGAAATGATTTTAAGTCATATTGGAATATTAAAAAGACAATAATAGTTCAAGAGATAGTCATTTTTTTAATAAAAAAGGCCCTCTTTCGAGGGCCCTTTCATTTTTAAAGAATAAAATCTTAAGCTGCAGGCTGATATTTTTTCATTTCCATTTCAAGCTTAGCTTGAGTAATGAGTTTTTCCTGAACTTTCTTTAAATCACTCGTCCAGCCAACAAATGAAAGCGTTTTAATCATCCATTTCGTCGGATCGAAGTGGTACCACTTGATCCCGTTTCTGTAATCAACCGGGAAGTAGTGGTGGTAGTTGTGGTAACCTTCACCGTAAGAGAAGACGGCCATGATCGCGCTGTCTCTTGCTGTGTTTGTGTCAGTGTATGGACGAGTCCCTACAATGTGGCAAAGTGAGTTGATGAAGAATGTGCAGTGGTGAACGAAGACGATTCGTCCAAAACCAGCAAGTGCCAGACCACCAAGAGCAGAGCCTAAAAAGTACCCGATCACAGTTGGAAGGATCACTCCCATGACGACTGCAAGCCATAAATAGTTTCTATGCTGCCACATAACCAGTTTGTCGTTTAAAAGATCTTTTGGGTATTTTGGTTCAACTTCTTTTTCCTGGAAGAAGATCCATCCGATGTGTGCCCACCAGAAACCTTTATTGATGTTGTACGGGTCTTTTTCGTCATCTACGTGAGTGTGGTGAATGCGGTGATCGGCAGACCATTTTAGGGCCGAGTTTTGGAAAGTCGCTGCACCAAAAATTAAATAAAGAAATTTTACCAGGTTGTTTGCTTTGTAGGCGCGGTGAGAAAAAAGTCTGTGGTATCCGCCAGTGATTGAGAGTCCTGTGGCGAAGTAGAAGATAACCGCTAGAGCGATTTGCGACCACTGAAGACCATTTTGCATGAAGTATAGTGCGCTTAAAGCGATGGCAACGATAGGAGTTGTTGTTAAAAAGATTGTATTGACCCAGTCAATTTGCTTTTTCTTTTGGACTGGTTGTGTGTTTTCAGAACTAATGTCTAGGTTAGTTTCTAAGTGTTGTGGTTTCATGAGCGTTTCCCCCAATTATTCTTATCTGGTAATAGAATAGCGAGGAAAACGCTCATGAACTGTAAAACAATTGTCACAATGTGGTGACAATTAAGGTTGCGAAACTATCTTAGGAAGTCTTCAAGTACTAGAGAGGCTTCACTTTTTTCGTCACGGTATTTAACAATAATCGCACATTGAAGAGTTAGCCCCAGTTTTGTGGCATATTCATTGTCAGACTTAACCGGTCGGTTTCCAGGGACAACAATCGCGTTTTCAGGAATAGGTTCGCCTTTTTCCAGCATGCGGTTGTTAACGATATCATAGACAGGAATTCCTTTTGAAAGAATAACTCCCGGAGCGATAACCGCTCTTCTTTTAACGATAATCCCTTCAACAATCACGGCACCGGCACCAATGAAAGCTTCATCTTCAATGACTACTGGATTGGCCCCGATTGGCTCTAGGACACCACCGATTTGCACTGCTGTTGAGAGGTGAACTTTTTTTCCAATTTGAGCACATGAACCAACAAGCACGTGTGAATCAACCATTGTTCCTTCGTCTACGAAAGCACCAACGTTGATGTAGCTTGGAGGCATGATGATGACACCTTTAGCGATGTAAGCTCCACGGCGAACAGACGTTCCTCCGGGAACAACGCGGATTCCTTGCTCTAGTCGAAAAGACTGTGGCATTAAATTATGTTTATCAACAAATCCATTTTCTTCTTTTAGAACGCCAGCTTTAAAAGCTTCAAGGATTTGAGCTTTGACTTCAGTGTTGGCAACCCATTTTCCATCGATAAAATTCGCTGCGCGAACTCTTCCGCTTTCCAGGTCGTTAAGATTTTTTTCCCAAATTGTTGTTGTAACCATTAGTTGTGCTCCTTAAACCACGTAGTAATATTTTTATCAGCATTAAGAACTGGAGAGTTATCTGCCAGGTCTAAATGGTGAAGAGGTGCGCGCAGAACGTTTGTTTTGATCTGTCCTTTTGCGTGCATTAAGTTTTTTACAGGGACCGGGTTAGCGGCAATAAAAAGTGTATCGCAGGCCTTTTTCCAAAGATCTGCTTCTGTGTTTGAAAGTTTTCCTGCCAGGGTTTTTTCTACATAAGCGCGAGTTGGAGCGGGCCAGGCGTTAGAAGCGACAGACACTAGACCCACACATCTGTGTGGATAGAAATCAGGAACCATTCCATCATCGCCACTATAAAGGCGAACGTTTGGTGCAGATTCACCGTATTTTTTGAAGTCCTCAACTGATCCAGACGCTTCTTTAATCGCCCAGAAGTTTTTGTGGTCTTTTAAATTTTTAATCGCATTGAAATTCATTTTTACACCCGTTCGTCCTGGAACGTTGTAAAGCATACATGGTTTGTTTGCTAAATCTAAAATCGCTTTAAACCACTGTGTTTGTCCGTGCTCACCTGGTTTTGCGTAAAGGGGAGTCACCACTAAATAAGCATCAAGACCACTAAGTGTATTTAGGTATGAAACGTATTCAAGTGTGTCTTTTTGGTTAAATCCACCAATACCAGTCATCACCGGAACTTTTAAATTAAGGCCTAGGCCAAACTCTAAAATCTTTTTACATTCATCTTTATTTAAGTTCAAGGCCTCACCTGTTGAGCCTAAAATAACCACCGCCACATTAGCGGCTTCTTGCTCTCTTAGGATTTTTTCAAATGTCGGGTAATCGACAGTTGAGTCGGCATTCATTGGAGTGACGATCGCTGTCCATAAAGGATAGTCGTTAAGATTTTTCATATTACTTAATTCCTTTTAAAAGTTCCTTCTGGACGACATCTTGAAATAAGTGAAGTCCCGGAGTGAGTGTTGAAATAATGTTGGCCCCGTAAAGAGCGCCTTCAGCAAAGATTTTGCGATCAAGTGCTGTGTGTTTTAGGGTGATTTCTTCTGTGGCCGTTTTGAGTGTGAGTTCGTGGATTCCTATCACATCTCCAATTCTCTCAGAGGTGATATTCATCTCGTGACCGGCCCAGTTTTTCCACGACAGTGCTGTGCCACTTGGAGCGTCCAGTTTTTTAGTGTGGTGGATTTCATTCATTGAAAATGAATAATCAGAAAGAATGCTGCCGGCGTTTTTCATAATCAGAATCATCTGGTGAACCAGGTTCATCCCTAAAGAAAAGTTCGTGGCATAAATCCATTTTATATTATTTTTTTGGAGAGTTGCCGAGAGCTCACTGCCAAAAGAAATACCGGTGCTTCCAGTGACCACCGGGATTTTAGCTTCGATTAAAAGCGGCATATACTCGCCAAAAACGTCGCCAGTTAAAAATGAAATCACCACATCATGGCCTTTTAGCGACTCGAGAGTCGGGTGGTTTTTAGAGTCAAAAACAGTGTGCGGGATTTTTTTCTCGATTAATAATTCGAGAACTTTTCCGCCAGTTTTACCTTTTCCTAAGAGCGCTATCTTCATTCTATCCTTCAATGAAAGTCTTATGTAATTTTTTAATCGCTTCTTCGCCCGCACTTCCATCTACGATGAAGCAGAAGTTGTGCTTACTTGCTCCAAGGCAAATCATGCGCACGTTAATGCCATCAATGGCATTGAAGATTTTTTTAGCTAATCCTGGTGTGTGGTTGATGTTGTTTCCGATTAAAGAAACTAACGATAAGTCTTCTTCAACTTGAACGACTGCAAGTTCTTCCAGGTCGCGGATTAAGTCTTTATTTAAAAGAGCAGAGTCATCAAGAGTCATTGAAACGGAAATTTCAGAGGTCGTGATGGCATCGATACTGACTTTATGATCGTTAAAAACTTTAAAGATCTGATACAAGAATCCGTGAGTGTATAACATTTCTGGTGTCGATAAAGTCACCAGCACTTGTTTTCTTCTTAAGGCCATAGCGCGGATTAAAGGAGCATCCTCGACTTCTTTTTTTATCCATGTTCCACCAGCTCCCATTTCAAAACTCGATCCGACAAAGACCGGGATTTGTGAGCGGATGGCCGGCATAAGTGTCGCCGGGTGAAGAATCTTTGCTCCAAACGTGGCAAGCTCAGAGGCTTCTTTAAAAGAGATTTCTGAAATCGCGCGCGCCTCTGGACAAATACGCGGGTCCGTTGTGGCAATACCAGCAACGTCGGTCCAGATTTCTAAAATATCAGCTTTAATCCCTTCAGCTAAAATCGCTGCCGAGTAATCGCTTCCACCGCGGCCAAGAGTTGTCGTCATGCCGTCAAGAGTTTGTCCGATAAAGCCTTGAGTGACATAAACCATGTTTTCGTGTCTGATGGCCCCTAGTCTCTTGTCGCAGGCCTTGATGATTTCATTTGTTTGTGGGCGAGCTTTCCCAAATTGGTTGTCAGTCACTAAAACGTCTCTGACATCTAGCCAGCTGGCTTTATGATCAGAGTTTGCTTTTTTTAAGACTAAGTTCATCGCATGAGTAAAAAGAATTGAAGAAAGTCTCTCTCCAAAACTCTGCATTGAATCCATCGCCTTAAGCGAGCAGTCTTTTAGCAAATGAATCCCGCGCGACATTGACTCAAGTTCGCCCAGCATTTCATTCATGATTTTAAATTCTGATTCCGGAAGTTCTAAATCGCGGGCAATCTTCTCGTGTTTGTTTTTAATTTTAGTGATGATCAATGAAGCTTTATCCCAGCTGCTTTTTTCAGCAGTGCGGGCCAGTTCAATTAAATCATTTGTCGTTCCTGACGTCGCAGACACGACCACCATTTTTGAACCCTGTTTTAAAGAAACTGAGGCCGACCTAAGCATACAGCCAGCGTCGCCCATTGAAGTTCCACCAAATTTTGAGACCACGAGTTTCATAGAATTTTCCTTGATAGATTTTTTGAATTGGAAAATGTTTTACAAAGTATAGTAAAAGATAAAAAATTGACTGAAAATATCAAATACAGGAAAAATGCATGAAGTTAGGTATTGTTGGATGGCGAGGAATGGTTGGTCAGGTTCTGATGGCAAGAATGCTGGAAGAGGGTGATCTTAATCATTTTGACACGACTTTTTTCTCAACCTCAAACGCAGGTGGGGAGCACCCATTTAAACAGCTTAATAAGGCAGATCCTAAACTTAAAGACGCTCACAATATCGATGAACTAAAGAAAATGGACATCGTCGTGACTTGTCAGGGCGGAGATTACACAAAAAAAGTCTTTAAAGACTTAAGAAACGCTGGCTGGAAAGGTTATTGGGTTGATGCTGCTTCGGCCATTCGCATGGATCGTGACAGCACAATCATTCTTGATCCGGTGAATCTTCACGTGATTAAGAAGGCCCTTAAGGAAGGTAAAAAAGATTTTATCGGTGGAAACTGTACGGTTTCGCTGATGCTTTTGGCCCTGGGTGGACTTTTTAAGGCCAATCAAATCGAATGGATGACGTCAATGACGTACCAAGCGGCCTCTGGTGGTGGTGCTCGCCATATGAATGAGCTTCTCTCGCAAATGAAATATTACACTGACCGCGTGATGGATAAGGGCACAAATCTTTCTGAGCGCATTTTAGAAGTTGAAAAAAATGTGACGGGCCTCATGAGCGATGCTGCTTTTCCTAAAGAAAACTTTGGGGTGGCATTAGCTGCGAACCTGATTCCATGGATTGATTCTGACCTGGAAAACGGCCAAAGCCGCGAGGAATGGAAGGCGAGTGCTGAAGGAAATAAAATCCTGGAAACGACAAACATGATTCCTATTGATGGGACATGTGTGCGCGTTGGCAGCATGAGATGCCACGCTCAGGCGCTGACCATTAAACTTAAAAAAGATATTCCGATGGATGAAATCGAAATGATCTTGGCCGAACACAACCCGTGGGTTAAAGTTGTGGCCAATAATAAAACAGATTCAATCAAGTATTTAACTCCACAATACGCCAGTGGAAAGCTGGAAGTACCAGTGGGCCGTCTTCGCAAAATGTATATGGGCAACGACTATCTCAATGCTTTTACAGTGGGAGATCAGCTTCTTTGGGGAGCTGCAGAGCCGCTCAGACGAATGCTGCACATTATTTTGGAAAATAATACCTAAGGGATTTCATCCCTAGAGTTTTACAGCACCTTAAGTTAGACTAGTAACATAATTGTTGCCATCGGACGGCAATGTCAATCTATCAGGAAGATTTGTATTATGTTTAAAAATCATAAGAATTTTTTGGGATGTCTTTTACTGTCTGTGGCCGCGACAAGCTGCTCATCGATGTCAGGAAGGAACCCTTCCTCAGATGAAAACCCATCTCTTGCTCAAATCATTGAAGATATTTCCGATGCTTCAGGAAGAATCAAACAAGACCCTGTTGTTTGTAAGCAGCACTACGACAGCGCTTATCAAAAGCTTTTTAACCTGGCCGGTGATCCGGCCTTGGCAGAGTTAACTGATATCAAAGAAATTGATGAACAAATC